>NZ_BAABKB010000027.1:0-205619 GCF_039543605.1 Streptomyces siamensis | reverse complement strand
CGGGGAGCGATGCGCTCCCCGGCCCTCGCCGTCGATACGAATGTCAGCCCGCGGGCACCGTCTCCGGCTCGCCGGTGCCCTCCGCCGCGCCCTCGACGACGTCACCCGGCGTATCGGCGCGCTCGTCCCCGGCGGCGGGCCAGCCACCGGCCGGTGCGGCGGCCACACCCCGCCACCAGGGCTCGGCCGGAACCGTCTCGGCCGTCGGCTCGAAGGGCTCGCCGGGGCGGGGCAGCGCGGCGCGTGCGCCCATGGCGCGCGCGGCGGCGATCGTCCCCTCACCGGGCTCCGCCCACGGGTGCGGCGCCAGGTTGAACGTGGCCCAGTGGATCGGCAGCATCACACCGGTGGGCTGCCCGCCCTGGAGGTCCAGGTGGGCCCGCATGCCCTCCTCGGGCGTCATGTGGATGTCGGGCCAGAACTCGCTGTACGCACCGATCTGGATCATGGTGGCGTCGAACGGGCCGTGCTCGGCACCGATCTCCTTGAAGCCGTCGAAGTACCCCGTGTCGCCGCTGTGGTAGATCCGGTGCGCGTCGCCCTCGACGACCCAGGAGGCCCAGAGGGTGTGCTGCGTGTTGCGCAGGCCACGCCCGCAGAAGTGGCGCGCCGGAGTGGCGGTCAGGGTGATGCCGCCGACCTTCGTCGACTCCTGCCAGTCCAGCTCGCGCAGTCGGTCGGGTGACACGCCCCAGTGCTCGAGATGCGCTCCGACGCCGAGCGGCACCGCGAACAGGGTGTCCGTGCCGGCCAGGGCCTTGATGGTGGGCAGGTCGAGGTGGTCGTAGTGGTCGTGGGAGATGACGACCACGTCGACCGGGCCGAGCGCGGCCAGCGGCAGCGGCACCGGGTGCAGCCGCTTGGGGCCGGCGAAGGCGAAGGGGGAGCAGCGCTCGCCCCAGACGGGGTCGAAGAGCACGCGGTGCCCGTCGATCTCGGCGAGCACGCTGGAATGCCCCATCCAGGTGAGCCGCAGCCCGCTCGGCGCGGGCCGCGCGAGGTCGGCGAGCGTCGTCGCGTGCATGGGTACGGTCCCGGTCGGGGTGCGGTGGACGCGCTCCTCCGAGCGGAAGTAGACCTTCGCGAACTCCAGCATCGAGCCGTCGGGGCGGGTCCGGGCACGCTCCGGATTCTGGAAGACACCGTCCGCGAAGTTCGGGGACCGGCGGATGCGCTCCAGGCGCTCACCACCCGGATCCGCGCCGAAGGCGGCGGGCCGCAAGGTGCGGAGCCCGGAGCTCAACGTACGGAAACCGGTCACGGATACCTCCAGATGGAGTCGGTCAGGCTTTTCATTATGGTCGTCGCCTCTGACAGCGCCGGGTCGCCCCGGTCACAGCGCGATGTCCACCGGCCTCGTTCTGCATCCCTCAACCCCACCGCGCACGCACTTCTTCCGCGCGAGGGAACCGTACTGGACGACGGGCCGGCGAAGTCGCCCCCGGGGCATCGCACCGCGTACATCGTGAAGTCACCGGACCCTCCCCCGCCGCACCGCCCGCCGCCCAGGGGCGCGAGGACTTCTTTTACTGATCCACCGTTCAGTACGTTGACACGGCGCGAGATCACTTCCGATACTGACTGGTGATTCAGTAACCGTCCGCCGGGTCCCGGGGATCCCCGGTCCTCGGGTCCTCCGGTCCCCCGATCACCCCATGCCCCGGCCCCACCACCCCGTCCGCACCTGGAGGCACCATGTCCGACCTCCCCACCGAGCTGGTCCCGCTCAGCGCGCAGCAGCGCGACATCGTGGAGCTGACGCGTTCCTTCGCGCGGGACGAGATCCGTCCGCGGGCCCGCGCGGTCGACGAGGCCGACGTCGAGACGCCGTGGGACCTGTGGCGCATGGCCGCCGAGGTCGGGATCACCGGCTTCATGCTGCCCGAGGAGTTCGGCGGTGGCGGATTCACCGACGTGTTCACCCAGGTCCTGGTGCAGGAGGAGCTGTGTGTCGGTGACCTGGGCATCGGCAATCTGCTGTGCTCGAACGGCTTCTTCGCCGATCCGGTCATGGAACTCGGCACCGAGGAGCAGAAGCGGGAGTGGCTGACGCCGCTCACGGGCCCCGGCACCCCCATGACCGCGCTGGCGACCACGGAGCCGGGAGCGGGCTCCGACGCCGCTTCCATCGTCACCACGGCGCACCGCGACGGCACCGGATACCGCCTCAACGGCCAGAAGGCGTGGATCTCGAACGCCGGCGAGGCGGAGCAGTACGTCGTGTTCGCGAAGACCGACCCCGCGCGCCGCGCCGACGGGGTCACCGCGTTCCTGCTCCGCAAGGACACCGAGGGCGTCACCTTCGGGGAGCCCATGCGCAAGATGGGGCAGCGCGCCATCGTCTGCCGCGAGATGTTCCTCGACGACGCGCACGTCCCGGCCGGGCACCGCCTCGGCGGGGAGGGCGAGGGTTTCCGCGGGCTGATGCGTACCTTCGACATCTCCCGCACGGTCCTCGGTGCGGCGGCGACCGGGGTGGCACGGGCGGCGTACGAGTACGCGCGGGACTACGCCCGCACGCGTCGGCAGTTCGGCAGGCCGATCATCGAACATCAGGCGGTCGCCTTCCGCCTCGCCGACATGCGCACGCGCGTGGAGCAGGCCCGGCTGATGACCTGGCGGGCCGCCAAGCGCCTCGACGCCGGTCTGGACGCGACCGCGGAGGCGGCGATGGCCAAGCTGACGGCGTCCGAGACCGCCGCGTGGTGCACCTGGGCCGCCGTCCAGACGCTCGGCGGCTGGGGCTACTCACGGGAGTACCCGGTCGAGCAGTGGATGCGCGACGCCAAGCTGGAGGAGATCGAGGAGGGGACCTCGGACATCATGCGGCTCGTCGTCTCGCGGAGCCTGTGATGACCGGACCCCTCAGCGGCGGCGAGCCACCCGTCGGCGGCGCAGCGCCCGTCCCCGCCCTCGTCACCGGGAGCGAAGCACCCGTCCCCGTCCCCGGGGGCGAGGCACCCGTCCGCCTCACCGGCGGCGAGGCGCTCGTCCGGGCCCTGTCCGCGCACGCCGTGACCCACGTCTTCGGCATCCCCGGGACGCACAACCTGGAGATCTACCGTCACCTGGCCGCGTACGGCATCCGGCACACCCTGCCGCGCCACGAACAGGGCGCCGGATACGCCGCCGACGGGTACGCGCGTGTGACGGGGCGACCCGGCGTGGTGATCACGACGACCGGGCCCGCGCTGCTGAACGCCGCGGCCGCCGTGGGGCAGGCCTACTCCGACAGCGTGCCGCTGCTGGTCGTGTCGCCGGGGATGCCCCTGCGCCACCCCCGGCTCGCGACCGGTCTGCTGCACGAGATGCGCAGCCAGACCGAGACGATGCGCGGGGTGGCGGCGTTCAGCCACCGGGTCTCCTCGGTGGCGGAGATCGACGCGGCCGTGGCACGGGCCTTCACGCTCTTCACCGCGCGACGGCCCCGCCCCGTGCACATCGAGGTGCCGCTGGACCTGCTGGAGACCGCCGAGGAGACCGGGCCGGTACGCGTCGCCCCGGCCGTCGCGCCCGTCGCGCCCGGCGCGGGAGCCGTACGGAAGGCCGCCGAGCTGCTGGCCTCGGCGCGCCGCCCGGCGCTCGTCCTCGGCGGCGGGGCACGCGGCGCGTCCGCGTCGGTTCTCGCGCTCGCCGAGCGGCTCGGCGCGCCCGTCGTCACGACGGCCAACGGCAAGGGGATCGTCCCCGAGCGCCACCCGCTGTCCCTCGGCGTCTCGCTGCACAGTCCGTCCGTCCAGGGGTGGCTCGCGACGTGTGACGTCGTACTGGCGGTGGGGACCGAGCTCGCCGAGTCCGACCTGTGGTCCCCGCCCCCGACCCTCGGCGGCACGCTGATCCGCGTCGACGTGGACCCGGACCAGATGTACGCCGGTGCGGCCGCCGACGTGGAGGTCGTCGGCGACGCACAGGTCAGCCTGCGCGCGCTGCTGTCCGAGGTGACGGCGCTGCTCCCCGCCTCTCGCGGGCACGCGCGCGTGCCCGTCGGTGCGCTCCGCGACGACAGTGCCGACGGCCGCGGACGCCCGGAACGCCCCCGTATCGCGGTCCCCGACGGCGCGTTCGCCGACGACACGGAGCCCGCCCGCGCGGCGCGGCTCCTGCGGGCGGCCCGCGACGCCGAGACCTCCGCTCGCGACGCCCGGTGGCTGCCGTATCTGCGGGCGGTCCGCGCCGTCCTCGCCGACGACGCGGTCGTCACCTCGGACAGCGCCCAGTGCTGCTACTACGGAGCCCTCCCCCACCTCCCGCTGGGCCCCGAGGGCCGCTATCTTCACCCGACCGGCTTCGGCACGCTCGGCTATGCGCTGCCCGCGGCGATCGGTGCCAAGGTGGCGTGCCCGGATCGCCAGGTGGTGGCGCTCGGCGGCGACGGTGGCCTCCAGTTCACGGTGCAGGAACTGGCGACCGCGGCGCAGCTCGGGCTGCCCCTGCCGGTGCTGGTGTTCGACAACGGCGGCTACGGAGAGATCCGCGACGAGATGGCCGCACGGGGCGACACCCCCACCGCGGTGGATCTCGCGCCGGTCGACCTGCCCGCCCTGGCCCGCTCCTACGGAGGGCAGGGCACGCGCGTGCGTGACCCGCAGGAGTTGACGACCGCGCTCACCGAGGCACTGCGCACCCCCGGCCCCACCCTGATCACCATCCCCGAGGAGACCCCATGACCGCCCCCCTGATGTCACTCACCTGGACGGACCACGTCACCGGCCGCCAGGGTTTCCTCGTGGTCGACCGGCTGGTGCGAGGCGTCTCCAGCGGCGGCCTCCGCATGCGCCCGGGATGCACGCTGGACGAGGTCGCAGGCCTCGCCCGCGGCATGACCATGAAGGAAGCGCTGCACTACAACCCCGAGGGGCGCTACGTCCCGCTGGGCGGCGCGAAGGGCGGCATCGACTGCGACCCCCAGGACCCGGCGGCGTACGGCATCCTGGTGCGCTACCTGCGCGCCATGCGCCCGTACATCGAGCGCTTCTGGACCACCGGTGAGGACCTCGGCCTCACCCAGGACCTGGTCGACCGTGCGGTCGAGGAGGCGGGACTGGTCTCCTCCATCCAGGCCGTGTACCCGCTGCTCGACGACGAGGCCACGGCCCGGCGACGGCTCGCGGACGCCTTCGCGGTCGAGGTCGACGGCATCGGGCTCGACGAGCTGGTGGGCGGCTGCGGTGTCGCGGAGTCGGTGCTCGCCGCGCTGGACCGCGCGGGGGTGCCGTACGCGGGCACGAGGGTGGCCGTGCAGGGGCTCGGCACCATGGGCGGCGCCACGGCGCGCTTCCTGTCCCGCGCGGGGCTGCGCGTGGTGGCCGTCGCCGACGTCAAGGGCACGATCGCCAATCCCGAGGGCCTCGACGTGGAGGCGCTCCTCGCGGCCAGGGACGTGTACGGGACGGTCGACCGCTCCGCGCTGCGGCCCGTCGACCGGGAACTGCCGGGCGGCGCCTGGCTGTCCGCCGACGCGGAGGTGCTGGTGCCCGCGGCCGTCTCGTACGCGATCGACGGCGTGAACCAGCGGCGGATCACCGCGCGCTGGATCGTCGAGGCGGCCAACATGCCCGTGCTGCCCGAGGCGGAGGAGTCGCTCGCCGCGCGCGGGGTCACCGTCCTCCCGGACGTCGTCGTCAACTCCGGCACGAACGCCTGGTGGTGGTGGACGCTGTTCGGTGACATCGGCGCCGACGCGGACGAGGCGTTCACGTACACACGGCGTTCCATGCGCGACCTGATCGACCGGATGCTGGCCCGCGCCGAGGCCGACGGGACGACGCCGCGGGCCGCCGCGCACGCCATCGTCACCGAGCGGCTGCCGGTGATCGCCGAGCGCTTCGGGTGGTACGGATGACGGCCGAGGCGCCGCTGGACGCCCTCTTCGACCCGGCCTCCGTCGCCGTGGTCGGCGCGTCCGGCAACCCCGAGAAATGGGGCTACTGGCTGGCGAAGGGGGCCCTGTCGGGCCGTGGCCGCCGGTCGGTCCATCTGGTGAACCGGCGCGGCGGCAGCCTCGACGGAGTGCCGTTCCGGCCCGGTCTGACCGGCCTGGCCGACGCACCGGAGCATGTCGTCGTGGCGGTGCCCGCACCGTCGGTACGGGCCGTCGTCGCGGAGGGACTCGCCGTCGGTGCCCGTTGTTTCACCGTCGTCAGCGCGGGCGGCGGCAGCTCCGAGGAGCGGGCACTCGCCGAGCTGGTGACCGGTGGCGGGGCCCGTCTGCTGGGCCCCAACTGCATGGGACTTGTCGACGCGAGCACGCAACTCCGGCTCAGCTGGGGCGAGTTCCCGGTGGGCGGCGTCGGTCTGGTGTCGCAGAGCGGGAACCTCGCCCTGGAGATCGGCCGTCTCCTCGCACGCGCGGGGCAGGGCTTCTCCCGCTTCGTCTCGCTGGGCAACCAGCGCGACATCGACGTGGCGGACGCGCTGGAGGCCCTGGTCGCCCATGAGCCGACGCGCGTCATCGCCGCGTATGTCGAGGACTTCCGCGACGGGCGCCGGCTCGCCCGCGTCCTCGCGGCCGCGCACGACGCCGGCAAGCCGGTGCTCCTGCTGACGGTCGGCCGGAGCGCGGCCTCGGCGAGCGCCGCAGCCTCCCACACCGGCGCGCTGGTGAGCCCGTACGCCACGGTCGCCGCGGTGTGCCGGGACGCGGGCGCCCTGCTGCTGGACTCGGCGGGCGAACTGGTCGACACGGCGGTGTGCCTCCTGTCGGGGGCCGCTCCCCGGTCCGGCACGCACGCGTACCGGGTCGCCATCGTGGGCGACAGCGGCGGTCAGGGCGCTCTCGCCGCCGACGCGTGCGCCGTACGCGGCCTCGACGTGCCCCGGCTGTCCACGCACACGGCGCACGAGGTGTCGGCGGCGCTGCCGCCCGGGTCCGGCCGTATCAACCCCGTCGACCTCGCGGGCGCCGGGGAGGCCGATCTCGGTACCTACGCGCGCGTGGCCCGTGCCCTGCTCCGCGGCAAAGACGCCGACGCGGTCGTCCTCACCGGGTACTTCGGGGACTACGCGAGCGCCAACCCGGCCCAGGCCGGGCGGGAGTGCGAGGTCGCGGGTGAACTGGCCGACGCCGCCGAGGCGTCGGGCCGTGCCCTGCTCGTGCACACCATGGCCCGGGACACGCCCGCGCTGGCCGTGCTGCGCCGGCGGGGCGTGCCCGTGTACGAACGCATCGAGCAGGCGGCGACGGCACTCTCCGCAGTCGCCCGTCTGAGGGCGCCGTGGGCGGCCCAGGAGTCGCTTCAGGATCCGCCCCCTGCCGCGCCCCCGGTACCGGACGGCTCCTACGAGACCGTCCGCGCGCTCCTGACCTCGCACGGACTCCGCTTCCCGGCGGCCCGTTTCGTCACGTCCGCCGACGAGGCGGTCGCCGCGGCGCGTGGCATTGGGTTCCCCGTGGTGCTCAAAGCGATGGGGCCGGCCCACAAGACCGAGGCGGGCGGGGTGGCCCTCGGCCTCGCCGACGCGGACAGCCTGCGTGGAGCGTTCCGGCGGATGCGGACCGCGACCGGTGCCGGCCGCTACGCCGTCGAGGCCATGGTGGCGCCCGAGCACGCCCATGAGCTGATCGTCGGGGTGCGCCGGGACCGGGCCTTCGGCCCCGTGGCGATGGTGGGCGTCGGAGGCGTCACGGCGGAGCTGCTGGCCGACACGGCGCTCGCACCGGCGCCGCTGACGGCCGCACGCGCGCGTGCCCTGCTCGCCGAACTGCGGCACGCACCCCTGCTGACCGGCTGGCGCGGTGCGCCGGCCGTGTCCCTCCGGGCCGTCGCGGACGCCGTGTGCGCGGTGGCCCGAGCCGCCGCCGAGCATCCCGAGCTCGCCGAGCTGGAAATCAACCCACTGCTGGCGCACCCGGGCGGGGCGATCGCCCTGGACGCCCACGGAGTCCTGGCCGAACGGCCATTCCCTGCCGGGAATTGAGGCGCGGGCGGGCCGCGAGCAGAGTCGGTGACATCACGAGAACCCGCCGGCCACCGCGGCCGGCGCACCGACCCGCACGAGGAGCACCATGCCCGCCTTCGACGCGCAGGACCTGATCGAGCGCTACATCGGCGTCTGGAACGAGCCCGACCCCGAGATCCGCCGCAAGACCGTGCACGATCTCTGGGCGGAGGACGGCCTGCACGTCCTGCGCCCTCCGCAGGAGATGCACGACCGGGCGGTGGCCCTGGGCTTCGGCACCGCCGTCCTGGAGGCCCGCGGCCACGAGGAACTGCACGCGCGCGTGACCCGCGCGTACGAGGAGTTCGTGGCTCCGGGGACGTACCTGTTCAGGATCCAGGAGCCCGCCCGCGTGCTCCGGGACGTCGTCACGTTCCGCTGGGAGTCCTTCGACCGGGGCGAGGACCGGGTGACGGGCGGCGGACTGGAGTTCCTCGTCCTCGGCGAGGACGGCCGCATCGAGGCCGACTACCAGTTCGTCGACTGATCACGCGAAGCCGCCGGAACCGGCCGGACCGGGCTCGGGCCGACGGGTGCGGCCGGTTCCGGCGGCTCGCCCGGAGCGCGCCGGCCGGTTCCACCCCGGCCGGCCGGATCCGGCGGCTTCCCCGGTCAGCCCTTCTCCCGCCGGGTCCGCGCACCCGCCGCGTAGAGGGCGAGCCCGATGCCCACGAACAGCACGAGCGGCACCACCTGGCTGAGCGTGTACTGCAGCCGCTGCCCCGCGAAGGACTCGGGGAGCGAGTCCGCGGCGCTGCCCGCCGTGCCGAACCAGCCGACACCGAAGCCGGGCCAGACGAGCACCACCACCGTGAAGGCCACGAACACGGTGGCCAGCGCGCTGACCAGCCGGGCGCCGAACAGCCCGCCCGGCACCGCGTACGGCCGGGGAACCGCGGGGTACTTGCGGCGCAGCACGGCGAGGCTCGGGAAGGTGATCACGTACGAGATGAACGTCGTGCAGATGGTGAGGCCGAGGCCCGCCGCGAAGTACTTCTCGCCGTCGCCGCCCGTGAGGTTGAGGGCGACCACGAAGAGGACCGAGGCGAGGACGGCGGAGAGCAGGTTCACCCGCACCGGCGTGCCGTGCTTCTCCGAGATGTGTCCGAGCCAGGCCGGTCCCGCGCCGTCCGCGCAGGCCACCGCCTGCGCCCGGTGGGCGCCCATGGCCCAGGTGACACCGGAGGTGAGCAGGCCGACGACGAGTCCTGCCGCCGCGACGCCGCCGAAGACCGCACCGGCCCCGGTCAGCGTGACGGTGCCGTCCGCGGCGATCGAACCTCCGTAGACGGTGAACACGGCCTTGCAGGCGTCGATGAACCCGCCGAGGCTGCCGATCCGCTCGCCCGGCAGGACGAAGAGGATGCCGAGGACGGGACCGCCGTAGAGCAGCAGCGCGGCCAGCCCGGAGCGCAGGATGGACAGCGGTATGTCGCGCCGCGGGTTCCTCATCTCCTCCGCCGCCGAGCTGGGCAGTTCGAAGCCCACGTAGTTGAAGATCAGGACCGGCACGAGGGCGACGAACCCGGTGTACGTGGGGGTGAAGTCACCGGCGGGCAGGGCATGGACGCCGTGCCGGACCGCGTACACCGCGACGGAGACGAGGAAGAAGCCGAGCAGGACGATGCGGGCCACGGCTCCGGCGATCGGCACCCACTTGCCGATCCGCACCGACTGGACGACCGCGAGGGCGCCGCCCCAGATGAACAGCATCCCGGCCGCGTACTTCCAGAGCCCGGGCAGCGGGGTGAAGAACTCCTCCCAGGTCGTGAGCGCGATGATGCACAGACTGCCGCCGACCCATACGGGGTTGGAGATCCAGTACAGGAGCTGGTTGACGCCGGCCGCCAGCCGTCCGAAGGCGAGGCGCGTCCAGACGTACGGACCGCCCTGCACAGGGAAGGCGGAGCCGAGTTCGGCGACGAGCAGGCCGTACGGGAGGAAGAAGGCCGGCGCGAGGATCGCCATCCAGGTCAGGCCCTCGGGCCCCTGGGCGGCGACCGAGCCGATCGTGTCGAGGCCGACGAGGGTGCAGATGAGGAAGAACAGCACGTCGAGTCGGCGCAGGTCCTTGCGCAGCCGGGAACGCTGTTCGCCCCAGCCCTCGGAGAGGTCGGGCAGGTCGGGTTCGGGCCGGGGCCTCGGGGTGCTCGGTGCTTGGGACACGGTGGACTCCTGCGGCGCTACGGGGACGTACGGACGGGGCACACATCGCCTTGACACACGCCTACTGACTGAATGGACAGTCAGTAGTGGCCGTACTGTGGTCCCCGCCGCGCGACGGTGTCAAGGGGTCCGACATCACCCGGGCGGGCCCACGGGCCGCTGGACGGGCGCCGGGGGCGGGCGGAGCCCGGCCGAGGTTGTCGCGTTCGCACTCCCGAAGGACCCCGCATTGGCGCCCTGCGCCCGCATCACCGGGGGCGAGGGACTAGGGTTGCGGCGTGGCGAGAGTGCGGTTGAGCGTGGCGGAGCGGCGCGAGGAGTTGCTGCGGGCCGCCGTCGAGCAGATCGAGGCGCGGGGTGTGGCGGCGGTGCGGATCGCCGACGTGGCCTCGGCGCTCGGGGTGAGCAACGCGCTGGTGCTGTACCACTTCTCGACCAAGGAGAAGCTGGTCGCCGCGGCCTTCACCTACGCGGCCGAGGACGACCTCGCCCATCTGCGCAAACTGCTCGGCCGGCGCACCACCGCGCTGCGCCGGCTGCGGACCGCGGTGCGCTGGTACGCGCCGACCGGGCAGGCCAAGGGCTGGCGGTTGTGGATCGAGGGCTGGGCCGCCGCGCTGCGCGAGCCCGCGCTGCGGGAGGTCACGCGTGACCTCGACAAGCAGTGGAAGGCCGCCCTCACCGAGGTGATCGCGGAAGGCGTGGCCGCGGGCGAGTTCCACTGCCCGGACCCGACCGGCGCGGCCCTACGGCTCACCGCGCTGCTGGACGGTCTGGCCGTGCAGATGACGGCGTACGCGGGCGCGGTGTCCCGGGCGCGCACCCACGAGTGGGTGGACGAGGCCCTTGCGCGCGAACTGGGCCTGGAGCGGGCCGCGTTGGTGGCGGCGGTGCGCTGAGCCCCGCCCCTTCGTGAGCGGTCGCCGGTCCACGCCCCACCTCGGCGCACGACGGCCCTCCCCCTGAGCGCGCCGACCGCGCTGTCCCTGCCGCGGCGGTCCTCGGCGCCGGCTCAGTCGAGTTCGTACACCGCCGTCACCGTGATCGTGTCCCGGATCTCTCCGGGCGCGACCGGAACCGCCCCGCCCTGGTCGAAGGCCGCCGCCGCGATCGGTACCGGACGGGACTCGCCGCCGCCGTCCTCACTGAGGGACACCAGGCGGCCGAGCCGGTGGCCGCCCAGGCGCGCGTACTGGAGTGCCTTCTCGTGCGCGTCCTCGTACGCGGCCTCGCGGGCGGCGGTGTGCAGCGGAGCGGGGTCGGCCACGTCGAAGACGACGGACTGGACGCGGCCCGCGTCCCCGGTCGCGTCCGTGACCGCCTGGAGGACCCTGCCCGTGGCGGCGATGTCGCGGACCTTCACCGAGAACGACTGCGCCGCCTCGTAGCCGGTCAACTCCGAGGTCCCGTCGTGGATCTCGTGGACCGGCGACAGCGAGAGGCTCTCGGTGCGGATGTCGCGTTCCTCCACGCCTTGGGCGCGCACGGCCGCGAGCAGGGCGTTCGACGCGGCGGTCTGTGCGGCGAGCGCCTCCTTCGCCGTCTTCGCGGTGGCCGCGACGCCCACGCCGAGGACGGCGACGTCCGGTGTGGCGGTGGCACTGCCCTGTCCGGTGACGGTGACCGTGGACGGGGTGGACTCGGCGGCGGCTCCGGGGCGGACCTCCAGCGCGAGGGCGGGGGCCGCGGCGGCCTGCGGGAGGGCGAGGGCGAGGAGGGTCACGGCGAGTGCGGTGGACACGCGGCGGGCGGGCATGGAGGTCTCCTTCGGGCCCCGCCCCTCGGGACGCGGGGGCGGTTCGCGGTCATCCCAGCACCGCGTGCCGCGCTCCGCCCCACGCCACTCCCGCGTTGTCACCTCACTGGTCGAGCCGCCGTCGGCGGACTCCGGCGGCGTCGGCGCGGCTCAGGCGACCGCCTCTATGCGCATCTTGATGTCGTCCGGGGAGAGGGCACCCTTGGCGGCCACATGGTCTCCCGACGACTCGCCGCGCAGCCGGCGCCCGATCCACGGGACCAGGTACTCACGCGCCCAGTGGATGTCGTCGCGCCGCACTTCGAGCGTGCCGCGGGGCGGCAGCGGCGGCCAGGGCTGGTCCGGGTCGGCCGGCACGTCGAGACCGAGTACCTGACCGGCGCGGAGCGCCACCCGGGTGTGCCCCTCGGGCGAGAGGTGCAGCCGGTCGCCGTCCCAGGCACGGCGGTCCTGAACCGTCTTGAGGGACCAGAGGTCGAGCACGGGGCAGCCGTAGCGGTCCGCGATGGCACGCACATGTCCGTTGTACGTGGCGATCTTGCCGCGCAGGTGCTTGAGCACGGGCACGCCACGGGTGTCGAAGCCGGTGGTCACCATGACGGTGCCGACGGCGGAGGTGAGGTCGGCGATCGCCTGCTCGAAGCGCTCCGCGACCTCGTCGGGGTCGGTGCCGGGCCGGATGATGTCGTTGCCGCCCGCGCAGAAGGAGACCAGGTCCGGGGCGAGTTCCTTGGCGCGCCCGAGCTGGTCCGCGACGATCTGGTCGAGCAGTTTCCCGCGCACGGCGAGATTGGTGTAGTTGAAGTCGCCCTCGGCGCGCCGGTCCGCGAGGAGCACCGCGAAGCGGTCGGCCCAGCCCACGAAGGCCCCGTCCGGACCGGGGTCGCCGACGCCCTCGGTGAAGCTGTCCCCCACCGCCACGTACGACCCGATCACTGATCTGTTGTCACTCTTCGAATCGTCTGCCACGTCGGACCATGATTCACCTTTCGATGTGAGCTACGCGACCGTAAGGAAGGGTTGACGGATGGTGAGATAAGCCACTCGTCAAGTATTGGTCAATCCGGAATAGGGCCCTGATCAGGAGCGTTGACCGTGTCCGCACGCGGAGGGCCGCAATCCGGCACCGGTGGCGCCGAATTGACGTGTCGACGCACCGAAGGCCGGACCCCGGGGATCGGGGGTCCGGCCTTCGGAGGTGGTCCTGCCTCGTGGACGTCGGGTCCCGCCGTCAGGAGCGGGACCCGGCGTCCGCGGCAGGAGGTGGCGGGCGCAGGGGACTGCGGAAGGCGTCAGCCGACGGCGACACCGTGCGAGCGCAGGTAGGCGACCGGGTCCACGTCCGAGCCGTAGTTCGGCGTGGTGCGGATCTCGAAGTGCAGGTGCGGTCCGGTGACGTTGCCCGTCGCGCCGGAGAGGCCGATCTGCTGGCCGGGGGTCACGGTCTGGCCCGCCGAGACGGACAGGGCCGACATGTGGGCGTACTGGGAGTACTTGCCGTCGGCGTGCTGGATGACGACCTGGTTGCCGTAGGCGCCGCCCCAGCCGGCGGAGACGACGGTTCCGGCGGCGATGGACTTGATGGTGGTGCCGGTCGGGACCACGAAGTCCACGCCGGTGTGGTACCCGCTGGACCACATGCTGCCCGCCACCTTGTAGGAGGTGCCGATGCTGCCGCCCGCGACCGGCAGCGTGTAGCCGGAGGAGCTCTTCGCGGCGGCCTGGGGCGCGGGGGCGCTCTCGGTCTTCGCGGCCGGAGCGGACGACCGGGTGGTCCCGGCGGACCCGGCCTTCGCGCCGATCGTCAGCTTCAGACCCGGATGGATCAGCGCCGGGTCGCCGCCGATGGCCGAGCGGTTGTCGGAGTACAGCTTCTTCCAGCCACCGCGGACGCTCTGCTGGTCGGCGATCTTCGAGAGATAGTCGCCGGTCTTGACGCGGTAGGTCTTGGTCCCGGCCACCTTCTTCGCCGCGACGGGAGCGGCGGTCACGGCCTTGCCCGCCTTCTGCGCGACGGTTGCGGCGGGGGTGGCGGCATGGGCGCCGGTGGCGCCCAGCAGGGGCAGCGCGAGTGCGGCGCCACCGGTTCCGGCGACGGCGATCGAGCGGGCGAAGCGGGGGGACTTGGGACGGCGGTGCTTACCCTTCGCGGGCATGACGAGTTCCTCTCCGGCGCCTGCGAGGTGAGCTGTCGGGTGCGGGCTGGAGATGCCCGGCCACGCGTGGGCGCGGCTGTACCCCGAGCCGTTCCGGAGACCGGAACAGGCATGGAACCTTGGGTCCCCCGCTCCTGCCGTGTGCGGGTCTGTGTGCGGATTCCGGCCGGCGGCAGGATTGGGCGTCCGTCCGGAGTGAGGGCGAACGTAAGCGAGACGAGAGCGCAGCCACAAGCAGGTGATTTTTCCGCGCTCCCGCCTTTCTTGATCCATGTCGGAAATGCCGGTCACTCTCCGTGAAGAGATGATCTTTTTGCCGACTCAACCAGCCCGCGGATACGGGCGCGTTGCGAAAAGCGGGCCGCGACGCATCGTCACGAATATGACGCTGCTCACGCGGCCCATCGCACGGCGCCCCAATCCAGGGCCAGTTGGAACGAAGGTCCCGATTCCGGCAGAACAGTCATATGCGACGTAGCCGGATGACTGCGGCATCGAGGTCCCCTCGCAGGCTCGTCCGCAGCCCGTGGTGCAGCAACACCGCACCTCGATGGATTTCGCCCGTATCACGGCATTCGTACGCCTGCGCTGGATCGAGTCCGCGCAGCCGGAGCGGGGCGGCCGGCTCGCCGTACCGCTGGGCCTGGAGCCAGGCGAGCACCACCGTCTCGTCGCCGTGGACGTACTGCACGGCGCTCAGGCCGCCCTCAGGAGGGCGCAGACGGTAGAGGTCCCCGCGCTGCACGACGGGGCGGATCTCCTTGTAGAGGCGGACCCATTCCCGCGCCTCGGCGAGCTCCTCCTCGCTCCACGCGGACAGGTCCCCACCGATGCCGAGCACCCCGGCCATGGCGCTCACGAACCGTGGACGCAGGGCGCTGACCCGGCCGTTGAGCTGGGTGTTCGGGCTGTCGGTGACCCAGGCGGACATGACCCGCGCGGGGTGGATCTGGCTGAGGCCGTACTGGATGGCGAGCCGGTCGAGCGGGTCGGTGTTGTCCGAGGTCCACACCTGGTCCGTACGGGCCATGATGCCGAGGTCGATCCTGCCGCCACCGCCGGAGCAGGACTCGAAGGCGACACCGGGGTGCGCGGCCCGCAGCCGGTCGAGGAGGGCGTACAGGGCCCGCACGTGCTCGACCCACAGCTTCTGCGGATAGGACTCTCCGGGCCAACCCGCGTCCGTGAAGCAGCGGTTGAAGTCCCACTTCACATAGTCGACCGGCGCACCGGAGAGCAGCCGGTCGAGCTGCTCCCACAGGTACTCCTGGACGTCCTGGCGGGCCAGGTTGAGAACGAGTTGATTGCGGTACTCCGTCCTGGTCCGCCCCGATTGGAACTGGACCCAGTCCGGGTGCGCGCGGTACAGCTCGCTGTCCGGATTGACCATCTCCGGTTCGACCCAGATCCCGAACCCCATGCCGAGCGCGTGGACATGGTCGGCGAGCGGCTTGAGCCCCGCGGGGAAACGGTCCGGGTTGGGCGTCCAGTCGCCGAGCCCGGCCCGGTCGCCGGTGCGCGCGCCGAACCAGCCGTCGTCGACCACGAACAGCTCGACACCGATCTCCGCGGCCCGCCGCGCCAGCGCCATCTGCTGGTCCTCGGCGATGTCGAAGGTGGTGGCCTCCCAGGAATTGAAGAGCACCGGGCGGTCCCGGCCGGCGTCCGGGACGACGTGCTCCCGCTGGTAGGCGTGCCAGGTCCGGCTCGCCCCGCCGAAGCCGCCGGCGCTCCAGAGCCCGGCGAAGACCGGGGTGGTGAACGACTCCCCCGCCTCCAGGCGCAGCAGCCCGGAGTCGTCGTACCCCGCGCCCCCGGTGATCTGCACCCGGGCGTCGGGCAGCTGGGCCACGGCGATCCGCCAGGACCCCGACCAGCCGAGGGCGCACCCGTACACCTCGCCGCTCTCCTCGGTGGCCTCGCTGTCCAGCGCGACCCAGGGCAGGTGCTGGTGCCCGGTGTGGCCGCGCCGGCTGCCGATGATCTTCTCCCCGTAGGTGAGGGGGGAGCGCACCAGCCGGGACTCGGCCGCCCACCGGCCGTGCAGCTGGGACAGCCGCCAGCCGTCGCGCTCAGGCAGCGTCCAGGTCGCCGAGTCGGCGCGCAGCAGCTCCACGGCGGGCCCGTCGTTGTCCAGGGCGGCCCAGCGCTCGACGACGTCGCCGCGCATGCGGTAGTGCAGCGTGATGCGGAGCCCGGAGTCCGCGAAGCGCAGCGCCAGCTCGTCGCCTCCGTGCCCGTGGCCGGCCTCACCGGACCCCTCGAACCGCCACTCGGTGCCCCGGCGTTCCTCGGTCCGCACGGAGAGGGCGGGGCGCACGAAGCGGGGCCCGCCCTCGACCGGGTACTCCTCGCGGCCGTCGAGCAGCGACTCGAAGGGCCGGTACGGCGGCGCGGGCAGCGCGGCCAGCGACTCGGCGTCGGCGAGCGAGATCCGCGGGCCCCAGTGCAGGTGGAGCAGCTCGTCGAGGTCGGTGAGCCGCACCGCGTAGCTGCTCGTCGGCCCCGAGAGCAGCCAGGTGCGACCGTCCGCGCCGGTCTCGATCATCAGTCCCCCACAGATCCGAACGGCTCCGATCAGACACCGACATGTTCCTGGCGGCCGTGCCCCGCGGGCAACGCCTGTGGACAACTCATTGCCTCAGGAACCCATGTCGTATGGTCGAGAGCGCAACCCGTCGACACACGCCACCGGGCAGGACCTGGGCGGCGCCGGCGGCCGAATGTGAGGAGTCCAGGTGACGCAGCAGGTCCCGTCGACCGAGCCCGAGCTGGCCGGAGTGCGCAACTTCCGGGACGTGGGCGGCCTGCCCACCGTGGACGGCCGGCGGGTGAAGCAGGGTCGGCTGTTCCGCAGCGGCCACCTCGCGCACGCGACCGAGAAGGACGCGACGTTCCTCTCCTCACTGGGCCTGCACACGATCTTCGACTTCCGCAACGCCTCGGACCAGAAGCTGGAGGGCCCCGACGTCGACCTCCCGGGCGTGCGGAACGTGAACCTTCCGCTCACCGACCCGGCCGACGGCGCCGAGTTCTGGAAGATGGTCCGTGACGGCGACCTCGACCAGCTGCGCGCGATCCTCTCGGACGGCAAGGCCGCGAACCGGATGGTCGTCTCCTACCGCACGATCATCAAGGAGCGCACGACGGAGCACTCCCAGGTGCTGCACGCGCTGGCCGAGGACAGCGTGCCCGCGCTGATGCACTGCGCGGCGGGCAAGGACCGCGCGGGCCTGTCCATAGCCGTGACGCTGCTCGCCGTCGGTGTCGAGCGCGACGCGATCGTCGCCGACTACCTCGAGTCGAACGCCAAGCATCGCCGCTACAAGGTGCACCGCAGCAGTTCCTCCCCCTCCGCGTACTCCCCGGAGGTCATGGAGCTGCTCAGCCCCCTGTTCGACGCGCGCGCCGAGTACCTCACGGCGGCCTTCGAGACGATCGAGGAGACCTGGGGCGGCGTCGACACCTACCTGGAGCAGGCGCTGCGGGTCACCCCGGAGGTGCGGGACCGCCTGCGCGAGCGCCTGCTGGACTGACGCGGCCCTGGGCCGGCCCTCCGGACGCCCGCCGGCCCGGCACGTCTACTGGCCCTGCGCGCCCAGCGTGAAGAGCAGGTAGATGAAGGCCGCGAAGAGGTGGCCGACGGCGACGTAGATGATCAGCCGCACCCACAGCGCACGGGGGAACTTCTCCTCCATGGACTTGCGGGGACCGGTCGGAGTGGGTTCGGTCATGACGGCTCTCCCGGGGTGAGGTGTCCCGCCGCCGGGCCGAGGCACAGCGCGGCGGTCGGACTCTGCAGCAGGGTGTGTACGAAGAGGAGCTCGGCCCCGCCGGGGTCGGCGGCGGCGATGCGGTGCGGGGTGAGCGAGTCGAAGTGCGCGCTGTCCCCCGGCGCGAGGATGTGCGCGGTGTCCCCGAGGCGCAGTCTCAGTCGCCCGGTGAGGACGTACAGCCACTCCTCGCCGGGGTGGACGCGCACGATGTCGCCCTGCGAGCCGTGCGGGACGTGCACCCGCAGGGCCTGCATGCCGCGGCCCGGGGCTCCGGCCTGCCAGTACGTCCAGCCGCCGGCCGGTGTCGGCTCCATGTCGGCGGCGCGCACGATCGCGTGCCGCTCGGCGACCGTCTCGCCGAGGAGCTCGGAAACCGTCGTACCGTAGACACGGGCGAGCGCGAGCAGCATCGGGAGCGAGGGCTGGCGCTGCCCGGTCTCCAGACGGGAGAGATGGGCGGGTGAGAGCCCGGCCGCGCGGGACGCGGTCTCCAGCGTCAGGGCGGCACGGCGGCGCAGTTCGCGCAGCTGGGGCGCGACGGCGGGGAGCTCGGCGGCAGGCCCCCCGGCCGCTTGCGGAGCGGAGGGGTCGCTACCCTCGACAGGGTTCATGTCCTCCATTGAGCCGCACTGTTACCTCTGGGGCAAATTTCTTGCCTCTGAGGCAAACCCCCTTCGACCTGGCCCGCGCACCGGCGGCGGGCTCGTCGAGGAAGCCCGCCCCGGTAGGGGGCGCCCGGCGGGGCACGGCGACGACACCCCTAGCGGTTCGCCACGGCCTGCTTCACCAGCGTCTTGCCGAAGTCCCACATCAGGCCGCCGCCGCTGTGCGCGTCGTCCATCACCGCGGTGAAGGCCTCCACGAAGCGGTCCACGTCCCGCTCGTCGATGATCAGCGGCGGGATCAGTTTGATCACCTCCAGATGATCGCCCGAGACCTGGGTGAGGATGCGGTGCCGTTGCAGCAGCGGCACGACCACCATCTGGGCGAACAGCCCCTTGCGGGCGGCCTGCAGCATGGTCCAGCGGCTGCGCAGTTTCAGCGACCTGGGGCGGCCGAATTCGATGCCGATCATCAGGCCCCGGCCGCGTACGTCACCGAGCAGTTCGTACCGGTCGACGAGCGCGCCGAGCCGGGACTTCAGCCGCTCGCCCGTGGCGCGTGCGTTCGCCACGATCTGCTCGTTCTCCATGACGGACAGGACCGCCAGCCCCGCCGCCATGGCCTGCGCGTTCGCCCCGAAGCTCGCCGAGTGGACGAGGACCCGGTCCATGGACGAGTAGACCTTCTTGAAGATCCAGTCCTTGCCGAGGGTGGCGCCCACCGGCACGTATCCGCCGGACAGGGCCTTGGCCACGCACACCAGGTCGGGCTCGACCCCCTCCTCGTGCTGGTACGCGTAGAAGTCCCCGGTCCGCCCGAGCCCGGTCTGCACCTCGTCGGCGATGAGCAGCGCCTTGTGCTTGTGCAGCAGTTCCTGGGCGGCGCGCAGGTAGCCGGGCGGTGCCTCGTGGACGCCCTTGCCCTGGATGGGCTCGACGATCAGCGCGGCGACGTCGCCCTTCTTCAGCTCCCGGGCCAGCGCGTCGAGGTCGCCGAGCGGGACGGCCGTGTCGGGCAGCAGCGGTGCGAAGCCGTCACGGAAGCCGTCCTCGCCGTTCACCGACAGCGAGCCGGTGGTCAGCCCGTGGAAGGCGTGCGAGCAGTAGAGGACCCGCGGCTTCCCGGTGGCGTAGCGGGCGAACTTCAGCGCGGTCTCGACCGCCTCCGTACCGCTGTTGCCGAAGAACACCCGGTCCAGGTGCGGGCTGTGGACGAGCAGCCGCTCCGCGAGCAGGCCCGGCAGCGGCTGGCAGTCGAAGCGGGTCAGGTCGGCGAGCGAGGCGTCCAGGACGTCGTGCAGCGCCTTGCGGACCACGGGGTGATGGCGGCCCAGGCCCATCACCCCGAACCCGGCGAGCATGTCCAGGTAGTCGTTGCCGTCCGCGTCCCAGAAGTGCGCCCCCTCGGCGCGCTCGTAGACCTTGTCGAAGCCGATGGTGTGCAGCATCCGGGGAAGCTGGTGGTTCAGGTACTTGCCGTGCAGCTCGTAGCGCTCGGCGCCACGCTCGGCGAGGAGCGCGCCGAGGTCGAACTCCCCCTTCGCCGCTGGTTCGGTCATTCCTGTTTCTCCTTGGAGAGCTCTTTCTTGACGGCCAGGCCGGCACTGATCCGCCCGGCGATCTCGACGGGCGTCAGACCTATGTCGGCCAGCACCTCACCGCGCTTGGCGTGCGCGAGGAACTGCTCCGGGATGCCGAACCGCCGCACCGGGACGTCGACCTCCGCGTCCCCGAGCGCCAGCGCGACCGCCGCCCCGACCCCGGATGCCCGGCTGTTGTCCTCCACGACGGCGACGAGCCGGTGCTCGGCGGCCAGCCCGGGCAGCGACGGGTCGACGGGCTTCACCCAGCGCGGGTCGACGACCGTGCAGCCGATACCACGGGCCTCCAGGAGTTCGGCGGCCTGGAGGCAGACCGGCGCCATCACCCCGACGGCGACGAGGAGGACCTGCGGTGTCCCCTCGGCGCGGTGCAGGACGTCCAGCCCGCCGACGTGGCCGACCGCGGGAATCGCGGGACCGACCGATTCCTTGGGGAAGCGGACGAGCGTCGGCGCGTCGTCGACGGCGACCGCCTCGCGCAGCTGGGCCCGCAATTGGTCGGCGTCGCGCGGCGCGGCGATCCTGAGGCCCGGCACGACCTGGAGGATCGACATGTCCCACATGCCGTTGTGCGAGGCGCCGTCGACCCCGGTGACACCCGCCCGGTCGAGGACGAAGGTGACACCGCAGCGATGCAGCGCGACGTCCATGAGGAGCTGGTCGAAGGCCCGGTTGAGGAAGGTGGCGTAGACGGCGACGACGGGATGGAGACCGCCGGTGGCGAGTCCGGCCGCGGACACCGCGGCGTGCTGCTCGGCGATCCCGACGTCCCACACCCGGTCGGGGAAGCGCTCGGCGAACTTGCCGAGTCCGACGGGGTGCAGCATGGCCGCCGTGATCGCCACGACGTCGGCGCGTTCCTCCCCGATCCGCGCGATCTCGTCGCCGAACACGGAGGTCCAGGACGGCCCGTTGGAGGGGGCGAGCGGCTCGCAGGTGAGCGGGTCCATCACGCCGACCGTGTGGAAGTGGTCCTCCTCGTGTGCGAGCGCCGGCTCGTAGCCGCGGCCCTTCTCGGTGAGGCAGTGGATGAGCACGGGTCCGTGGAAACGTTTCGCGCGGCGCAGCGCGGACTCCACGGCGCCCACGTCGTGCCCGTCGATCGGCCCGACGTACTTCAGGCCGAGGTCCTCGAACATGCCCTGCGGCGCGAACGCGTCCTTGAACCCCTTCTTCGCGCCGTGCAGCGACTCGTAGAGGGTGTTGCCGACGACGGGCGTGCGCTGCAGCACGTCCTTGCCCCAGGCGAGCACCTTCTCGTAGCCGTCCGTCGTACGCAGTGTCGCGAGGTGGTTCGCGAGTCCGCCGATGGTCGGCGAGTAGGAGCGCTCGTTGTCGTTGACGACGATGATCAGCGGGCGGTCCTTGGCGGCGGCGATGTTGTTGAGGGCCTCCCACGCCATACCGCCGGTGAGCGCGCCGTCTCCGATGACGGCGACGACATGGCCCTTCTCCCCCTGTACCTGACGGGCCTTGGCGAGCCCGTCCGCCCAGCCGAGCGCCGTGGAGGCGTGGCTGTTCTCTATGACGTCGTGCTCGGACTCCTCGCGCGACGGGTAGCCGGACAGGCCGCCCTTGCCGCGCAGCTTGGAGAAGTCCTGACGTCCGGTCAGCAGCTTGTGCACATAGCTCTGGTGGCCGGTGTCCCACAGGATGCGGTCACCGGGTGACTCGAAGGTCCGGTGCAGCGCGATGGAGAGCTCCACCACCCCCAGATTGGGCCCCAGGTGACCGCCGGTCCTGGCGACCGCGTGCACCAGGAACTCCCGTATCTCTTCGGCCAGTTCACCGAGTTCCGCCTCGGACAGCGCCTTCAGGTCGCGTGGTCCCCGGATGTTCTCCAGAATCGTCACGCTCGGGCCCCCTCTCGGTCCGTGCTGATCAACTCACGGTGACGGCGGGTTCTCCGGACCCGACGCCGTCGTTCTCCATCTGTTCGGCGATCTTCATCGCCTCCTCGATGAGGGTCTCCACGATCTTCGACTCGGGCACGGTCTTGATGACCTCGCCCTTGACGAAGATCTGCCCCTTGCCGTTGCCGGAGGCGACCCCCAGGTCCGCCTCCCGCGCCTCGCCGGGGCCGTTGACGACGCAGCCCATGACCGCGACGCGCAACGGGACCTCCATCCCCTCCAGACCGGCCGTGACCTCGTCGGCCAGCTTGTACACGTCTACCTGGGCCCTGCCGCAGGACGGGCACGAGACGATCTCCAGGCGGCGCTGCCGCAGCCCGAGCGACTCCAGGATCTGGATGCCGACCTTGACCTCCTCGGCCGGCGGTGCGCTCAGCGACACCCGGATGGTGTCCCCGATGCCCTCGCTCAGCAACGCCCCGAAGGCGACGGCCGACTTGATGGTGCCCTGGAAGGCGGGCCCGGCCTCGGTCACGCCGAGGTGCAGCGGGTAGTCGCACTGCGCCGCCAGCTGCCGGTAGGCGTTGACCATCACCACGGGGTCGTTGTGCTTCACCGAGATCTTGATGTCGCGGAACCCGTGCTCCTCGAAGAGCGACGCCTCCCACAGCGCCGACTCGACCAGCGCCTCGGGGGTCGCCTTGCCGTACTTCTGGAGCAATCGCCTGTCGAGCGAGCCTGCGTTGACACCGATGCGGATCGGGGTCCCCGCGTCCTTCGCGGCCCGCGCGATCTCCTTCACCTTGTCGTCGAACTGCTTGATGTTGCCGGGGTTCACCCGCACCGCCGCACACCCGGCGTCGATCGCGGCGAACACGTACTTGGGCTGGAAGTGGATGTCCGCGATCACCGGGATCTGCGACTTGCGGGCGATGGTCGCGAGGGCGTCCGCGTCGTCCTGCGTGGGACAGGCGACGCGGACGATCTGGCAGCCGGACGCGGTGAGTTCCGCGATCTGCTGCAAGGTGGCGCCGACGTCCGACGTACGCGTCGTCGTCATCGACTGCACCGAGACGGGTGCTCCGCCCCCGACCGCCACCGGTCCGACCTGGATGCGCCGTGAGACACGGCGCTCCGCGATCGCCCGGACCGGCACCTCGGGGAGGCCCAGGGACACTGCGGTCACGTCGTCACCCGCGGCTTTCCGTGAAGGTCTCACGGGCGGCACGCAGCGACTCCTTGAGGGAGCCCATGGTGGCGAGCACCGCGGTCGGCTCGTAGCCGCAGTGGGCCATGCAGTTGGCGCACCGCTCGTCCCTGCCGCGGCCGTAGGCGTCCCAGTCGGTCTCCTCCAGGAGCTGCTTGTACGTCTGCACGTACCCGTCGCTCATCAGGTAGCAGGGCTTCTGCCAGCCGAAGAGCGAGTAGCTGGGGATCGCCCAGGCGGTGCAGGGGAAATCGACCTTGCCTTCCAGGAAGTCCAGGAAGAGCGGACTCTGGTTGAGCCTCCAGCGGCGTCGGTTGCCGCCGGCGAAGGCCTTCTTGAACAGCTCCCGGGTCTGCTGGACGCCGAGGAAGTGCTCCTGGTCGGGGGCCTTCTCGTAGGCGTAGGCGGGCGAGAGCATCATCTCGTCCACCTTCAGGTCGTCGTTGAGGAAGTTGAGGACCTCGATGACGGTCTGCGGGGTGTCCGTGTTGAAGAAGGTCGAGTTGGTGGTGACCCGGAAGCCGCGTCGCTTGGCCTCCTTGATCGCCTCGACCGCCTCGTCGAAGGTGCCCTCCTTGGCCACGGACTCGTCGTGCCGCTCCCGCAGCCCGTCGATGTGCACGGCCCAGGCGAAATAGGGCGAGGGCTTGAACTTGTCCATCTTCTTGCGCATCAACAGCGCGTTGGTGCAGAGGAAGACGAATTTCTTCTTCGCCACCAGCTGCCGTACGATCTCGTCGATCTGAGGGTGCATCAGCGGCTCTCCGCCGGCGATGGACACCATCGGCGCGCCGGACTCCAGTACCGCTCCCACCGCCTGGGCCACGGGCATGCGCTGCTTGAGCACACCCGCGGGATGCTGGATCTTTCCGCAGCCCTCGCACTTCAGGTTGCACGCGAAAAGCGGTTCCAACTCGACGAGCAGGGCGAACTTGTCCCGCTTCCTGAGCTTCTGTTCGAACAAGTACGCAGCGACCTTCATGGACTGCCGAAGCGGCATGGCCATCTGGCTCACCTCCGAGGGAGCAGCAAAGAACGGTGC
The DNA here is from genome assembly GCF_039543605.1 of Streptomyces siamensis. NCBI lineage: Bacteria > Bacillati > Actinomycetota > Actinomycetes > Kitasatosporales > Streptomycetaceae > Streptomyces > Streptomyces siamensis. The sequence goes on along the minus strand of NZ_BAABKB010000027.1, from coordinate 181,522 downwards.
CATTCAAAAAAAGCGGGAAGAAGGGCACGAAGAACACGGAAAGCTGATATTCCACCGCGCACCGTGCCGATACGGACGAGTTCATGTTCCGGAGCGTCCACGACCACCCGGACGGCCGCAACCGGGCGCACACCCACCCGAACGGCGCTGAGCAGCGTCGACGCAGACTCCATGTCGACCGCGATGGAGCCGGTCGCGAGCAGATCCGACCGCTCGTGACCACGGACGACGTGATCGGAGCCGGTGAGCGGCCCCGTGTGGACGGTGCGCCCCGGCACGGCGCGCACGAGTTCCCTGACGAGCAGGTCGGTGCCCACGCACGGGGTCGTGCCGTGCGGGTCCCGGGTCTCCTCGGCGACGACCAGGTCACCGGGGTGCATACCGGGGGCGAGCCCCGCGCAGAACCCGGTGGCCAGGACGGCGGCCCCGCGCAGCGCCGGGTCGGCGAGGACGCGGGTGACCGACCGTTCGGCGGCCTTGGGTCCCATGCCCGTGCGCAGCACGGTGACGGGCCCGCCGGCCCCGGTCCGGTCGCCGCTGCGCAGCGCGAGGTGCTCGATGCCGAGCGCGCAGGCGATCAGCAGCGGTGCCGGGCCGGACGTCGTCGCGCTCATCAACCCCCCTTGACCCCGGCGAACGGTTCGCCGTGGACATAGCGGCCGAGCGCGGTGAGGGGGAAGACCTGTCGGTAGAGGTGGTAGTTGATCGAGAAGTCCCACGGGAAGCCGGTGCCGGTGAAGTACGGCTCGTCCCAGGAACCGTCGGACAGCTGGGTCTCCGCGAGCCAGGCGACCCCTCGCTCCACCGCCTTGGAGTCGCTCTCCCCCGCGGCCAGCAGGGCGAGCAGGGCCCATCCCGTCTGGGACGCGGTGGACGCGCCGCGACCGCTCCACTCGGCGGCCTCATGGTAGGAGCGCAGGTCCTCGCCCCAGCCGCCGTCGTCGTTCTGGACGGTTTCGAGCCAGGACACGGCCCGGCGGATCGCCGGGTGGGACCCGGGCAGCCCCGCCGCCACCAGCGCCGGGACCACCGACCCCGTGCCGTAGACGTAGTTGACGCCCCAGCGCCCGAACCAGGAGCCGTCCGCCTCCTGTTCCGCGAGCAGCCATTCGATGCCCCGGCGGGTGCGCGGATCGTGCGCGAGCCCCTCGACGGCGAGCATCTCCACGACGTGCGCGGTGACGTCCGCGGACGGCGGGTCGATGACCTCCCCGAAGTCGCAGAAGGGCAGCCGATTGGGGAAGGAGCTGGTGTTGTCGACGTCGAAGGCGCCCCAGGCGCCGTTCTTCGACTGCATGCCGAGGTTCCAGCGGACCCCCCGTCCGATCGCCTTCTCCACGCGCTCCGGGTCGTGGTGCCTGACGCGGCGCAGCGCGAGCACGACCTCCGCGGTGTCGTCGATGTCGGGGTAGTTGTCGTTGTGGAACTCGAACGCCCAGCCACCAGGGGGCAGTTGGGGACGTTTGACCGCCCAGTCGCCGGGCCGGACGATCTCCTCGCCGAGCATCCAGTCGGCGGCCTTGACGAGCTGCGGGTGATCGGCGGGCAGCCCCGCGTCGGCGAGCGCGATGGTCGCCAGGCAGGTGTCCCACACGGGCGACTGACAGGCCTCGATCATCCTGGCGCCGTCGTCGCGCCACACGGCGAAACGGTCCAGCGACGCGAGCCCCTCGCGCATCACCGGGTGTTCGAGGTCGTAGCCGAGCAGGTGCAGGGCGATGACCGAGTACACGGCGGGCGGCTGGATGCCTCCCCAGCAGCCGTCGTTCTCCTGCCGCTCGATGATCCAGCGCGCGGCGCTGTTCATCGCCGCGCGGCGCAGCATGCGCGGTGCGACCTTGCGGTACTGGTGCAGGGCCTTGTCGAGGCGCTGGAAGGCGCCGTCCCAACTCGCCACGGGGGCAAGGGGCCTGACGGGGTTGGGGTTGCGGGCGTCGGTGTGCAGCTCGTCGAGCGCGAAGGGCGCGGGCCGCACCGGCCGCTTGGCCGACACGATGGTGAGCGGCACGATCGTCTGCCGTGCCCAGCAGCCGAAGTCGTAGATGTTGAGCGGCATCCACTTCGGGAAGTAGATGAGCTCGGGCGGCAGTTCCGGCAGGTCCTCCCACTTCCACCAGCCGAACAGGGCCAGCCAGATCCGGGTGAAGACGCGGGCCGAGGCGATGCCTCCGCGCTCACGGATCCAGGCGGAGGCCTTCGCCATGTGCGGGGCGTCCGGGGCGTCGCCGGCCAGCCGCAGGGCGACGTACGCCTCGATGGTGGTGGAGAGTTCGCCGGGACCGCCGTAGAAGGTGGCCCAGGTGCCGTCCTCGCGCTGTTCGCCGCGGATGAAGAGCCCGGCAGCGTGGGTGGTGGGCTTGTCGAGGATGCCCAGGAACTGACGCAGCAGCAGGTCCTCGGCGTCCATGGTGACGTTCGTCTCCAGGTCGCCCTTCCACCAGCCCTCGGCGTCCTGGCGTGCGAGCAGGAAGTCGGTGGCGCGCCGCATCGCGCGCGTGGCGGCGTCTCGGGTCTCGACTGTCCCGGCCGCCTCGGGAGTCGTCTCGTGCTGGATTTCGCTGGCCGAGGCAGCGCGGGGCGGCAGGGCCCCGGTGCTTCCGTCGGTCGTCGCTGTCATGGCTTCCCCTTCGTGCAGTGGTACGTCTCTGCTGTGGGTCCGCCGTCGGCCGGTGCGTCGCTCCATGGCGATGCCCCTGCCCGGAAGATCACTGGGCTCGGGGTCGCACCGGCCGGCGACTACGCGAGGTGTATTCGACCGATAATGATCATCTCTTCCGTACGACGACGAAGTCGGCGAGCGCCACGAGCTGGGCCCGGACCTCGTCGGGCATCTGGACCGCGTCCAGCGCCTGGATGGCGATCGTGTGCTGGCGGCGCGCCTCCTGGGCCGTCCACTCGCGGCCGCCCGCCTCCTCGATGAGCGCCGCGCGCGCGGCGAACTCCTCCTCGGAGAAGTTCTCGAAGTCGCTGGCCTTGGCGTCCTCGGCGAGGAGCCGGCCGAGCCGCTCGGAGGCGGGCCCGCCCGCGGCGAGCGCGGCCACCACCGGCAGGGACTTCTTCCGCTGGCGCAGGTCGCTCCAGGTCTGCTTCCCGGTGGCCTCCGGGTCGCCCCAGATGCCGAGAAGGTCGTCGACGGCCTGGAAGGCCAGGCCCAGGTGGTAGCCGTACTTCTCCAGCGTGTCGGCCGTGAAGTCGTCGGCGCCACCGAGGACCGCGCCGATGGAGCAGGCACAGGCGAGCAGGGCGCCCGTCTTGTTGCCCTCCATCTCCAGGCACTCCTCGACGCTGACCCGGTCGCGGTGCTCGTAGGAGATGTCCTGGGCCTGACCGTCGATCAGGGCCCGGGTCGCGGTGGTCAGACGGCGGGTGGCGCGGCCCGCCTCGACGGTGCCGAGCTCCAGCAGGATCTCGTTGGCCAGGGCGAACAGCGCGTCGCCGACGAGGATGGCCTGGGCGGGGCCGTGCACCTTCCAGACGGTGTCCCGGTGGCGGCGCTGCTCGTCGCCGTCCATCAGGTCGTCGTGCAGCAGCGAGAAGTTGTGCACCAGCTCGACCGCGACCGCGCCGGGCACGCCCACCTCGGGGGCGGCACCGGCCGCCTGGGCGGAGAGCACGGCGAGCGCGGGGCGCACGGCCTTGCCGCCGTCGCCGTCCGCGGGGTTGCCCTCGGCGTCGATCCAGCCGAAGTGGTAGGCGGCGACGGTGTCCATGGGCGCCGCCAGGCGGTCGACGGCCGCCCGGAGGACCGGTGTGGCCAGGGTCCGGCCGCGCTCCAGGAGCGCGGTCACGTCCACCGCGTCGGCAGCCGTCTCGGCCGGGGGCACAGTGGGCACAGTCTCTCCTCTTGTTGCGGTACCGGAGGTGCGGGGACCTGCCGTGCTCTGGTCGAGCGTCATGCCGCCTCCTCGAAGACTCCGAGGAGGTGATCGCGGGGCCGGCCCAGGGCGCCGAGCGCGGCGCCCGCCGCACTGACACCGCTGCGGACCGCACCCTCCATGGTCGCGGGCCACCCGGTGGCGGTCCACGCTCCGGCCAGGTACAGGCCGGGTGCCTTGGTGCGGGCGCCGGGCCGCAGGCGGCCGACTCCCGGGGTGGGGGCGAACGTCGCGGTCCGCTCCCGGGTCACGAAGAAGTCCTTCACGCCGGCGCCCCGCGTGGCGGGCAGCAGCCGCTCCAGCTCCGGGAGGTAGCGCTCGCGCAGGTCGGCGACGGGCGTGTCGATCTCCTCCTGCGCGGCCGACTGCGACAGCGCCACGTACTGGCCCTCGCGCAGTCCCGACGCCTCGGTCCGGTCGAAGACCCACTGCACCGGGGAACCGAGAGCGGCGAAGAAGGGCTTGTCGAGCACCTTCCGGTCGTAGACGACATGGACGTTGAGGATCGGGGCGGTGCCGATCTCGAGGAGCCGCTCCGGGGCGTCGAGCGCTCCCTCGGGCAGCAGATCGTGGGTCTCGCGCTGCGGCACGGCGAGGACGACCGTGTCGGCCTCGATGCGTTCGCCGGGAACCTGAACGTCCCAACGCCCGTTTTCGTTGAGGGAGATGGAGGTGACGCGTGTACGGACTTCGGTACGGACGCCCGCGGAGTCGAGCGCCTTGCGGGCCAGGGTGTCGTGCAGTTCGCCCAGCGGGACGCGTGCCCAGCCGATGTCGGCCGCGCCCGGGTCGGACAGCAGACCCGTCTTGAACACCATCGCGGCGAGCCCGAGCGAGGCGTCCTGGGCCACCGCGTTGAGGGTGGCGACCCCCACGAGGTCCCACAGTGCCTCGACGGCACGCCGCGACTGACCGTGCTCGGCGAGCCAGCTGCCGAAGTTCTGCGCGTCGAGCGCCGGATCGGCGAGGTCCAGGCCCTTCAGCGCCAGCGCGGCACGCCCGACCTTGGCGCGCTCGGCGAGCGACAGATGCGGGTAGGTCGCGAGGCTGCGCGCGAGATGCAGGGGCACGGGCAGCGCGGTGCGGCCGAGTCTGCCGAGCCGTCGTCCCGGCTTGCCCTCGGCATCGAGAACGGGCACGTCGAGACGATCCTGCAGGGGTGCGAGCGAGGTCGCGTCGACGCGGTCGAGGAACCAGCGGTAGGCGGTGCAGCAGCGCAGGTACACATGCTGTCCGTTGTCCACGGTCAGATCGCCGCGCTGGAAGGAGAAGGCGAGCCCGCCGAGGCGCGGACGCCCTTCGAGCAGGGTCACCCGGACCCCGGCGTCGGCGAGCGCGAGCGCGGCGGTGATCCCGGCGAGTCCTCCGCCGACCACTACGGCCGCCCCCTCGGGGCGGCCCGGAGTGTCCGCGGACTGCGTGACGTCGCTCATCGTGCCCCCTCCCCTGCGGCCGCGCCGCGATGGTTGAGCGGTGCACGGTCGGCCGTCTCAGTCAGGGACGCCGCCCGGCTCCGGAGGGTTGCGCGCCGCTTTTCGCCGCCGGCGTCACCTTGGCCCAGATTGTCCATCAGGCACGCCTCCTGACAGCGCGCCGGGACACATGGCGGGCGTCCAGGCCGGACAGACCGCGGACCGCGACGTACGCCTTCTCGCGTCCGGGGAGCGAGACCCGGCCGCGCAGCACCGCCTCGGGTTCGCGCTCGATCCGGTCGAGGAGCCGGCGGTAGATGCCGGCCATGGCGGCGACGCACGCGCCGCTGCGCCGGTCCAGCATGGGCAGCAGCCGGTATCCCTCGGCGAAAAGGGTGCGGGCCCGACGCACTTCGAAGTGCACGAGGCCCGCGAAGTCGGAACCCTCCGGTGGGTTCGGTCCGTCGAACCCGGCCGAGCAGCCGAACTTGGCGAGGTCGTCGGCGGGCAGATAGGTGCGTCCTCCCGCGGCGTCCTCCCGGACGTCCCGCAGGATGTTGGTGAGCTGGAGCGCGAGCCCGAGCGTGTCGGCATACTCCGGCGCACGCTCCGCTCCGCGCGCCCCCGGTTCGGTACCGAACACGCCGAGCGAGAGCCGGCCGATCGCCCCGGCCACGCACCGGCAGTAGACCTTGAGGTCGTCCCAGGTCTCGTACGTCGCGCCGCGCACGTCCATCAGCACGCCGTCGATGAGCTCGTCGAGGCCGCCGAGCGGCACCGGGAAGGCCTCGGCGGTGTGGGCGAGCGCCACCGCGACCGGATCGGTGTCGTCCTCGTCCACGGACCCCGCGCGGACCCGCGCGAGCAGCGCCCGGGTCTCCTCCAGGCGCACGCTCTTCACGTCGGGCGCGAGCGCGCCGTCGCCGATGTCGTCGACGCGTCGCGAGAACGCGTAGAGCGCCGACATCGCACGGCGCTTGGGCGTCGGCAGAAGCCTGATGCCGTACGCGAAATTACGGGCCTGCTGACCGGTCACTGCCTCGCAGTAGCTGTACGCGGCGAGTACCGGTGCGGACACGTGTTGTTCCGACTCCACGGTCCGGATCACCCCTCTCCTCGCAGAGTCACTCCCACCTCGCGCAGCAGCTGGAGCTTGCCGGGCTTGGGCGGGCCGGGAAGTACGTCGTATTCGGCGGCGGCGATCGCACGGATCGCCGCCCTTCCCCCCGCAACGAACCCCGCGAGCAGCAGCTTCAGCCTGCCGTGGACGCTACCCACGAGGGGGGTGCCTTCATTCAGGAGGTTCATGGCGCGTTCTGCTTCGTATGCAACCAGTGCGCGCACCGATGCGCCTGCTGTGGGTGCGGCGAGGTCCGCCTCGCTCACGTGGAACCGCTTCATGTCCTCGGCGGGCAGGTAGACACGGTCGCGGCCGAGGTCCTCGGCGACGTCCTGGAGGTGCTCGACGATCTGCAGCGCGGTGCACACCGCGTCGGAGCGGCGCACCCGCTCCGGCGTCGATGTGCCGGTGACGGAGAGGACCAGGCGGCCGACGGGGTTGGCGGACAGTTCGCAGTAGGCGACGAGGTCGTCGTAGGTCTCGTACCGCGCGACGAGCTGGTCCTGGCGGTTGGCCGCGATCAGACCGAGGAAGGGCTCGGGAGTGAGGGCCGCGCGGCGCACGGTCGGCTGGAGCCGGCGCAGCAGGGGATGACGCGGGGTCGAGTCGAACACACGGTGAAGATCGGCCTCGAAGGCGTCCAGCATGCGGAGCCGGTCCCCGGCGTCCTCGGGCGACATGCCGAGCAGACGGGCGTCCGCGCCGCCCGGGGCGAGGTCGCCGTCACCGATGTCGTCGACGAGCCGGGCGAAGCCGTACACGGCCATCAGGTCGACACGCCAGGCCTTGGGCAGGAAGAAGGGCGCCACGGGGAAGTTCTCGTCCGCGGCTTTGTCGAGGGTGCCGCGCTCCGGGTCTCCGGTACGCGCCGTCCCGGCTTCGGTCACCGCTCGCCACCCGGCGCGGAGACGGCACACGCGTCACGGAGCTGGAGAGTTCCCGTAGCCATTGCCGTCACATCTCCCGTTCTACACTGCCGACCCAACACTGCCCATTTCGGACACGCCGCCCGGGGGGCCGCACGGCGCGCCGGTGCCGGGTGTCGCGCATTATCGCCCCACTTGCCGCGAATCAGCACCCGTACAGCTTACGTTGTACAACGCTGCATGGTCCGTCGGGGTGTCCTGCACATCACAACAACACACCGATTGGCGTCAAGATTCCTAAGCCCAGGCGGAGTTGACGTTTCCTTTGCAGACGCAGGGCCCCGCCGAAGAGTTCCGGCGGGGCCCTGGGCAAAATGGGCTACTTGCCCGTGAACTTCTCGTACTCCTTGAGGACCTCTTCGGTCGGGCCGTCCATGCGCAGCTCACCGCGCTCCAGCCACAGCACACGGTCGCACGTGTCACGGATCGACTTGTTGTTGTGACTGACGAGGAAGACCGTGCCGGCCTCCTTGCGCAGCTCGCGGATGCGGGCCTCGGAGCGCTTCTGGAACTTGCGGTCGCCGGTGGCGAGGGCCTCGTCGATCATGAGGACGTCGTGGTCCTTGGCCGCCGCGATGGAGAAGCGCAGCCGGGCCGCCATGCCGGACGAGTAGGTGCGCATCGGCAGGGTGATGAAGTCGCCCTTCTCGTTGATGCCCGAGAAGTCGACGATGTCCTCGTAGCGCGACCTGATCTGCTCGCGCGACATGCCCATCGCGAGCCCGCCCAATATGACGTTGCGCTCGCCCGTGAGGTCGTTCATCAGGGCCGCGTTCACACCGAGCAGCGAGGGCTGGCCGTCGGTGTAGACCTTGCCCTTCTCGGCGGGCAGCAGGCCGGCGATGGCACGCAGCAGGGTGGACTTGCCGGAGCCGTTCGAACCGATCAGGCCGATGGCCTCGCCGCGGTAGGCGACGAAGGAGACGCCGCGGACGGCGTGCACCTTGCGGACGCCGCGCTCCTCGCCCCGCTTGAGGATGCGGCTGAGGGCGGCGGTGGCGCTGCCCTTGCCGGTCTTGGCGCCGTTGACCCGGTAGACGATGTGCAGCTCGTCCGCGATGACGGTCGGGATGTGGGAGGTCTGCTCAGCCACGGCCGTACCTCTCTTCAGCCTTCCAGAAGTACACGAATCCGCCGACGGCGACGACCACGGCCCAGAAGACGGCGATGGCCCACACGTGCGGGGGCAGGTTCGAGGAGCCGTACCCGTCGATCAGCGCGAAGCGCATCAGGTCCATGTAGACCGCGGCCGGGTTGGCCTGCAGGGCCCGGGCGATCCACTCCGGACGCCCCTCCAGCATCGTGCTGATCGAGAACATGACACCGGACGCGTACATCCACGTGCGCAGGATGAACGGCATCAGCTGGGCGAGGTCCGGAGTCTTCGCGCCCATCCGCGCGACGATCAGGGCGAGCCCGGTGTTGAAGAGGAACTGGAGGAACAGCACCGGGAGGATCAGCAGCCAGGACAGACCGGGGTAGCTGCCGAAACCGATCGCCACGACGAACAGCACGATCATCGAGAAGAGCAGCTGCTGGAGCTGCTGGAGCGCGAACGAGATCGGCAGCGAGGCCCGCGGGAAGTGCAGCGCGCGCACCAGCCCGAGATTGCCGGAGATCGCGCGGACGCCGGCCATGATCGAGCTCTGCGTGAAGGTGAAGACGAACACACCGGTCACCAGGAACGGGATGTACACGTCGTGCGACAGTCCGCGGTTGGCCTTCAGGATCAGACCGAAGATCAGGTAGTACACGGCCGCGTTGAGCAGCGGGGTCGCCACCTGCCACAGCTGGCCGAGCTTGGCCTGGCTGTACTGCGCGGTGAGCTTCGCCTGCGAGAAGGCGAGGATGAAGTGACGCCGTCCCCAGAGCTGGCGGACGTACTCGACGAGCCCGGGCCGGGCACCGCTGACCGCGAGGCCGTACCGGGCGGCCAGCTCGGCCGCGGAGAGCCCGTCATCGGGCGACGGTCGGTCGCTCACCGCGACTCCGCCGTCATGCGTTGTCTCACTCACAAGTGGAAACTTTCGTCTTCAAGATGCGCACGCTGGTCGGGCGTAGGCATGAGCCAGGGACCGGGGTACGGCCCGAATGCTCTCAGGAACGAGCTTGTCAGATGACAGGAGGTCGGCCCAGTCGAGTCAGCCGCCACACCGTACGCCACTTCATGGGCCGCCGGGACCCGCACGGACTGGTCCAGCCTTCCCTGAATCCGCCGAACCAGGCCTTGAGCGCCGGCCCCGAGGGGCGGCGGGCCAGCGTCAGCAGCATCCAGACGCCGAGATAGACCGGGACCAGGGGCGCGGGAAGGTTTCGGCGTGCGAGCCAGACACGGTTGCGGGCCACCATGCGGTGGTAGACCGCGTGCCGCGAGGGGGCGGTCGTCGGGTGGTACAGCACCATGTCCGACCGGTAGTCGATCATCCAGCCCGCGTCGAGCGCCCGCCAGGCCAGGTCGGTCTCCTCGTGGGCGTAGAAGAACTCGTCCGGCAGTCCGCCGACCTCGGCGAAGACCTTCGTGCGCACCGCGTTGGCGCCGCCCAGGAAGGTGGTGACGCGCGAGGAGCGCATCGGGTCGGAGGCGCGCAGCCGCGGCACGTGGCGGCGCTGCGTCCGGCCGGTGGCCGGGTCGGCGATGCGGAAGCTGATGATGCCGAGCTCGGGGTCGTCCGCGAAGGCCTGCCGGCACAGCTCGGCGGTGTCGTGCTGCGCCAGCAGGCCGTCGTCGTCGAGGAAGAGGATGACGTCCACGTCGGTGCCGCCGGGGCCGAAGGCCTCGATGCCGACGTTGCGGCCGCCGGGTATGCCGAGGTTCTCGGGCAGCTCGACCGTCCGTACGCCCGCGGGGACGTCGGGGACGGGCGAGCCGTTGCCGACGACGACGACCTCGACCCGGTCGCCGTCCTGCTTGGCGACGGAGTCCAGCAGGGCCCGGAGCTCGTCGGGGCGGTTGCCCATGGTGATGATGACCGCGCCGACCTTCATCGCCGTACTCACTTCAGCCTGCTGGAGGCGAGGATGGACACGAGGTGCAGCACGGTCTGCAGGAGCGCGATCCCGGCGAGCACGGCGGTGCCGAGGCGGGTGAAGAAGAGGTCGCCCCTGGCCTGGTCCGCGATCGCGAGGACCAGGATCAGCAAAGACGCCTCGATGCCGAGGATCAGCCGGTGGAACTTGAGCGCGCCGGCGGCCCTGCGGGCCAGCGCCATGCCGGAGGAGCGGGGCTCGGACGCGGCCTCCTTGACCGGCGGCAGCCCGCCCTGGTGACGGGCGACGCCGACGAGGTCGGTCTCCGCCTTGACCAGGATCGCGCCCAGGGCGGCCAGGGTGCCGAGGAAGGCCCACAGCCAGTCGATCCGCCCGTCGCCCCACAGGTCCGCGGCGCGCAGGCCGAGGCCGACCAGGACCGCCGCGTCCGTCAGATAGGCGCCCACCCGGTCCAGATAGACCCCGCCGAGCGAGTACTGCTTCTTCCAGCGGGCGATCTCGCCGTCGACGCAGTCCAGCAGCAGGTACAGCTGGACCATCACCACGCCGAGCACCGCGCCGACGATCCCCGGCACCAGCAGGGCCGGGGCCGCGAGCACGCCGCATACGGTCATCAGGTAGGTGAGCTGGTTGGGCGTGATCCTGGTGTTCACCAGGTAGCGGTCGACCCGCAGGGACACCTCACGCATGTAGAGGCGTCCCATCCAGTGCTCACCGCTGCGCCGGTCCTTCACCCCTGGGGGGTGGACGACGGGGCGGAGTTCAGCTACCGATGGCCTTGGCATAGTCGGAGTAGATGTCCTTGATCTGGTCGGTCTTCAGGTCGAGGTGTTCGAGGATCGTGTAGCGGCCGGGCCTGGTCCTGGGAGCGAACTCCACGACCTGGACGAACTCGTCCACGGTGAAGCCGATCTCCTCGGGCAGCACCGGCAGCCCGTGGCGGCGCAGCACCTCGGCCATGTACGCGGCTTCCTCGGTCGCCCCCCGCAGATGCATCGCGAAGGCCGCACCCAGCCCGCACTGCTCGCCGTGGCTCGCCGCGCGCTTGGGGAAGAGGAGGTCGAAGGCGTGGTTGATCTCGTGGCAGGAACCCGAGGCGGGCCGGGAGTCGCCCGAGATCGACATCGCGATTCCGGTGAGGACCAGCGCCTCCGAGAGGACCTGGAGGAAGCCGTTCTCCCCGATGCCGCCGGGGTGCCGCAGCACGGCCTCGCCCGCCTGGCGCGCCATGGCCGCGGCCAGACCGTCGATCTTCTCGCCGGTGACCCGGTTGGCGAGCTCCCAGTCGGCGATCGCGTTGATGTTGGAGACGGCGTCACCGATGCCGGCGCGGACGAACCGGACCGGGGCCTCACGGATCACGTCCAGGTCGATGACGACGGCGATCGGGTTCGGCACACCGTACGATCCGCGGCCCGCGTCGTTGTCGAGGGTGGCGACGGGCGAGCACAGACCGTCGTGCGCGAGGTTCGTCGGCACCGCCACCAGCGGCAGGCCGACCCGCGCCGCGGCGAACTTGGCACAGTCGATGATCTTGCCGCCGCCCAGGCCCACGACCGCGTCGTAGTGCCCGGCCCGCATGTCACCGGCCAGCCGGACCGCGTCGTCCAGGGTGCCGCCGCCGACCTCGTACCAGGTGGCTCCCGGCAGTGCCGGGGCGATCCGCTCGCGCAGGCGCGCCCCGGAGCCGTTGCTGACCGCGACGGCCAGCTTGCCGGAATGCGAGATGCGCTCGTCGCTGAGCACACCGGCGAGGTCCTCCAGGGCACCCGGGCGGATGTCCACGACGACCGGAGAGGGGATGAGCCTCGTCAGTACTGGCACGCGATCTCACGCCCCTTGGCGAGGTCGTCGTGGTTGTCGATCTCGACCCACCGGACCTCACCGATCGGTGCCACGTCGATCTTGAAACCGCGGTTCACGAGCTCCTGGTAGCCGTGCTCGTAGAACTGCTGCGGGTCGGTCTCCCACACCGTCTTCAGCGCGTCGGCCAGCTCGGCGGCGGCCTCGCCCTCGATGAGGGTGACGCCGATGTACTCACCGGTGGCCTCGGAGGGCTCCATGAGCTTGGTGATCTTCTGCACGCCCTTGTCGGGGTGCACGACGACCTTCATCTCCTCGTCGGCGAGCTTCTTCACCGTGTCGAGGGCGAGGATGATCTTCTTGCCGTCGCCGCGGGCGGCGAGCAGCGTCTTCTCGACCGAGACCGGGTGCACGGTGTCGCCGTTGGCGAGGATCACACCGTCCTTGAGGGCGTCACGGCCGCACCACAGGGAGTACGCGTTGTTCCACTCCTCGGCCTTGTCGTTGTCGATCAGCGTGATCTTGAGGCCGTACTTCTCCTCGAGGGCCGCCTTGCGGTCGTACACGGCTTCCTTGCGGTAGCCGACGATGATGCCGACCTCGGTCAGACCGATCTCGGCGAAGTTGCCGAGGGTCAGGTCGAGGACGGTGATGCTGTCCTCCATGCCCGCAGGGCCTACCGGCACGAGAGCCTTAGGGAGGCTGTCGGTGTAGGGACGCAGACGCCGTCCGGCGCCGGCGGCCAGCACGAGGCCGATCATGCGGGTTCTCCTTCATCGTGTACGGCGGGGGCCCCGGAGGACACCCAGAAGCGGATGCTCTCGACGAGCACAAGCAGGGCGACGGCCACGGCGAGCGCCGTGAGCGCGATCTTGAACTGTGTGGCGGCGAGGAGCGCGGCCAGTACGGTGACCAGCAGCGTCCTGCCTTCGTGCCCGCCGATCGCCCGGACCAGCCAGTGCGGGGGCGCGCCGGCGTTTCCGCGAATGCGGTACACCGTGTCGTAGTGATGGTAGGCGACGGCGGCCACCAGGCCGAAAGCCGCCGGAAGTGCTCCGTTCACGTCGGCCTTGACGGCCAGTACCAGAACGGTGAGGTATTCGGCGGCACGGTAGAAGGGCGGGACCAGCCAGTCGAGGGCGCCCTTGAGGGGACGGGCGAGCGCCACGGGCGACAGCAGCACGTAGATCACCGCGCCCAGGACCGGCCACCAGCTGCCGTACGGCGCGAGCGCGGCACCGAGGACGACGAGGGCGCCGGCGGCGAAGGCGACGGCCGCGGGGCCGCGGCGCACCGCCCCGCGGGAGAGGCGGTTCAGCGCCTCGGCGAGCGGGCCGGAGTCGGTGAGGTCGGCGAGCGCCCGGGCCGCGCGGTCCGTGCGCCGCGCCTTGCGGGTGAGCGAGCGCAGCACGCGGCCCGCCGTGGTGTAGGTGGCGGCGAAGGCACAGCCGACCAGCAGGGCGTAGAAGGTGATCCGCGGGGTCGTCAGCGCGGTGAGCACGGCGATCATCGCCCAGCGCTCGCCGATGGGCAGCACTATCATCCGGCGCACCCAGACCGTCCAGCCGACGCTGTCGAGGCGGTCCGACAGGGCCGCGGTGGGGCTGGTGTTGGCGGTGGCGTCGTGGTTCGCCTCGTTGAAGGAGAAGTCGACGACGTGGCGGCAGGTCTGCAGGATCATCGCGCCGAGGGCGAGGGCCCAGACGTCGTCGCCGCCGCGGGCCGCTCCGAGGGCGAGGCCCGCGTAGTAGGCGTACTCCTTGGCGCGGTCGAAGGTCGCGTCGAGCCAGGCACCGAGGGTGGAGTACTGCAGGGAGTAGCGGGCGAGCTGTCCGTCCGTGCAGTCGAGGACGAAGGAGAACAGGAGCAGCAGGCCGGCGGCCACGAAGCCGACGCGGGTGCCGGTGGCGGCGCAGCCCGCGGCGATCAGGGCGGTGATCAGTGAGGCGGTCGTCACCTGGTTCGGGGTGAGGCCGCGGCGGGCGCACCAGCGTGCGATGTAGCGCGAGTACGGGCTGATGCAGTAGGTGGTGAAGAAGCCGTCGCGGGCCTTCACGGCGCTGCGCAGCCGTACGGCCTCGTCGTCCACGGCGGAGACGGCCTGGCGGGCTTCGTTGCGTTCCTGCGGGTCAGCGGGGACGGCGGCGACGAGCGTGCCCAGTTCGGGGCGGTGCACCGCGACGCCGTCGGCGTCCAGCGCGGCGGTCAGGCGTTCGGCGAGATCGTCGGTGGCGACGGCGAGACCGCCGACGGCGGAGCTCTCGCGGGCCACGGCCCGGGTCAGCGCGCGGCGGGCCTCGGGCTGCACGGATATGGCCCCGCGCAGCGCGGCGGCGGCGAAGCGCGGGTCGGTGAGGCCGAGCCGCAGGGCGTGCAGGTGCCCGACGAAGCGGGCGTCGACGACGGCCACGCGCTGGTCGGCCGGTACGGCGGCGAGCAGTGTCTCGGCTTCGCCCGCGTCAGTGGCGAGCCGCACGTCGAAGCCGAGCGACCGCAGATCGCCCTCGAGCGACGATCCGGGGACCGGCTGGCCGGTGAGGATGGCGGTCGACAGCGAACTCACTCCCTGGGTGCCGGCGCGGGGGCACCGGGCAAGTGCGTGATGGGATGCCCCTGCCTGCGGCGGCCGGGCGGCATGTCGGCAGAGGCTATCGGATGAATGGAAGCAGGCGTTCATCGCCCGTTCACGGCCCGATCAACCGGTTCTGCCTGGCCGCCTCCGCCGCGATCATCATGGGTGATGCGGGGGCCGCGCCACAAACCGTGCCGGGGGACCGGTGCATTCCGGGTGGCGCGGGCGGCATGCGGCGCACCGCTCCGGAGCGGGACGAGCCGGGCGCCTCCGCGGGACCGGGCAGGACCGGCGCCGGAGGGGTCCGCATAGGGTGGGCGTCCATGACATGGCTGATCACAGGCGGAGCCGGATACATCGGGGCACACGTGGCGCGGGCGATGGCCGAGGCCGGGGAGCGCGTCGTCGCCCTCGACGACCTCTCGGCCGGGGTACCGAGCCGGCTTCCGGAGGGCATACCCCTGGTGCAGGGCTCGTCGCTGGACGGGGATCTGCTGAAGCGGGTGCTCGCGGAGCACGCGGTGACGGGTGTGGTGCACCTCGCGGCGCGCAAGCAGGTCGGCGAGTCCGTGGCCCAGCCGACGCGTTACTACCAGGAGAACGTGGGCGGTCTCGCCACGCTGCTCGACGCCGCCGCCGGGGCGGGCGTGCGGCGGTTCCTGTTCTCCTCGTCGGCCGCCGTCTACGGCAACCCCGACGTGGACCTCATCACGGAGGACACGCCCTGCGCCCCGATGAGCCCGTACGGCGAGACGAAGCTCGCCGGGGAGTGGCTGGTCCGGGCCGCGGGGCGGGCGCACGGGATCGCGACGGTGTGCCTGCGCTATTTCAACGTGGCGGGCGCCGCCGCACCGGAGCTGGCCGACACGGGCGTCTTCAACGTGATCCCGATGGTCTTCGACCGTCTCACCCGCGACGAGGCCCCGCGGATCTTCGGCGACGACTACCCGACCCCGGACGGCACCTGCGTCCGTGACTACATTCACGTCGCCGATCTCGCCGAGGCGCACCTGGCGGCGGCCCGGCGGCTGACGGGCGACGTGTCCGGCGACCTGACCGTGAACATCGGGCGCGGTGAGGGCGTCTCGGTCCGCGAGCTGGTCACCCTCATCGGCGAGATCAGCGGGGACGACCGGGCGCCGGTCGTCGAGCCGCGCCGCCCGGGTGACGCCCCGCGCGCGGTCGCCTCGGCCGGGCTGGCGGCGCGGGAGCTCGGCTGGACCGCCCGGCGCGGGGTGCGCGAGATGGTCGAGTCGGCGTGGGAGGGCTGGGTGCACCACCACCCGCGGACGCCGTCCGAATGATCACGTCAGGGCTCTGACCTGCGTATCGTTTCCGCAGGTCAGAGCACATGACAACGGTGTTCAGTGCCGCGTTGCCCGATGCTCCTCGCCCGTAGTTCACTGTGATCCCGGGCAGAGCACAGGAGGCAGACCCATGGGGGCCGGACACGATCACGGGCACGCGCACGGCGCTCCCCCGACGGGGACGGCGGCAGCGGCGTACCGCGGGCGGCTGCGCGTAGCGCTGTCGATCACGCTCACCGTCATGGTGGTGGAGATCGTCGGCGGCGTCGTCGCCGACTCGCTCGCGCTGATCGCGGACGCCGCGCACATGGCGACGGACGCGCTGGGTCTGGGCATGGCGCTGCTGGCGATCCACTTCGCCGCCCGTCCGCCGAGCGAGACCCGCACCTTCGGCTACGCGCGCGCCGAGATCCTCGCCGCGCTCGCCAACTGTCTGCTGCTGCTCTGCGTCGGCGGATACGTGCTGTACGAGGCGATCCAGCGGTTCCTGACGCCCGCCGACACCCACGGCGGGCTGACCATCGTGTTCGGCACGATCGGCCTGGTCGCGAACATGATCTCGCTGACGCTGCTGGTACACGGCCAGAAGGAGAGCCTGAACGTGCGCGGGGCCTTCCTGGAGGTGGCCGCGGACGCGCTGGGCTCGCTGGCCGTCATCCTCTCCGCCGTGGTGATCATGACCACGGGCCGGCAGGCCGCCGACCCGATCGCCTCGATCCTCATCGGCCTGATGATCGTCCCGCGCACCTGGAAGCTGCTCCACGAGACGCTCGACGTGCTGCTGGAGGCTGCCCCGAAAAATGTCGACATGGCGCAGGTGCGTGCCCATATCCTGGCGCTGCCCGGCGTCGAGGACATCCACGACCTGCACGCCTGGACCATCACCTCCGGCATGCCGGTCCTGTCCGTCCACGTGGTCGTCAGCTCCGACGTCCTGAACGCGATCGGCCACGAGAAGATGCTCCACGAGCTCCAGGGCTGCCTGGGTGACCACTTCGACGTCGAGCACTGCACCTTCCAACTGGAGCCCAGCGGACACGCTGAGCACGAGGCGAGGCTTTGTCATTGACCGGCACTGAACCCACCTCCGTCTGGCGCACGCGCCGGGAGACCGCAGCCGACCGGGCCGCGGTGCACGCCGTGAACGCGACGGCGTTCGAGCGGGCGGACGAGGCCGACCTGGTGGACGCCCTGCGCACCGACCCCGAGGCGTGGCTGCCGGACCTGTCGTACGTGGCCGAGGCGCCGGACGGCACGGTCGCGGCGTACGCCCTGATCACCCGCTGTCATGTCGACGCCGGTGAGGCGGCGGCGCTGGCACCGGTGGCCGTACGGCCGGAGCACCAGCGCGGCGGCGCCGGATCGGCCGTCGTACGCGCGGTGCTGGAGGCGGCACGCGCGCGGGGAGAGCGACTGGTCCTCGTACTGGGGCATCCCGGGTACTACCCGAGGTTCGGCTTCGTGCCCGCTTCGGAGTACGGCATCCGGCCCGGATTCGACGTGCCGTCCGAACATCTGATGGCCCTCGTCCTGGACGGTTCCTCGGCGGTGGCACCGGGCACGATCAGGTATCCGGCCGCTTTCGGCGTCTGACGCGTGTCGGCCGCGGGTCCGGCTCCGTCGCCGCGGAGCGGGACATGCGGGAGTCGCGAAGTGCCGGGAGTGCCGGTTTCGTACGGCAGACTTGGGGCTCGAAGACCGATGCGAAGGATGGGTATGCCGATCACACCTGCCACCGCGACGCACAGTTCGTCGAACGGCACCGTTGAAGCGATCTTGCTGGAGCTGGTCGACGAGGACGGCAACACGATCGGTACGGCGGAGAAGCTCGCCGCCCACCAGGCGCCCGGACAGCTGCACAGGGCGTTCTCGGTGTTCCTCTTCGACGAGCGCGGCCGGCTGCTGCTCCAGCAGCGCGCCCTAGGCAAGTACCACTCCCCCGGCGTCTGGTCGAACACCTGCTGCGGCCACCCCTATCCCGGGGAGGCGCCGTTCGCGGCGGCGGCCCGGCGGACGTTCGAGGAGCTCGGAGTGTCCCCGTCGCTGCTCGCGGAGGCGGGCACGGTCCGCTACAACCACCCGGACCCGGCGTCGGGGCTGGTGGAGCAGGAGTACAACCACCTCTTCGTCGGCATGGTCCAGTCGGCGCTGCGGCCCGACCCGGAGGAGGTCGGCTCGACGGCCTTCGTGACGGCGGGCGAGCTGGCGGAGCGGCACGCGAAGGACACGTTCTCCGCCTGGTTCATGACCGTGCTGGACGCGGCCCGTCCCGCGATCAGGGAGCTGACGGGCCCGTCCGCGGGCTGGTGACCCGGAGGGTGCCGTTCGGATCGGACCGGGTCCGCCCTGATCCGGACGACATCCCTAGACGACGCCGGCAGTGAGCGGCAGGGCGGCCCAGATCACCTTGCCGCCGCTCGCCGTGTGCTCGACGTCGCACACCCCGCCCGATTCCCGGGTCACCTCCCGCACCAGCAGGAGCCCGCGGCCACCGGTCTGCCCGTGGTCGGCCTCCAGGGCGGTCGGGCGGTACGGGTGGTTGTCCTCGACGGAGACGCGCACCCACTCGGCACCGACGGCGACCTCCACCGCGAGCATCGGCGACAGCAGCGCCGCATGCCGGACCGCGTTGGTGACCAGTTCGGAGACGATCAGCAGGAGTCCCTGGACGAGGTCGTCCGAGACGGGTACTCCCTGCCGGAACAGCAGATCACGGACGGCGTGCCGTGCCTGCGGCACCGATGCGTCGACGGCGGGAGCGGTGAACCGCCACACCCCCTCGTACGGCAGCGGGACGGTCGCTCTCCGGTCCGGAGACACGTTTCCGCCGACTTCAGGGCTCGGGTCGGACCCCCGCCCGAGGTTGTCCATCGTCCGGTCGCCACCCTTGCGCTCGATTGTCACCACGCATCGAGTGTTGATAGCGCACCGGTCCGTACCTGATGACTGAACAGAAGTCAGCAAGTATCGACGGTTTCTGATCGTCGGCGTATGACACGGTCAGTTGTGAGACTGCTCCTGTCTCCGTTGTGCCGACTTCGAGAACTATTCGGGTTGTACGGGTTTGGCACCGACTCGGGCAGCCCGTTCCGGGTGTTCACGCCGTTCACCGGCGCCCCGGGGCCGCCCCCCCTTCTTGATCGCGCACCCGGGGAGTGCGGTTAGCATGCGGCCTATGGAGCCGCAGCTGTTGCACCACGTCGGCGACGGCGTCGCCACCGTCGTCGTCCACCATCCGGCGAAGCGGAACGCCATGACGACCGGCATGTGGCGGGCGCTGCCGCCCCTGCTCGACGCCTTGAGCGCCGACGACCGCGTACGCGTCCTGGTGCTCACCGGTGAAGGCGGGACGTTCTGCGCCGGGGCCGACATCTCGACGCTGCGCGGCTCCCCGGACGAGGCGCAGGGGTTGGCCGTGCGCGCCGAGGAGGCGCTCGCCGCCTTCCCGAAGCCGACGCTGGCCGCGATCCGCGGCTACTGCGTGGGCGGCGGGTCCCAGCTCGCGGCGGCCTGTGATCTGCGGTTCGCGGAGGAGGGCGCGCTCTTCGGGGTGACCCCGGCGAAGCTGGGGATCGTCTACCCCGCCTCCTCGACCCGACGGCTGGCCTCGCTGGTCGGCCCGGCGGCCGCCAAGTACCTCCTGTTCTCCGGCGAGTTGATCGACACGGAGCGGGCACTGCGCACCGGGCTGGTGGACGAGGTGCTGCCCGAGGGGGAACTCGACAAGCGGGTCGGCGAGTTCACCCGCGTCCTGACCGGGCGCTCGCTGCTGACCCAGGCCGCGGCCAAGGAATTCGTGAACGGGCGCACGGACCGGGACTCCCACTGGGCGGAACAGGCACGCCGCGGCGGCGACACCGCGGAGGGGGTCGCCGCCTTCCTGGAGCGTCGGCAGCCGCACTTCACCTGGACCACGCCGGGATGACGCGGTTGTGCACGCATCGGTTCGGTCTGTGACTACATCAGGCTGAAACGGCTGTTCGTGCGAAACTCCTCGACCAGGTGGGCGGGCGCCTTGTGCGGGGCCCCGGCGTCGTAGGGCGGCTGCGGGTCGTACTCGGTCAGCAGCTGCACGGCCTGGGCGTGTTCGTCTCCCGCGATCCGGCCGAGCAGGGTGAGCCCCATGTCGATGCCGGACGAGACTCCGGCGGCGGTCACGTACTTGCCGTCGAACACGACCCGCTCCCCGGTGGGCTCGGCGCCGTACTCCTTGAGGAAGTCCAGGGCCAGCCAGTGGGAGGTGGCCCGGCGGCCGTCGAGGAGCCCGGCCGCGGCGAGCAGCAGGGAACCGGTGCACACCGAGGTCGTCCAGGTGCTGGTGGCGTCGGCCGCGCGCAGCCAGTCCAGCAGGACCTCGTTCTCCATCTGCGAGAACTGGCCGGGGCCGCCCGGCACCACGACGATGTCCGGTCCCGGCACCTCGGCCAGGGTCCGGTCCGCGGTCAGTGCCAGCGCACCGGTGTCACTGCGCACGGGTCCGGTGCGCTCGGCGACGAACACGACCTCGGCGTCGGGCAGCCGGCCGAGGGTCTCGTAGGGGCCCACGGCGTCGAGAGCCGTGAAGCGGTCGTAGAGGACGATGGCGATCTGCATCGGGATTCCTTTCGGTGGGCAGGCCGGATCAGGATGTGGAGGCCGGGCGGAAGCGGCGCCGGTACTCCGCGGGTGCCGAGCCGAGCGCCTTCACGAAGGCACGGCGCATCGCCTCCGGGGTGCCGTAACCGCAGGCACGCGAGATCTCCTCGACACCGTCGCCGGTGTCCTCCAGCAGGCGCCGGGCCTGTTCCAGACGGACGCGCTCGACGTACCGGCCGGGTGTCGTGCCGGTCTCGGACCGGAAGGCGCGGGCGAAGTGCCGGGGCGAGAGCCGGGCGCGGGCGGCGAGCGACTCGACGCTCAGGTCGTCGTCGGGATGCTCGGTGATCCACTGCTGGACCTCGCGCAGAGGTTCGCGGCGCGCGGTCTGGGCGGCGAGCTGTGCGCTGAACTGGGCCTGGTTGCCCGGCCGCCGCAGGAAGACGACCAGATGCCGGGCGATCGCGAGAGCGGTCTCGCGGCCCAGGTCCTCCTCCACCAGGGCGAGGGCCAGGTCGATGCCGGAGGTGACGCCCGCCGAGGTGGAGACCCGGCCGTCGCGCACGAAGATGGGATCCGGGTCGACCTCCACGGCGGGATGGTCACGGGCCAGTTTGTCGCAGTAGGCCCAGTGGGTCGTGGCCCGGTGCCCGTCCAGGAGGCCCGCCTCGGCGAGCAGGACGGCACCGGTGCAGACGGAGACGAGACGCTCGGCCCGCGGGCCGTGGCCGCGCAGCCAGTCGGTCAGCCGGCGGTCCGGGTGCCGGGTGCCCCGGCCGCCGGGCACGAGGAGCGTGTGCGGGGCGGGCGCGTCGTCGAGCGCGTGGTCCGGTACGAGGGTGAGTGCGCTGGAGGTGCGTACCGGCACGCCGTCCGGGGACGCGGTCAGCACGCGGTACGAGCCGCCGTGCCAGGCCTCGGCGCCCGCGAAGACCTCCAGGGGGCCCGTGACGTCGAGGCTCTGCACGTCGTCGAAGAGGACGATCAGAACGGTTCGCATGTCTTCGATTCTTGGCCCGCCGGGAGATGGCCGCAATGTCGAGCACCCCACCATTCCTGCCATCGCGTCCGCGGCGGTTCCCCACGTACCGACCAGTCGGTAACCTGCGTGCATGACCACTCCACTGCCGGAGCGCGCCGGGCGGCGCTGCCACAACGTCCTCAACCCTCTGCACTCGACCCACTACTTCTCGCCCGACCTGGGCCGGGAGATGTCCGCCGTCGGCGTCGAGGACAGCAGGGCCGCGTACTTCGCGGTGCGCGCCGCCGCACTGGGAGCGGTCGGTCCCGGGACGGTCACGGCGACGTTCTACAACTTCAGCCACGAACTGGTCGCACGCCATCTGCCCCAGGTGTGGCGCACGGTCTCCCCGGAGACGGTGCTCGCGGCACGCGCGCGTGCCGTCGACGCCACGCTGCGGCGGCTGCTCGGCGAGGAACTCGTCGCCTCCAAGGAGATGGCCGAGGCCGCCGAGCTCGCCCTGCGCGCCACCGAGGCCTGCGTCAGGACCGCCCGCCCGCTGTACGCCGGCCACGCCGATCTCCCCGTGCCCGACGCCCCGCACCTCGCGCTCTGGCACGCGGCCACACTGCTGCGCGAGCACCGCGGCGACGGCCATCTCGCGATCCTCCTCGACGCGGAACTCGACCCTGTCGAAGCCCTGGTGAGCCACACCGCCACCGGCAAGGGCATGGCCCCGAAGTGGGCCCTGTCCACGCGCGGCTGGTCCCGCGACGACTGGGAGGCGGCCTCCGCACGCCTGCGCGACCGGGGACTCCTGGACACGGAGGGCGAGTTGACCAAGTCCGGCGTGGCACTGCGCCAGGACATCGAGGACCGGACCGACCGGCTCGACCGGGCGCCGTACGAGCACCTGGGCGCCGCGGGCGTGGAGCGGCTCACCGAGCTGGCCAAGGGTGTCCTCATGACGGCCCTGGCCGCCGGCGCCTTCCCGGGAGACATGATCGGGAAGGCCTGAGCGCCGGTCGGCGTCGTCCCCGCACGGCGCCGGCCACCCGGACGCACCGCGTACGACCGCTCCGATTCTCGACGCGGTGCGCGGCACGACGGTGCCCTGATCCCCCGTTGTCGGCGCCACCTGCCACAATTGCCGCGCAACCTCAGTGGAGAAGGCGGTACGGGATCGTGACGACACCCCTCGTAGGGTCCATCGAAGGCAGGATCGCCGAGGAACTCGGCGTACGGGAGCGGCAGGTCAAGGCCGCCGTCGACTTGCTCGACGGCGGATCGACGGTGCCCTTCATCGCCCGCTACCGCAAGGAAGCGACCGAGATGCTCGACGATGCGCAGCTGCGCACCCTCGAGGAGCGGCTGCGCTATCTGCGGGAGCTGGAGGAGCGACGCGCCGCCATCCTCGACTCGGTGCGCGAGCAGGGCAAGCTCACCGACGAGGTCGAGGCGCAGATCAGGGGCGCCGAGACGAAGGCGCGCCTGGAGGACATCTACCTGCCGTTCAAGCCGAAGCGGCGCACGAAGGCGCAGATCGCGCGCGAGGCCGGCCTGGAGCCGCTGGCCGATGGCCTGCTCGGTGACCCGGCGGTCCAGCCGGTAGCGGCCGCCGCGGCCTTCGTCGACGCCGACAAGGGCGTCGCCGACCCGCAGGCCGCCCTGGACGGCGCGCGGGCCATCCTCACCGAGCGCTTCTCGGAGGACGCCGACCTCATCGGCGAGCTCCGCGAGCGCATGTGGGTCCGGGGACGGCTCGCCGCGAAGGTGCGCGACGGCAAGGAGGAGGCCGGCGCCAAGTTCGCCGACTACTTCGACTTCGCCGAACCGTTCAAGGAACTTCCCTCGCATCGCATCCTGGCCATGCTGCGCGGCGAGAAGGAAGAGGTCCTCGACCTCGTCCTGGAGCCGGAGGAGCCCACCGACGGACCGTCGTCGTACGAGGGGATCGTCGCCGGGCGGTTCGACATCGCCGACCGGGGCCGTCCCGCAGACAAGTGGCTCACGGACACCGTCCGCTGGGCCTGGCGCACCCGCATCCTCGTCCACCTCGGCATCGACCTGCGGCTGCGGCTGCGCACGGCCGCCGAGGACGAGGCGGTGAACGTCTTCGCGGCGAACCTGCGCGACCTGCTGCTCGCCGCCCCCGCCGGCACCCGCGCGACGCTGGGCCTCGACCCCGGCTTCCGTACCGGCGTCAAGGTGGCCGTCGTCGACGCCACCGGCAAGGTCGTGGCGACCGACGTCATCCACCCGCACGTCCCGGCGAACCGGTGGGACGAGGCCATCGCCAAGCTCGCGCGGCTCGCCGCGGAGCATTCGGTCGAACTCGTCGCCATCGGCAACGGCACGGCGTCCCGCGAGACCGACAAGCTCGCCGGTGACCTCATCACCAGGCACCCGGAGCTGAAGCTCACCAAGGTGATGGTGTCCGAGGCGGGCGCGTCCGTGTACTCGGCGTCCGCGTTCGCCTCGCAGGAGCTTCCCGACATGGACGTCTCGCTGCGCGGCGCGGTCTCGATCGCCCGCCGCCTCCAGGACCCGCTCGCCGAACTGGTGAAGATCGACCCGAAGTCCATCGGCGTCGGGCAGTACCAGCACGACCTGTCCGAGGTGAAGCTCTCCCGTTCGCTGGACGCGGTGGTCGAGGACTGTGTGAACGGCGTGGGGGTGGACGTGAACACCGCCTCCGCACCGCTGCTCGCCCGCGTCTCCGGCATCACCTCCGGGCTCGCGGAGAACATCGTGGCCCACCGCGACGCCCACGGCCCCTTCCGCGCGCGCACGGCGCTCAAGGACGTGGCGCGGCTCGGCCCCAAGGCGTACGAGCAGTGCGCCGGCTTCCTGCGGATCCGGGGCGGCGACGACCCGCTCGACGCGTCCAGCGTGCACCCCGAGGCCTATCCGGTGGTGCGGCGCATGGTGAAGACGGCGGGCAGCGAGGTCGCGGGGCTGATCGGCAACACCGGCGTGCTGCGCTCGCTGAAGCCCGGGGACTTCGTGGACGAGACGTTCGGTCTGCCGACCGTCACGGACATCCTGAAGGAGCTGGAGAAGCCCGGCCGCGACCCGCGTCCGGCCTTCAAGACGGCCACCTTCAAGGAGGGCGTCGAGAAGATCTCCGACCTGGCGTCGGGGATGGTCCTCGAGGGCGTCGTGACGAACGTGGCCGCGTTCGGGGCGTTCGTGGACGTCGGTGTCCACCAGGACGGGCTCGTGCATGTGTCCGCCATGTCCAAGACCTTCGTCAAGGACCCGCGGGACGTCGTGAAGCCCGGCGACATCGTCAAGGTCAAGGTGCTGGACGTCGACATCCCGCGCAAGCGGATCTCGCTGACCCTGCGGCTCGACGACGAGGCCGCGCCTCAGAGCGAGCAGCAGGCCGCTGGCCGGCCCCAGCGGGGCGGGCGGCCGCCGCAGCAGCGGGGGCAGCAGCGTCAGGGCCGCGGCGGCGGCGGTGGCGGCGGCGGTTCCCGCCAGGCGCCGGCACCGGCCAACAGCGCGATGGCGGACGCGTTGCGCCGCGCCGGGCTCGTGGACCCCAAGCGGGGGCGGGGCTGACGGCTGCCGGTACCGCGGCGGGGCCTGCCTGCTGAGGCGCCCCGCGCCGGTGCGAGCCGTGCCGGGGCCTGCCACGCGAGGAGCAGCCCGGCGCCGCCGAGGTTGATGCCGGGGTGTCCCTGACGGGGCACCCCGCGCCGGTGCGAACCGTGCCGGGGCCTACCGCGCGAGGAGCAGCCCGGCGCCACCGAGGTTGATGCCGGGGTGTCCCTGACGGGGCACCCCGCGCTGGTGCTCGGCTCGGGGTGGTCGCGCGGCTCGGCGCTGACGAGGTGCCGCTGCGCCCACCCGTGCCGCCCTGGCGGCACGATTGCCCGCAGTTGACGGCGCGGGGCGCCTCGGCCGCGCTGCTCAGCGCTGCTGCCCGCAGCCGGGGCGGGTGCGGGGGCTGCGGTGCGCAGGCACTGGACCGGACCGCAGCCCACAGCCAGGGCGGGTGGGTGGGCAAACAGAGCCCCGCGGCANGGGGGGGGGGGTGGGTGGGCAAACAGAGCCCCGCGGCAGCGAGCACCGGCAGCGAGCACCGGCCGGTGGGCAGGCAGAGCTCCGCGACAGCGGACCCGCACCCGCGAGCACCGGCGCACGGGCACGCAGCGGACCGGACCGCAGCCCACAGCCAGGGCGGGTGGGTGGGCAAACAGAGCCCCGCGGCAGCGAGCACCGGCCGGTGGGCAGGCAGAGCTCCGCGACAGCGGACCCGCGGCTGCGGGCGCCGGGGCTGGTGGGCGAGTGGAGCCGGGCGGCAGTGGACCCCGGCTGCGAACGCCGCGGAGCGGTTACGCGGGGAGTTCCGTGACCTTGCCGGCGGCGACCTCCAGCCGCCGGTTCGTACGCACCGCGTCCAGCATCCGCCGATCATGAGTGACGAGAAGCAACGTGCCCTCGTACGCGTCGAGCGCGGATTCGAGCTGCTCGATCGCCGGGAGGTCGAGGTGGTTGGTCGGCTCGTCCAGGACAAGGAGGTTGACGCCCCGCCCCTGGAGGAGGGCCAGCGCCGAGCGGGTGCGCTCGCCCGGGGACAGCGTCGCGGCGGACCGCAGGACGTGATCCGCCTTGAGGCCGAACTTGGCGAGCAGGGTGCGGACTTCGCCCGGCTCGGTGTCGGGCACGGCGGCGCAGAACGCGTCGAGCAGCGACTCGGAACCGTGGAACAGCTTGCGGGCCTGGTCGACCTCGCCGACGACCACGCCCGATCCGAGCGCGGCGTGCCCGGCGTCCAGCGGGACACGGCCGAGCAGCGCCCCGAGCAGCGTCGATTTGCCCGCGCCGTTCGCTCCGGTGACGGCGACCCGGTCGGCCCAGTCGATCTGCAGTGTCGCGGGGCCGAAGAGGTAGTCGCCGCGCCGCACCTCCGCGTCGCGCAGGGTGGCGACGACCGCGCCGGACCGCGGTGCCGCCGCGATCTCCATGCGCAGCTCCCATTCCTTGCGCGGCTCGTCGACGACGTCGAGCCGTTCGATCATGCGCTGGGTCTGCCGGGCCTTGGCGGCCTGCTTCTCGCTGGCCTCGCTGCGGAACTTGCGGCCGATCTTGTCGTTGTCGTTGCCGGCCTTGCGCCGCGCGTTCTTGACGCCCTTGTCCATCCAGGAACGCTGCATCTGGGCGCGGCCCTCCAGCGCGGCCCGCTTGTCGGCGTACTCCTCGAAGTCCTCGCGGGCGTGCCGGCGCGCGGTCTCGCGCTCCTCCAGGTAGGCCTCGTACCCGCCGCCGTAGAGGGTGATCTGTTGCTGTGCGAGGTCGAGTTCGAGGACCTTGGTGACGGTGCGGGTCAGGAACTCGCGGTCGTGGCTGACGACGACGGTCCCGGCGCGCAGCCCGCCGACGAAGCGTTCGAGCCGTTCCAGGCCGTCCAGGTCGAGATCGTTCGTGGGCTCGTCGAGCAGGAAGACGTCGTAGCGGGAGAGCAGCAGCGATGCGAGTCCGGCCCGAGCGGCCTGGCCGCCGGACAGGGAGGTCATCGGCTGGTCCAGGTCGACGGCGAGCCCGAGGGAGTCGGCCACCTCCTCGGCCCGCTCGTCGAGGTCCGCGCCGCCGAGGGCGAGCCAGCGCTCCAGGCTCGCCGCGTAGGCGTCGTCCGCGCCGGGCGTTCCGTCGACGAGGGCCTGCGTCGCCTCGTCCATCACCCGCTGGGCCTCGGTGACCCCGGTGCGGCGGCCGAGGAACGCGCGGACGGTCTCACCCGCGCGCCGCTCGGGCTCCTGCGGCAGGTGCCCGACGGTCGCGGAGGGCGGCGACAGGCGCAGCTCGCCCTGTTCCGGGGTGAGGAGTCCGGCGAGCAGCCGCAGCAGGGTGGACTTGCCTGCGCCGTTGGCACCGACGAGCCCGATCACGTCGCCGGGCGCGACGACGAGGTCGAGCCCGGCGAAGAGGGAGCGGTCGCCGTGGCCGGCGGCGAGGTTCTTGGCGACGAGGGTGGCAGTCATCAGGACGCCGATCCTAACGGGCCGTACTGCCGTGCCGCGCCGGAGATCTCAGTGGGCCATCGCCTCCACCAGCACGCTTCCCGAGGTCCTGGCCACGATGAACGACTCCCCCTTCACCGCCTTGGCGTCCAGTGCGACCCGGTGGCGGCCCGCCTCCAGGATGCCGTCGAAGACGTCGTGCGCGTGGGTGCGGGAGAGCCGGTCGAGCCGGTACGCGGTGAGCTGGACACGGCAGGTGGAGGTGACCTCGATGCCCGCCTCGCCGTCGGCCGCGACGAGCCGGGTGAGCCGGCGCTGTTCCCGCGGGCTGCGGTCGAGCGCGTGCTCGATCTGGGCGACGAGGAGGGGGACGATGGGAGCGAGTCCGTCCACGTACGCGACGTCGACGGAGGCGTCGCGAAACGACGCGCGTGTGGCGGCCCGTTCGGGTTCGCCGACGGTACTGCCGAAGACCACGGCGCCGTAGGCGCGCAGTTCGTCGGCGGGGACGTCGGCGGCGTCGCGGGTGATGTCGGCGCCGATGCCGATGGTGCGCAGGGCGGCGGCGAGCCGGGCGAGCAGGGCGACCCGGGCGCCGATGAGCAGGACGCGGCGGCGGGGTTCCGAGTCGCCGTCGAGGAGGGAGTGGAGTGCGCTGCGGTATTCGGCGCCGCGGAAGCGGAACGGCCCTATGCCGTGGTAGCCGTTGAGTTCGAGATCGGCGGGTTCACCGGTCTGCCAGGCGAAGTCGCGCCACACGTAGTCGTCGTCGTCCCGCTCGATCACGGCGGTGACGGCGCCGCATTCGAGGCTCGCGCACTCGGGGCAGCCGTAGATGACGTAGCGGTCCCCGTCGAGCGGGGCCTCGGCCTCCAGGAGGAGGCTGCGCACCTGGGCGGTGAAGATCGCGGGTGGTACGTCGGAGGCGAGGGGGGACACCGCGTCGAGGTCGGAGAGGCGGAACAGCAGCGGGCGGCCGTCGACGATGAAGTCCACGAAGTCCCGGTGCACTTGGTAGTCACCGTTGGCGAGGACTCCACCGGCACGCATCGCCGGTGCCAGGCCGAAGGTCGCGTACTCGGCAGACATGCTGTGAGTATTCCCGCACTGAGGGTGATGTGAGCACGGCATGACGTATTCCGCTAACGTCCCCGCGTGGAGAGCGCTCGCAGTGGTGATGTGATCGTGGTCGGCAGCGGGGTCGTCGGTCTGACGACGGCGGTCGTACTGGCAGAGGACGGCGCACGGGTACGGGTGTGGGCGCGCGAGTCCGCGCAGCGGACCACCTCGGCCGTCGCGGGCGCCCTGTGGTGGCCGTACCGCATCGAGCCGAAGGAGCTCGCCCGCGCGTGGGCCCTGCGATCGCTGTCCGTGTACGAGGAGTTGGCCGGGCGTCCGGAGGAGACGGGCGTACGGGTGGTCGAGGGTGTACTCGGTGAGACGCGTCTGGACGAGCAGGCGCCGTGGGCTGCCGAGCGGCTCGCGGGGCTGCGGGCGGCGACGTCCGCGGAGTACGCGGGGCAGGGACTGTGGGCCCGGCTGCCGCTGATCGACATGCCGGTGCACCTGGGGTGGCTGCGCGAGCGGTTCCTACGGGCGGGCGGGGTGTTCGAGGAACGTACGGTGACGGATCTGGCGGAGGCGGCGGCTCCGGTCGTCGTGAACTGCACGGGGCTCGGCGCTCGGGAGCTCGTGCCCGATCCCTCGGTGCGGCCGGTGCGGGGGCAGCTGGTGATCGTGGAGAACCCGGGAATCCACGAGTGGGTCGTGTCGACGGACGCGTCCGCCGGGACGACGACGTATGTCTTCCCGCAGCCGGACCGGGTGGTCCTGGGCGGCACCACCGACGAGGACGACTGGTCCCTGACGCCGGACCCGGAGGTGGCGGCGTCGATCGTCGCGCGGTGTGCCGCGCTGCGTCCCGAGGTCGCCGGGGCGCGTGTGCTCGACCACCGGGTGGGGCTGCGGCCGGTGCGCGACGAGGTCCGGCTGGAGCGCGAGGTGCTGCCGGACGGCAGGGTCCTGGTGCACAACTACGGGCACGGTGGCGCGGGAGTGACGGTGGCGTGGGGGTGTGCGCGGCAGGCGGCCGGGCTCGCGCACCCGGCCGCCCCCGCGTGAACGCCCACCTCAGTGGAAGCGGCCACCACCGTGGGAACCCGCCTCCGTAGGGGAACGGCCACCTCCGTAGGGGAACAGCCGCCCCGTGGAGGTGGCCATCTCCGTGGCGGAACGGCCACCTCCGTAGGGGAACAGCCGCCCCGTGGAAGCGGTCACCTCCGTGGAGGCGGCCACCCCCGTGGAGGCGGCCGCCCCCGTGGACGCGCCGCTCTCAGCAGTCCGGCGCGGGTTCCGCGGCGGTGAGGTGGTACGGCGCGCGCTCGTCGAGGAGCAGGGGGACGAGGGCGCGCAGGGACTGGCGCAGCGGGACGAGCACGCCGTCGGCGCCGCGCCGTACGCGTACGCCGTGCAGGGCGAGTTCGTCGCCGACGTCCGCGTACTGGTCCGCGGTGAGCCGGTACCCGCAGGGCGGGTCCTGGATCACCTCGGCCGGTTCGGCCGGGTCGTTGTCGGCGCCGCCGAGGTAGACCGGGCCGGTGTCGCGGTGGCCCGCGGCGCGGGCGGCGGCGGTGGCTTCCGCGACCCGCCCGCCGCGCTCCCGGGTGAATCCGAACAGTCCGCCCAGCGCGGCGAGCTGGGACTCGACCCGGCGACGGTTGTTCGCGGGTTCCGCGCTGTCGTCGAGCGGTTCCACCCGGCTCTCGATGAGCAGGCCCACGGAGTGTTTGACGCCGGACATGTTCCGCAGGATGCGTTCCTGTCCGTCGCCCGCGGTCTGCTTGACGGGATCGCCGGTCACGGGGTCGGTCCAGATGCCGTACGTGCCGGTGGAGTACCCCCCGGCCCGGGCGGCGGACCGTACGTACTCCCCCGACAGGGTCTGCGCCTCGTCGTGCACGGCCGTGTCCGTGTTGAGATTGCGCGGCCAGAGGTCGAAGAGGTCCTTGTCGTAGTACTTCGGGGTGGCGCCGTACTCGTGGAGGTCGTAGACGACGTCGGGTCTGCGGTCGCGCAGGACCGCGGCCGTCGCGCGGGCCTCGGCGGTCGTGAGGGCGAGGTGGTCCCGGTTGATGTCGACGCCGTCGGCGTTCCCCCGGGTGTCGGCGGCGCGGCCGTCGGGGTTGGCGGTGGGCAGGACCAGCACGGTGGTGCGATCGAGCAGGCGCCGGGTCGGCCCGTCCTCGGCGAACGCCAGGTCGCGGACCGTGCTGAGGCACGCCTCGCGGCCCGCGGGTTCGTCGCCGTGCTGGCTGCACACCAGCAGCACGGTCGTGGGCGTGCGGTGCGTGCCGACGCGGACGAGCCGGAGGGGGCGGCCCTGTCCGGTCGTCCCGATCCGGGTGACGGAGACCCTGTCGCTCGCCCGGTCCACGGCGGCGAGGAAGTCCCGCTCCTCACGCTCGCCGGTCCAGCGCGCTCCCCCGCTGGCTTCGAATCCGGTGCGCGGCGCGGTGTCGGCCGCGTGTGCCGGCGCGGTCAGCAGGGGCGCCGCCAGGGCCGTGGCGGTGACCGCCACGGCCAGGGCTCGTGCGCGTAAGGCGCTCAACGGGCCTCCCCGGGCACCGGGAGTGCGGTGCGGGGCGCGCCCACGCCGTCGAGGACGGACGGGCGGGGTGCCGCCGCCGTCGCGCCCGCCGTCGCCCGTGCGAAGGCGTCGGAACCGCCGACCAGCGGGACCCTGGCCGAGGCGCGGGACAGGTCGAGGGTCAGGGTCGGTGTGCTCGACGGTGGGTCGATGAGGTCCTTGTCGGTGCCCGCGACGATCAGTGCGAGCCGGTGGCCCTCGGGCACGACGTGGTCGGTGGCCGCCAGATCGAGCGTGATGGTGTAGGCGCGGCCGGGGGTCAGGGGGACGCCCTTCGTGTCGGAGGCGTGATTGCCGAGGTCGGCCCAGCCGCGGCTGAACACCGTGTAGTCGACGTCGGTCTTCTTCGCCTCGGTGCCCCTGAAGCAGGCGCTGTCGCCGGCCGTGCTCGCGCCCCAGCAGGTGCGGTCGGTGAGGGTGGTGATGCCCTCGCCGCCGGCGGCGTAGTCGCGGATGGTGTCCGGCCCGAGGTCGACGAGGACGGCGGAGAGGTGGGCCGTGGACGTGGTGGGGGTGGCGGTGACGGTCACCTTGGAGGAGCCGGAAAGCCTGAGGTCACGGGTGAGCGGCTCGGTGACGAAGCCGGCCTTCTCGGCGGTCGGCGCGTCGATGTGCGCGGCCCAGTCGGTCTCGCTCAGCGCCGGGTTGTCGGTGAAGGTCTCGGTTCCGGAGCCCGTCCGCAGGCCGAGGGTGCCGACGCCGGCCTGGGTGCCGGTGTCGGGCCGCAGGGTCGTCGTGCTCGTGGCGCGCGGCGGCCACACGCTCGACGTGACCCACTGGTCGGGGTGCCGTTCGATGTCGGCCATGGGTTCGTCGTCGATGCCGTTGTCGTAGCCGAGGAGTTCGTGGTCGAACCAGCGGTGCAGGGTGTCCGTCCAGGTGGCGCGGCGGAAGTCGAAGGGGTCGACGTGGCCGGTCTGGGAGAGCCAGATCTTGCGCTCGACGCCGTTCCTGGCGAGGGCGTCCCACCACTGGCCGAAGTGCTTGGTGCGGACGTTGAGGTCCTGCATGCCGTGGATCAGGAAGACGCTGGCCCTGACCTTGCTCGCGTCCTTCACGTAGTCGCGTTCGGTCCACAGCGGCGTCCAGTCGCCGGTGCGCGGTGCCTGGTCGACGAGCTTCTGCTGCACGGCGGCGCACTTGGCGCGGGCGTCGGGGCTGTCGACGTAGTCGGAGAGCCAGTCCGGGCCCGAGTCGTAGAGCGGGGCGCCCTTGGCGAAGTAGTAGTCGTACCAGGAGGAGATGGCACTGATCGGCACGATGGTCTTCAGGCCCTTGACACCGGTGGCGGCGACGCCGTTGGCGATGGTGCCGTCCCAGCTCTTGCCGATCATGCCGGTTCTGCCGTTGGTCCAGGTGGCCTTGGCCGAGGTGGTGCCGGTGCGCGTGGTGTACGCCCTGGCCCGGCCGTTCAGCCAGTCGACGACCGCCTTGGCGGACTGGATGTCGGAGTGTCCGCCGACGTCCACGCAGCCGTCGGAGCGGTTCGTGCCGGCGAGGTCGACGCCGACGAAGGCGTAACCGCGCGGGACGAAGTAGTTGTCGTAGAAGAGCGGCATCTGGACAACGTTGCCGTTCGCGTCGTACGTCTTCTTCTGGCTCTCGTTGCCGCGTCCGCAGCAGGAGTAGTACGGGCTGGCGTCCATGATCACGGGTATCTTGCGGCCCTGCCGGGCGAGTTCGCGCGGCCGGACGACGTCGACGGCGACACGGTCCGTCTTCCCGTCGCCGTCGCCGTCGAGTCCGGTGTCGACCCAGACCGATTCGCGGATCGCGTTGTCGTACGAGTAGACGGGGGTGCTCTCGCGCGGGGCGCTGTGTGCAGCGGCGGGGGCGAGGAACGAAGCCATCAGGGCGGCCGTGGCGGCCGTCGCGAGCGATCTCCAGGTCGTGAAGCGCATGCGGCGCACTGGTATCGGCATGCGCGGAAGGTACCCCGGTCGACTCCGGTGCAAAAGAGGGTCGGTGAAAGGTCCATGAGGCACCGTCAGTCGTGTCGGCCGAATGGCGATCGTGTGACAGGGGTGGCTGTGGACACGCCTCGGGCACAGGGACTGAATAGGCTCCGGACAGACTCCATGCCCCTACCACTTGGAGCTTGACGTGCACCGCAGACTCATCGCCCCGGGCGCGCTCGCGGCCTCCCTGCTGCTGGCGATCCCGGCATCGGCGGCAAGCAGTTCCCCGGGGGCGCCGGGCATCGGCGACCCCTACTACCCGGCCTACGGCAACGGCGGATACGACGTCTCGCACTACGATCTGCGGCTCACGTACCAGCCGCGGACGGACGAACTGGAGGGAACGGCGACCCTCCTGGCCACCACCACGCAGGACCTGTCGCGGTTCGACCTGGACTTCCTGCTCGACGTGAGCGAGGTGCGGGTCAACGGCGCGAAGGCGTCGTTCGCGACGTCCGGGCAGCACGAGCTGGAGATCACCCCGGCGAAGCCGCTGCCCAAGGGGACGCCGGTCACGGTCGTCGTCCGGTACAGCGGGGTGCCGTCCACGAAGAGCGCGTACGGCTTCTCGACCTGGCACCGCACCCCCGACGGCGCGGTCGCGGCGGACGAGCCCGAGGCGGCCTGGTGGTGGTACCCGAGCAACGACCATCCGCTGGACAAGGCGACGTACGACGTGTCGGTGGCGGTGCCCGACGGCACTCAGGCGATCTCCAACGGCACGCTCCAGTCGACGAGTTCGCGCCTGGGCTGGACCCGCTACAACTGGCGCTCGAACAAGCCGCAGGCGACCTATCTCACCACGCTCGCGGTCGGGAAGTTCGACATCACCACCGGCACGTCCGAGGGCGGTGTGCCCGTCGTCAACGCGTACAGCAAGGACCTCGGCGACAACGACGGCGCGGCGCGGGCCAGTGTGGAGCGGACCGGGGAGCTCGTCG
Organism: Streptomyces siamensis; assembly: GCF_039543605.1. Classification (NCBI taxonomy): domain Bacteria; kingdom Bacillati; phylum Actinomycetota; class Actinomycetes; order Kitasatosporales; family Streptomycetaceae; genus Streptomyces; species Streptomyces siamensis. The sequence continues at coordinate 147,469 of NZ_BAABKB010000027.1, read as the reverse complement.
ACTGGCTGAGCGGCTACTTCGGGCCGTATCCCTTCAGTTCGGCGGGCGGCTACGTGCCCAACACGACGACCGGGTACGCGCTGGAGACGCAGACCCGCGTGTACTACAGCCCCAAGCAGTTCGCGAACGGCTCGAACACGTCCGTCGTCGTGCACGAGCTGGCGCACCAGTGGTACGGCGACGACGTGTCGCTGAAGGGCTGGAAGGACATCTGGATCAACGAGGGCTTCGCCCGCTACGCGCAGTGGCTGTGGTCGGAGCACGAGGGCGAGGGCACGGCCCAGGAGCTCGCGGACTACGTGTACGCCTCGCACCCGGCGGACGACGCGTTCTGGGCGGTCGAGCCCGGTGACCCGGGCCCGGACGACCAGTTCGACATCGCGGTCTACGACTGGGGCGCCCTCGCCGTGCAGGCGCTGCGCAACGAGATCGGGGACGACGCGTTCTTCGCCGTCCTCAAGGGCTGGCCGAAGAAGCACGCGTACGGCAACGCTTCGGTCGACGACTTCCGGAAGTACGCCGAGCAGGTGTCCGGCAAGCAGCTCGCCGCGTTGTTCGACACGTGGTTGTTCCAGCCCTCGAAGCCGGCTGTGTCCGCGGCGCGGGGTGTGTCCCTCGCCCGGGGCGAGGGGGTTCCGGCGCGGCCCAAGTCGTGGAAGCGGATCGCTGCGACGGACTCCGTCCACGGCCACTGAGTGACGGCGGGCCGGTCGGTCGGCCCGGCGTCAGGGCGCTCCGCTGCCCGTTCGCCCCGCTGCGGGCGGACGGGTCTGCGGGCGCCGTGCCGTGGCGGCCGGTGCCCTTCGCGCCTCTGACGAGGCACACCGCCCGGACGCGCGCCTGCGGATTCGTGGGGGCTGGGCACGCCGTTCCCCGCGCCCCGGACGGAGCACACCGCCCCGCACAACCGCGGCCCCGTGGTGGCTGGGCGCGCCGTTCCCCGCGCCCCTGACGGGGCGTGACCGGGGCCGGTGCGGGAGAGGGCTCGGGTGTGTCACGCGGAGGGGACGGTCGCCGTGGTTGTGGTGGCGTCCTGGTCGTCCAATTCCTTGACGCGGGCCAGGAGTTCGTCGCGGCCGATGGCGTCGGCCCGGGTCGAGGGCACCGTGCAGGCGTACGCTCCGGCCACCACGCCGTACAGCGCGCACCGCAGTGGTGGTTCCCCGGCGAGTCGGCCGAAGAGGAAGCCGGAGGCGAAGGCGTCGCCCGCGCCGTTGGAGTCCACGACCGGTGCGGGAGGGGTGACCGCGGGGATGTGCGTCACCTCGCCGTCCACGAGCAGATACGCGCCGTCCGCCCCGGCGGTGGCCGCCACGACCTGGGCCCTGCCCCGTTCGACGATCCGGCGCATGGCCCGCTCGGGGTCGGCCAGCGCGGTGGTGGACAGGAAGACGACGTCCGCGGCATGGGCGAACGGCTCGTGGTACGGGTTGTCGCCGTCCCAGTTGTGCAGGTCGGTCGAGAGCGTCAGGCCCGCCTCGCGCAGTACCGGCAGGGCGGCGGAGCACGGGTGGGTGATGACGACGTGGGCGTGGCGGCTCGCTCCGGCCAGCGCGCGCACCGTCTCCTCGGGCAGCCGGTCCGTTTCCCTGGAGCGGCTGTCGTCGTACAGCGACAGCCTCCGTCCCTGCGGGTCGACGAGGTTGACCGCCCGCTTGGTGCCGCCGGGCTGGAGGACGTCGGTGAGCGGGATGCCCCGGTCGCGGTGGAGGGCCCGGACGAGCTCGCCCTCGTGGTCGTCGCCGATCATGTCGAGGTGGTGCGTGCGCAGGCCCAGGGCGTGCGCGCCGAGCGCGACGAAGTCCCCGCTCTGTCCCGCCCGGGTCTCGATGCCGGGCCGGATCATGTAGCTGTCGGCGAACGGGAGCGGCAGTTCGGGGACGTGGACGATCGTGTCCACGCCCGCGCCTCCCAGGACGAGGACGTCGATCTCGGGGCTGCTCATGGGTGTTCCTCTCGCTCCACGCTCGGTCGGCTGCGCCTGTCGGCACGTGAGTCAAGCAGCGCCGCGACAGCCCTGGCAATGGCTTGCAGCATCTTTCTGCAAGCCATTGCGGTCGGGCTCGCCTGCCGGGAGCAGGAGTTGGCAGGCGGGGCGGTCGCGGCCGGTCGACGGCAACAGAGTGGCCGGTAGACGGCAAGAGAGCGGCCGGTCGACGGCAAGAGAAAGGGCGCCGTCCCGCACACACGAGATGTGCGGGACGGCGCCCTCGCGGGCGCGGCCACCGTCGGTGGCCGCGGGGCCGCTACTTCATGAGTTCGCCGAGCTCCCGGTCCTCGGCCTGCGAGACACGGCGCCGGACCGCGAACCAGCCGCCGACCAGCAGGGCCCCGATCACCGGGATGAGCAGGAGCGTCTTCCGGCCGACCTCGGGGTCGTTCCACATCAGGCCGAGCACGGCGACCAGGAAGACCACGGTGACGATCTCGGTGAACGGGCTGCCCGGCAGGCGGAACGAGGGACGCGCCACCAGCCCCTCCTTGGCCCGGCGGACGAACATCAGGTGGCAGATCATGATGATCACCCAGGTGCTGATGACACCGAGCGACGCCACGTTCAGGACGATCTCGAAGGCCTGGCTCGGCATGAGGTAGTTCAGGCCGACACCGAGCACGCACACCGCGCAGGTGAGCAGGATGCCGCCGTACGGCACCTGGCTGCGGTTCATCTTCGCGGTGAACCTGGGGGCCGAGCCCGCCGAGGCCATCGAGCGCAGGATGCGGCCGGTGGAGTACAGGCCGGAGTTCAGCGAGGACATGGCGGCCGTGAGGACGACCAGGTTCATCACGTCGCCGGCGGCCGGGATGCCGACCTTCGACAGGACCGTGACGAAGGGGCTCTCGTCGGCGGAGTAGACGGAACCGGGCAGCAGCAGCGCGAGGAGCACGACCGAGCCGACGTAGAAGAGGCCGACGCGCCACATGATCGAGTTCACCGCGCGCGGGACGACCTTCTCCGGCTCGGCGGTCTCGCCCGCGGCGACACCGACCAGTTCCAGCGCGGCGTACGCGAAGATCACGCCCTGCATGACCAGGACGACCGGCATCACGCCGTGCGGGAGGAGCCCGCCGTGGTCCGTGATGACACCGACCCCGGGCGTCCGCCCGCCGACCTGGTGCTGCGTGGCGAGCAGGAAGATGCCGATCAGCATGAACGCGACGAGCGTGGCCACCTTGATGATCGCGAACCAGAACTCCATCTCGCCGAAGATCTTCACCGAGATCAGGTTCACGGCGAGGACCACGGCGAGGGCGACGAGCGCCAGCACCCACTGCGGGATGTCGGTGAAGAAGCTCCAGTAGTGCGTGTAGAGCGCGATCGCGGTGATGTCCGCGATACCGGTCGTCGACCAGTTCAGGAAGTACATCCACCCGGCGACGTAGGCACCCTTCTCGCCGAGGAACTCGCGCGCGTACGACACGAAGGACCCGGAGGAGGGCCGGTAGAGGACCAGCTCACCGAGGGCGCGCACGACGAAGAAGGCGAAGACGCCGCAGACGAGGTAGGCGATGGCGAGTGCGGGGCCCGCGTTGTGGAGGCGCCCGCCGGCTCCGAGGAAGAGTCCGGTGCCGATCGCGCCGCCGATGGCGATCATGTTGACGTGGCGGGCCTTGAGGTCCTTGCTGTAGCCGGCGTCGCCCGCGTCCGCGGGCGCGCGGGTCGCATCGGTGAGGGATGCGGCCTTGGCCGTGTCTACGGCTTCCTTGGTCACGGGTGGATCTACTCTCTGGTGCGCCCGACGCACCGGGGGCTCGGGGTCCGGATGTGCCACGGTCCGCGCCTCCTGACGTGGTGCGGACCAAGGCGCCACCTTCCCCGAGAGCTCATGGGCATGCGATGACCCATGCCACACAGCGGAACATCTCACATGGTGATCAAGGGCTGTAAAAGCGGCGATCAAGGCGATATCAGGCCTCACGAGCACTTTCACAAGGTTGGTGAGACAGTAATACTGTTGCACCGTGTCCTCGTCCGTCCCGGAGGGCGGGCGCCGCACCACCCGGAAGGTGAGGGACCTGCCATGACCACGGACACCGAGGAGTCGACGCTCACCGTCGACGAGCTGGCCGCGCGGGCAGGCGTCACGGTCCGGACGATCCGCTTCTACAGCGCGAGAGGCCTGCTCCCGCCGCCCGTGATCGGCCCGCGGCGCGTGGGGCACTACAGCCGGCAGCACCTGGCCCGGCTGGCTCTCATCGAGGAACTGCAGCACCAGGGCATGACGCTGGCGGCGATCGAGCGCCATCTGGCGCAGCTGCCGCCCGGCCTGAGCGCCCACGACCTGGCCATTCACCGCGCCGTGGTGGCCTCCTGGGCACCCGACGCGGTGGAGGTGGTGACGCGCGAGGAGCTGGAGCGGCGGGCGGGACGGTCTCTGTCGGACGAGGACCTGGACCGGCTGGCCGCCATGCAGATCGTCGAGCGGACCTCGGACTCCTTCCGCGTGGATCCGGCGCTGCTGCGGCTCGGCGTGGAGCTGCTGGACGTGCCCATCGCCCACGAGGCGGTCCTCGCGGCGCGGACGGTCCTGCTGGAGCACTCCCGTGCGGCGGCCCGCGAGCTGTCCGCGCTGCTGCGCGACGCGGTGGGCGAGCAGGAGTCCGTCGCGGCGGTGAAGTCGCTGTCCGCGCACATGGAGCCGCTGGTCGTGCAGGCCCTGCTCACGTCGTTCCAGCGCTCGCTGAAGGAGGAGCTGCGGGAGTGGCTCAAGCAGGCCTGACCTGCCCCTGCTCCCCCGCCCGGGGTTCCGGCGGTCCGGTCACAGGTAGGCGGATCCGCCGGCCACGTTGAGGGTCTGGCCAGTCAAGAAGCCGCTGCCCGGGTCGGCCACGTACAGCAGCGTGGACAGCAGGTCGGACGGTTCCTGGGTCCTCGGCACGGCCTGCTGGGCGCGGACGTGCTCGAAACCGCCGCCCGCTCCGACGGTCCGTGCGGCGGTGGCCGTGCGCACCATGCTCGGCGCGATCGCGTTGACCGTGATGCCGTACGGGCCGAGCGCCGACGCCGGCGCGCGCGTGAAGCCGACCCGCGGTGGGGGGCGGGGACCGGTTCGCGGTCAGCGTCCGGTCCCCGCCCCCGGGGAGCAAGCCCCGCATACCACTCAGCGGTACGTCGGGTACGGCCGGGGCGGCGGGTGTGTGCGGTTACTTGTCGCTGAACCGCTCGCCCTTCTCCGCCTTCTCGACGAGCAGCGCGGGCGGCGTGAACCGCGTTCCATAGCGGTCGGCGAGCTCGCGCGCGCGGGCCACGAAGCCGGGCAGGCCGCCTTCGTAGCCGTTGATGTACTGGAGGACGCCACCGGTCCAGCCGGGGAAGCCGATACCGAAGATGGATCCGATGTTGGCGTCGGCGACGGACGTGAGGACGCCTTCCTCCAGGAGCCGGACGGTGTCCAGCGCCTCGGAGAAGAGCATGCGCTCCTGCATGTCCTGGAAGGGGATCTCGTGTCCCGCCTTGGTGAAGTGCTCGCGCAGGCCGGGCCACAGCTTGCCGCGCCTGCCGTCCTCGCCGTACTCGTAGAAGCCCGCTCCGCCGCTGCGCCCGGTGCGGCCGAACTCGTCGACCATGCGGTCGATGACGGCCTCGGCCGGGTGCGTCTGCCAGGTGCCGCCGGCTTCCTCGACGGCCTGCTTCGACTCCTTGCGGATCTTGCGCGGCAGGGTGAGCGTGAGCTCGTCCATCAGGGAGAGGACCTTGGCGGGGTAGCCGGCCTGCGCGGCGGCCTGCTCGACCGACGCGGGCTCGATGCCCTCGCCGACCATCGCGACGCCCTCGTTGATGAAGTGGCCGATGACGCGGGAGGTGAAGAATCCGCGGGAGTCGTTGACGACGATCGGGGTCTTCTTGATCTGGCGCACCAGGTCGAAGGCGCGTGCCAGTGCCTCGTCGCCGGTCCGCTCACCCTTGATGATCTCGACGAGCGGCATCTTGTCGACGGGCGAGAAGAAGTGCAGGCCGATGAAGTCGTCCTGCCGCTCGACGCCTTCGGCGAGGACGGTGATCGGGAGGGTCGAGGTGTTGGAGCACAGCAGTGCGTCCGGCTCGACGATGTTCTCGATCTCCTGGAAGACCTTGTGCTTGAGGGAGGTGTCCTCGAAGACGGCCTCGATCACGGCGTCGCAGCCGGCGAGGTCGTTCGGGTCGGCGGTGGGCGTGATGCGGGCGAGCAGCTCGTCGGCCTTCTGCTGGGTCGTACGTCCCCGGGAGACGGCCTTGGCGCAGAGCTTCTCGGAGTAGGCCTTGCCCTTGGCCGCCGCATCCGCCGAGACGTCCTTGAGGACGACGTCGATGCCGGCGCGGGCGCAGGAGTAGGCGATGCCCGCGCCCATCATCCCGGCGCCGAGGACGGCGACCTTGCGGACCTGGCGCGGCTCGATGCCCTGGGGCCGGTTGGCGCCGGAGTTGACGGCCTGGAGGTCGAAGAAGAACGCCTGGATCATGTTCTTCGAGGTCTGCCCCGTCACCAGCTCGGTGAAGTAGCGGGCCTCGATGACGAGCGCGGTCTCGAAGTCGACCTGGGAGCCCTCGACCGCGGCGGCGAGGATGTTGCGCGGGGCCGGGTAGGGGGCGCCGCCCAGCTGCTTGCGCAGGTTGGCCGGGAAGGCGGGCAGGTTGGCGGCGAACTTCGGGTTCGACGGCGTGCCGCCCGGGATCTTGTAGCCGGGCTTGTCCCAGGGCTGCTGCGACTCGGGGTTGGCGTCGATGAAGGCGCGGGCCTTGGCGAGCATCTCCTCGGGGGTGGCCGCGACCTCGTGGACCAGGCCGTTCTCCAGGGCGCGCTGCGGGGAGTACTGGGTGCCCTGGAGCAGCACCTTGAGGAGGGCGTCGGTGATGCCCATGAGGCGGACGGTGCGGGTGACGCCGCCGCCCGCGGGCAGCAGGCCGAGGGTGACCTCGGGCAGGCCGATCTTGGAGCCGGGCGCGTCGAGGGCGACGCGGTGGTGGGAGGCGAGGGCGATCTCGTAACCGCCGCCGAGCGCCGCGCCGTTGATGGCGGCGACGACCGGCTTGCCGAGGGTCTCGATGCGGCGCAGGCAGCCCTTGATGTCGGTGCCCAGGTCGAAGGCCTGCTGGGCGTCCTCCGGACCGGCCTTGATCATGTCCTTGAGGTCGCCGCCCGCGAAGAAGGTCTTCTTCGCGGAGGTGTAGATGATGCCGCGGATGGAGTCCTTCTCGGCCTCGACGCGGTCGGCGATGGCCGCGATCGAGTCCTTGAAGGCCTGGTTCATCGTGTTGGCGGACTGGTTGGGGTCGTCGAGGACGAGGGTGACGACGCCGGTCTCGTCCTGTTCCCAGCGGATGGTGGTGCTCTCGGTCATGGGGAGGGTCTCCGGTCTCCGTTGAAGTCTGTCGGTCCGCTGGGGAGTTACAGGCGCTCGATGATGGTGGCGATGCCCATGCCGCCGCCGACGCACAGCGTGGCGAGGCCGTAGCGCTTGTCCTGGCGCTCCAGTTCGTCGACGAGGGTGCCGAGGATCATCGCGCCGGTCGCGCCGAGCGGGTGGCCGAGGGCGATCGCGCCGCCGTTGACGTTGACCTTGTCCAGGGACAGGCCCATGTCCTTCACGAAACGCAGCACGACGGCCGCGAAGGCTTCGTTGATCTCGACGAGGTCGATGTCGTCGATGGTGAGTCCGGCCTTGGCGAGCGCCTTGCGGGTGGCGGGCGCCGGGCCGGTGAGCATGATGGTGGGCTCGGAGCCGGAGACCGCCGCGGAGACGATCCGCGCGCGCGGGGTGAGTCCGTAACGCTCGCCGACCTCCTTCGAGCCGATGGCCACCAGGGAGGCTCCGTCGACGATGCCGGACGAGTTGCCCGCGTGGTGGACGTGGTCGATCTCCTCGACCCAGTGGTACTTCTGCAGGGCGACCGCGTCGAAGCCGCCCAGTTCGCCGATGTCCGCGAACGACGGCTTCAGCTTGGCCAGCGAGTCGGCGGTGGTGCCGGGGCGCAGGTGCTCGTCGTGGTCGAGGACGACGAGCCCGCTGCGGTCCTTCACGGGGACGACGGACTTCTCGAAGCGGCCGTCCTTCCAGGCGGCGGCGGCGCGCTCCTGGGACAGTGCCGCGTACTCGTCCACGTCGCGGCGGGAGAAGCCCTCGATGGTGGCGATCAGGTCGGCGCCGATGCCCTGCGGCACGAAGTTGGTGGCCATGTTGGTCATCGGGTCGGCGAACCAGGCGCCGCCGTCCGATGCCATCGGCACCCGCGACATCGACTCGACGCCGCCCGCGAGCACCAGGTCCTCCCAGCCGGAACGGACCTTCATCGCGGCCATGTTCACGGCTTCCAGGCCCGAGGCGCAGAAGCGGTTCTCCTGGACGCCCGCGACCGTGTCGGGCAGTCCGGCGGCGATCGCGGCGATGCGGGCGATGTCGGAGCCCTGGTCGCCGACGGGTCCCACGACGCCGAGCACGATGTCGTCGACGGCGGCCGGGTCCAGGCCCGGGAAGCGCCGCTGGACCTCGTGGATGAGGCCGACGACCAGGTCGATGGGCTTGGTGCCGTGCAGGGCGCCGTTCGCCTTGCCGCGGCCGCGCGGGGTGCGGATCGCGTCGTACACGTACGCTTCGGTGCTCACTGGTAAGCCTTTCGAGGAGGGTTAGCCGAGCAGGGAACGACCGATGATCTCCTTCATGATCTCGGTGGTCCCGCCGTAGATGGTCTGGATACGTCCGTCGGTGAAGGCCTTCGCGACGCGGTACTCCGTCATATAGCCGTAACCGCCGTGCAGTTGGAGACAACGGTCAGCTACCCGCTTCTGCAGCTCGGTGGCCCACCATTTGGCCATCGAGGCGTGCACTGCGTCGAGTTCGCCGTTCGCGTGGTCGACGATGCAGCGGTCGAGGAAGGTGCGGGTGACGGCGCACTCGGTGGCCATCTCGGCTATCTCGAAGCGGATGTGCTGGAGCTTGGACAGCGGCCTGCCGAAGGCCTCGCGTTCCTTGACGTACTCCGTGGTGATCTCCAAGAGGTGCTCGGCGGCCGCGATCCCGGCGACGGCTATGGCCATGCGCTCCTGTGCCAGGTTCGTCATCAGGTGGACGAAGGCGCCGTTCAGCTCGCCGAGGAGGTTCTCCTTGGGCACGCGTACGTCGTTGAAGAACAGTTCGGCCGTGTCCTGCGCCTTCTGGCCGATCTTGTCGAGGTTGCGGCCGCGCTCGAAGCCCTCCGCGCCGCGCTCCACGACGAGCAGGGAGAGTCCGTGGGCGCCGCCCTCGGGGGTCGTCCTCGCGACGACGACCACGAGGTCGGCGAGGATCCCGTTGGAGATGAAGGTCTTGGAGCCGTTGAGCAGCCAGTGGTCGCCGCGGTCCTCGGCGTGGGTCTTGATGCCCTGGAGGTCGGAGCCGGCGCCCGGTTCGGTCATGGCGATCGCGGTGATCAGCGAACCGTCGCAGAAGCCGGGCAGCCAGCGCCGCTTCTGTTCCTCGGTGGCGAGGCCCGTCAGATACGGTCCGATGATGTCGTTGTGCAGTCCGAGCGCGAGTCCGGAGGCGCCCGCGCGCGTGAACTCCTCGGCCAGCACGGCGCTGTAGCGGAAGTCGGCGTCGCCGCCGCCTCCGTACTCCTCGGGGACCGCGAGTCCGAGCAGGCCCTGTCGTCCTGCCGCGCGCCAGGCGTCGCGCGCGACGATCCCGTCCTTCTCCCACTGTTCGTAGTGGGGCAGCACCTCCTTGGCGAGGAAGGTGCGCACGGTGTCGCGGAACGCGTCGTGCTCGGCGGTGAAGATCTGCCGCTTCATGCGGGAAACGCCCTCCTAGAGCCAGCTCTTGACGGTTTCGATGAGGCGGGCCGGTTCCGGGCCGACGGGGATGACGTTGAGCATGGTCACCCCGGCCTCCCGGAAGGCCTCGACGCGCTCGCGGACGTAGCTCTCGGGCCCGCACAGCGACATGAGTTCGCAGAACTCGTCGGGGACCGCGGCCTCGGCCTCCTTCTTCCGCCCGGACAGGTACAGCTCCTGGATGAGGCGGGCTTCCTTCTCGTAGCCGTAGGCCACGGCGAGGTCGTTGTAGAAGTTCTTCCCGGGCGCGCCCATGCCTCCTACGTAGAGGGCGATCCTGGGGCGTGCGAGGTCGCGGGCGGCCGCCGCGTCCTCACCGATGGCGAGCAGTCCGCCCGCGACGGTCCGCAGCGGGCCGAGAGCGGGGTCGCGGCGCGCGGCGCCCTCGGCCAGCGCGGTGCCCCACACCTGGTGGGCCTTCTCGGGGATGAAGAGCGTGGGCAGCCAGCCGTCGGCGATCTCCGCGGTCATCCGTACGTTGGCGGGGCCGAGCGAGGCGACGTACAGGGGAACGTCGGGCCGCACGGGCTTGGTGAGGATCTTCAACGGCTTGCCGAGGCCGCCGGGGCGCGGCATGTCGGTGATGCCGTGGTGGTCGATCACCTCGCGGCGCAGGATGCGGCGGGTGAGCTCGACGGCCTCGCGGGTCCGGCCGATCGGCTTGTCGTACGCCTTTCCGTGCCAGCCCTCGACGACCTGCGGGCCGGAGGCGCCCAGTCCGATGGCGGCGCGCCCGCCGGAGATCGCGTCGAGCCCGGCGGCGGTCTGCGCGATCAGCGCGGGGGTGCGCGAGTAGACGTTGAGGATCGCGGCGCCGATGGTCATGCGCTCGGTGCGGGCGGCCAGGTAGCCCATGATCGTGGGCGAGTCGAAGCCGTAGGCCTCGGCGACCCAGACGGCGTCCAGGCCCGCGGACTCCAGCGCGGCCACCTCGTCCACGGCCTGCCGGGGGTCGCCCGCGTAGTCGAGCGGGAGGGAGAGCTCCATCAGTCGCCGTCCTTCATGAGGTGGGGCAGGCCCCAGTCGCGGGCCACGTCCGCGGTGTCGGCGCCCGGCTGGGCGGGACCTCCGCGGACGGCGGTGGGGGTGAGGGAGAAGCGCGGAGCGGGCGCCGGCTGGGTGATGCCGCCGTGGTCGACGAAGGTACCCCGCGCGGCGAGGTGGGGGTGTGCGGGTGCCTCGCGCAGTGAGAGGACCGGTGCCACGCAGGCGTCGGAGCCCTCGAAGACGGCGGTCCACTCCTCGCGCGTACGGGTCCGGAAGCGGGCCGCGACCTCTTCCCGCAGTTCCTCCCAGCGGGCCAGGTCCTTGCGGGCGCCGGCGAGTTCCCCGATGCCGAGCAGGGTGACGAACTCGTCGTAGAACTGCTGCTCCAGGGCGCCCACCGCCATGTACTGGCCGTCGGCCGTCTCGTAGGTCCCGTAGTAGGGGCAGCCGCCGTCGAGGAGGTTGGCGCCGCGGCGGTCCTGCCAGCCGCCGGCGGCGAGCATGCCGTGGATCATCGCGGAGAGGTGCGCGGTGCCGTCGACGATGGCCGCGTCCACGACCTGTCCGGTGCCGGTCGCGCGCGCGTGGTGGAGCGCGGCGAGGACGCCCACGACGAGGTAGAGCGAGCCGCCCGCGTAGTCCCCGACGAGGTTGGCCGGGACCGCGGGCGGCTCGCCCGGTGCGCCGATCATGCCGAGGGTGCCGGTCAGGGCGATGTACGCGATGTCGTGGCCGGCGCGCTGGGCGAGCGGGCCCTCCTGTCCCCAGCCGGTCATACGGCCGTAGACCAGTGCGGGGTTGCGGGCGTGGCAGGCCTCGGGGCCGACGCCGAGGCGTTCGGCGACGCCGGGGCGGTATCCCTCGACGAGGACGTCGGCCCGCTCGATGAGATCGAGGACGTGCGACGGGCCGTCCTCGGCCTTGAGGTCGACGATCACCGACCGCTTGTTGCGGTTGGTGATGTCGTACTCCGGATCGATCGCCAGTCCGGGGCCGCCCGGCCGGTCGACGCGGACGACGTCCGCGCCGAGGTCGGCGAGGAGCATGGCGGCGAACGGTCCGGGACCGATGCCCGCCAGCTCGACCACGCGCACCCCGGCGAGCGGGCCGTGTCCCGGCCTTCCTGCCTCTGCCATCGAGCCCCCAGCACTGTGACACCACTGATGTGACATCAGTGATGTTAAGAACGTGTTCCACGTCGGGCAAGCCCTTGACGAGCAAGCGCTTAGTCTAGTTTCCCGGCGCCCGATCATGACGTAACGGGACGAGAACGCCCATGCGGGGCGGCGTCATGGCGACGGGGAACCGCCCGGAGAGCCGTACGGACGGGTCCGCGAGTCGAGTGCCGTCACTGTGCGGCACCGTCAGCGCCGGCCCAGCTCCGCGACCGGCATCTCGGGCGCGACGACCCGGTGACTCTCCTCGGCCCGGTCGCACAGCAGCCCCGCCGCGCGGGCACAAGACCGCTCCAGGGGTATGCGCACCCACCCCGATCCGCCGGGGCCGTACGCCGCGGGCTCGGCGCCCGGGGAGGTGAGGGCATGCGCGTGCGGCAGTCCGAGGGCGAACTCGCGCACCTTCTCCCACTTTTTCAGGGCGCTTTTCGGAACGGCCACGGTCACCTCCGGCCTCTTCGCCCGACCTCGTCGTCCGGCTGCTCGTTCCTCACGCTAGCCTCAGCCACCGACAACGGCGCTTCGCGTACGGCAGCGGGGGCACCGCCCGCTCCGGTGCGGCCGAGAGTGGGGAATGTCATGAGCAGGCTGAACGGAACGGAGCGGACCTACGACGTCGTGCTCTACGGAGCGACCGGGTTCGTCGGGACGCTGACCGCGGAGTACCTGGCCGCCCACGCGCCGGAAGGGCTGCGCTGGGCGATCGCCGGACGCAGCGCCGAGAAGCTGGAGCGGCTCAGGGAACGGCTCGGCGGCGGCCCCGACGTGGTGCGGGCCGACGCGGACGATCCGCGGGCGCTCAGGGAACTCGCCGACCGCGCGCGCGTGGTCGCCACGACGGTGGGACCGTATCTCCACCACGGTCAGGAGCTGGTGGCGGCCTGCGCGGACACCGGGACCGACTACGTGGACCTGACCGGTGAACCCGAGTTCGTGGACCTGATGTACGTCCGGCACGACGCACGGGCGCGGGAGACCGGCGCGCGGCTCGTGCACGCCTGCGGCTTCGACTCGATCCCGCACGACCTCGGCGCCTACTTCACCGTGCGTCAGCTGCCCGAGGGCGTACCGCTGCGCGTCGACGGATTCGTGCGCTCCGAGGCGATGTTCTCGGGCGGCACCTTCGCCTCCGCCCTCAACCAGTTCGCCCGCGGGCGGCACATGGCCGCGGCGGCGCGCGACCGCCGGCGTCACGAGCCGAGGCTGATGGGCCGGCGGGCACAGGCGCCCCTCGGCGCCCCGCGGTTCGCCAAGGAGGTCGGAGCCTGGGCGCTGCCGCTTCCGACGATCGACGCGCAGGTGGTGCAGCGGTCCGCGCGCGCCCTGGAGCGCTACGGGCCCGACTTCCGCTACCGCCACTACGCGGCGGTCGAGCGGCTGCCGTTCGCCGTGGGCGGCGTCGCCGCCGTGGGTGCGGTCTTCGCGGCGGCCCAGGTACCGCCGGCCCGCCGCTGGCTGTCCGACCGGATCAGGCCGGGCGAGGGGCCGAGTGCCGAGCGCCGCGCGAGGAGCTGGTTCACGGTGCGGTTCGTGGGCGAGGGCGGCGGCCGTCGCGTCTTCACCGAGGTCTCCGGCGGCGATCCGGGCTACGACGAGACCGCGAAGATGCTCGCCGAGTCCGCGCTGTCCCTCGCCTTCGACGAACTGCCGAAGACGTCCGGGCAGGTCACGACGGCGGTGGCGATGGGCGACGCGCTGACGGAACGGCTCCGCCGCGCCGGGATCACCTTCCGCGTGGCGGCCACCCGCTGACCGACGGTCCGGTCCTGGACCGATCCGTCACCGTCCGGGACCGGACCGATCCGTCACCGTCCGGGACCGGATCGGTCCGGCCGTCCTCCGGACCCGGATCAGCCTGCCCCGTCCGGACCCGGATCAGCCTGCCCCGTCCGGACCCGGATCGATCCGAACGGTCGCCGGGCCGGGACCGGTCGGGCCGACGGCCGGACGGTTCGTTCCGCGCGTTCGGACGTCGCCCGACCGGCCGAAAAGCGGTCAGAAGGTCCATCCGGTGACCGTGTAGATCATCCCGCAGATCCAGGCGAGCCCGGCGACCGCGGCGAGGACCAGTGCGGCCGTCACCGCCCGCTCGACGGGCTGGGCGGGAGCGGCGGTGGGCTTCGGTGCACGATGCGTCGTCATGCGCCCGAGCCTGCCGGGCACCGCGGTGCCGAGACATCCGTACAGGTACTCAGACGGACCCCGGGCGGGTACCGGGTACGGCGGGTAGGTCCGGGAAGGCCGCCGTGCCGGCGCGGCCGGCCGGAAGGCCGCGCCCCGTCAGGGAGTTGCCTCCTTCAGGGCCCGTCGGCAGAGGGAGTCCGCAAGCCGCGTGGACTCCGGCAGGCGGTACCTGGGCGTGAGCGCGAGCGTGTGCGCACACGCGTTGTCGAGGCCGACCCGATGGCCCACGGACACGAACACCGGCTTGACGCCGTCACGCGTGCGCAGGGCGCGGCCGACCTCCTCCTCGCCCGTGGGTCCGTGCGCGAGCAGCGGGGACGAACTGCCGCGGAGGGCGCCGGGTTCGTCGTAGGAGAAGGTGAACGGGTTCTTGGCGACGCCGATCGTGGGCAGCCCGGTGAGGACGCCGAGGTGGCCGGCCAGGCCGAAGCGGCGCGGGTGCGCGCGGCCGTATCCGTCGCAGACGACGAGGCCGGGCGCGCAGGGCAGGGCGTCGAGCGCGGCGAGCACCGTCGGGATCTCGCGGAAGGCCAGCAGCCCGGGCACGTACGGGAAGGAGACCTGCCCGACGGCGGTGGCCTCGGCGACGACGTCGAGGCTCGCCGCGTCGAGCACGACGGCCGCCGCGACCACGAGGTCGCGCTCGTCGTCGTAGGCGACGTCGACGCCCGTCACCCTGCCGGTGCCCGGCGGTGGTCCCGCCTCGTCGAGCACCACCCGCCCCCGCAACTCGTCCTGCACCGCACGGGCCTGCTCCTCGGTGGCGGGCCAGCCCGCGGGAATCCTCACGCTCGTCATGGTGGTCACGAGCCTAGGCGGCCGCCGGGCGGCCCGGGCGCTCAGGGGTGCGCCCGGCGGCCGGACCCTTCGTCGGTCGTGCCGGCCGGGCACCGGAGCCGCTCCCGTCGGTGACCGGACCGGCTCCGGTGCGCGGCCGGCCTCGTGGCACGGCTCAGCGCTCCAGCCGGGCCACCCGTCCCTTCTCGCCGGAGGCCCAGCAGCCCAGGTCGGGGGTGCAGTCCACGGTGTCGTACGAGCCCGTGTCCAGGGTGCGCCAGGTGCGGCCGCCGTCGGTGGTCAGGTCGGTGCCGGTGGGGCCGACCGCGAGCGCGACAGAGCGGCTGTGCGGGAGCCAGGTGACGCCCGAGCGGTAGGCGGGCGGAGGGTGCGCGGCGGGCGTCCAGGTCCGGCCGCCGTCCGGGGTGGTGGCCGCCGCCTGCGGTGAGGCCTGGTCGGCGCGGTAGTCGCCGCCGACGGCGAGGCCGTGGGTGCGGTCGCGGAACGCGACGGCGAACACCCCACGCGCCGGGTCCCCGGCCGGGATCGGCGTGTCGGCCGCGGTCCAGGTCAGTCCGCGGTCCCGGGAGTGCAGCACGCGGGCGCGTGCGCCTCCGCCGGTGGCCAGCCACACGTCCCGCGGCCCCGAGGCGACGAGGCACTGCCCGCTCGCCGCGAAACCGGCCTCGCCGTCCTGGGCGGCGGGCATGCCGTCGGCGGGCAGCACCTTCCAGGAACGGCCGCCGTCACTCGTCGACAGAATGCGGAAGCGGCCGTCCACCGGATCACTCATCGCCAGGCCGTGGCGCCGGTCGAGGAAGGTGATGCAGTCGTAGAAGGCCTTCGCGTCGGTGTTGCGGAAGGACTCCGTCCAGGTCGCGCCGCCGTCGTCGGTGTGCAGCACCCGGGATGCCTCGCCCTCGCCGATGGCGAGCACCACCGCACGGCGCGCGTCGAACGCCTCGATGTCCCGGAACTCCAGGTCCGCCGCGCCGGGCGGCGACACGTTCCGCCAGTGGGTGCCGCCGTCGGTGGTGCGCAGCACGGTGCCCTTGGAACCGGCCACCCAGGCGGTGTCCCGGCTGACGGCCGAGAGCCCGCGCAGTCGCACGTCCGTGCCGCTGTCCTTGAGTTCCCAGTGCGGCGTCTTCGCGTCGCCCCGCGCCTGAGCGGGCACCGCCCCCGCGAGCGCGGCGGCGAGTGCCGCCGCGCACAGTCCCACGGTGACCGTCCGACTCGTACGCCTCGACTTCCCCAAGCCCCTCATGGCGGGCGAAGCTAGCCCACTCCCCCGGTGCCGTCCAGATGGCCTTCCGCGGGAACCTCGGAGCCCTTACCGAGTGTCCTCCCGGTTGTCCGGTGAGCGCGTGCCGGAGCCCGGGGGGCCGGGGCGACGGGGGGATCACGGGGTGGGCCGCCACAGCACATGGATTCGGTGACAGAGGTCACTCGGGTCCCAGGTGCACGCAGTGGCTCATTTCTTCGTCTCTTTCAATGACCGGCCTCATTCGCCCGCAGTCCGTCCAGTCGTCACAAGGGAGCAAGGCGTTGTCCACCCTCATCGAGCAGCCCGTAGAGGCCCGCCTCGTCGCCGCCGCGCCGCGGATGCCGAGCATTCCCGCCACGCTCCACTACGACCGGAGCGATCCCTTCGCCGTGCGCATGTCCTTCCCCGCCCCCGCCACGCTGGAGGGCGTGGACGTGTGCTGGATGTTCGCGCGCGAGCTGCTCGTCTCCGGGCTGGAGGAGTCGGTGGGCCACGGCGACGTGCGGGTGCGGCCGTACGGCTACGACCGCACCGTCCTGGAGTTCCACGCCCCCGAGGGCACCGCCGTGGTGCACGTGCGCTCCGGTGAGGTGCGGCGCTTCCTCCAGAGCACCATGGAGCTGGTGCCGCTCGGTCTCGAACACCTCCAGGTGGACCTGGACCACGATCTGGCGGAGCTGATGCGGGGCACCTGCTGAGGCCGGCACACCGCACCGGCGTGCCGCCCGCCGGGCGGTACCCCGCCCTCAGCGGTCCCCGCTCATCAGGGCGTTGAGCTCCGCGTAGTCGAAACCGCCGGTCAGCGAGTCGTAGGTCCCCGCGTCCAGCAGCTCCCGCGCGGCCCGGAGGACCACGGCATGTGCCGCCTGCGCGATGCTCGAACCCGCGCTGACCCGCGCCACGCCGAGCGCGGCCAGCTCGGAGACCGTGGGTGCCCCGGGCCCCACCAGGATGTTCAGCGGGCCGTCGACGCCGTCGACGAGCGCCTTGACGGTCACCGGGTCGGTGGCTCCCGGTACGAAGACACCGTCGGCCCCGGCGGCCAGGTAGGCCGCGGCCCGCTCCAGGGTCTCGTCGACGCCTCCCGCGCCCCTCAGGTACGTGTCGATGCGGGCGTTCACGTACAGCGGCACGTCCGCCGCGTCGGCGGCCGCGCGGGCCGCCGCGATGCGTTCCGCCTGGTCGCCGACCGGACGCAGCGGGGCGCCGCCCTCGTACAGCGCGTCCTCGATGTTCACGCCCACGGCACCCGCCGCGAGCACGGCGCGGACCGTGTCCCCGACGCCCTGCGCGTCCCGTGCGTATCCGCTCTCGATGTCCGCGCTGACCGGGACCCGGACCGCGGCGGAGACCCGCGCGACGGCGCCGAGCGCGGCGTCCCTGTCCAGCCGGTCCCCGTCCGGCCTGCCCAGCCCCCAGGCGAGCCCCGCGCTGGTCGTCGCGACCGCCGGTGCGCCCGCCTCCTCGACGATCCGGGCACTCGCCGCGTCCCAGGCGTTCGGCAGGACGAGCGGACGGCCGGGCACGTGCAGGGCGCGGAAGGCCGCGGCGGTCTCGCGCAGGGAACCGAGCTGCGCACCGGTGAGGTTCGTGTTCGTCATGACGGCAACTCAAACACGGGGCGCGGCAGGGGAGCTGGCAGGAATTCGACATGTACGTGAGGGCTGGAGGCCGGGCGCCGGGAGCGTGCGGCGGCCTCAGCGTCCCGGCGCCGGCGACGCGACGGCCAGCGCGTCACGGACCTCCCGGACGGCCTTCATCAGAGCCGGCGCCTCGGCGCCGGCGCGGCCGGCCAGTTCGTCGACGCGGCCCGGGGGGACCTGCCTGCGGTCCGGCGGTCCCGGCGTGCGCAGTCCGGCCGCGGCGGCGAGGACGACGAGCGCCGCGTCGCGGCCGGGGACCTCGGCCGCGGGCTGCGGGCCCACCAGCACCTGCCGGGCCCGGGCGTGCAGCGCCTCCACGGCGGAAACCCGCGCCAGGCCGTAGTCCACCGAGGAGAAGAGGCCGAGGACCCGTCTTCGCTCCGCCCGCAGATATCCCTCGGCCGCGAGCTGAGCGCGTACGGCGTCCAGGGTGAGGCGTGCCCGCGACGACACCCACTCGGGCCATGTCCGCGGGCGGGACTCCGCGACGAGTTCGAGGAGCTCGTCGAGGACCGTGTCCCCGGAGCGGGAGTCGGCGTCGGCGGGGGTGACGATGCCGCCGTCGTCGACGAGCA
The DNA here is from genome assembly GCF_039543605.1 of Streptomyces siamensis. Classification (NCBI taxonomy): domain Bacteria; kingdom Bacillati; phylum Actinomycetota; class Actinomycetes; order Kitasatosporales; family Streptomycetaceae; genus Streptomyces; species Streptomyces siamensis. Next base: position 129,073 of record NZ_BAABKB010000027.1, on the reverse strand, counting down.
GTCCCCGCCCCGCGAGGTCGGCGAGGGCGCCGGCGCGCACCAGGCGGTCGAGGCCGGGCGTGTCGCCGAGGCCGGGTTCCCCGGGGTCCTGGGCGAGCAGGTAGAGCCGGGCGGGCAGCGAGAGGGGGCCGTTTCGCACGGGATCTCCCTGGGGTCGTCGGGGCGACGTTAATCCTTTGACGGCGTCCGCGGCCGCCCCTACGGTGTACAGCGGTTCTGTTGCCGTCGATTGGAGAAGGACGTTGCTCGTCTGAGGTCTGAGACACCGCGTCACACACAGCCGCTTCCTGCCGGCATCCGTGTGCGCAGCGTGCGACCTCGGCGTACGAGCCGTCCCCCGGTACGGGACCTTCCCTGATCTCTCCTGAGCGGGGCTCCCTCCGAACCGGATCGTCGTCACCTCGCGGTGTCCCCACGCGTACCCACGACCGCATCCAGCAACCGCGAGGCCCTCATGTCTACCTTCCCCGCTTCCATCACCTGTACCTCCCTCTCCTTCGCCTGGCCCGACGGCACCACCGTCTTCGACGGGCTCCAGGTCGCCTTCGGCCCGGGCAGGACGGGACTCGTCGGTGTCAACGGGTCAGGGAAGTCGACCCTGTTGAAGCTGATCGCCCAGCAGCTCTCCCCCACGGACGGCACCGTCCGGATCGCGGGCGAGGTGGGCCATCTGCCGCAGAACGTCACCCTCGACACCGGCCTGCGGGTGGACGAGGCGCTCGGCATCGCCGAGATCCGCGCCGCGCTGCACGCCATCGAGGCGGGCGACGTGGCCGAGAAGCACTTCGACACCGTGGGCGACGACTGGGACGTCGAGGAGCGCGCTCGCGCGACCCTCGGTGAACTCGGTCTCGGCCACATCGGGTTGGACCGCACGATCGGCGAGGTCTCGGGCGGCGAGTCGGTGCTGCTGCGACTGGCCGCGCTGCTGCTGCGCCGCCCCGACGTCCTGCTGCTCGACGAGCCCACCAACAATCTCGACCTGTACGCGCGACGGCGGCTCTACGCGGCCGTCGAGGCCTGGTCGGGAGTGATGGTGGTGGTCAGCCACGACCGCGAACTCCTGGAACTGGTCGACCAGATCGCCGATCTGCGGTCCGGGGAGGTCACCTGGTACGGCGGGAACTTCTCCGCCTACGAGGCGGCGCTCGCCGGCGAACAGGAGGCGGCGGAGCGCATGGTGCGCGTCGCCGAGGCCGATGTGAAGAAGCAGAAGCGTGAACTCGTCGACGCACAGGTCAAGTTGGCCCGCCGCAAGCGGTACGGCCAGAAGATGTTCGAGCAGAAGCGCGAGCCGAAGATCGTGATGGGTGCGCGCAGGCGGGCGGCGCAGGAGTCCGCGGGCAAGCACCGCATCATGCACGAGGAGCGGCTCACGGAGGCGAAGGAGCGTCTCGACGAGGCGGTGGAGGCCGTGCGGGACGACGACGAGATCCGCGTCGACCTGCCGCACACGGCCGTGCCGCCGGGCCGCGACGTACTGACCCTCCAGGACCTGGAGATGCGCTACGGCGCGCGGGTCATCGGCGGGCTCGACCTGCGCGGGCCGGAGCGGATCGCGCTGATCGGACGCAACGGCTCGGGCAAGACGACGCTGCTGCGCACGATCGCCGGGGAGCTGGACGCGGTGTCCGGGGAGGCGCGCGCCCATGTGCCGCTGCGGTTCCTGCCCCAGCGCCTGGACGTGCTCGACGACGAGCGGACGGTCGCCGAGAACGTGGCCCGCTACGCACCGGCCGCGACCAACAACCGGATCCGGGCGCGGCTGGCCCGGTTCCTGTTCCGGGGGGCGAAGGCCGACCAGCTCGCGTCGACGCTCTCCGGCGGCGAGCGTTTCCGGGCCGCGCTCGCGGCCCTGATGCTGGCCGAGCCGGCCCCGCAGCTGCTGATGCTCGACGAACCGACGAACAACCTCGACATGGCGAGCGTCCGGCAGCTCACGACGGCCCTGGAGTCCTACGAGGGCGCCCTGATCGTGGCGAGCCACGACACGCCGTTCCTGGAGTCGATCGGGATCACCCGATGGCTGCTGCTGGAGGAAGGCGAACTGAGTGAGATCGCGCCCGATTCCGTCGGGTACTCCGTCGGAGCGGAACCGGACGAGCGGAGGCAGTCCGACTGAGGGCGTCTGCGGGGGTCGGGCCGGCGGCGGAGCCCACCGGCCCGGGCGAGGAGGCCGACCGGGCCGGCATGGGGGCGGACCGGCCCGATGTCAAGGGGTTTCGTGCCGCCGGACCGGCGCTGCATGATGTGCGCCGACACCCCCTGCCGATTCGGAGACCCCACGTGCCGAGCCAGAAAGCTCTGATCCGCCGACCCAGCCCTCGCCTGGCCGAGGGCCTGGTGACGCACGTCGAGCGCACGGAGGTGGATGTCGATCTCGCGGTCGAGCAGTGGGAGGCGTACGCGGAGGCCCTGCGCACGCACGGCTGGGAGACCGTGGAGGTGGACCCGGCCGACGACTGCCCGGACTCCGTGTTCGTCGAGGACACCGTGGTCGTCTGCCGCAACGTCGCCCTGATCTCCCGTCCGGGTGCCGAGTCCCGGCGCGGCGAGACCGCGGGGGTCGAGGAGGCCGTGGCCCGCCTGGGCTGCTCGGTGAACTGGGTCTGGGAACCGGGCACCCTCGACGGCGGTGACGTCCTCAAAGTCGGCGACACGGTGTACGTGGGCCGCGGCGGGCGCACCAACGCGGCCGGACTCCAGCAGCTGCGGGCCGCCTTCGAACCGCTCGGCGCGCGCGTGGTCGCGGTTCCCGTGAGCAAGGCGCTGCACCTGAAGTCGGCGGTCACCGCACTGCCGGACGGGACGGTGATCGGGTACGAGCCTCTGGTGGACACACCGTCACTTTTCCCCCGCTTCATGCCGGTGCCGGAGGAGTCCGGCGCGCACGTCGTGCTCCTGGGCGGCGGCAAACTGCTCATGGCGGCGAGCGCCCCGAAGACGGCGGAGCTGTTCGCCGACCTCGGCCACGAACCGGTCCTCGTCGACATCAGCGAGTTCGAGAAGCTCGAAGGCTGTGTGACATGCCTCTCGGTGCGGCTTCGGGGGCTGTACGCCTGACGGGTGAACAGGACACCCTGCCGCCGCCGGGACCTGGGCATCCGGAACGGTTCGGGCATACGCCGTGGAGCCCGCTCCCCTCGGGGGCACCCCCGCTGATCAGCGGTCTTTACGAGGAACTTAACCTACGGCTTCGTAACCTACGGAGTCGTAGCCTACGATGCCGTAGGTTCCGTCCCCGCTCGTTGTACACGTCCCCCTGGAGCACCCGTGACGATCACCTCTCCCCACCTCGCAAGCCCGTCGGCCGCCTGGACCGACGCCCGCCTGCTGTACGCGCTGGAGGAAGTGGTCGAAACCGAGCTCAACCGTCACCTCAAGGTGGCCAAGGACTGGATGCCGCACGAGTACGTGCCCTTCAGCGACGCCCGTAACTTCCCCGGCATCTTCGAGGACGGCGAGGCCTGGGACAAGGAGCAGTCCAAGGTCACCGAGATCGGCAGGATCGCCCTCGTCGTCAACCTCCTCACCGAGGACAACCTGCCGAGCTACCACCACGAGATCGCCACGCTCTTCGGCCGCGACGGCGCCTGGGGCACCTGGGTGCACCGCTGGACGGCCGAGGAGGGCCGGCACGGCATCGTGATGCGGGACTACCTGCTCGCCTCGCGCGCCGTCGACCCCGACAAGCTCGAGGCGTTCCGCATGGCGCACATGAGCGAGGGCTTCGAGTCGGACAACCGCCACTCGATGCTGCACTCCGTCGCGTACGTCGCCTTCCAGGAGCTGGCGACCCGCATCTCGCACCGCAACACCGGTCACCAGTCGGGCGACCCCGTCTGCGACCGCATGCTCGCGCGCATCGCGACCGACGAGAACCTGCACATGGTCTTCTACCGCAACCTGCTGAAGGCCGCGTTCCAGCTGGCCCCCGACCTGACCATGCAGGCCGTGCGCGACGTCGTCGTCAACTTCCGGATGCCCGGTCACGGCATGCCCGGCTTCGAGCGCGCCGCCGCCCAGATGGCCATCGGCGAGGTCTACAACCTGCGCATCCACCACGACGACGTGCTCCAGCCCGTGCTGCGCCACCTGAAGGTCCTGGAGATCGACGACCTCGGCCCCGAGGGCCTGCGGGCCCAGGAGGAGCTCGGCTTGTTCATGGGCGGTCTGGACGCGGAGGCCGCCAAGTTCGACGAGAAGCTCGCCGCCCGCAAGGCCCGCTTGGCGGCCCGGGCAGCGGGCTGACGCCTGCCGCGCCCGCGGACTCCCGGCTCACGGTCGTGCCCCGGCACGGCCGTGAGCCGTACTTTTTCCGGTGCGGACGCGCGCGTCCCTCGGGCATCATGCGGCCATGCATGACGACAGCGCGCCGGACGGGCCGGTCGGGTTCCTGCTGGGGCTGATCGAGGACGAGGACGCCGCGCGGGTGCGGCGACGGATCGGCCGCCCGCAGCCGGTCACCCCGCAGGCCACGCCGGGTTGGGGGTCCCCCGGCGCGCTGCGCGCCCACTGCTCCTGGTGGACACAGACGCCCGTCCCCTCCTCCATGCTGCTGTGGGTCCTCCAGGAGGACGACCCGGAGCTCAACGCCGTCGTGTGGCGGCATGTCTCGGCGGACGACGCGATGCGCCGGGCGATCGTGCACGGGATACCGCACGGCCCCGGTCGCACCCACGCCGTACGCGTGGCCGAGCCGTTGAGCCGGAACGACGAACCTCCGGTGCCCGGATCCTTCAGCCTGTTCGGTCTCGTCGGCGCGCTGCGCGCGGCCACCACGATGAAGCCGGCCAGGCAGGCCGCCTCCATGGTCCTCGGCACCCCCGGCTGGCAGGCGGTCGCCGGGGCGGACGCGGAGCGCCCGCTGCCGGGTTACACACGCTGGGCCCTCTCCGTACGTCCCGACTGCCCGCCGGAGCTGCGTGCCCGGTTCGGTTCGCACGCCAAGTTCACCCACCGGCTCAGGCAGGCCGGTGTCATCGACGGACCGGCGCGCTACGCGACCGAGTGGCGCCCGGCGGACCGGGTCCTGCGGGTGCTCGCCCTGGGCCGGACACTGTTCCCGACGCGCCTTTGTGAGGCCGAGGACGCCCTCCGGCCGCTCGTGCGGGCCCATTTGGGCGGCCGTGAGGACGCCTGGGCGGTCCTGGCACAGCTGGTGGGGAACTACCACGGGACCGTTCCCGAGCTGGTCGTCATGGCCGGCGCCATCGCCTGAACCGGCCCCGGCCGGGCGGGTCGTGGCGGGCATGACGCGCGGGCGGACCGGCGGGGCGAGCGGGTGGGCCGCGGGTGCCCGACGGCCATAAAAGGGGGGCGGGGCGGCCGGATTCGAACCGGCGTGTTCCGGTTCTGGAGACCAGTGCGCCTGCCTCTGCGCTACGGCCCCGCCCTTGGCACCGAGCCTAATGCCTTGGCCCTGTGTCCGTGGGACCTGGTACCAAGGGGGTACGGGGGAAGATCGGACACGGGGGCGGGCATGGCGTACGGAGAGCGCGGGCGGCGGCCGGTCGTCGACCTGGCCGACCGCAGGGCACTGGAGCGGTTCCGGCCGGCCGACGCCGAGACCGTCGCGGAGGCACGGCGGCTCAAGGAGGCCGCCCTGCTCGACTTCGGACTGACGCAGTCGGCGGTCGCCTCGTGGCTGTACGCGAAATGCCACCACCAGCTGGCGACGACGGCGGTGGACACCGCGGCCGTGGTGGCCTCCGGGGACGGCTCGTGCCTGCTGCTGTACAACCCTGACTTCTTCGTCGGGCTCGGCCTGGACGGCGTGAAGTTCGTCCTCTTCCACGAGGCCCGCCATCTGATGCAGCGCCATCTCTTCGCCGATCCCGAACTGCGGGTCGACCCCGTGTTCGAGGTGGCCACCGAGGTGTCGGTCAACCATGTGGCACTGGTGCGGCTCGGCAGCCCCGGTCTGCCCCTCCTGGACGGCCGGCCGGTCGGCGTCGACCCGCGCGCGGTGCACGAGTCGTACCGTGCGGACCTGCTCGCGCAGGAGCTGGAGCCCGTCTCGTACGAGGACTTCACCCGGACCGACATGACGGTGTACGGCGAACTGAAGCGCATGCGGCAACCGCCCGTCCTGGCACCGTCGTTGTGCATCCACCTGGAGTGCGCGGTGCCCGCCGACCAGGAGACCGTCGACGAAGTGGCCTCGTCGTCGCTGCTCAACGCGCTGCTCGCGGCGCGCCGCGGTCATGCGGGCGCCGAGCAGGAACTGCTGGACCTGATGGGCCGCACCGAGGACGGCTCGGCGCGGGCCGCGAAGATCTGGGGGCAGCTCGGCGCCGGTGTGCTGCGCGGCGAGACCGTCGCGACGCGGAAGATCGACTGGTGGCAGCGCTGGCTGGTCGACGTGCTCGGCTCCAGACTCCGCGACGGCGAGCGGCTGGTGTACCCGAAGAAGCGCGGTGCGCTGCTCGCCGCGCTCGGTCAGGACCCGATGCTGTCGCGGCGCGGCCCGGTCCGCGACAAGGTCCTCGTCATCGCCTACGACACGTCGGGTTCCATGCCCGACCGCGTGGTCGAGTGGCTCACCGACCTCGTCGGCAGGATCGACGGGGTCGAGGCGCAGTGGCTGTCCTTCGACGCGGTGGTCATGCCCTTCGAGCCGGGCGGCCGCGTGCTCGGCGGAGGCGGCACCAGCTTCCAGGCCGTCGTGGACTACGTGGAGGGCCGCACCGAGGTGGGCGGCCGGCGCTTCGAGGACCGCCCGGACGCCGTGGTGATGCTCACCGACGGGTACGCACCGCCGGTCACGCCCGCCGAGCCCGACAAGTGGATCTGGCTGATCACCGAGGGCGGCAGCGAGTGGCCGGAGGGCCACACCCCCGCGATGGCCTGCCATCGCGTCACGACCGGATCGTGGTAACCCACCAGCACAGGACCAGGACTGATGACGACCACCACCCATCCCGACCCCGGCTCCGCCGACCGCGCCGTGCCCGCGCGCTCGACCGTGCCGGCTCCCGCGGACTCCGGCGTGCCCGCGCCCTCGCCCTCGCGCCTGGAGGCGTTCATCGACGCGATGATCGACATGGGGCAGACGGGCCAGATCTTCGGCGAGCACGGCATCGGGAAGACGGCGACGTTCTTCTCGCACATCGCGCGCGCCCACCCGGACGCGACGCTGGTCTACGTGCCCGCGGCGAACCTCACCCCGGACGACCTCCTCGTCAACGCGCCGGTGCGGGACCCGCACACCGGCGAACTGGTGCTGCGGCAGCTGGTGATGAGCCAGCTCAAGCCCGGCACACCCTTCGTGCTGCTCGTCGACGACTCGCTCCAGGCCGGTGAGACGATCCAGTCGCAGCTGATGCAGATCGCCTGCAACTGGACGCTCGGCGAGCACGACCTGCGCGCCCTGGGCTGCGTCGGCGTCTTCCTCACGGACAACGAATCGCTGGCGGAGACCTCGGCGCGGCGCAGCGACCTCGCGCTGCTGGACCGCATGGTCACCATGCGGATCACCGCCAACGACACGTCGTGGCGGCGCCATCTCGCGGCCAAGTACCGGGCGTGGGACCTGGCTCCGGTCTTCTCCCTGTGGGCGTCCCTGTCCCCCGCGCTGCGTGAATCGCTGTCGCCGCGCACCCTGGACCATGTCCTGGCCTGTGCCGCGGAGGGGTTCCCGCTCCGCTGGGCCCTGCCGCTGGTGGGCGGCGAGCGGCTGCGCCTCGTCGAGCCGCGCGCCGACGGCACCCCGGGCCAGAACCGCACGGCGGAGATCCTGAACCGGATCGCCGAGTACGTCGGTGTGTCCAACCCGGCCACGCTGCCCGATCCCGTGCGTCAGGTGGTGCGGGCCGCACTGCGCAACCGCTGGACCGTGCTGCTCCAAGGTCCGCCGGGCTGCGGCAAGACGGAGCTCGTCCGGGAGACGGTGCGCGAGGGGCTCGGCCGGGAGCCGCTGTACTTCTCCCTGCCCGTCACCAATGTCGAGGACCTGTGCGCCCCGGTGCCGTCCGCGGACGGCACCCTGGACAACCTCCTCGCCGCGAACTTCACCGGTCCCGAGCCGAAGGCCATCGTCTGGGACGAGTACAACCGTCCCAAGGACAAGGCCGCGTTCGCCAAGCTGATGGAGATCACCCAGGAGTGGTCGCTCGCGGGGCGCCGGATCGAGAATCTGCGGGCCCAGATCGCGGTGCAGAATCCGCCGTACCACCTGGGCCGCAAACTCCTGGTCTCCCGCAACAACATCGCGCAGGCGAGCCGGTTCACGGTCTCGCTGACGGTGGAGCCCGAGGACATCCCGGCCAACGAGTGGCTGCTCGCCCGCTACGGCACCGACGCCGAGACCGTCCTGGAGTGGTGGAAGCACGACATCGACGACGACGGCCGCGCCTGGATCACCAAGCGGACCCTGGAGCGGCTCGTCAAACTGCACCGGCACGGACTTCCGTTGGAGATGGCGACGGTCTACCTCGGCGACGGCGAGTACGCGCCCGTGCCGCTGACGGCGCTCGTGGACCGGCTGCGCGGCCGTCCGGTGACCGGTCTGCGGGAGCTCGCGCGTGAGGCGGACGCCTGGGAGGCCCGGCTGCGCCGCGCGGCGGACCGCTCGGACGAGGGGGCCGACGACAGCGACGTCGTCCACCAGATCCTCGCCAACGCCGAGCTGTCGCAGTTGAAGAAGCACCGCGCGGTGGTGGCCCGACTGGTGCCGCTCCTGCCGCCGAAGCTGCGCGCCACCTATCTGGTCGGGGCGACGGCGGACCAACAGCGGTTCTGGACGGAGATATTCGTGTCGATGAGCCGCTGAGCACCGGTCCGGCCGGTGCTCACCACTCCGCCTCCCGGTAGTCCTTCAGGAACACCCCGGACACGGGCGCGCCGGCCTCACCGCGCACGATCGGGTCGTACACCCGGGCCGCGCCGTCCACGATGTCCAGCGGTGTACGGAACCCGGCCCCCGCCATGCGTTCCTTCTTGGGGGCGGGGTTCTCGTCGGTGATCCAGCCGGTGTCGACGGCGCACATGTGCACGCCCTGCTCGGCCAGTTCGGCGGCGCTGGTGCGGGTGAGCATGTTCAGGGCCGCCTTCGCCATGTTCGTGTGCGGATGGCCCGCCATCTTGTTGCGGACGGCGAAGCGGCCCTCGACGGCGGTCACGTTGACGACGTAGCGGCGGGGGTGCGGCGAGGCGAGCAGCAGGGGCAGCAGCCGGTCGCAGAGCAGTGCCGGGGCGAGCGCGTTGACCAGTTGCGTCTCCAGGACCTCGGCCGGGTCGAGTTCGCCCAGCCGCGCGGACCAGGAGTTGTCGGGCGAGGGATCGGGAAGGAGTCCGGCCTCGTCGGCCTCGCGCAGGATCACCGGCAGGGCCGACGGACCGCCCTCCAGGGCCGTCATCGATGTGAAGCCCGGTGCCGCACGGACGCCCTCGGGCAGCCCGAGGTGCTCTCCGGCCGCCAGCAGCGCGTAGGACTCGGGGGGACGGCGTACCGTCTGCGCGGCGTTGTTCACGAGGATGTCGAGCGGCTCGCCCTCCTGGCCGAGCTGTTCGCACAGGCCGAGGACCTGTCGTGGGTCACGCAGGTCGACGGCCAGCACGGTGAGGCGGTCGAACCATGCGTCGCTGCCCGGTTCGGCCCGGAAGCGGCGCACCGTGTCATACGGAAAACGACTGGTGACCAGGAGTTCGGCTCCGTCGCGCAGCATCATCAGGGCCAACTGGAAGCCGATCTTCACCCTGCCTCCGGTGAGCAGGGCACGGCGGCCGCTCAGGTCGGTGCCGAGCGCGCGCCGGGCGGTGTTGTCGAGGGCGCAGTCCGGGCAGAGCCGGTGGTAGAAGGAGTCGACCTGTCGATAGGGCGTCTTGCAGACGTAGCAGGCACGGGGCCGGACGAAGACACCGGCCGAGCCGTCGGAGGTGAGCGGCGCGTCCTCCCTGCGGTCGAGCGCGCCCGTCGCGGTGGCGGCCATCGCGGCGGCGTCGGCGGCGGACAGTTCGGCGCCGCGCGCCTTCCGCCGCCGGGTCCGGCCGTCACGTGCGAAGGAGGCGGCGACCTGTTCGGCCCGCAGCCGCACCGGATCGTCGACGGGCAGCGCGCGCAGCCGCCCGACCGTGCGGTGGAACGCCGCCAGTTCCTCGTCGGTGATCCCGCCGCCGTCCATGTGTTCCCGCCCCGCGTGTCCTACGTGTTCCGTGTGGTCCCGGCCGGATTCGAACCGGCGTATCCGCCTTGGCAAGGCGGCGAGTCTGCCTCTGCTCTACAGGACCCCGTGTGCGCTCGTCCCCTTCGGGGGACTGCCCCGTCCCCGGTCGTGTCCGCAGGCCCGGCGCGGCGGCCCATGGCGGAGGACGTCGCCCGGACGACCGGATTCGAACCGGCGTATCCGTCTTGCCAAGGCGGCGAGTCTGCCTCTGCTCGACGTCCGGGCGCGCCCTCCGGATCCTAACCACAGGGGTGCCCGGACGACGCACCGGTGAGCGGACTTGCCCGCCCGGCGGGCCCCGGCGTCGTGCCGTGCCCTCCGAACGCGTCCGAGGATGCGGCCGCACAGTCACCGGGCCCCCTTCCCGCCGCTGTCCCGTGAACCGGGGCGGCACGACGGGATTCAGCCAGCGGGCCACTCGCCCCCTCGTCGCATGAGTCAGCTTTTGTCAGTTTTGATCAGCATCACGGTGCCCCCCAGGATGTTCCCTTCGGGCCAATTCCCCTGCAGAGTGAGGTCGGATTTGGCATAGCCTGCTGGCTGACCGCCCTCAGGCCCGCCGGCCGTGGGCGTCGGCCATAAGCTGACGCGCCGGGTGGCAGGGGTGGGTCCGTCATCGGTGTGCACAGTTCTGCGGACGTCGGCAGGCACAGCGCGAGGAACTCCGGCACGTCGCCGAGGAGTTCCCGCACGTGAGGTTCTTGGGGAGAACAGTGCGCAAAGCGAAGGTCATGCGTCGCCTCATCGACGAGCTCGTCGACGACCTCGGTCTGCCGGTGCCGGCGGAGCCGGACGATCTGTTCGTCGCCCTGGTCGATCTGGTGAGCAGGCGCACGGGCCGGGAACTCGTGCTCCTCCAGGAGGAGTTCCCGTACCGCACGGCCAGCGGCCTGTGGCTCGACCTGCCCGACCGGGACGTCATCGTGGTCGACAGACGGGCCACCCCGCTGCACAAGCTGGCCATCTTCTTCCACGAGGTCTGGCACATGCTGGACGGCGCGTGCGGCCATCACGCCCCGGGCGGGACCGTGGCCACCGGGCTCCTCTCGGCGCGCGCCGACCTGCCCCGGCCCGACGAGACGGTGCGCAGGGTGGCGGCGCGCACCGAGTTCGACCACCGCGAGGAAGCCGCCGCGGAGAAGTTCGGGCTGCTGGCGGTGACCCGGTTCCGCGTCTGGCTGGAGGGGGAGCCCGACGGCACGCCTCCCGACCGCGGCGAGATCGCCGGGCGTATCAACGCATCACTGGGCAACCGGCGCCGGAAGGTCTGAGCCGTGGACTCCTCGGACTACTACATACCGGCCGCCGCTCTGTGGCTGTGCCTGGCCGTCAAGCTCCCCGCGCTGCTGAAGGCCTGGCGCGACCCGCTCGTGCGGACCGTCTGCCTGGTCATCGCCCTGGGAGGCGCCGGTTTCGTCTTCGCGGCTCCCCCGACCATCGCCGCCGTGAACCGCATCAGCGGTGTACCGAACGCCTCCAGCCTGCTGGTGTACGTCATCATCAGCGCGTTCAGCGCCTCCTGCCTGCTACTCATCGTCCACTGGCGCGGTGGTCCGCCCGAGTACGTCCAACGCGTCTCCCGGCGCTGGCGGATCGGCTACATGCTGGTCATCACCGCTCTGGTCGCCCTGTTCCTGCTCGGCGACGCCCCGGTGGAGCGCCGTACCGACTTCGACACGTACTACGCGTCGGCGCCGTTCATCGGCGAGATGATCCTGTTGTATCTGCTGGCGCACATGACCGCCGCCCTCGTCACCACCGTGCTGTGCTGGCGCTGGGCCCTCCAGGTCCACGGGTGGCTGCGCGCGGGCCTGTGGACCCTGTGCCTCGGCTGGCTGCTGAACCTCTCGTTCAGCTCCCTCAAGCTCGCGGCGGTGGCCGCCCACTGGAGCGGCCAGGACTGGGACATGCTCAGCACCACCCTCTCCCCGCTCTTCTCGGCCCTGGCCGCACCCTGCGCCACCATCGGGTTCCTCCTGCCGCTGATCGGGCCCAGGACGGCCGCGGTCGGACGTGCTCTCGCCGCGTACCGCCGGCTCGGGCCGCTGTGGAGCGAACTCAGCAGCGCCTCACCCCGCTCCTCGCTCGCCGCGCCCATCCCCTGGTACGCCTCTCCGCATGTGCACCTGACACGGCGTGAGGCAGGCATCCAGGACGGGCTGAGCCTCGTACGGCCCCACCTCGACGACGCGGTCCGCGCGTGCGCGCGGTCGACCGCCGAGGCCGCCGGGAGCAGCCGGGCGGAAGCCGATCTCGTGGGCCTCGCCGCCATGGTCTCCGCGGCGGCCCAGGCCACCCGCCTCGACCGCGCGGAGACCCCGCTCGTCCCCGGCGACTCCGCCGTCGCGGCGGTGCGTGCGTCGCTGGTGGGCGTCTCACGCACGCTGCGCACCTCACCCGTCGTCGCGGCGGTGCGTTCCGACGCCGCGAAGTCGTCGCCCCTCTCCGTCAAGGACGGCGAGAAGTCCCCCACATGACCACACGAGTCGGCACGACCCCGTCCGACGCCGGTATCGCGTCCGACCCGCCTCGCTCCGGTGTCCCGTCCGAACCCGGTGACTTGCCGGTGCCGGGCGTCCCCCCGGCGCCCAATGTCCTGGGCCCGGACCGCCCGGCCTTCACGCCGGGCGCCTCCGAGCAGGCCCCCACACCGGTGGACCGGATGATCAACCGGCTCTCCGGGCGCCTGGCCAGGACGGCCGCGGCCTCCTCGTACGTCGCGAACGCGCTCACGCAGGTGACGACCATGGAGGCCGGCGCGACGCGGCTGCTGTGGCCCGACATGCTGATCGCCCTCGCCTGCGGACCGCTTCGACGGCCCCTGGCGGGTCCGCCTCTTACGGCGGCGGAGAGCCGGCTCCTCGAACCGGTCGGACCCGCCCGCGCCGACTGACCGCGCGGGGCGGGCGGGGCGGGCGGGGGCCCGGCGCGTCCGGCGGGCGCCGGTCCGCGCGACCGACTCGACGCAACCCAGGGGGACTTGACCGGTTCCATAACGAATGCCCCGGTGGCGGCTCACGGGAAAGCCACAAGTGCGCGTGGTGTGGGGTCATCCCGATGTGCACACGGCCCCTCCGGCCTGATCATGAGCCGTGTACGGACCGAAGGGACTGGTGACGATGGCCCGAGCAGGAGGCGGCACATCCGACGCCCTCCCGTGCCCGGGCCCGGCCGTGCGCGAGGCGGCTCGGCACGGCGGCGGCACCCCCTCCCCCGCCCGCGACGCCCTGGCTCTCGTGCCGCCGGCGCGATGTCCGCCCGCTTCCGCCCGCGACGGCCGTCACCGTGACGGACATCATCCGCACCATTCCGAACTCCTGCGTCCCTGCTGGCGTTTACTGCCTTCCAGGGGCCTTCACGGCCGAACGGCCGACAGAGAGGGTGCTTCCGCCAATGCCTGAGAGAACGTCCGGTCCACGGCCGTCCGCGCTCGTGATCGGGGGAGGGACGACCGGCATGCTCGCCGCCGCCGTGCTCCGCGACCTCGCGCACGTCACGGTCGTCGAGACCGACGTCCTGCCCGAACAGCCCGCTCCGCGCAAGGGACTTCCGCAGGCCCGGCACGCCCATGTGCTGTGGTCCGGCGGCGTGCGGGCCCTGGAGGACCTCCTGCCCGGCGTCACCGAGGAGTTGATCGCCCGCGGCGCCCGCCGCGTACCGATCATGTCCGGCATGGTCAGCAAGGCGCCCTCCGGCCAGTGGTTCCGGCGGTTCAGCAACTCCCACCACGTCAACATCGTGTGCAGCCGGGACCTGCTCGACGCCACGATCCGCGCCGCGGTGCTCCGGCGGCCCGGGCTCACGGTGCGCGAACGGACCGAACTGGTCGGCCTCGAAGGCAGCGCCGACCGCGTGACCGGGGCGCGCGTACGGGGTCCCGAACACGAGGAGATCCTCACGGCGGACCTGGTCGTCGACGCGAGCGGCAGGGGCAGCCGCGCGCCGGTCTGGCTCACGGAGCTCGGTCTCCCGCCCGTACGGGAGAAGGTCGTCGACGCCGGAGTCGGCTACGCGAGCCGGATCTACCGGGCTCCGGCCGGCGCCGGCGACGACTTCCCCATCGTCAACGTCCAGGCGGACCCCACGCGGCCGCCGGGCCGCGGCGGCATCATCCTGCCCATCGAGGACGGCCAGTGGCTCGTCACCCTGGCGGGCACCAGGGGAGGCCAACCCAGCCGTGACGCCGGGGAGTTCGTCGCCTTCGCCCAGTTGCTGGCGCATCCCGTCATCGGCGATCTCCTCGCGAAGGCCGAGCCCCTCTCCGATGTGGTCACCACACGGAGCACGGCCAACAAGCGGCGCTACTTCGAGAAGATGCCCCTGTGGCCGGCCGGGTTCGCCGTGCTCGGGGACGCCGTCGCCGGGTACAACCCGGTCTACGGGCACGGTCTGACGGCCGCGGCGCAGAGCGTCGTCGCGCTCCGGCAGGTGCTGGCGGACCACGACCTGGCCTCGGCGGGGACGGCGCGACGGATTCAGCGCAGTGCCGCACGCCCCGTGGGTCAGGCCTGGGATCTGGCCGTGGGCCAGGACGCCTTCTACCCGGGCGCCACCGACGAACCGCCCAGCAGGGCCGAGCGTTTGGCCGCCGCGTTCATCGACCGCGCCGTGGATGCCGGCGCACGCAACCCGCACGCCCTGCGGGCGCTCCTCGACGTGATGAGCATGGAGCGGCCTCCGGCCCGTCTCCTCGCCCCCGACATGCTCTTCCGTGTCCTCCTCGGCAGAAAGCAGCCGCTGCTGGACGCTCCCCCGCTGACGGACGCCGAACGGCAGGCGGCCGGTCTCTGATCACGCCCGGGCGGGGCGGCGCCGTGCAGGAGGAGGCGCAACGACGGTCGTGGCGGCGCACCGGGCGGCGCGTCCGCACGACGGTGGACGGGCGCGGCTCACTCCCGGGCGCGTCGCAGCCCGAGGCGCTCCTTCTCGGAGAGGCCTCCCCAGACGCCGAAGCGTTCGTCGTTGCTGAGCGCGTAGTCGAGGCAGGCGGGGCGCATCTCGCACATCGCGCAGATGCGCTTCGCCTCGCGCACCGAGCTGCCCGGTTCGGGAAAGAAGAAGTCGGCCCCGGTCTGCGCGCACAGGGCCTGCTCCTGCCAGTCCAGGTCGGCCGCGGTGATCGTTTCCAAGTGCATGGGCATGATCGTGCCGCGGGACGAAAAACGTTCGATCAACGCGGGATCAACGACTCGTTCCAAAGCGCCCGGCGGCCTCCGATGATGGCCTCGCACGGCGCCAAGAGCACGGCGGCGCGCGGGGCCGGCGGTGAGCCGCACGAACTTGGAGGGGCCTTCCACGGCGGTGGAGCGAGCCGCCCAGAGCCCGGCGTGCGCGTCCCGGCGGCGATTGTCGGTGGGCGGTGCCAGACTCGGCAGAGCAGGCAACGGGACCCCTCAAAGGAGGGCATGATGCTCACCACCCGTTTCGTCACCGGCGCCCCGAACTGGCTGGATGTCGGCACGTCCGACATCGACGGCGCCACCTCCTTCTACGAGGGCCTCTTCGGCTGGCAGTTCCAGTCGGCGGGGCCCGATGCCGGCGGTTACGGCTTCTTCCAGCTCGACGGGAAGACCGTGGCCGGCGGCATGCAGACCACCGCGGAACAGGGCCCGCCCTCCTGGACCGTCTACTTCCAGAGCCCTGACGCGGAGGGCACGGCCAAGACGGCCGAGCAGTCCAAGGGCGCCGTGCTCGTGCAGCCCATGGACGTGATGGGCGAGGGCCACATGGCGATCCTCGCCGACAAGGCGGGCGTGCCGTTCGGCCTCTGGCAGCCGGCCCGGACCAAGGGGCTCGACCTGGCCGGTGAGCCGGGCTCGTTGTGCTGGGTCGAGCTCTACACTCCGGACATCGCGGCCGCCGCCGCGTTCTACAACTCGGTCTTCGGATGGGAGACCTCGGCGATGCCGTACCCGGGCGGCGTCTACACCTGCATCAACCCCGCGGGCACCGAGGAGGCGATGTTCGGTGGCATGGTGCCGCTGGCCGACGATCCCACCGAGGCGGAGTCCGGCGCGTACTGGCTGCCGTACTTCGAGGTCGAGGACACGGACGCCGTGGTGAGCAGAGCCCAGCAGCTCGGTGGCACGGTACGCATGCCCGCGACGGACATGGAGGGCGTGGGCCGCATGGCCAAGCTGGCCGACCCGTACGGGGCACGCTTCGCGGTGATCAAGAGCGCTCCGCAGCAGACGTGACGGCCGCGTCGGGAATCCCGGCGGGCCCCGGCGGCTCCGGCGCGCCGCGGGAGGTCCCGTCGGGCCCGACGCGTCGAAGGCTCCCCGGGCCTGACAGGTCGGTCCCGGTGGGGCCGCCGCCCGCACCGACCCACCGCCGTCAGCCGAACCACACCCCGGCGACGGATTCGGCGAGTGCGACGGCCTGGGCATGGCCGGCGCGGGCGGCGGCCGGACGGCGGGAGTCGTCCAGCATGTTGCGGCCCATCGCGCGGCGCGCGGCACGGTCCGGCACCAGGAGGCTCACGCGCACGCCGTGCCCCGCCAGTTGGGCCGCCTGGAGCGCGGCACTCGGGTGCGGGCCCACCGCCCGCGGGATCGGGGCGACCGCGACGACGCGCCGATGGTCGCGGGCGAGGTGGAGATTGGCCGTCGAACGGCTTCCGCCGTCCATCCAGCGACGGCCCCCCGCGGTGACCGGCGGCCAGACGACGGGCACCGCGCAGCTCGCCGCGACCGCTTCGAGGAGCGTCGGTCCCGAGGAGGCGTCGAACACCTCCAGACTCCCGGTCCGCGCGTCGACCGCCGTGATCCTCAACTCCCGCTCGGGCCATTGCCGTACGCCGCCCAGCAGGGTGCCCACCGTGTCGTGGACCACCGACTCGGGTCCGGTGCGCGCCGTCAGCGCGGCTCTGCCGAGGCGCTGGACCGACCGACGCGGATCGCGCGAACCCAGCGCCGCCCACAGGAAGCGCGCCGTCTGTGCCCAGGTCACACCGACGTCGACGGGGTCGGCTCCGGCGAGCTGCCCCCCGTACAGCTCGCCGGTGCCGACGCCCGAGGTGAGCCGGGCCGCGTGGACGGCGCCCGCGGAGGTGCCGATGACGGTGTCGGCGCCCGACACGTCGACTCCGGCGTCGGCGAGCCCGGCGAGCACACCGGCCATCCATGCTCCGCCGACCGCCCCGCCGCCGCCCAGCACCAGTGCCGTGTCCGCCATCAACGCTCCTCGTCCACCCCGAGTGGGGAGTGCTCCTCGAGCGGCGAACACGTCCCCAAGCGGGGAGTACTCCCCACTTCACCGCTCGACGATAACATCAGTACCGGGGAGTGCTCCCCGGTACTACCGAAAGGTGAGGTCATGACCGTCGACGGGAAGGGCCCCGGTGCGACGCGGCGCAGCGACGCCCGGCGCAATCGGGAGCGGCTCGTCGAGGCGGCGCGCGAACTCTTCGCCGAGCAGGGCCTCGACGCGCCGCTCGACGTGATCGCCCGCCGGGCCGGCGTCGGCAACGCGACGCTCTACCGGCACTTCCCGAGTCGCGCGGCGCTCGTCGACGAGGTGTTCGAGGACGCCCTCACCGCCACCATGGCGGCGGGCGAACGGGCCCGCACCGCGGCCGACGCCTGGACGGGGCTGGTGGACTACATGGAATCCGTCTTCGCGGGGCTGGCCGCCGACCGCGGTGCCATCGACCTGATGACCACCGGCCTGGAGGGCGTCACCACGCTGGAGGCCGTCCACGCCCACAACCGGGAGACGGTGGACGCACTGCTGCGACGAGGCCGTGAACAGGGCACGGTGCGCGGCGATCTCGGCGCCGAGGATCTCCTCTTCGCGCTGGCCGCGCTCGGCCGCGCCGTCCCCGCGCTGGCGGCGACGGCACCGGACGCGTGGCGCCGCCCCCTCGCACTGCTCCTCGACGGACTGCGCGCCTCGCCCGCCTCCGCGCCGCTGCCCGAGCCCCCGCTCACGGCGGACCAACTCGACGACGTGCTGCGGAAGCTGGGCCCGCACCGGCATTGACGCGCACGGTGGCGGGGTCCGTCACCAGGACCCGCGGTGACCTCGGTGCCCGCACGCCACACCACGTCCGCCGGGGCACGGGAAGCGGTCGCCGCCCGGATGCGCACGAGGACTACGCGGAGGCCCGCCGCACCAGGGCGGTCGGCAGGACCACGCCGCCGGACGAGTCCTCCGGGCCGGGCTCGGCGACACCGCCGTCGATGCGGCGCAGCAGCAGCCGGGCCATCAACCTTCCCATGCCCTCTATGTCCTGACGGACCGTCGTCAAAGGCGGGTCCGTCTGTTCGGCGACCGCCAGCATGTCGTCGAAGCCGATCACGGCCACGTCCTCGGGCACCCGCCGCCCGTGCTCGCGCAGGACGCGCAACGCCCCGGCGGCGGTCAGGTCGTTCGCGGCGAAAACGGCGTCGACGTCGGGCCGTCGCTCCAGCAGTTCACGCATCGCCCGCTCGCCGCCCGCGGGCGTGAAGTCGCCCTCCACGACGAGCTCCGGACCGGCGTCGGCCATGACGTCGCGGAACCCGTCCAGCCGGTCGACGGCCGACGTCTGGTCGAGGGCACCGGTGATGTGGGCGATCCGTGTGCGCCCGAGGCCGACGAGGTGCCGTACGGCCTCGCGGGCTCCGCCCCGGTTGTCGCAGTCGACGTACACGGCGGGCACGGCGTCAGGGGGGCCGTCGCCCCAGCCGGGCCGGCCGCCGAACACCGTGGGCACGCCCGCGCCGTGGATCAGGCCGGGCAGCGGGTCGTCGAGGTGCAGCGAGAAGACGAGGGCGCCGTCGACATGTCCCCCGGCGAGATACCGGCCGACCCGTGCGTGGTCGTCCCGACCCTCGGTGAGCAGCAGCACGAGCTGTGAGTCGTGCGCGGTCAACTCCTTGCTGATTCCGCGGAGCTGGAGGGCGAAGAAGGGGTCCGCGAAGACCCTGGTCTCCGGTTCCGCGATCACGACGGCCACGGCGTCGTGGCGCCGGGTGACGAGACTGCGCGCGGCCTGGTTCGGCACGTAGCCGAGTTCTTCGACGGCTCGTCTCACCCGCTCGGCGAGCGGCTCCCGCACGCCGTCACCGCCGTTCACGACGCGTGACACGGTGGCCCGGGAGACCCCGGCCCGCTCGGCCACGGCCTCCAGCGTGGGGCGCGACGCTGTCCCGGTCACCTCTGGGCACCTCCTCGGCGGTTGCGGATCAGGATAACCGCGCAGCCATGACAAGGTGCGAGCGCTCCGCGATCACTCGGACGGGCTCGCGTGCGGACTCCGGGCTCGCCACGGCACACCCGAATCGGGCTGGGCAGCGAGGTGGACCCGACCGGGCCCAGGCGCCCGGCACCCCCGCGGACACACCTGCACCCGCCCGTCCCGAGGCGCTCAACACCTCTGCGTCACACGTGGATCCGCCCGACCGGGGCCCGGGACGCCTCGCCACGCGCGAATCCGGTTGCGCCCGCGCCCGCGCCGGGCCGAGGATCGCCTCATGACCATGAGAAAGGCCCATGACGCCTGACCACCCGGCCACCTCGCTGGCTCCCTACGCCCGGCTTCCCCGCGCCCACCGGGACCTGAGCGTCCTGCACAGTACGGTCGACGCCTTCGGCCGCGCGCACTGGTTGCTGTCCGGCGATCCGCCCGCCGGGCGCCGCGCGAAGCCGTACGACGCCGTGGTCGTCACGGTCGAGGACGGCCGGCCCCACGAGACCCGGCTGGGTCCGCTGCGCGCCCGGTTCCCGCTGCTCGACGCCCTCCCCGACGGCGGATTCGTCGTCGCGGACGCCCGCAGCCGCCCCGGCGACGAGCAGGTGCAGGTTCTCGACGCCCTGGGGCGCCCCTCGTGGACGTTCCGCGTGGGCGACGCAGTGGAGCATCTGCTCACCGACGAGAGCGGTGACCTGTGGGTGGGCCACTTCGACGAGGGCGTGTACGGGGACGACGAACTCGCCCGGCCTGGTCTGCGGCGCTGGAGCCAGACCGGGGAGCCCTTGTGGTCGTACCGCCCGGTGCACGGCGGCGGTGAGATCAGCGACTGCTACGCGCTCAACGTGGGGGCCCGTTCGGCCTGGGCCTGCGCCTACACCGACTTCGCCCTGCTGGAGATCGCTCCCGGACGTGAGGCGAGAGCCCGCGCGAACCAGGTCTCGGGAGCGCAGGGACTGGCCGTGCACGCCGGCCGGGCGGCCTTCGTCGGCGGCTACGGCGGCGCACACGACCGGCTCGTGGTCGGCCGCCTCACGCATGAGGACTTCGTCGCCGTCGAGGAGGGCCGGCTCGTCCGCCCCGACGGCGGCCCGCTCGGCCGTCGCCGGCTCGTGTCCCGGGGCCGTCGCGTGTACGTCCAGGAGGAACCGTTCACGGAGTGGACGGTGTTCGACCTCGACGCTTCTTAGGGCCCGCCTACAAACGGATCCGCCCGGTCGAGGTCGGCCGGGGGAATGCCTCCTTGCGCCCTGGCAAGGGGGGTAACCCCCGGCACTCCCTGAGGACAGCGCATCGGCACATCAGCGGGAAAGCCGGATGGGCCGATCGTCCCTCCGCTGGTGGGATGGTGACCGACCGCAGGCCCGGGGCGACAGCCGCGGCCACGGCCTGAGCGGTCCCTGAATGCGCAGGCAACCTGAACAGAAGGGGATCATCATGCGTGTGCCCGGAACGCGTCGGCGAAGCCGACTCGTCCTGACCGGACTGGCCGCGACCCTCCTCGCCGTATCGACCGCGCCGACCGCGACCGCGAAGCCGCGACCGGCCGATCCGCTGCGACAGCAGGTGGAGGCGATCCTCGGCACGGGCGTCGTCGGTGTGTCCGCCGAGGTGACGTCACCGCACACCCGTGACAGCGCGCGCGCCGGAACGGCCCGGCGGGGCACCGCCGGGCCGATGCCGCACAACGGCAGGTTCCGGATCGGCAGCGCCACCAAGACCTTCACCGCCGCGGTCGTGCTGCAACTCGTCGGCGAGGGGCGCATGTCCCTGGACGACACGGTCGAGCAGTGGCTGCCTGGAGTGGTCCGGGGCAACGGCAACGACGGCCGCCGGGTCACCGTGCGACAACTGCTGCAGCACACCAGCGGCATCCCCGACGTCCTGCCGGAGATCCCGGCCTTGAACAGCGCGGACGGCTACCGGGCCGAGCGGCTGCGCACCTACTCCCCCGAGGAGTCGGTCAGGTCGGCCATGCGGCACCCTCCCACATTCCCCGCCGGCAGCGGCTGGTCGTACTCCAACACCAACTACCTTCTCGCCGCGATGATCGTCCATGGGGTCACGGGCCGGAGCTGGGCACAGGAGGTGACCGACCGGATCATCCGCCCACTGGGCCTGAAGGACACCAGCGCACCCGGCACCTCCCCGACCGTCCCGGGCCCCCACGCCCACAGCTACGCCGCGTTCCGCACCGGCACCGGCATCGACGTCACGGTCCTCAACCCCAGCATGGCCGTCGGTTCCGGTTCGCTGATCAGCACCACGCGCGACCTGAGCAGGTTCTACGCCGCACTGCTCGGCGGACGTCTGCTGGCTCCGGCGCAACTCGACGAGATGACGGCGACCGTGCCCGCGCCCGAACTGGGCATCCCCGGCGTGCGGTACGGACTCGGCCTGGGCGAGCTCCCGTTGCCCTGTGGCGGCAGCTACTTCGGTCACCCCGGCGAACTGCTCGGCTACCACAGCTGGGGCGGCGTCACGGCAGACGGCACTCGGACCGCCGTGGCATACGTCACCAGCGACGGCGGCCAGGGTACGCAGCAGGCCATGAGCACCCTCGTGGGCGAGGAACTGTGCCGAACGCGGCCCTAGATCCCGTGCGCGGCGTCTCCTAGTGCTCGTGCGCGGCGTGCTCGTGCGGGTCGTACCCCGGGATGGTGCCGTCCGTCTTCTTCACCAGGAACAATCCCACCATGCCCATGTCGGAATGGCTCTGGACGTGGCAGTGGTACATCCAGGCCCCGGCGCCGACGCCCTCCCCCGCGATCACCTGGAAGCCGAAGGAGTCCGCGGGACCGACGATCTTGTTGTCGACGACCCGGCTCGGATCGTCGGGGCCGGTCAGCAGGCCGGTGCGGTTGTCGGCCCAGCGATGACCGTGCATGTGGAACGTGTGGTAGTACTCGCCGTGCGTGATCATGACGAACTCCACGCGGTCCCCCACCGTGGCCTCGAAGTCGGGTCCGGAGTGGGCGGGTCTGTTGTTGATCGTCATGTCGTTGAAGACGATCGTGAAGGTCCGGTCGGGGAGGATGTCGCCCTTGCGGCGGACGATCACGGGCCCGTAGAGGCCTTTGCGGATGCCGCCCGTTCCGTGTTCCGTGCCGACCACGTGGTCGTGGTAGTGCCAGTAACCGGCGCTCCCGGGACGCCAGGTGCCGTCCTTGCGGCGGCCGGGTGCGTGGGTGCGCCAGGTGTAGGTGCGGGTGCCGCCCGGCTCGACGTCGCTCTTGTTCAACTTCGTGCCGTCGCTGGAGACTTCGTAGTCGAGGCCATGGACGTGCAGGCTCGCCGGCACATCCATGGTGTTCTCGAACTCGATGTGCAGGGTGTCGCCCTCGTCGAGTTCGATCAACGGCCCCGGGACCGACGCCTTGCCCTTCTCCAGGCCGTATCCCATCTGCCCGTCGGCGAGTTTCTCCGCGTACAGCTTGATGTGCCGGACCTCGCCGCCGGCCGGAGCGGTCCGCACATCGTCCGCGGCGCTCATGGCCCGCGGAGCCGCCGACAACGATGTCGCGGCGGTCGCGACCGCCGCCCCGCCGAGCAGCATCCGCCGGTTGAAACCGCGTCGGTCCATGCCGAACTCCCCACCCTGGTACGGAATTTACGGAGGCGAACCTGTGAGACGGTAGCCGCACCACCGTCGTTTATCCACACTCAGGACAAAGTTCGTTGAATCGCGGTCATACCTATTGGCGAGCCGCGAAAAGAGGTCTAGCTTCCTTGGCGTTTGCTGTGACCGACGAGGAGTGGATGACCACATGCGGCTCACATCGCATCAAGAGCCATCAGTCCTACGAGGGTTGAGCGCGAAAAGACGCAGAAGCAGGCGCCGGGCCTGGGCGTCGGCGCTGGCCGCCGGGGCCGTGACCGCGGGGGCGCTCTCCGCGCCCGCCGCGAGCGCGCGCCCGGCCCCGGACCCGTCCCTGACAACGATGTCCATCAAGTCGCCCCCGGGCGGCGCAAATGTGCGAGTGCTGATCTTCTACGGTTCGGCGGCGTCCGGGGACGAGTCACCGGTCGTGAACGCCGGCATCGAGGCCATCGAGAAGATCGGGCTGTCCGGCCCGGCCGCACAGCGCTTCAAGGTCGCGACGACGGACGACGCCTCGGTCTTCACCGATGACACCGAGCTGGGCCGCTACAACGCCGTCGTCTTCCTGACCGGCGGTGGCGACGTGCTCGATCCCGAGCAGGAGGCCGGGCTCGAGTCCTACATGGAGGCGGGCGGCGGATTCGTCGGCATCCACGACGCGGCCCGCGCGGAGCCGTACTCGGACTGGTTCACCGGGCTCATCGGGGCCCGCCCGGCCGGTACGAGCCCGACGGACGTCCAGCGTGCCACCGTCGAGGTAGGCGACCGGCAGAACCCCGCGACCAAGGACCTGCCGGTCCAGTGGAAACGCCCCGACCAGTGGCTCAACTGGGTCAAGAACCCGTCGGGCGACGTGCACACGGTGGCCCGGGTCCGCGAGTCGACGTACCGGCCCGGTGCCGGCGCCAACGGCTGGGACCACCCGGTGAGCTGGTGCCGGGACTACGACGGGGGCCGCTCCTTCTACACCGGGATGGGCGGCACGGTCTCGTCGTACGACGAGACCGACTTCCGTACGCACCTGCGCGGCGCCCTGCTCTGGACGACTCGTCTGGCGCAGGCCGACTGCAAGGCGGCGATCAACTCCAACTACAAGGCGGAGCGGCTCACCCAGCCCAACCAGCCGGGCCAGAACGACCAGATCGGCGAGCCGCACGGCCTGGTCACCGCCCCCGACGGCCGCGTCCTCTACATCGGCCGCGGTGGCGCCGACTCCTCCCAGCCCGTGATCACCGACTGGAACAACCCCGACGTCGGCAAGGGCAAGGGCGAGATCCACGTCTACGACCCGAAGACCAAGAAGGTCACCCTGGCCGGCGCGCTCACCGTGTTCGGCAACAAGGGCGGCGGGGACGAGCTGATCAAGGTCGAGGAGGGGCTCCTCGGCATCGAGCTCGATCCGCGCTTCGAGCAGAACGGCTGGGTGTACCTGCACTACACGCCCCATTCCCGGATCAACCGCGACACCCAGACGGCTGAGCGCCGGGTGTCCCGGTTCACGCTCGACCTCACCACGAACAAGCTCGACCTGGACAGCGAGAAGGTCCTCCTCAAGTGGCCGGTGCAGATCCACAGCTGCTGCCACGCGGGTGGCGGGATGGCCTGGGACTCCAAGGGCAACCTGTACATCGCGACGGGTGACAACAACTCCAGCCGCTTCAGCGACGGTTACTCGGGCAACAACCCGGAGCCCAACTACAAGGGCGTGTCGTTCGCGGACGCCCGCCGCACCGCGGGCAACACCAACAACCTCAACGGCAAGATCCTGCGGATCCACCCGGAGTCCGACGGCACGTACACCCTGCCGGAAGGCAACCTCTTCACCGGCAAGGAGACCGCGGAGGGCGGCGGCAAGACGCGCGGCGAGATCTATGTGATGGGCGTCAGGAACCCCGCCAGGATCTCCGTCGACAAGAAGACCGACACCCTGTACGCCGGCTGGGTCGGCCCGGACGCCGGGGCGCCGTCGACGACATGGGGGCCGGCGAAGTACGACACCTTCGCCGTCATCACCAAGGCGAGCAACCGCGGCTGGCCGTACTGCATGGGCAACAAGCAGCCCTACCGGGACCGCAACCTGCCCGATCCGACCAAGCCGCTCGGCTGGTACGACTGCGACCACCCGAAGAACGAGTCCCCGAACAACGACGGGCTCGTCAACCTGCCGCCGGTGACGGGGAACAACATCTGGTACTCGCCCCAGGGCGGCGCGCCGGACTACCCGCGCGACGCGAACGGCGTCCCGTCGTACAAGCAGGAGGAGGCCACCTACCTGCTGCCGTGGCTCAAGGGCGGCGGCCAGGCGGCCATGGACGGACCCGTCTACCGGTACGACGCCTCGATCGCCGACTCCGGCAAGTGGCCCGCCTACTGGGACGGCAAGTGGTTCGTCGGCGACTTCTACGACTCCGATCAGCCTCGCAACGCGGTCCTCACCGACCCGAGGACGGCCGGGGACGGGGGCCTGCCCGTGCACTCGGAGTCGCTGAAGAAGATCGTGCCGATCGGCAACGACGGCATCAAGAACCTCATGGACTGGAAGTTCGGACCGGACGGCGCGCTGTACGTCCTCGACTACGGCCGCGGCTTCTTCACCTCCGACACCAAGTCGGCGCTGTGGAAGGTCACTTACACCGGAGGCGGCGCGACTCCGGCGGCCGGCCGGCTGGCCAGGAAGGCGGAGTGATGTTCGCACGACGAAGAACGGCACGTCTGTGGACGACCCTGGTGGCGTCCCTGCTGATGGTGCTCGGGCTGACGTCGACGTCCGCGACGGCCGTGACGGCCGCCGTCGGGCGGTCCGAGGCACCGAAGGCGGCCGCCGCCCAGGTCCTCACCTGGACCGCGGGCGACGACATCACCCAGTACGCCTCGGTGCCGCAGACCGCGGTCGCGGGGCCCACCACGATCGTCTTCGAGAACAGCGCGGCGACCGGCAACACCACAGGGATGCCGCACACGCTGACGTTCGACGTGTCCGACCCCGAGTACAACAACGACGTCCCGCTCAACATCCTGGCCAACCCGAACGACGACCAGGGCGGCAGGCACACCGCCGAGGTGACGCTCACTCCCGGCCGCTACCGCTTCTTCTGCACCATGCCGGGCCACGAGCGGATGCAGGGCATCCTCGTGGTCACCGAGGGCGGCGGCTCGGACACCACGGCACCGGACACCTCGGCGTCCGTGACCGGGGCGCAGAACTCCGAGGATGCCTACGTCGGTTCGGCCACGGTCGCGGTGAGCGCGACGGACGCCGGCTCGGGCGTCGACCGGGTCGAGTACGCGATCGGTGACGCGGGCGCCTGGCAGCCGTACACCACACCCGTGGTCGTCGACCAGGTCGGCACCCACAAGGTCCGCTACCGTGCCGTCGACAAGGCGGGCAACACGGCCGCCGAGAAGAGCGTGGACTTCACCGTGGTCGCGCCACCGACCGACGACACCACGGCGCCGGAGACCTCGGCGACGGTCAGCGGTGAACGCGACGCCGCCGGAGCCTACATCGACATGGCGACCGTGACCGTCTCCGCCTCCGACACCGGTTCCGGCGTCAACACGATCGAGTACGCCGTCGACTCGGGCGGCTGGCAGCCGTACACGGCGCCCGTGATGGTGCACGCGCTCGGTGCGCACCAGGTGCGCTACCGGGCCACCGACAAGGCGGGCAACACGGCCGCGGCGAAGAGCGTCGACTTCACCGTGGTCGCGCCACCGGCGTCGGACACGACACCGCCGGTGACCGGGGCGACGGTGGACGGGACCAAGAACTCCGACGGCGCGTACGTGAAGAGCGCCAAGGTGACGGTCGGCGCGACGGACGAGGGCGGTTCGGGCGTCGCCGCGATCGAGTACTCGCTGGACGGCGGACCCTATCTGGCCTACTCCGCACCGGTCGTGGTCGACCGGGTCGGGGCGCACACGGTGGCGTACCGGGCGAGCGACAAGGCCGGCAACACGTCCGAGGCACGGACGGTGAGCTTCACCGTCGCCCCGGGCGGCGGGGTGCCCCCGCCGAACTGCCCGGAGTACGACGAGCGGTCGACGGTGATCGTCGGTTCGGTCGACTCGGGTGTGCCGAACCGGGTCACCGAAAGCCGCTGCCGCATCAACGAGTTGATCGAGGACGAGAAGGAATGGACGTCCCAGGCGCTGTTCCTCAAGCACGTCAGGACCGTCCTCGACCGGCTCCTGAAGGAAGGGGTGGTCGACCAGCGCGAGTACAACAGGATCAACAGGGCCGCCAAGCAGTCCGGCATCGGAAAGCCAGGCCAGACGGAGGGCTATCGCAAGATCTTCGACGGCTCGCCGGAGTCCTTCGCCAAGTGGGAGCAGGTGGGCGGCGGTTCGTTCGGGCTGAACGCGGACGGGTCGATCACCTCCGGCACCTCGACCGGCGGGCTCGGCATGCTGTGGTTCCCGCAGCGCAAGTACGGCGACTTCTCGCTGAAGCTCCAGTGGCGTGACGACGCGCCCGGCACCGGCAACGCCAACTCCGGTGTGTTCGTGCGCTTCCCCTGGGTCCACGACCATCCGCAGGAGTCGCGCCCCGAGTGGGTCGCCATCGAGTACGGGCACGAGGTGCAGGTGCTCGACCGGCCCGACGGCGACATGTACAAGACGGGCTCGATCTACGGCTTCGACCGGGTGGGCCTCGCCGGTGCGGGCGTCACCCAGAAGGGCA
This sequence comes from Streptomyces siamensis, assembly GCF_039543605.1. NCBI lineage: Bacteria > Bacillati > Actinomycetota > Actinomycetes > Kitasatosporales > Streptomycetaceae > Streptomyces > Streptomyces siamensis. The sequence continues at coordinate 101,447 of NZ_BAABKB010000027.1, read as the reverse complement.
CCTGGAACGACTACGAGATCCGTGTGGTCGACCAGCACTACTCGGTCTACCGCAACGGCGTACTGATCAACGAGTTCGACAACACCGGAGGCCAGGAGTTCTATCCGCCGCGCTCGGACGACCCGGGCACGGACGGCCGGCGGTTCGCCTCCGGGTACGTCGGGCTCCAGGTGCACAGCACGACCGATGTGATCTCCTACCGGGACATCCGGATCAAGGAGCTGTGAGGAGGTCCGGGCAACCCGGATCCGCCTGAGCCGTTGTCAGCGGCGTGCGGCATGCTGTGATCAGCGGCAGCCGTACGCCGCTGACGACGGGGAGGTCTGTGTGTTCACGGGGATCGAAGAGGTCGACTGGGCGTCGATGGGCCACGCCTACACCGACTCGGCCACGGACGTGCCAGACCTGTTGTGGGGCCTCGCCTCCGACGACCCGGCCCGCCGCGACATCGCCCTGGACGGCATGTACGGCGCGGTGCACCACCAGGGCGACGTGTACGACAGCACGGTCGCCTGCATCCCGTTCCTGTTCGAGCTGGTCGAGACGCCCACGGTGGCCGACCGGGACGCCGTCGTCGGCCTGTTGCGCAGCATCGCGGGCGAGAAGGAACCCGACCCCGAGGAGCTGGGCGGCCTCTTCGAGGACGAGGAGGAGGACGCCGCGTGGATCCAGCCGTTCCTCGACGCCTCGCGGCTGATCCGGGGGCGTGCCGACCTCTTCCTCGGACTGCTCGACGATCCCGACGCCGAGCTGCGTGCCGCGCTGCCGGGCGCGCTCGCGCATCTGCACGCGGAACCCGCGAAGGTGTTCTCCGTCCTGCGTGACCGGTTGCCGGTCGAGACCGACACCGAGGTCGCCCACGGCCTGGCGCGCGCCCTCGGCACCCTGGCCGTCGACCACGCCGAGACGCTCGGCTCCCAGGCCGGACCCGTCCTGCGGGACGTCCTCGACCGCACGGCCGACCCGCAGCTGCGCATGACGGTCCTCGCGCAACTGGCGCGCTGCGCGCCGGACCTGTTGCCGGACAACACCGCGGACGTGGCCCTGGAGATCATGCGCCTGGCGTACGAGGCGCGGTACGGCGAGTCCGACGAGGAGCCGGAACCCGCACCGGAGCGCCCGCGTACCCCCACGATGGTGTCGTATCTGCGGGACCTGGAGGCGGCGGACCGCAAGAGCGTCGACGCCGACCGGGCCGACGATCTGCTGGAGGAGCTGCACCGGGCCCTCGGGGACCGCGCCGATGTGCGTTTCGACCTGCTGAACGGGCAGTTGTGCTCCCAGGACTGGGGACAGCGCGTCGCGGCGGTCCGCATGAGCGGCCTGCTCCTGACGGGCTGGCGCGCACCGAACGACCTGCCGGTGGCCCTGCTCGCCCGGCAGCTCGTGGAGCAGGAACCGGACCTGTCCCGACGAGCACTGAACGAGCTGTCGCACGTGGCGCCGATCGCCCATGTCGTCGCGGACATCCTCGCCGTCTGCGTGCGGGAGTGGGACGACGAGTGGGAGCCCGACGGCTGGGAGCGGACGCTCTACGGCAGGGCGCTGGCGGCGCTGGCGCTCCAGGGCGACGAACGGGCCGTGCCGGCGCTGGTCGACGTCATGGCCGAGGGCGGCGACACACCGGAGTATCTGGCCCGGTGGGTGAAGGCGATCGGGGCCGGGGCGGCGGCGCCGCTCGGCCCGGTGCTGCACCGCCGTCTGGCCACGCTCCCGCCGGGAGCCCACCGCGACAGGAGCCGTCTGATCGACGCGCTGGGCGTCATCGCGCCGGCCCCGTCGCTGGAGCTGCTCGTCGCGATGCTCGGGGACGAGCAGGGCCGGCAGGCGCGCTGGTCGGCCGCCCAGGCTCTCACCCGGTACGGTCGTGCGGCCGGTGAAGCGGCGCAGCGGCTGAGGGAGTCGGTGACGGACGAGGCGACCCCGACAGAGATCCGGATGGACGCGGCGGAGGCCCTCTGGGCGGCGACCGGTGAGGCGGATCTGGTGCTCCCCGTCGTCCGTGACGGCCTGGACTCGACCCACTGGTACGGACGGTCGGCCGCCCTGCGCATCATCGGCGCGCTGGGCCCCGCGGGCGTGGCGCTGGCCCCGCGCCTGCGCGAGCTCGCCGTCACGGGTGCGAAGGTGCCGGCGGCCGTGGCCCTGTGGAAGGTGACGGGCGACGTCGAAGCGGTCCTCCCGGTGCTGCTGGACGAGTGGACGGCCACGCCCAGGAGCCGCCCGGCCGCGGCGTCCTGTCTGGCCGGGATGGGCCTGGCGGCCGCTCCCGCCCTCCCGCTGATACGCGCGGAGCTGGCCTCGTCCCGCCGCCACAACAACGACGGCACCACGGGCAATGTGCGCTACGACGTGGCCGAGGACGAGGCCCTGCTGAGGGACTGCCGGACGATCGAGACGGCGTTCGCGACGCACGACGGCTAGGCCTGTCGTCACCTTCCCCTCGTCGCGTGAAGGACGGCCCGACGGCGTCCGGTGCCGGGAATCGGCGGAGGGACCTAGCCGTCCTTCTGCCTGGCCCGGCTCGGCTGCACCCGCTTGGGCTCTCCCGGCATCTTGGGGTACTCCGGCGGGTACGGCAGGTCGCCCAGACCGTGGTCGTGCTCGTCGCGGGCGGCGAGTTCCAGCAGGGCTTCCAGGGAGAAGGCATGGTCGTCCATGTCGGCGTGCACGTCGCCGAGTTCGGCGAAGCGGGCCGGCATGGTCGCCAGGTCGAAGTCGCGCGGCTGGGCGTCGTCCACCTCGTCCCAGCGCAGGGGTGCGGAGACGGGGGCGTGCGGTCGAGGGCGGACCGAGTAGGCGGAGGCGATGGTGCGGTCCCTCGCTGTCTGGTTGTAGTCCACGAAGATCTTTTCGCCTCGTTCCTCCTTCCACCAGGCGGTGGTGACCTGGTCCGGCATCCGGCGTTCGAGTTCGCGCCCGGCGGCGATGGCGGCCCGGCGCACCTGGGTGAACGTCCAGCACGGCTGGATGGGGACGAAGACGTGCAGCCCGCGTCCGCCGGAGGTCTTGGGCCAGCCCGTCAGGTCGCCGTACTCGTGCAGGACGGCACGCAGTTCGTGGGCGGCGCGCACGGCGTCGGCGTAGTCGGTGCCGGGCTGCGGGTCGAGGTCGATGCGCAGTTCGTCGGGGCGGTCGACGTCGTCGCGGCGGACCGGCCACGGATGGAAGGTGAGCGTGCCGAACTGCGCGGCCCACAGGACGGCGGCGGGCTCGGTGGGGCACATCTCGTCGGCGCTGCGTCCGCTGGGGAAGGTGATGTGGGCGGTGGGAATCCAGTCGGGCATGTTCTTGGGCGCCCGTTTCTGGAAGAAGGACTCGCCGGTCACACCGTCCGGGTAGCGCTCCAGGGTGGTGGGGCGGTTGCGGAGGGCCCGCAGGATGCCGTCGCCCACGGCGAGGTAGTACCGCGCGAGGTCCAGCTTCGTGAACCCGCGCTCCGGGAAGAAGACCTTGTCCGGGCTGGACAGACGTACGGTCCTCCCGGCTGCCTCGAGTTCCACCGCATCGCCCATGCGAGCCACGGTAGGCGCGGGGCGCACGGCTCGCACACCGGGCGAAGGGCCCCGGCACCGCGCAGAATCGGAGCATGGATCTGCCGGTGATGCCACCCGTGAAGCCGATGCTCGCCAAGTCCGTGGCGAAGATCCCACCCGGTATGCACTACGAGGCGAAGTGGGACGGGTTCCGGGCGATCGTGTTCCGCGACGGTACGGAGGTCGAACTCGGCAGCCGCACCGGCAAGACACTGACCAGGTACTTCCCCGAGCTGGTGGCCGCGTTGCGGGAGCGGTTGCCGGAGCGCTGCGTCATGGACGGCGAGATCGTGATCGCCCGGGACGGGAGGCTCGACTTCGACGCGCTCACGGAGCGCATCCACCCGGCCGACTCACGCGTGCGCATGCTGGCGGAGAAGACGCCCGCGTCCTTCGTGGCCTTCGATCTGCTGGCCCTGGCCGACGAGTCGCTGCTCGACGTCCCGCTGAGCGACCGTCGGGCCCTGCTGGTGAGGGCGCTGTCCGGGGTGACGGCCCCGGTGCACGTGGCCCCGGCGACCACGGACAGCGAGGTCGCGCAGCGTTGGTTCGAGCAGTACGAGGGCGCGGGGCTCGACGGTGTGGTCGCCAAGCCGCTCACGCTGCCGTACCGGATGGACGAGCGCGCCATGTTCAAGATCAAGCACGAGCGGACGGCGGACGTCGTGGTCGCCGGTTACCGCTTCCACAAGAGCGGTCCGGTGGTCGGGTCGCTGCTGCTCGGCCTGTACGACGACGCGGGCACTCTCCAGCACGTGGGGGTGAGCGCGGCGTTCTCGATGAAGCGGCGCGCGGAGCTGGTCGAGGAGTTGGAGCCGCTGCGGATGGCGGACGCCGGGGAGCACCCGTGGGCGGCGTGGACGGACGAGGCGGCGCACGAGACGGCCCGGCTGCCGGGCGCGCCGAGCCGGTGGTCGGGGAAGAAGGACCTGTCCTGGGTCCCGGTGCGGCCGGAGCGGGTGGCCGAGGTGGCGTACGACCACATGGAGAACGGCGTGCGCTTCCGGCACACGGCCCGCTTCCGCCGATGGCGCCCCGACCGGACCGCCGAGAGCTGTACCTACGGCCAGCTGGAGGAACCGGTGGGCTACGACCTCGCGGAGATCCTCGGCCCCCAGGACTGACCGCGGACCGCCGACCCGAGCCACCGAATCCGGGATCGGCCGGCCCGAGCCCGGGAATCCAGGATCTGCCGACCCGAGCCACCGAACCGGGATCTGCCGGCCCCGCCCCGAGCTCCGCCTCCCCGCGGCCGCCCACCGCAAGCCCCCGAAGTCCGTGATCCGCCCACCCACCGGCAAGCACTCGGAATCTCTGACTCCGTCCGCTCGCCGACCCGTGGCACGCTCCACGCGCCCCTCTCTCTCGCCTTTTCACCCACTTCACTGAGCCGATCAGCTGATTTAACGCGCACAATCAGAATCGATCGGGTATGGCCATCGATGAACGTATGAACGCACAATCGATGACACAAGACTGGGTGGCACGGTGGGCATGCGACAGACGGCGCCGCTGCGGCGCGGCGCGATGACGGCGGCACTGCTGGCCGCGGCGGTGACGAGCTCCTTGCTGACAGGCTGCACCGGGGGTGGCCACGCGCGCAGCGGGGGTGCCCTCGACGACGGGCGCGCCCCGACGCCGAGCCCGATGCCCAGCCCGACCGCGAGCCCGAGCCCCGAGGTTCCCAAGAGCGCCGGTCCGGTGCTCGCCGTGAAGATCGACAACGTACGTGCGGCCCGGCCCGCGACCGGCCTCGACGCGGCCGACGTGGTGTACGCGGAGCAGGTCGAGGGCGGTCTGAGCCGGCTCATGGCGGTCTTCGCGACGACACTGCCGAAGGCCGTCGGACCGGTCCGCAGCGCACGCGAATCGGATCTGGAGCTGCTGGGCCAGTTCGACGAGCCGACGCTCGCCTTCTCCGGGGCGCAGCACAAGTTGCTGCCGCTGATCGACAAGGCGCCGTTGCACGCGCAGTCCGCGGACACCACGCCCGGCGCGTACTACCGGGCGGCGGACAGACCGGTGCCGCACAACCTGTATCTGCGCCCGGAGCGGCTGGTGGAATCGGCACCGGGCGGTGACGCGCTCACCACGGGATTCCATTTCGGCGCGGCGCCCGAGGGCGGCACCGAGGAGAACTCGCGCACCGTGCGCTACCCCGCGGCCCGGTTCACCTTCACCTGGTCCGACAGCAGGAAGCGCTGGCTGGTGGACATGGACGGGACGCCGACCGTGACCGCCGAGGGCAGGACGGTCGCGCCCGCGACCGTGGTCGTGCAGTACGTGAAGGTGCGCAAGTCCCAGTTCCACGACTTCCTCGGGAACAACACCCCGTACACGGAGACGGTGGGGTCGGGCACGGCGAAGGTGCTGCGCGACGGCCGGGCCTACGACGTGAACTGGTCGCGCCCCGACGCGGAGGACGGCACGGAGTTCACCACGAAGGACGGTACGCCGATGAACTTCGCCCGAGGTCAGGTGTGGGTGGTGTTCGCGAAGGCGTGAACGGGCGGGCGCAGGGCCCCGGCGAAGGTGTCAGCCCTGTGCGGCGAGGGGCTCCGAGGGGTTGCGGAGCCCCTCCGCGGCGTCCGAGACCCGCTGGATGAGGTCGAAGAACACGGTCTGCTCCTCGGCGGAGAGCGGGGCCAGGAAGACCTGGTTCATGCGCGCGGTGCGGACGGTCAGCTTGCGGTGGGTGCGCATCCCCTCGTCCGTGAGACGCAGCAGGAAGCGGCGGCCGTCCTGCGGATCGCGCACCTTGTCGAGCAGCCCGCGCCGGCCGAGCCGGCTGATGACCTCGGCGATGGTGGACCGGTCGAGCCCCACCCGCTCCCCCACCGTTCGCTGGTCGAGGCCGGGCTCCGCGACGAGCGCGTTCAGCACGGCGAACTGCGGCGAGGTGATCTCCTCGGAGACCATCGTGTTCCACAGCAGGTAGTGCGCCTGCTGCAGGCGCCGGGCCAGGTGCCCGGGGTGGGTGGAGAGATCCACCGCGGCCATGTGCGCTCCTCAGCTCCGCGTACGCGCGACCGACCGCGCCATACCAGGGTCGATATTCGTTGGTGCACTGAACAATACCTGGAGACCCCCACACCTGTCTCGCTCAGCGACAACACCCTCACCTGCATGTATCAGCGGGGTCTTGACGGACTCCGGCCCGGGTGGCAGCGTGTTCGAAACCTGAAGCAAATAATCAGTGCCCTGACTAACTGAGGCGCTGGACGCTCGGGAGAGATGAGGCTTCACGCATGGACAAGGTGGTCGCCACGGCCGCGGAGGCGGTGGCCGATGTGCCGGACGGCGCGACACTCGCGGTCGGTGGCTTCGGCCTGAGCGGTGTGCCGAACGTGCTGATCGAGGCGCTGTACGAGCGCGGCGTCGGCGGCCTCGGCGTGGTCTCCAACAACTGCGGGGCGATGGACTCCGGCCTCGCGGTCCTGCTCGCCGCGGGACGGATCGCGCGGGTGACCGGCTCCTACATCGGCGCGAACAAGGAGTTCGCCCGCCAGTACCTGGGCGGTGAGCTGGAGGTCGAGATGATCCCGCAGGGCACGCTCGCCGAGCGGCTGCGCGCGGGCGGCGCGGGGATCCCCGCCTTCTACACCCCGGCCGGGGTCGGCACGCAGGTCGCCGAGGGCGGACTGCCCTGGCGCTACGACGGCCACGGTGGTGTGGCACTCGCCTCCCCGCCCAAGGAGGTCCGGGAGTTCGACGGGACCGAGTACGTGCTGGAGCACGGCATCCGCACCGACTTCGCCCTGGTCCGGGCGGCGCGGGGCGACCGGCACGGCAACCTCGTCTTCAACAAGTCGTCCCGCAACTTCAACCCGCTGGCCGCGATGGCCGGCCGGATCACCGTCGCCGAGGTCGAGGAACTGGTCGAGCCCGGCGCCATCGACCCCGACGCGGTGCACCTGCCCGGCATCTTCGTCCAGCGCGTCCTGGCGCTGACCCCCGAACAGGCCGCGGACAAGAAGATCGAGCAACGGACGGTCACGACGCCCGCGGCGGACGGAACGGTGAACCGCTGATGGCCTGGACACGTGAGGAGATGGCGGCCCGCGCCGCCCGCGAGCTGCGCGACGGCCAGTACGTCAACCTCGGCATCGGACTGCCGACCCTGATCCCCAACCACCTGCCGGCCGGCGTGGAAGTGATCCTGGAGTCGGAGAACGGCATCCTGGGCACCGGTCCCTACCCCACAGAGGACCAGGTCGACCCCGACCTGATCAACGCGGGCAAGGAGACGGTCACCGTTCTGCCCGGTGCCTCCTACTTCGACTCCGCGCTGTCGTTCTCCATGATCCGCGGCGGGCACATCGACGTGGCGGTCCTCGGTGCGATGCAGGTCTCCGCGCACGGCGACCTCGCCAACTGGGCCGTTCCCGGCAAGATGATCACCGGGATCGGCGGCGCGATGGATCTCGTCCACGGCGCCCGCACCGTCATCGTCGTGATGACGCACACCGCCAAGGACGGCTCCCCGAAGATCCTCCGCGAGTGTGCCCTGCCACTGACCGGCAAGGCCTGCGTCGACCGGATCGTCACCGACCTCGGTGTCCTGGACGTCACCGCCGACGGACTCGTCCTCGTGGAGACCGCGCCCGGCGTCACGGTGCCGGAGATCCTCGCCAGGACCGACGCCGATGTGCGCGTCGCGGGCGGACTCACCGCACACCACGGCAAGGAGGTCACGTCGTGAGGGACGTCTACGCCGCGTTCGACCCCGCCGTCCTCAACCCGCGGGGCGGCGCCATCGCCCTCGGCCACCCTCTCGGCGCCTCCGGTGCCCGCCTCGCCGGCACCGTCGCCCACCAGCTCGCCCGCAAGGGCGGCGGAACGGGCGTCGCCACCCTCTGCATCGGCGTGGGCCAGGGCCTCGCCCTCGTCCTGGAACGATAGGAAGTCGACCATGGCTCTCACTCAGTCGGACATCGACGTCGAGATCAAGGATCTCCAGGACGTCTACGACAAGGCGGTCGCCGGCGGTGCCCCGATACGCCACCATCCGGTGCGCGACTACCCCCCGTACCGCAGTTCCGTACTGCGCCACCCCAAGCAGCCCCTGGTCGCCGTGGACGGCGGCGACCCCGAGACGGTCGAACTCTCCGGGCCGGTCTTCGGCGTCACCGACATCACCGACATCGACAACGACCTGACGCGCCGGCACCGCGGCGAGCCGATCGGCGAGCGCATGACCGTCTCGGGCCGGCTTCTCGACCGCGACGGACGTCCGGTGCGCGGCCAGCTCGTCGAGATCTGGCAGGCCAACGCGGCCGGCCGCTACGCCCATCTACGCGAACAGCACCCGGCGCCGCTGGACCCGAACTTCACCGGCGTGGGCCGGACCCTGACGGACGACCAGGGCCGCTACAGCTTCACGACCATCAAGCCGGGCCCGTATCCGTGGGGCAACCACACCAACGCGTGGCGGCCCGCGCACATCCACTTCTCGGTCTTCGGCACGGCGTTCACCCAGCGGCTCGTGACCCAGATGTACTTCCCGAGCGACCCGCTGTTCCCCTACGACCCGATCCTTCGGTCCGTGACCGACGGGGCGGCCCGCGACCGTCTGGTCGCCCGCTACGACCACGCTCTCTCCGAGCCCGAGTTCTCGCTCGGCTACGCATGGGACATCGTCCTCGACGGTCCCTCCGCCACCTGGATCGAGGAAGGCCGTTGAGCATGACCGAGCGGTTGCTCCCCACCCCGTCCCACACCATCGGCCCCTTCTACGGCCACGCCCTGCCCTTCCCCGGCGGCGGCGAGGTGGCGCCTCCGGGCCACCCGGACACGATCACCCTGCACGGATACGTGTTCGACGGCGCGGGCGAGCCGATCCCCGACGCCCTCCTGGACTTCTGGCAGGCCGCCCCCGACGGTTCCCTCGACGGTGCCGCGGGCTCGATGCGCCGCGACCCGTCGACCGGCGGCTTCCTGGGCCGCAACGGCACCGACTTCACGGGCTTCGGCCGGGTCGCCACGGACGCCGACGGGCACTACGCGCTGCGCACGCTGCCGCCCGGGAACAGCGGGCTGCCGTACATCAGTGTGTGCGTGTTCGCGCGCGGTCTGGTGCACCACCTGTTCACCCGGGCCTACCTCGCCGACGGCGCCGACCCGCTGCTCGACTCGCTGCCGCGGGACCGGCGCGCCACGCTGCTCGCCACCGAGGGCACGCACCGCACGTACCGCTTCGACATCCGCCTGCAGGGTGAGGGCGAGACGGTCTTCCTGGAGTTCCGGTGACCGGCTCGCCCGCCGGGCGGGAGGTGCCCCCCGGCGACCCCGGGGCGCTGCTCGCCCCCGGCCGGGCGGACTCCCCCGCGTCGTCCGCGACGTCGGACAGCGCCGTGCTCCAGGCGCTGCTGGACGCGGAGGCCGCGCTGACGCGGGCCTGGGTGGACCGCGGGGCGGTTCCCGCCGCCGCCGCGGCGGCGGTGTCCGCGGTCCGCGCCGACGACCTCGACGCCCGGGCCGTCGCCCGGGCGGCCCGGGACGGCGGCAACCCGGTGATCCCGCTGGTCGCGCGGCTGACAGCGGCGGTCGGCGCGGAGCACGGGCCGTACGTCCATCGTGGCGCGACCAGCCAGGACATCCTGGACTCGGCGCTGATGCTGGTCGCCCGGCGCACCCGGGACCTGACCGTGGCGGACCTGGAGCGCGCGGCGACGGCCCTGGGCCGGCTCGCCGCGACCCACCGGGACACGGTGCTGCCCGGGCGGACGCTGACCCAGCACGCCGTACCGACGACCTTCGGCCTGAAGGCGGCGGGGTGGCGGTCTCTGCTGCTGGACGCGCGGGACCGTCTCGCCGGCGTCCGGCTGCCCGCCCAACTGGGCGGAGCCGCCGGCACCCTGGCCGCCCTGACCGCTTTCGGCGCCGAGGACCCGCAGGCCCTGGTGGCCGCGTACGCACATGAACTCGGGCTCGCCGAACCGGCGTTGCCCTGGCACACCCTGCGGACACCGGTCGCCGACCTCGCCGGGGCCCTGGCGTTCACGGCGGGCGCCCTCGGCAAGATGGCGGCGGACGTCCTCACCCTCTCCCGCACCGAGATCGCGGAGCTCGCCGAGGGCTCGGGCGGCGGTTCCTCCGCCATGCCGCACAAGACCAACCCCGTGGCGGCGACGCTGATCGCCGCGGCGGCCCGGCGCGCGCCGGGGCTCGCCGCCACGCTCTACGCGTCCATGGTCGCGGAGGACGAGCGGCCGGCCGGCGCCTGGCACGCCGAATGGGAGCCGCTGCGCGATCTGCTGCGGCTCGCGGGCGGCGCCGCGGAGCAGGGCGTCGACCTGGCGGAGGGGCTTCGGGTGAACGCGGACGCCATGCGTGAACACCTCGGTCTCACCCACGGGTTGATCGTGTCCGAGCGGCTGGCCGTCGAACTCGCCCCGGTGCTCGGCCGGGCGCGCGCCAAGGACCTGCTGACAGCGGCCGCGCGGCGCGCGGTCACCGAAGGACGGCCCCTGGTGGAGGTGCTCGGCGAGGAGCCCGATCTCAAGGACCTCGACCTGGCCGACCTCACCGACCCCACTCGTTACACGGGCTCCGCCGGGGCCCTGACCGACCGTGCTCTGGAGCGACGTTGACCGACCCACTCCTCAATCACCGCGCCGAGGGCCCGGGCACTGCTCCCGCGCTGCTCCTCGGACCGTCGCTCGGCACGTCGTACGCCCTGTGGGACGCCGTCGCACCCGAACTGTCCGTCGACCACCGTGTGGTCCGCTGGGACCTTCCCGGACACGGCGGTTCACCCGCCGGACTCGTCCACCCCGGCCAGACGGTCGGTGAGCTGGCCGCGCTGGTGCTGGCACTGGCGGATGCGCTGGGCATCGAACGGTTCGCGTACGCCGGGGTGTCGCTCGGCGGTGCGGTGGGCCTGCATCTGGCGGTGCACCATCCAGAGCGGCTCTCCTCGCTCGCGGTGATCTGTTCCTCCGCCCACTTCAACGGCTCCAAGCCGTGGCAGGAACGTGCCGAACTGGTGCGCAGGGAAGGTCTCGCGCCGGTGGCCGCGACCGCCGACGCCCGGTGGTTCACGCCCGGCTTCACCGTGCCCCGGCTGGTGGCCGACCACCGTGCCGCCGACCCGGAGGCGTACGCCGCCTGCTGTGACGCCCTGGCCGCCTTCGACATCCGGGACCGGCTGGAGTCGATCGCCGTGCCGACGCTGCTGATCGCCGGACGCGAGGACCCCGCGACGCCGCCGGCGCATCTGCGGGAGATCGCGGACGCGGTGCCGGGTGCCGCGCTGGTGGAGATCCCGGGAGCGTCCCATCTGGCACCCGCACAGTGCCCTGAGGCGGTTTTGACGGCCCTGCGCGCCCACTTCTCGGGCGGGGCCCGGCGCGGCATGGAGGTGCGTCGCGAGGTGCTCGGCGACGAGCACGTGGACCGCGCGCAGGCCCGGCAGACCCCCTTCACCGCCCTCTTCCAGGACTTCATCTCCCGGTACGCGTGGGGCGAGATCTGGACCGATCCCACACTGGCGCGCCGCGAGCGCAGCATGATCACGCTGACCGCGCTGGTGGCCCACGGCCACTACGACGAGCTCGCGATGCACGTCCGCGCGGCGTTGCGAGGCGGACTCACGCCCGAGGAGATCGGCGCCGTGCTGCTCCAGACGGCCGTGTACTGCGGTGTTCCGGCCGCCAACTCGGCGTTCGCGGTGGCGCAGCGGGTACTGGCCGAGGAGGAGACGGCGGACGGGACCGCCGGATCAGGGTGACACCGGCAGACGTAGTGACAGCGGCACCAGGTACGCCCGGCCTCGGCTGCCTAGGGTGAAGGCAGCCATCTGCGCGCATCTGCGAACGGAGCCGTCGTGCCCACTGTCCTGATCACCGGCGCCACCTCCGGCCTCGGCCGTCACGTCGCCTTCGAGCTGGTCCGCTCCGGTCATGTCGTCCTCGCGCACGGACGCGACCCTGAGCGGACGCGGGCGCTCGTCGCGGAGCTGCGCGCGGAGGGCGAGGCGCACGGGTTCGTCGCCGACCTCGCCTCGACCGCGGAGGTCCGCCGGCTGGCCGAGGAGGTCGCCGCCGCGCATCCCCGTCTCGACGTGCTGGTCAACAACGCCGGTGTGGGCGCGGGTGCGCGGGGCTCCGGCCGCGAGGTGAGCCTCGACGGCCACGAACTGCGGCTCGCCGTCAACCATCTGGCACTGGTCGTCCTGACCCGCGCGCTGCTGCCCACGCTGCGCGCGAACGCCCCCGCGCGCGTCGTCAACGTCGGCTCGGCGGGTCAGGAGCCGCTGGACTTCGCCGACCCGGAGTTCACCCGGGGCTACGACGGAGTGTCGGCGTACTGCCGCAGCAAGTTCGCCCTGGCCGCGCACACGTTCACGCTGGCCGGGCAACTGGCGGGCACCGGCGTCTCGGTGAACGTCCTGCATCCGGCCACCTACATGGACACGGCGATGGTCCGGGAGGCCGGTGTCACTCCCTGGTCGACCGTGGCGGACGGCGCGGCGGGCGTGATCGCCCTGGCGACGCGGGACCTTGGGTCGGGCGGGTACTTCGACGGGACGAAGCCGTCCCGGGCGCACGCGGCGACGTACGACCCGGAGATCCGCGCGCGGCTGGAGGAGACGACGGAGCGACTGCTCGGCGCCTGACCGGCGGGAGTGCCGTCCGGTCGGGCGCCGACGCCGTCCGGCGGACTACAGGGTCCTCAGGGCGTGCTCCGCCTGGGTCACGAGTCCGTTCGCGCCGCAGGAACGGGCCAGCGTCAGGCCCTTGTTGAGCTCGGTCGCGGAGCGGGACAGGATGCCGTACTCCACGCGGGCCGCCGCGTGTTCGTACTGGCACGGGGAGGCCTCCAGATAGGTGACCGCCTGCGCGGCCAGCCGCACCGCCCGCTGGCCCGTCTCCAGGGCCGCCGCACAGCGCAGCGCCTCGCCGATGGCCGTGTCGGTGCCGAACCGCTCGGCCTGCCGCCGGGCGTCCGCCGACAACGCGGCGGCGCGTACCGGGTCCTCGGTGGCGAGGGCCCGGGCGAGGTCGAGTGCCCAGGGAGCGAGCACCGTGTTGTGGTGGCCACGCGCCCCGGCGGCCTTCTCCGCCGCCTCCAGTTCGTTGACGCCTTCCTTCGTACGGCCTGCGGCGATCAGCAGACGGCCGCGTACGGAACGGGTGTCGGGCAGCACGATCGTGGACGGGTAGGGCGGAGCGAAGCCGTAACGCTCGGCGATCTCGGCGGCCTCCTGGACGTGGCCGCGGGCGAGCAGCGTGTCGATGAGCCCGCAGGTCGCCGACCAGTACAGGGGAAGGCCGCGGCCGACCCGCTCGGCGAGGCGCAGCGATTCGCGCTGGTAGTGCTCCGCGTCGGTGAGCCGGCCCCGCCTGCGGTGCGCGAGTCCGAGGTAGGCGTTGGCCAGGGACTGGTGGCCGCCGCTCCAGCCGGACTTCACATAGGTGCGCAGGGCCTCGCTGAAGAGGCTTTCGGCACGGTCGAGCCGGTCGGCGTACGCGTAGGCGCTGCCCAGCATCAGGAGGAGTTCGACGCCCCACTCGGTGTCGGTCCAGCCGAGGCCCGGTGCGAGGCGGCCGTTGACGAGGGCGCGGTCGCACAGCTCCACGACCTCCTCCGCGTTCTCGCCGCGGGTCATCGCGTCGAAGCCGCGCAGTATCAGCAGCGCGCGTTCGGAGTTGTCGCGTCCGGTGCAGGTCTGGACGAGTTCGGCGAGTCCGCGGGAGTGTCCGGAGCGTTCCTCACCCGCGTGGATGCCTTCCCACATGTAGTGGACGGCCTGGAGCCGCATCCGGGCGGGGCCGGGAGGGAGCCGGTCGGCCTCCGCGTCGACCGTGCGGACCGCTTCCTCCAGCTGGTCGTTGTGGAGCAGCGCCTGGGAGAGCCGGAACACGGCGTCGACCCGCATGCCGTCGTCGAGGCCGGGCCGTTCGAGGGCGGCGCGCAGATGACCGATCGTCCTGGCGGGGGCGGTCAGGAGGGTGGCGCAGCCCAGTTCGTAGAGCACGCGGGCGTGCACCTCGGGGAGCGGCGGCTCCTTCAGGGCTCGCTCCAGGCAGCGCCTGGCCGCGTCGGGCGCGCCGACGGCGAGGTGTTCGCGGGCCGCCTCGCGCATCTGCTCGACGAGTTCGGGATCGTCGTCGGGGTGCACTTCGAGGAGGTGGCGGGAGGCCGCGGCGGCGCCGCGCCCGGACTCGGTGACCGCCCAGGCGGCCTGGCCGTGCATCGCGGTGCGCAGGGCCTCCGGGATGGAGCGGTAGACCGCGGTCGCGATGAGCGGGTGCACGAACTCCAGCTCGCCGTCGACCACTTGGCCGTTCGCCGGGTCGTTCCTGGTCAGGATGCGGGCGGCGCCGAGCAGCTCGATGCAGCGATGGGCCTCGTCGGCCTGCATGCCGGCGAGCTGGGCGGCGAGGTCGAGGGAGATGCCGCTGCCGAGTATGGCCGCCGCCCAGGCGAACCGGGTGGCGTCGATACCGAGTCCTTCGAGGCGGGCGACGAGCCCGCGGCCACGGGCCGACCGGTTCAGGTCGCGCAGTTCGGCGGCGGAGCCCTCGGCGGGCTCCAGGTCGCTGTCCTGCACCTTGGCGAGCAGTTCGACGGTCTCGTAGGGGTTTCCGCCGGTGACCGCCCACACCTCGCGGCAGAACGGCGCGTCGGCGTGTTCCCCGAGGGTGGCGCGGGTCAGTCCGGCGGCAGCGGCCGGGGTCAGCGCGTTCAGTGTGGCGATCGGGAGGGCTGTCGCGGCGACGGCGTCGAGCAGCCGGGCGCTCTCGCCGCTCACCCCGCCGGGCCGGCGGGCGACCACGACGAGGACGGAGAGGTCGTCGAGGCGTTCGGCGAACGCGGCGAGCCAGCGCAGGGTCTCCTGGTCGGCCCAGTGCGCGTCGTCGATGAGCAGCACGAGCGGCCAGTCGCGCCTGGCGAGCCGTCGCACCGCGGCGACGAGCCCGTCGCACACGCCCTGCGGGTCGGGCTGCCGGTCGCCCGGTTCCGTTATGCCGAGGGCGGGGCCGGCGATGTCGTACCAGTCGCCGAGATACTCGCGCGCCTCCTCCGGCAGCAGCGAGACGAGGGCGGGCTGGAGCAACTGCCGTACTACGTTGAACGGGACGGACGTGACGGTCTCTCCGCCGCGTGCCGACCACACGGCACAGCCGCTGCTCTCCGCGATCCGGCGCGCCTCGGCGAGGAGGGCGGTCTTGCCGAGCCCCGCCTCGCCGCTGAACACCAACAGGCTCCCCGAGGACGCCGAATCCGCGCGCAGCGCACCGATCGCCTCTTCGAGGGTGGCGACTTCCTCGTCGCGCTCCCACAGGGAAGCCGAGGCGACCGCTCCGGGTCGTGCCTCCGTCATCCCGCTACCTCCCCAGGTCGCCCAAACGACGTGCTGGAAACGAGCGTAGCCGTATGGAAGCCCCGGTGGAGGCGGCTCCACGGAGCTGTTCCCGAGACGGGTGACTGTGGGGTCCCGGAGGCGACGCCACGGGTCGTCCACCAGCACGTGTGAAAGTTATTGACAGTCGACGGGCCCGGAAATGAAGCTAACTTTCCAACATCAGTCTCCGCCTCCGGCCGGGACCGCCCGGCCCCGGCACGCCCCCGGGAGGAACCGGCATGAGCGCCCCCGCGCACGACCCGGACCTGCGCGCCGCGCAGCCCGAGCACTCCCGCAGAGCGCTGCTCGCGGGCTCCGTGGGCAACTTCATCGAGTGGTACGAGTTCGGGGTCTACGGCTACTTCGCGACGGTCATCGCGGCCCGCTTCTTCACTCCGGAGGGCGGCAGCGAGGTCGAGGGCCTGGTCAAGACGTACGCGTCGTTCGCGCTGGCGTTCTTCTTCCGTCCGGTGGGAGCTGCGCTGTTCGGGCGGCTCGGGGACCGGATCGGGCGACGGCCGGTGCTGATCCTGGTGATCGCGCTGATGACGGTGGCGACGACCCTGATCGGCGCGCTCCCCACGTACGCCACCGTCGGCGCCCTCGCCCCCTGGCTGCTCACCTTCCTGCGGGTGCTCCAAGGGCTCTCCGCGGGCGGCGAGTTCGGCGGCGCGGTCTCGGTGATGACGGAGTTCGCCCCGCCGGGCCGACGCGGACTGTACGGGTCGTGGCAGTCGTTCACGGTCGCGCTGGGCCTGCTGGGCGGCGCGGGCGTGGCGGCGCTGCTGGCCACCGTCCTGGACGCGCGGCAGCTGGAGGCGTGGGGCTGGCGGCTGCCGTTCCTGCTGACACTGCCGCTGGGCCTCGGCGCGCTGTGGCTGCGGCTCCGGCTGGACGAGACGCCCTCCTTCCGGCGCGAATCGGCCGGCGAGGGAGCGCGCGAGCGGCCGCCGCGCCGCGAGGTCGCCCGGGCGATCACGCTCGGCGCCGCGCGGGTCATGGGCTGGGCCGCGGCCGGTTACACCTTCCTCGTCGTCCTCCCCTCCTACCTGCAGAGCAGCCTGAACGCGAGTTTCCGGCAGGCGTTGCTCGCCACGGTCCTCGCCAACCTCGGCTTCGCGGTCACGATCGTCCCGGCGGGTCTGCTCAGCGACCGCGTCGGGCGCCGCCCGGTGATGCTCACCGGCGCCGTCCTGGTCACCGTGCTCGCGGTCCCGCTGCTCGACCTCCTTCAGGAGCCGGGGGCGTCGAACGCGGTGAAGGGGGTCGCCGTATTCGTGGCGGGTGCCGTCGTCGGGCTGATGGCGGGGCCGGGGCCCGCGATGCTCTCCGAGATGTTCCCGACGAGCGTCCGCTACACGGGCCTGGGACTCGCCTACGCCCTGTCCAATGCGGTGTTCTCGGGCTGTGCGGGGCTCATCATCACAGAGACGATCAAGCGGACGGGGAACGTGGACATCCCCGGGTACTACGCGGCGGCGACGTGCGCCGTCAGCGTCCTCGCGCTCGCCACCCTCGGCAGGCGTCCGCGTACGCTCGTCAAGGACCAGGAGATCCAGAGGAGTTGATCAGGTGCGGGTGATCGGCCTGATGTCCGGCACGTCGTACGACGCGATCGACGCGGCGGCGGCCGAGCTGACGCTCGACGGGGACAGTCTCGTCCTGCGCCCGCTCGGGCTCGTCGGCGAGGAGTACGACGCGGCCCTGCGCGAGACCCTCGCGGATGCGCTGCCGCCGGCCGCGACCAGCCTGGCCGAGGTGTGCCGGCTGGACACCCTGATCGGGCGGTCCTTCGCGGCGGCGGCCGTGCGCGCCGACCGTGAACTGTGCGACGGATCGGCCGAGTTGATCGCCTCGCACGGCCAGACGGTCTACCACTGGACCGAGGGCGGGCAGGTACTCGGCACCCTCCAGCTCGGTCAGCCCGCGTGGATCGCCGAGGCGACCGGGCTGCCCGTCGTCGCCGACTTCCGCCCCCGCGACATCGCCGCGGGCGGCCAGGGCGCGCCGCTGGTGAGCCTGATCGACCAGTTGTGGCTGCGCGGCAGGCCGGGTACGCCGGTCGCCCTGAACCTCGGCGGCATCGCCAACCTCACCGCGCCCGACGGCACCGCCTTCGACACGGGCCCGGCGTGCGCGCTCGTCGACGCGGCCGCCCGGGGGCTGAGCGGAGGGAGCCTGGCCTACGACGTGGACGGAGCGCTGGCCGCCCGCGGCAGCGTCCACGAACCCCTGCTGCACCGCCTGCTCGACGAGCCGTACTACGCGCTGCCGGCGCCCAAGACGACCGGCAAGGAACTGTTCCACCTCGGCTATCTGCGGGACGCACTGGCGGGTTTCGGGACGCTCACCGCCGAGGACGTCATCGCGACCCTCACCCGGCTCACCGCCCGCACGGTCGCGGATGCGGTGCGCGGGGTCGGGGCCACCGAGGTGATCGCCTCGGGCGGCGGAACCCGCAATCCCACCCTCATGTCGATGCTGGACACGGAACTGCCGGGTGTGCCGCTGCGCACCTCCGACGAACTGGGGCTCCCGTCGGACGCCAAGGAGGCGTACGCCTTCGCCGTGCTGGGCTTCCTGACGCTGCACGGGCTGGCGGGCACGGAACCGGCTAGCACCGGGGCCCGGCACCCCAGCGTGCTCGGTTCGATCACCCCGGGCCGCGGCGGGCTGCGGCTGCCGCCGCCCGCCGGCCGGGCGCCGGTCCGGCTCGTGCTGAAGTGATTCCCGGGGCACCCTCTCATCCGCCTTTCACCCGGGGCTCATACGGTGGGCACCATGACGCAGGCGACTCCTCCCGGCTGGTATCCCGACCCGGGGCAGACAAGTGACGCTCCCGCCACCGAGCGCTGGTGGGACGGCAAGGCATGGACGGACCAGACCCGCCCGGCCGGATCGGCCGCCCCCTGGGGTCCTCCGGCGTACCCCGCGGCCGGGCCGTACCCGGTCCCTCCGCAGTCCCGGCCGCGGCGCGGTCTGCGGACGGCCATAGCCGTCGCAGCCGCTATCGCGGTCCTGGCGGGCATCGGCGGCGGCGTGTACGCCCTCACCAAGGACGACGGCGGCAGCGCGAACTCCCAGGGCCCCGCGGGGCCGAACGGCCAGGGCGGCAACGGCGGACCGGGGGACGGCCAGGGCGGACCCGGCGACGGCCAGGACGGACCCGAGGGCCGGTCACCGGACCCCGACCGGTCCGGACAGCCGCAGACCGAGGACGGCTACGCGACCGACGGGCTCAGTGGGATCAGTCTCCCGGTGCCGGACGGCTGGACGGGCCGGAGCATGCAGGCCGGGGCCTCGGTCTCCACGAAGGACACCTACAAGTGCCCCGGCGACACCTCGCAGAACTGCCAGCGGGGCGGCGCCTACTCGGCTCCCGCCCTGGCGCAGGGCCTGAAGTCGACCACGGCGGAGGCGGCGGCCAAGGAGGACATCTCCAAGAACGCCAAGGAGTCGTACGGCGAGGGGTACGGCACGATCACCTCGCACACCGAACTCGCCTCCAAGGCGGTCACGGTGGCGGGCCAGAAGGGCTACCTGGTCCGCTGGAAGGTCGTGACGAGCAAGGGCGACGACGGCTACGTCGAGTCGCTCGTCTTCCCGTCCCCGGTGGTGCCCAAGAGTCTCGTCGTGGTGCGCTTCGGCATCGACGTCGGCTCCAAGGCGCCCGAGCTGTCGGTGATCGACACGATCACCAAGGGCATCAAGGCCGCGCCGGGAGCCGGCGGCAACGGCCAGAACGTGTGACCCTCACCGCTCCGGGGACCCCGCCGGGTCCCGGGAGCGGTGCGGGCTTGGATCGGCCGGGTGGAGCGCCCCTCCGCTCAAGGGGAACCCCACCCGGCCGGGGGGTGCGCGCCGCCCCCGTCCCCACGGTGCGGCGCGGTACAGGCCGACGTCCGGTCATCCCGCGGACGGCGACCTGAGTCTCAGGTCAGGCCGAGTGCGGGGAGCACGACGGCCTCGACGAATTCTGTGAGATACGCCTCGTCGGCGTACTGGCCCTCCAGGAGGGGGCGCACCCGCAGCACGCCGAGCAGCTGCGCGGGGATGAACTCCAGCGCCGGATGGTCGGCCGCGATCTCGCCGCGGTCCACCCCGCGCTGGATCATCTCCCTCAGCTCGGCGACCTCGGGTTCGACGAGCGCGTCGCGCAGCGCCTGCTGGAGCTCCCTGTCCTGCGTCACGGCGTGACCGAGTCCCTGGAGGAGCTGGGTGCTGTCACGCCCCGACCACTCGCCCGCGGCCCGCGCCGCCGCCCGCAGGTCCCCGGCGAGCGTTCCGGTGTCGATGCCGGAGAAGCGCGGACAGCGGTTGGCGCGCAGCGCCGCCGCCACGAGCTGGGGCTTGGTCCGCCACTGCCGGTAGAGCGTGGACTTGCTGCACCGGGTGCTCGACGCCACGCCCTCCATCGTGAGCGATTCGTACCCGCAGGACCGGATGTGCTCGAGCACGGCGTCGTAGAACTCCCGCTCACGCTCCGGCGTGATCTTGGAGCGGCGCGAGGCGACGACCGAGTCCGGTCCGTCCGCGGCCTGCGACGTCATGGCTCTTCTCCTCGTTGGATCCGGGCCGGCCCGGAACGAGTCCGGACGGAATCCGGCTCGTCTCGGTGGTCGGCTTCACACAGTCTAATCGATACGCCACTGTACCGGTACGGCCTCGTATCGGTACAGTGGCGTATCGGTACACACCCGTATCGGTACACCAACGTATCGGTACACTCTCGTATCGATGAGCCTTGGACAGGACCCACTCTTCTGTCGAGTGGATCCTGTCCTGGGCTCACCGCGCACCACCCAGCAAGACCGTCAGCAAGGGGGCCGGGGGATGAATTCCCGAACCGAGCCTGCAGAGTCCGCCGCGGAACCGGAGCCGCCCGACGCGGCCATACCCCGGGCGGTGCCCACGGGCACCGCCACCAGGGCGTACGCGCGCGTCGCGGCCGCGCTGCCGCGCCCGCGCAAGGGCGGCCCGCGTGTGCACGCGGGCACCGCGCGGGCCGGGGCGCGCCGTCCGTCGCCGCCCGACGACGCCTCGGCCCGGCCGCCGCTGCTGCGTGAGCTGCTGCTCGTCGTGGGCCTCTTCGTCGTCTACAAGGCCGGCCGCCAGCTCGCCGCCGGCCACACCGCCGAGGCCTTCCGCAACGCGGGCCACGTATGGAACCTGGAACGGGCCGTCCACCTCCCCGGCGAGGGCGCCGTCCAGGGAGCGCTGCTGCACAGCGACACCCTGGTGCACCTCGCGAACACCTACTACGCGACCGTCCACTTCCCGGCGACCGCGGCCTTCCTGATCTGGCTGTACCTGCGGCGCCCCGTCCACTACGTGTGGGCCCGCCGGATCCTCGCCGCGGTGACCGCCGCCGCGCTCGTGGGACACCTCGTCTTCCCGCTCGCCCCGCCGCGCCTGCTCGACGCGGCGGGCCTCGTGGACACCGGTCAGGTGTACGGCCCCACGGTGTACGGCGCGCACCCGGCGACCGACTCGATGGCGAACCAGTTCGCGGCCATGCCGTCGCTGCACTTCGGCTGGGCGCTGATGGTGGCGATCGGGCTGATCGCGGCCACCCGCTCCCGGTGGCGCCGGCTCTGGCTCCTGCACCCGCTGCTCACCCTGCTGGTGATCGTCGGCACGGCGAACCACTACTGGCTCGACTCGATCGTCGCGACCGCGCTGCTCGGCGGCGCCCTCGCGGTGATCCACCTTCCGCACCGGACGGCGACGACCGCCGGACGCGCCCAGGAGCGCGCCGGTGAACCAGTGGCGGACCTGCCGGAGCTCGTGGGGGCGGGGCGATGAACGCGACCGTCACCGCCATCGTCCTGTCCCTGTTCTCGGCCGTCGCCTACGCCGCGGCCGCCGTCGCCCAGGAGCGGCTCGCCGCCCGGTCCGCCGGATCGGGCACGCTGCGCCTGCTGGCCGGCGGCGCCTGGTGGTGGTCGGTCGCGCTCAACGCCTCCGCCGCGCTGTTGCACGTCGCCGCGCTCAAGTACGGCACGCTCACCCTGGTGCAGCCGCTCGGCGCGCTCACGCTCGTGGCGGCGGTCCCGCTCGGGGCGCGCATGGCGGGGCGGAGGGTCAGCGCGGTCGAATGGCGGGGCACGGCGCTGACCCTGATCGGTCTGGCGGCACTGCTCGTCACGGCGTCGGGACCCGCGCCCGACGACGTGTTGAGCGTGCCCGAGGCGCTGGCCGTCGCCGGCACGACGGCCGTGCTGATCGGCGGGCTGTCCCGTCCCGGCGCCCGGCCGGGCCTGCGGCACGCGACCGCCTCCGGATTCGCCTCGGGCGTCGCGTCGGCGCTCACCCAGACGGTGACGGTGGCGGCGACGGACCGCTCGGACTCTCTGCTCAGCGCCCAAGTGATCGTGGTGGCGCTGCTCGTGGCGGCCTTCGCGGCGGGCGGGCTGCTGCTGTCGCAGACCGCGTACCAGGGCGGTCTCGGCGCTCCGCTCGCCGTGGTGACCCTCGCGAATCCGGTGGCCGCGGTGGTGATCGGGCTGTCCCTGCTCGGCGAGCGGCTCCAGGGCGGCGCCGCCGGGATGCTGCTGGCGCTCGCCGGAGCGGGGATCGCGGCGTGGGGCGTGGTGACGCTGTCGCGCTCGGCGCCCGAGCCCGCGGCCCCCATGCACGACGCGGTGGACGACGACCACCCGGTCGCCGTGGTGCTGGCACTGGAGTCCGGACCGGCCGCGTACGAGCCCGCGTTGGTGCCGAAGCAGCCCGACTCGGGACATCTGACCACGCTCTAGCCCCCGGGTGGCGCCGGGAACGACGGAAGGGCGGTTGCGGGATCCCGCAACCGCCCTTCCGCGTGTCCGACTCAGCCCAGACCGCGGGAGTCCTGCTTGAGCGCCGTGTCCACGGTCAGCGCCGTCGCCACGACGAGGCTCAGCAGCGGCTCCGGGAGCTGGAAGTGGATCTGCAGGACGTAGTTGTCCGCAGTGGTGAACATCGTCTTGGCGAGGCCTTCCCAGGTCTTGGTGATCCGGGCCACCTCGTTGTCCGCGTGGTCGACGATCGCGAAGTTCCAGGCACGCCAGTTCTCCGCCTTGATCGCGCCGACCTGCTGACCGTTGACGTTCATCGCGAAGTTGATCTTCCCGAACATGTTCTGCTGCACGATCTCGCCGACGGGCGAGCCGTCCGGACGGGACACGATCACCCGCGACTTGAGGAACTTCGCGGGACGGGTCAGCAGCAGCTGCGGCTGACCGTGGGCGTCACGGATCTCCAGCCTGTGCGTCATGAACTGGTCGAGGCTGGAGACGAAGCGCAGGATCTTCTTCAGCGCGCTCTGCCCGACCTCGGTGACCGCACCGAGCAGGTTGCCGTTCTGATCCATGACCTTGTACTCGTTGGTCAGCTCGATCAGCTTGGCCTTCTGGTTCACCACCAGGACCGGCTCGGTGAACAGGCTGCCACCACCGGCCGCGTTGGGCGCGACACCGGCCTGCTGCTGCACCTGACGCTGCACGCCCGGGTCGGGTGCGGCCGCGGGCTGCTGCCCGTAACCCTGCTGCGGCTGGGCCTGGTGCGGCACCTGCGGCGCGGCCGGGGCCTGCTGGTCCGCATTCGTGTGGTCCGTCCACTGCGAACCGTCCCAATAACGCAACGTCTGGGGCGCCCCGTGCGGATCCGGGTACCAACCTGCAGGAGTGTTCGAATGCGTGGTCACCGGGGCACACTACCGTGAGATGGCCGGAATTCAACCGGCGGCCGGGCAACCATCAGACGGTCACGATCGCGGGGTCGCTGACACCGGGTCGGCCATTCTCGACATGTCCGGCGAATCGCCGCAGGAAGCCCGCGTCCGCGTCCGACACCACCGTCAGGTCGTACCAGCGCTTGCTCGACCGCAGGTCCACCGTGTGCTTCACGGTCGCGCCGGGCCGCACCTTGAACGACCGCGGACCCGCGCCGTAGCCGTCGGTGAGCTTCAGACGCACCGTGCCGGAGCCCTTGTTGCTGAAGGTCAGCTCCAGGTCGTCGCCCACGTGGCGGGCGGTGACCTCCGGGCCCGCCGTCCGGCCGGGACCCTTGAAGGTGCGCAGGAAGCCGTTGGGGCCGTGCACCGTGAGGTCGTACGAACCGTTCGAGTAGGCCGAGTTCCAGGTGTCCGCGACCGTCCGGCCCGCCTCGGTGGTGTACGTCCAGGGGCCGTCGGTGCGGTTGCCGGAGGTCACGAGGAAGGCGGCACCGGCCTTGGCGCCCGAGCCGAAGGTGAGCGTGAAGGTGCCGGCCGCCGCGTCCGCCGCGCCGTCCACCAGGGGCGCGTACTTGAGCGGGCGGGCCGGGCGCGAGCCGCGCTCCTGCTTCGGCAGCGCCGGGTTCGCGGGCGGCGTGGGCACGTAGTCGGGGTGACGGTCGCGGTCCGGCGGGCGGTACCCCTCGGTGTCCGGCAGGGCCACCGGCTTGGTGTCCCTGCGGGAGAAGTCGAAGGCCGAGGTGAGGTCACCGCTGATCGCGCGCCGCCAGGGCGAGATGTTCGGCTCGTGCACCCCGAAGCGGCGCTCCATGAACCGGATGACCGAGGTGTGGTCGAGCGTCTCGGAACAGACGTAGCCGCCCTTGCTCCAGGGCGAGACGACGAGCATGGGCACCCGCTGGCCGAGACCGTACGGCCCGGCGGCGTGACCCGCGTCGCCCTTGAAGAGGTCGGGACCGACGTCGACGGTCGACTTGCCCTGCGCGGCCGACTGGGGCGGGTACGGCGGCACGAGGTGGTCGAAGAAGCCGTCGTTCTCGTCGTACGTGATGAACAGGGCCGTCTTCGCCCACACCTCGGGCGCGGAGGTGAGCGCGTCCAGCACCTGGGCGATGTACCAGGCGCCGTAGTTGGCGGGCCAGTTCGGGTGCTCGGTGAAGGCCTCGGGCGCGACGATCCAGGAGATCTGCGGCAGCTTGCCGCCCTTCACGTCGGCCTTCAGCTGGTCGAAGAAGCCCTCGCCCTTGCGTGCGTCGGTTCCGGTGCGGGCCTTGTCGTAGAGGGGGTCACCGGGCTCGGCGTTGCGGTACTGGTTGAAGTACAGCAGCGAGTTGTCGCCGTAGTTGCCGCGGTACGCGTCGGGGATCCAGCCCCAGGAGCCGTTCGCGTCCAGTCCGTCGCCGACGTCCTGGTAGATCTTCCAGGACACCCCCGCCGCTTCGAGGCGCTCCGGGTAGGTGGTCCAGTCGTAGCCGGCCTCGTCGTTGCCGAGGACGGGCCCGCCGCCCTTGCCGTCGTTGCCGGTGTATCCCGTCCACAGGTAGTAGCGGTTGGGGTCGGTGGAGCCTATGAAGGAGCAGTGGTACGCGTCGCAGATGGTGAAGGAGTCGGCGAGCGCGTAGTGGAACGGGATGTCCTCGCGGGTCAGGTAGGCCATCGTGGTCGCCGACTTGGCCGGCACCCACTTGTCGTACTTGCCCTTGTTGAAGGCGGTGTGTCCGTCGCTCCAGCCGTGCGGCAGGTCCTGGATGAAGGCGAGCCCCAGATCGTCGGCCTCGGGCCGGAAGGGGAGCACGTCCTTGGTGCCGTCCGACTGGTGCCAGACCGACTTTCCGCCCGACGTCGTCGCGGGCCGCGGGTCGCCGAAGCCGCGGACGCCTCTCAGCGAGCCGAAGTAGTGGTCGAAGGAGCGGTTCTCCTGCATCAGGACGACGATGTGCTCGACGTCCTCGATCGTGCCGGAGCGGTGGTGGGCGGGCAGCGCCGCGGCACGCTGGATGCTGTCGGACATCGCGGTGAACGCCGCGGTACCACCGGCGAGTTGGAGGAATCGGCGCCGATTCACTTGGCTCATGAGTGGGTGACCTCTTGTCCTGACGGGCCGGTCGGCCGAACGGTGAGTGATTGTGCGCGGTTGGAGTGTTCCAAGAGCACCAAACGTCAGGGAAGGGCCCCGTGGCTCCCATGTGAAAGTCGGCGGTACGTGAGGCGAACGGTTTCGGACAGGGCGTCAGACCGTCGTCCCGAGCGGTCCATGACCTCGCCGACGGCTCCGGCGGACAGTGGGTCGACGAACCCTTCCGCCTGACGGAAGAACCCTTGCCGCACTGTGGCGGGCGTCACGAATCTGGTGCGCAGGCGGGGCGACGAGGCCCCGCGCCTCAGGGACGGGAACGCCATGCCTCACATGACCGCTTTCGCCAGGAACCAGTGGTACGTCGTCGCCCACGCGCACGAGGTCGGGCGCGAGTTGCTCGGCCGGACCGTCCTCGGTGAGCCCCTCGTCCTCTACCGCACAGAGGACGACGGGACGGCGGTCGCCCTGTCCGACCGCTGTGTGCACCGTCGTTACCCGCTCTCGGAGAGCCGGCTCGACGGCGACCGGATCGTGTGCGGGTACCACGGGTTCACGTACGACACCACGGGCGCCTGCGTGTACGTGCCGGGCCAGAAACGCATCCCGCGCACGGCCCGGGTCGCCTCCTACCCGCTGGTCGAGCAGGACTCCCTGATCTGGGTCTGGATCGGCGACCCCGCGCTCGCCGACGGCGGGACGATCCCGCGCGCCCGGCACCTCGACTCCCCGGGCTGGGTCACGGTCCGCGGTATGGAGCCCATCGACGCCGACTACGGTCTCCTCGTCGACAACCTGCTCGACCTCTCCCACGAGACGTATCTGCACGGCGGCTACATCGGCACGCCCGAGGTGGCCGAGACCCCGATCACCACCGAGGTCGACGAGGGCGCCGGCATCGTACGGGTCAGCCGGCACATGGACGACGCCGAGTGCCCGCCCTTCTACGCCCGCTCCACCGGGATCGAGGGG
Source organism: Streptomyces siamensis (assembly GCF_039543605.1). NCBI lineage: Bacteria > Bacillati > Actinomycetota > Actinomycetes > Kitasatosporales > Streptomycetaceae > Streptomyces > Streptomyces siamensis. The sequence continues at coordinate 74,799 of NZ_BAABKB010000027.1, read as the reverse complement.
CGCATCACCCGCTGGCAGGACATCGAGTACCACGCCCCGTGCCTGTATCTGCTGCACAGCCGGATCGCACCGGTCGGCGTGCTGCCGGAGGCGGACGGCAGCGACCCGAACGGCTTCCACACCGAGATCACGTACGCGATCACGCCGTCCGGCGACGGCAGCGTCTACGACTTCTGGGCGGTGTCCCGGGACTTCGCTCCCGAAGACGAGGAAGTCACCGCCTTCCTGCACGACTTCAACCACACGGTCGTGATGCAGGACGTGGACGCGCTCAACCTGCTCCAGAGGACGCTGGGTTCGGAGCGCGCCGGCTATCAGGAGCTCAGCATCAACATCGACACCGGTGGACTCGCGGCCCGCCGCATCCTCGCCCGGCTGGTCGAGGAGGGCGACAAGCCGGTGGAGCAGGTCCGGTGACCGGTCCCACCGGGCAGATCTACCGCATCGACTGGCTGCCGGGCACGGACCTGCTGCACGGCACCTGTCACTGCGGCGCCGAGCACACCGCGCACGACCCGGTCGAGATGTGGGAGTGGATGCTCGCCCACCCCGACGGACACACCCTCCGAGGAATAGAGCGATGACCTTGTACGAAGCGGAACTCGTCGTCGGGCCACGGGAGTCCGTGGCCGACGGCGTGCTCGCGCTCACCCTGCGCCACCCGTCCGGCGCGGATCTTCCCGCCTGGCGACCGGGCGCGCACGTCGACGTCGTACTCGGGCCGGGACTGGAGCGGCAGTACTCGCTGTGCGGCGATCCGGCCGACCGCGGCACATGGCGGATCGCGGTGCTGCGCGAGGCCGACGGCCGCGGCGGATCGGCGTACGTGCACGGCCGGCTGGCCCCGGGCGACCGGGTCCGGGTGCGCGGACCGCGCAATCACTTCGCGCTGGAGCCCGCGCCCCGCTACCGGTTCGTCGCCGGCGGCATCGGCATCACACCGATCCTGCCGATGCTCGCCGCGGCGGAGGCGGCGGGCGCGGAGTGGACGCTGCTGTACGGCGGGCGGACCCGGGCGTCGATGGCGTTCGTCGAGGAACTCGGTCGGTACGGCGACCGGGTGCGGATCGCGCCCCAGGACGAGACCGGGCTGCTGGACCTCGATCCGGTGCTGGCCGCGCTGCCCGCGGGCACGCTCGTCTACTGCTGCGGCCCGGAGCCGCTCCTCGACGCGGTGCAGGAACGCTGTCCCCCGCGGCTGTTGCGCGTCGAGCGCTTCCGGCCGAGGGAAGCGGAGCCGGGCGGGAACACGGAGTTCGAGGTGGTCCTCGACCGTTCGGGACGCACGCTCGTCGTGACGCCGGACGTGTCCGTCCTCGACACCGTGCGCGCGGCCGGGATCGAGGTGCTGTACTCCTGCACCGAGGGCACGTGCGGCACCTGCGAGACGGACGTCCTGGAGGGGGTGCCCGAGCACCGGGACTCGGTGCTGACCGAGGCGGAACGGGAGTCGGGCGAGACCATGCTCATCTGTGTGTCGCGCTGTCGCGGGAAACGGCTCGTGCTGGATCTGTGATGCGGAGGTCGGCCTCGATCGCCGCCACCGTGGCCAGCAGGTGCGGCAGCAGGTCGCGGCGGACGGACTCGACGGAGTTGCGGCTGGCGTGCACGGGGATGTTCACGGCCGCCACCACCTCGCCGTCCCGGCCGCGCACCGGGGCGGCGACCGAGCGCAGCCCCTCCTCCAACTCCTGGTCCACGATGGCGTATCCCTGGCGTCGTACGCGGTGCAGCTCGGCCCTCAGCGCGTCGGCCGACACGATCGTGCGGGCCGTGAGGGGCCGCAGGTCGGCTCGGGCGAGCCGGGCGTCGGTCTCCTCGTCCGCGCGGTGCGCGAGGATCACCCGGCCCACGGAGGTGAGATGGGCCGGGAAGCGGGTGCCGACGGTGATGGCGGCGGTCATGATGCGCCGGGTGGGCACGCGGGCCACGTACACGATGTCGTCGCCGTCGAGGACGCACAGCGAGGACGACTCCCCCACCCGTTCGGCGAGTTGCTCCAGGTGCGGCTGCGCGATCTGCGGCAGGGAGAATCCGGAGAGATAGGCGTAGCCGAGTTCCAGCACCCGTGGGGTGAGCCGGAAGGTGCGGCCGTCGCTGTGGACGTACCCGAGGTCGACGAGGGTCAGCAGGAAGCGGCGGGTCGCCGCCCGGGTCAGGTCGCAGGCGCGGGCCACCTCACTGAGCGTCAGTTCCGGCTGGTCGGCGCCGAAGGCGCGGATGACGGCGAGGCCGCGTTCGAAGGACCGGACGAAGTGGGGCGCGCGGGCTGCTGCAGGCATGGTCGCCTCCAGAGGGACGTCGGGGCACGCTCGCCGCGCAGGGAGGCAAGCGCACTCCACTAACTGTCAACAATATTGTCAGCCAGAGCCATTGACCCGGCCGTACGGGAGTTCTACCTTCGCGCTGAGCACCATTGTGCGCTGTGCGCACACCCTGTCGGAACACCTCGTCTGCACAGGAGGAGCCATGCGTCGTCTGCTTGCCGCGCTCGCGGCCGGTACCTTCCTGGTCGCCGCGTCGGCCTGCGGCTCGTCCGACGGCGGTGGCGCCTCGGACAAGAACGCCTCGTCCGGCGGCACCACGACCGTCAAGGTCGGCATCATCCCCATCGTCGACGTCGCACCGCTCTACCTCGGGCAACAGAAGGGCTTCTACGCCAAGCGGGGCCTGAAGCTCTCCATGACGACGGCGCAGGGCGGCGCGGCCATCGTGCCGGGCGTCGTCTCCGGACAGTTCCAGTTCGGCTTCAGCAACATGACGAGCCTGATGATCGCCCAGTCCAACAACGTGCCCGTGAAGGCCATCGCCAACGGGGTCGCCTCGACAGGCTTGGCGGGCAAGGACTTCGGCGCCATCACGGTGAAGAAGGGCAGCGCCATCAAGTCGGCGAAGGACCTCGAAGGCAAGAAGGTCGCCGTCAACACGGTGAAGAACATCAACGAGACGGCGGTGCGCGAGTCGGTGCGCAAGGCCGGCGGCGACCCGTCCGAGGTGAAGTTCGTCGAGCTCGCCTTCGACCAGATGCCCGCCGCCCTGGACAGCGGGCAGATCGACGCCGCGATGGTGGTCGAACCGGCGCTCGCCACGGTCAAGAGCCAGGGCGGTACGGAGATCGCCTCGTCCCTGGTCGACGTCGCGCAGAACCTCACCGTCGCCATGTACTTCACCTCGACGCAGTACGCGCAGCAGAATCCCGGCGTGGTGAAGAAGTTCCAGGAGGCCACGGCCGAGTCCCTGGCCTACGCCGACGCCCACCCGGACGAGGTCCGGCAGATCGTCACCACGTACACGAAGATCCCCGCCGCGGTGCTGGAGAAGGTGACCCTGCCCAAGTGGCCGGCCGAGCCCGACCGCGCCTCGATCGAGGCCCTGGAGAAACTGGGCGCGCAGGACGGCCTGTTCAAGACGGAGCCCGACCTGGACAAGCTGCTGCCGTGAGGGGAGCGAACACCGCGCTGGGCGCGGCCGGGCTCGCGGCCTTCCTCGCCCTCGGCGAGGCGGTGCCGCGGCTCGGCCTCGTCAAGGAGCAGTACTTCCCGCCGACGAGCCGGATCGTGGGCGCGCTGCGCGACGAGTTCGCCGAGAGCGCCTTCTGGACCGCACTCGGCGACACCCTCACCGGCTGGGCACTCGGTCTGGCGATCGCGGTGAGTGCCGGGATCCTGGCCGGCGTGCTGATCTCGGTCGTGCCCCATCTGCGCGAGGCCACCGCCTCGACGGTCGAGTTCCTCCGTCCCATCCCCTCCGTCGCCCTGATCCCGCTGGCCGTCCTCCTGTACGGCACCGGTCTGCGCTCGGTCCTGCTCCTCGTGGTCTACGCGGCCTTCTGGCAGGTCCTCGTCCAGGTCCTGTACGGCGTCCAGGACGTCGACCCGGTGGCCGACGAGACGGCCCGCTCGTACGGGCTCGGCACCTGGGCGAGGGTGCGGCACGTGCTGTGGCCGACGGCTCTCCCCTACGTCATGACGGGCGTCCGGCTGGCCGCGGCGGTGGCGCTCATCCTCACCGTGACCGCCGAACTCGTCATCGGCGCACCGGGGCTGGGAGCCCGCATCGCGGTCGCGCAGACCTCTCAGGCGGTGCCCGAGATGTACGCGCTGATCGTGGTGACCGGCCTGCTCGGGCTGCTGATCAACGTGGGTGCCCGCACGGTGGAACGGCGTGCTCTGGCCTGGCACCAGTCGGTGCGCGGGGAGGTGACGGTGTGAGCGAGGTCCCCGTCGGCCGGACGCGGCCGGGAACCTGGCGCAGGGTCGTGCTCCGGCTGCTGTACGCCGCCGCCCTGCCCGTGCTCCTGGTCGTGCTCTGGTGGTTCGCGTCCGACGACAGCACCGACGTCTACTGGCCGCCGCTGCGCACCATCCTGAAGACCTTCCCCGACGTCTGGACCGGCGAACGGCTCCGCGGCGACCTGCGGCCCAGCCTGCTGCGGCTGCTCGGCGGCTACACGGCGGCGGCCGTCGCCGGGGTGGCGCTCGGCACGCTCATCGGCTCCTACCGCCGGGTGCGGGCCGTGTGCGAACCGGTCCTGGAGTTCCTGCGGGCGATCCCGCCGCCCGTCCTCGTCCCGGTCATCATGCTGTTCGCGGGCATCGGCGACGGCATGAAGGTCGCCGTGATCGCGAGCGGCTGCGTCTGGCCGATCCTGCTCAACACGGTCGAGGGCGTACGGGCGGTCGACTCCGTGATGACGGAGACGGCACGTTCGTACGGCATCACGGGCGTCGCCGAACTGCGGGCGCTGGTGCTGCCTGCGGCGAGCCCGCAGATCTTCGCCGGCCTGCGCCAGGCCCTGTCCATCGGGATCATCCTCATGGTGATCAGCGAGATGTTCGCGGCCAGCAACGGCCTCGGCTTCACCGTCGTCCAGTTCCAGCGCGGCTTCGCCATCCCCGACATGTGGACCGGGATCCTCGTCCTGGGCCTGCTCGGCTTCGTCCTCTCGGTCGTCTTCCAGCTGATCGAACGCCGGGTGCTCGGCTGGTACCACGGTCTGCGCGCGTCCTCCCGGCGGTCACCGTGATGCTCGCGAAAGGGCGGTCCATGCAGGAGCTTCTGGTCGTCTCCGGCCTGCGGAAGGTCTACGAGGGGCAGGGCCGCCGGGTGGAGGCGGTTCGCGATCTCACGTTCACCGTCGCGGCGGGCGAACTCGTCTGCCTGGTCGGCCCGTCGGGGTGCGGCAAGACCACGCTGCTGAAGTGTGTGGGCGGACTGCTGGCGCCGACGTCGGGCGAGGTGTCGCTGGCCGGCAGCCGGGTCTCGGGTCCGCCGCCCGGGATGGCGTTCGTGTTCCAGGAGTACGGGCGCAGCCTCTTCCCCTGGATGCGGGTACGCGAGAACGTCGGGCTGCCCCTGAAGCAGAAGGGGCTGAGCAAGCAGCGGCGCCGCGAACTGGTCGCGGACGCACTGGAGTCGGTCGGGCTCGCCGACGCCGCCGGTGCCTATCCCTGGCAGTTGTCCGGCGGCATGCAGCAGCGCGTGGCCATCGCCCGCGCGCTGGCCTACGAGCCGGACGTGCTGCTGATGGACGAGCCGTTCGCGGCGGTCGACGCGCAGACACGCGCCGATCTGGAGGACCTGGTGCGCGGGCTGTGGCGGCAGCGCGGGATCACCGTCCTGTTCGTCACGCACGACATCGACGAGGCCGTCTACCTCGGGCAGCGGGTGGTGATCCTGTCCGGCTCCCCCACGGTCGTCCAGGAGCAGCTGAAGGTCGATCTGCCGGACGAGCGGGACCAGTTGCACACACGGGTCTCCCCGCGCTTCGCCGAACTGCGCACACATGTGTACGAGCAGATCCAGGCGGCGAAGCGCGGGGAGCCCTACGGCCTCAGGAAAGATACGCCTCCACTTCGCTGAGCTGGGCCGCGGGCCAGCCCGTGTTGGCGGTCACCTGGAGGCGCAGGTAGCGCAGGTTCGTGCCGGCGGGCAGTGTCACGGTGACGGTGTTGCCGGTCGCCGGGTCGAAGCGGTAGGCCTTGGACGCCACGACCGTGGAGTACGCCGATCCGTCGGTGCTGCCCAGCACGGACAGGGTCTGTGTGCGGGCCTGCCACGCGGACGCCGGCGGCAGCTTGAGGACGAGACGGCGGGTGGCGAGGGTGGAGCCCAGGTCGGTCGTCCAGGACTGCGGGAAGGCGTTGTTGGTGGATTCCCAGTAGCTGTTCGCGTCGCCGTCGACGGCCTTCGCGGGCGTGTAGACGTCCTGCGAGCCGGTGGCGGTGGCCGGGCGTCCCGCGGCGAGGTTGCGTGCCGGATCGGGGTCCGGGTTCCCGGTGCCGGGCCGGGGCCAGGTGGAGCAGTCGCTCCAGGTCGAGTCCCAGCCGGAGTTGCCGCCGCCGTCGGTCAGGGTGAACGGGCCCGAGCCGGTCGGGTAGGGGCAGTTGTAGATGCCCGCCGAGCCGACGCCGGTGGCCTTGACGTTGCTGAATCTCGCGGCGCCCTGGGACTCGGCCTGGACGACCACCGTGCCGGTCCGGTCGACCGTGGCGCCGTCGACCCTGATGTTCTTCGTCGCGTATCCGCGCCCGCCGCCGGACACGAACTCGAAGGCGCTGTAGGGGCTGTCGGTGATCGTGGTGCCGGTGATGTCGACGGTCGCCTCGATGGCGCTGTCGTAGGAGTCCACGCGCAGCGCGCCCATCGGGTGGTTCCAGTTGGGGTTGATCGCGCCCGTGCGGACGAGGGTGTTGCCGGAGACAGTGATGGTTCCGGCGAGCGGGGAGAACGGGTCGAGGAACTTCTGGTTGGAGATGGCGATGCCGCTGCCCAGGGCGTTGGTGTCGGAGACGAGGTTGTTCCTGACGGCGATGTCGGTGCCGCCGTAGACGGCGATGCCGTTGGCGAGGTTGGGCTGGCTGATGGTGTTGTTCTCGAAGCTGCTGTCGGTGTCCGGGGCGTTGAGCGACCACATGGCCAGCGCGTCGTCGCCGTTGTTGCGCAGGAAGTTGTTGCGGACGCGGACTCCGCGCGCGTTGCCGTTGAGGTTGAGTCCGTCGGCGGTGGTGTCGAGGATGCGGTTGTTCTCGACGACGAGGTTGTCGTTGTTGCCGGTCAGCCAGAGGCCGACCTTGAGGTGCTGGAGCCACATCCCGGAGACGCTGGAGCCGGGCCCGAGCGAGCCGTTGACGAAGTTGTCCGGGTTGGAGTCCACCCGTTCGGTGACCTCGCCGATGACGGCGAAGTCCTTGAGGTGGACGCCGCCCGACGAGCTCGTCTGGTCGATGAAGCGCGAGGTGCGGACGACGGAGTACCAGCTGCCGGCGCCCTGGAGGGTGACGTTCTGGACGCCGTTCAGCGAGGACGTGATCCGGTAGTCGCCCGGCGGGATCCAGACGACGCCGCCCCGCGCCGCGGAGATCGCGTCCCGGAAGGCCTGGGTGGAGTCGCCCTGTCCGCCGGGGTCCGCGCCCTTGTCGGTGACGGACACCGATCCCGCGGGCCGGGCGGCCGCCGCCGCGACCTGCTCGAAGTCGGCGACGTCCACGGTGACCTGGGTGGACGTCGCCTGGAAGGCGACCTTGTCGCCCGCCTGCACGTTCTGCCCGAGCAGCAGGCGCGCGTTGTCGAACAGGTGGTGCGTCTTGGCACCCGCGATCCAGGAGGTGTCGACGTAGGAGTACTTGGAGGTGACGGGGAGGGTCCTGGAGATCTTCGTGCCGTTGACGTACACGTCCAGCGAGCCCGACTGGCCGTCGGGGACGCTGTAGGAGACGTTCACCGCGTTGGCGGCGCGCGGCACGGTGAACTCGACGCGCTGCCCGGCGGTCAGCCGTACGGCCTGCCGTCCGGAGGCCTCCGAGGCCAGAGTGCCCTGGGTGTAGTCCGGGCCGATCCTCGTGCCCGTGGAGGTCGCGGACTCGGCCTCCACCGAGGTGAAGGGCAGGTCGGCGCCCGCCGCCGCCACGGCGGAGTGGGCGGCGGCGGTGCCGAGCATGCCGGCGGCGAGCGCGACGACTGTGGCGCAGGCCAGTGGCATGCGCCTGACAGTTCTGTTGCTGTGCATGTGCTGATCCCTTCGAGGTGGGGGTGCGGGGACAGCGATGCGCCGTCGGGCGGCCTCAGGCGCGCAGCCAGGCCGCCGTGTCCTGCGGGAGCAGCCCGTCCGCGTCGAGCGGGCCGCTGCCCAGCAGCAGGCGGGTGTGCGGGGGGAGGGCGACGGGTCCGGCGGTGAGGTTCACGACGCAGAGCAGCCCGTCGGTGCGGGCGAAGGCGAGGACGCCGTCGGGTGCGGGCAGCCAGCTGAGCGGTCCGTCGCCGAAGCCCGGTTCGCCGCGGCGGATGCGGAGCGCCGCGCGGTAGAGGCTCAGGATCGACCCGGGGTCCTCGGCCTGGCGGTCGGCCGCGTACGCGGGCCAGTCGGCGGGCTGCGGCAGCCACGGTTCGCCGCCGAAGCCCGCGTGCGGTGCCCCGGCGGTCCAGGGCAGCGGCACCCGGCAGCCGTCCCGGCCCGGATCGGTGCCCCCGGAGCGGAAGTGCATCGGGTCCTGGATGCTGGCCGTCGGCAGTTCCACCTCGGGCAGGCCGAGTTCCTCGCCCTGGTAGAGGTAGACGGAGCCGGGCAGGGCGAGCGAGAGCAGGGCCGCGGCCCGCGCCCGCCGGGTGCCGAGGGCCAGGTCGGTCGGGGTGCCGAAGGCCTTGGTGGCGAAGGCGAAGGCGGTGTCGGTGCGGCCGTAGCGGGTGACGGTGCGGGTCACGTCGTGGTTGCACAGCACCCAGGTGGCGGGCGCGCCGACCGGGGCGTGCTCGGCGAGGGTCTCGTCGATGGAGGTGCGCAGCCGTGCCGCGTCCCAGGGGCAGGACAGGAAGGAGAAGTTGAAGGCGGTGTGCAGCTCGTCGGGGCGCAGGTAGCGGGCGAAGCGCTCGGTGTCGGGCAGCCAGACCTCGCCGACGAAGACACCGTCGTACGCGTCGGCGACCGCGCGCCAGGAGCGGTAGATGTCGTGGAGTTCGTCGCGGTCGACGAACGGGTTCGGGTCGCGGCCCTCGACGAAGTCGGGCAGCTCCGGGTCCTTGGCGAGCAGCGCGGCCGAGTCGATGCGCACGCCCGCGACGCCCCGCTCGAACCAGAAGCGCAGGATCTCCTCGTGCTCCTGGCGGACGGCGGGGTGCGCCCAGTTGAGGTCGGGCTGCTCGGGGGTGAACAGGTGGAGGTACCAGTCGCCGTCGGGGAGCCGGGTCCAGACGGGTTCGGCGGAGCCGGCGAACTGGGACGGCCAGTCGTTGGGCGGGATGTCACCGTGTTCGCCGCGTCCGGGACGGAAGTGGAACAGCTCGCGTTCGGGGCTTCCGACGGGGGCGGCCCGGGCGGCCCGGAACCACGGGTGCTGGTCGGAGACGTGGTTGGGCACGATGTCGACGAGGGTGCGGATGCCGAGTTCCCGTGCCTCGGCGATGAGCTTCTCCGCCTCGGCGAGCGTCCCGAAGGCCGGGTCGATGGCTCGGTAGTCGGCGACGTCGTAGCCGCCGTCGGCCATCGGTGAGAGGTACCAGGGGTTGAACCACAGGGCGTCCACGCCGAGTTCGGCGAGGTACGGCAGTCTGGCGCGCACGCCCGCGAGGTCTCCGGTGCCGTCGCCGTCGCCGTCCGCGAAGCTGCGGACGTACACCTGGTAGATGACGGCGGAGCGCCACCAGTCGCTTCGCGTGCGGGCAGGGGAAGGCTGTCCCACGGTGAATGCCTTTCTGGAGGGGGTGTCGTCAGCCCTTCGTGCTGCCCGCGCTGATCCCGGCGATGATGTGCCGCTGGAACACCAGGAACATCGCGACCATGGGGATGCTCGCGATCACCATCGCGGCGATGAGGACGGTCAGCGGGATGTTCTGGGACAGCTGGACGAGTGCCACGCTGATGGGCTGTTTGTCGGTGTCGGAGAAGACCATCAGCGGCCACAGGAAGTCCTGCCAGACGGCGACCAGGGCGAAGATCGACACGACTCCCAGGACGGGACGGGACATCGGCAGCACGATCGACCACAGCGTGCGCAGCCGTCCGGCGCCGTCGATCTCGGCGGCCTCCAGGACGTCTCGCGGAATCTGGTCGAAGAAGCGCTTGAGCAGATAGAGGTTGAAGGCGTTGGCCACGGCGGGCAGCCAGATGCCGAGCGGGTCGTTGAGCAGGCTGGTGTGGATCAGCGGCAGGTCCGCGACGGTCAGGTACTTCGGGACCACGAGCGCCTGCGCGGGGACCATCAGGGTGGCGAGGATGCCGCCGAGGATCACCCTGCCGAAGGCGGGCCGCAGTTTGGACAGGGCGTACGCCGCCGCCGTGCAGAACACGAGTTGCAGCAGCCAGGCCCCCGTGGCCTGCACCACCGTGTTCCACAGGTGGGTGGGCAGGTCCATCAGGTCCCAGGCGTCGGTGTAGCCGCTCAGGTGCCACGCGTGCGGTACGAGGGTCGGCGGGGTGCGCACCACCTCGTCCGGCGACTTCATGGCGCCGGTCACCATCCAGTACACGGGGAAGAGGAAGGCGAGCGCGAACAGCAGGACGACGCCCGTGAAGACGGTCCAGTAGACGGCCCGGCCGCGCGGACGGGCCAGGGCGAGCGGCGAGACCAGCGTACGAACGCTCATGCGTCCTCCCCGGTGGAGCGCGTCAGCCGCAGATACACCGCGGAGAAGACGCTGAGCAGCACAAGGAGCATGACGCTCAGGGCGCACGCCCCTCCGAAGTCGTTGTAGAGGAAGGCGTACTTGTAGATCAGGTAGAGCACCGTGACCGTCGCGTTCTCCGGACCGCCGCCGGTGATCACGAACGGCTCGGTGAAGACCTGCATGGTCGCGATGATCTGAAGGAGCATCAGCATGAGGATGACGAACCGGGTCTGCGGGATCGTCACATGGCGCACCCGCTGCCAGATGTTCGCGCCGTCCAGTTCGGCCGCCTCGTACAGCTCGCCGGGGATGCTCTGGAGCGCGGCGAGGTAGATGAGGACGGTGCCACCGAGGTTGGCCCAGGTGGCGACGATCACCAGCGAGACGAGGGCGGTGTCGGCGCCGTTGGACCAGTTCGAGGTGGGCAGGTGCGCGAACCTCAGCGCCTCGTTGGCGAGGCCGGCCCCGGGGTCGTAGAACCACTTCCACAGCAGTGCGCTGACCACCGGCGGGATCATCACCGGCAGATAGACGACGACTCTGAAGAAGGCCTTCGCGTGCCGCAGCTCGTTGAGGACGAGCGCCATCAGGAAGGGGACGGCGAAGCCGATGAGCAGAGCGAGCAGGGTGAAGGTCAGGGTGTTGCGCCAGGCCGCGGTGAACTCGGGGTCGTGGAAGACCCGCGTGAAGTTGGCGGTGCCGACCCATTCGCCGCCGGAACCCGGTGTGTACTTCTGGAAGGCGATCACCACCGCACGGATCGCCGGGTACCAGGAGAACAGGGCGAAGCAGAGCAGTCCGCCGATCAGGAAGGCGTAGGCGCGGGACTGTTCGGCCAGGCGCCGGCGCCACGGTCCCCCGGTCCGGCGCCCGGCCCGGAGCGGCTCCCCCTCCGGCACGCCGAGGACGGCCGAAGGGGGTGCCGCGGGCTTCGATGCGGTCTTCATGGAAGCGGTCAGCCCCGGGCCAGGATGGAGTCGATCTTGCCGGAGGCGTCCTTCAGCAACTGGTCGACGTCGGCGTCCTTCTTGGTGAGGACCGCGGAGACGGCGCCGTCGAGGACGGAGTAGATCTGCTGGGCCTGCGGCGGCTCGATCTTCATCTGGAGGCTCTGGTTGCCGTCGAGGAAGGCCTGGTAGTTCTCGACGGGGACGTTGGCGTTGGCCTTCTTGACCTCCTGGTCCTTCGCGTCGGCGGCGCCGGTGAACAGGCGCGGCTCGGGCAGGCCCACGGGCGCGTCGTTCTGCTTGGCGCGGGCGTAGTCGCCGAGGAAGCCCTTGCCGGGGGTCAGGAACATGTGGTCGAGCCACTTCAGGCCGGCCCTGATCTGCGCCGGGGTGTCCTTCTTGTTGAACATGTAGCCGTCGCCGCCGATGAGCGTGCCCTTGCCACCCGGCATCGGGGCGAGCGCCAGGTCCTTGTAGTTGCCGCCCTTCTCCTTCACCAGGATCGGGATGTTGTCCGGGGCGGAGAGGTACATGCCGAGCTTTCCGGAGCCCATCATCTGCTGCACGTCGTTGATGACGAGGAGTTGCTTGCTGCCCATGGAGTCGTCGCTCCAGCGCATGTCCTTGAGGTTCTGCAGGACGGCCTTGCCCTCGGGGGTGTCGATGTTCGCCTTCTTGCCGTCGGCGCTCACCACGTCACCGCCCTGCGAGTAGAGCTCGGCGGTGAAGTGCCAGCCTCCCTGGTTCTGGGCGCTGTAGTCGGCGTAGCCGACGGTGCCCTTGCCGAGCGCGGCTATCTTCTTGGCGTCGGCGCGCAGCTCCTCCCAGGTCGCCGGGGGCTTCTCGGGGTCGAGGCCCGCCTGCGCGAAGAGCTTCTTGTTGTAGATGAGGCCCATCGAGTAGCCGGTGCGGGGAACGCCGTAGATCTTGCCGTCGACGGTGTAGATGTCGCGGAGCTGCTGCTGGATGGTGCTGTAGCTCTTGAGCTCCTTGACGTAACTGGTGATGTCGGCGGCCTGGTTGACGTCGACCACGTGCTTCGCGTCGGTGAAGTACGTGTAGAACACGTCCTCCATCTGGCCGCCGGCGAGCTTGGCGTCGAACGTCTTGGGGTCCTGGCACGGGAACGCGTCGTGTGCGACGACGTCGATGTCCGGGTTGGCCTTCTCGAAGGCCTTGACGTCGGCCTCGAAGAACGAACGGTCGACCTTGGCGCTCTTGGGCGGCATGCAGTTGACCGTGATGCGGGTCTTGCCACCCGCGGATCCGTCGTCGTCGCTTGAGCCGCAGGCCGTGATCGCGGTCAGGGCGAGGGCGGAGGCCATGAGCGTGGTGCTGGTGCGGCGGAACCCGGGACTTCTCATCGGTGGACCCCTCTTGGGCAGGCGCAGGGAAGGCCCACGGCGCCGTACCCGAGTGGTGCGGCGTCCGTGTCTGGCGCCGCACACTCAAGCACCACCGACATTGCGGCGCAAGATCTCGCGCAGAATCTGTAATTATTCGACAGCCACTCGGCTCTCAGTGGCGGGGTACTTGCGCGGTGGACCCTCGCACCACCAACTCGGGCTCGAACAGCAGCTCTTCGGGAGTGACGCTGGTCCCGCCGATCTGCGCGTTCAGCAGTTCCACGGCCGCCCTGCCCATCGCCTCGATGGGCTGACGGACGGTGGTCAGCGGCGGCTCGGTGCAGTTCATGAGCGCGGAGTCGTCGTAGCCGACGACGGACACCTGAGCCGGCACGTCGAGCCCCTTGCGCCGGGCGGCCCTGACGACACCGAGCGCGAGCGGGTCGCTGGCGCAGATGAAACCGGTGATCCCGCGGTCGATGAGCCTGGAGGCCGCCGCGTGCCCGCCCTCGATCGAGAACATGGCGCGGGCGATGTGCTCGTCGGGCAGATCGGGGGCGAGCGCCCGTGCCGCCGCCAGCTTGCGCCCCGAGGGGATGTGGTCGGCGGGTCCGAGCACGAGGCCGATCCGCTCGTGTCCGAGCGAGACGAGGTGCCGCCAGGCCTGTTCCACCGCGACGGCGTCGTCGCAGGACACGCCGGGGAAGCCGAGGTGCTCGATGGCGGCGTTGACCAGCACCACCGGGATGTTGCGGTCCGCGAGCTGCCGGTAGTGGTCGTGCGGGGCGTCCGCCTGCGCGTACAGGCCGCCGGCGAACACCACGCCGGAGACCTGCTGCTGGAGCAGCAGGTCCACGTAGTCCGCCTCGGAGACCCCGCCCTTGGTCTGCGTGCACAGCACCGGGGTGAGGCCCAGCTGTGCGAGCGCCCCGCCGATCACCTCGGCGAACGCCGGGAAGATCGGGTTCTGGAGCTCGGGCAGGACGAGGCCGACGAGCCGGGCACGCTCGCCGCGCAGTTGGGTCGGTCGCTCGTAGCCGAGGACGTCCAGCGCGGACAGCACCGCCTGCCGGGTGGCCTCGGACACCCCGGGTTTGCCATTGAGGACCCGGCTGACCGTGGCCTCACTGACCCCGACCTTCTTCGCCACCTGAGCAAGTCGTCGCGTCATGCGCGCAAGAATAGCGCAAGAAATGCAAACCGTTTGCGTGGAGGGGGCGGATGCCGGCACCGACGCGGCCGTCTCGGCGCCGGGCCGCCCACGGGGCGGGCGACCGGCTCAGTGGGCCGCCCACAGCCCGCGGACGTGCCCGAGGTGACGTGTCATCACCTCGCGCACGGCGGCCTCGTCACGGGCGAGCAACGCGTCGAGGAGCTCCAGATGCTCCTCCGCGGACGCCTCCAGACGGCCGCTCTCGGCCAGGGCGTTCAGCCCGTAGAGCCGGGAGCGTTTGCGCAGGTCGCCGACGACCTCGACCAGGTGGGCGTTTCCTGCGAGGGCCAGCAGGCCCAGATGGAAGCGGGTGTCCGCCTCCACGTAGGCGATGAGGTCGCCGGCCGCCGCCGCGGTCACGATCTCCCGGGCGGCCGGGCGCAGGGCGTCCAGGGACACGGGGTCGGCGGTGGCGGCCAGCCCCACCGTGGTGGGGATCTCGACGAGCGAGCGGATGTGGGTGTACTCGTCGAGCTGCCGCTCGGAGACGACGGTGACCCTGAACCCCTTGTTGGGCACCGTGTCGACCAGGCCCTCCTTGGCGAGATCGAGCATCGCCTCCCGTACCGGCGTGGCCGACACTCCGAAGCGGGCGGCCAGCGTGGGCGCCGAGTAGACCTCTCCGGCGCGCAGTTCACCGGCGATCAGCGCGGCCCGCAGCGCGTCGGCGACGCGCTCGCGGTAGCTGCTCCGCTTCCCGCCGAGCGTGGGCAGGACGGGAGCGGCGGAGGGTGCGCTGCTGCGCCGGTCGGCCATGGGTTCTCCTCGTACGGGCCGAGCGTCCTCCGCCGGCTGGTGCCATGTCACGTACTACGGCCCCCAGTATCTACGCGGCGGGTGCCGCGACGGCGAGGGGCCCGGTTCACAGGACGAAGCCCGCCGGGAAGGGGTCGGTGGGGTCGAGCAGGTACTGGGCCGTTCCCGTGATCCAGGCGCGGCCCGTGAAGCTGGGCAGCACCGCGGGAATCCCGGCGACGTCGGTCGTGCCGAGCAGCCGTCCGGTGAAGCTGGTCCCGATGAAGGACTCGTTCACGAACTCGGTGTGCAGCGGGAGTTCCCCGCGGGCGTGCAGCTGGGCCATACGCGCGCTGGTCCCCGTGCCGCAGGGCGAGCGGTCGAACCAGCCGGGGTGGATCGCCATCGCGTGCCGCGAGTGGCGGGCGGTGGCTCCGGGCGCGTACAGATGGACGTGGTGGCAGCCCCGGATGGACGGATCCTCGGGGTGCACGGGTTCGCCCTCGGCGTTGATGGCGTCCATGAGCGACAGGCCCGCCTTCAGGATGTCGTCCTTGCGCGCCCGGTCGAAGGGCAGCCCGAACTGCTCCAGCGGCAGGATCGCGTAGAAGTTGCCGCCGTACGCGAGGTCGTAGGTCACCGTGCGGCCGTCGGCGAGCGTGGCCTTGCGGTCGAGGCCGACGGAGAACGACGGCACGTTCCTGAGCGTGACCGCGCGGGCCGCGCCGTCCTCGACCGCCACCTCTGCCACGACGAGGCCCGCCGGTGTGTCGAGCCTGATGGTCGTGACCGGTTCGACGACCTCGACCATGCCGGTCTCCACGAGCACGGTGGCCACCCCGATGGTGCCGTGCCCGCACATCGGGAGGTAACCCGAGACCTCGATGTAGATCACGCCGTAGTCGCAGTCGGGACGGGTCGGCGGCTGGAGGACGGCCCCGCTCATCGCCGAGTGGCCCCGCGGTTCGTTCATCAGGAGCTGTTTGATGTCGTCGCGGTGTTCGCGGAAGTACAGCCGCCGCTCGTTCATGGTGGCGCCCGGGACCGTGCCGATCCCTCCGGTGATCACCCGGGTGGGCATGCCCTCGGTGTGCGAGTCGACGGCGTGCAGGACGAGTGTGCTGCGCATGGCTCTCCTGGGGGTCGGGGCCTCAGCCGTGGGCGCGGACGAGTCCGGCGGCGACGGCCTGCTCGGTGGCGGAGCGCACGGCGGCCTCCTGCTCGGGCAGCAGCGGGACGCGCGGCGGACGGACCGGGCCTCCGTGGCGGCCGACGACGTCCATCGACAGTTTGATCGCCTGCACGAACTCGACCCGGGAGTCCCAGCGCAGCAGCGGGTGCAGCAGGCGGTAGAGCCGGCCCGCGGTGTCGAGGTCGCCGCCGACGGCTGCGCGGTAGAGCTCGACACTCGCCGCGGGCAGCGCGTTCGGGTAGCCGGCCACCCAGCCCTTCGCCCCGGCGACGGCGAGCTCCAGCAGGACGTCGTCGGCCCCGACCAGCAGATCGAGTTCCGGGGCGAGTTCGGCGATCCGGTAGGCGCGCCGCACGTCTCCGGAGAACTCCTTGACGCCCTGGACGAATCCGGCGGCGTACAGCTTGGCGAGCAGTTCGGGCACCAGGTCGACCTTGGTGTCTATCGGGTTGTTGTACGCGACGACCGGCAGGCCCACCCCGGCGACCGCCTCGTAGTGGGCGAGGACGGACCGTTCGTCGGCGCGGTAGGCGTTCGGCGGCAGCAGCATCACGGCCCGGCAGCCGGCGTCCTTGGCCTGCTCGGCCCAGCGGCGTGCCTCGGCGGAGCCGTAGGCGGCGACGCCGGGCATCACGCGCTCGCCGCCGATCGCCGCGACGGCGGTCTCGACGACCTTGGCACGCTCCTCGGGCGTGAGCACCTGGTACTCCCCGAGCGAGCCGTTCGGTACGACGCCGTCGCAGCCGTTCTCGACGAGCCAGGCGCAGTGGTCGGCGAACTTCGCGTGGTTCACGGAGAGATCGTCGTTCAGCGGGAGCGCGGTGGCGACGAGGACTCCGCGCCAGGGACGGTTCTCGGTGGAGGTCATGAACAGGTCCTCTCTCGGTACGGTGTGACATTTCACTGGCTCTTCGGCGCGTCGGTCGCCCGCCGGCCGTCTTCCTGGGCACCCGAGGGCGGCGGCGCGCCGCCCGAAGCCGGCCCTCGGGCGGCTGACCCGCCCGGGCCGACGGCGGCTCACCCGCCCTGGTCCACCCCCGGCTCGCCGCCGTGGCCTTCCCGAGGCTGACCACCGCGGTCTTCATGGAGCTCGCCGCCGCGGGCCTCCCGCGGCTCACCGCCATGGGCCTCTTGCGGCTGGCCGCCGCGGACCTTCCGCGGCTCACCGCCGTGGGCCTCTTGCGGCTCACCACCGCGGTCCCCCCGCGACTCACCGCCGCGGTCCTCTGGCGGCTCACCACCGCGGACCTCCCGCGGCTCACCGCCGTGGGCCTCTTGCGGCTCACCGCCGTGGGCCTCTGGCGGCTCACCACCGCGGTCCCCCCGCGACTCACCGCCGCGGTCCTCTGGCGGCTCACCACCGCGGACCTCCCGCGGCTCACCCGCCCGGGCGAGCACTCCGAGCGGCACCGGCCGGGCCAACAACCGCCGCGCGGCGGTCTGTTCGCACCCGGCGAGTCCCGCGACGGCGGGTTCGCACATCCGGCCCTGGCACCACCCCATCCCGGCGCGGGTGAGCAGCTTCACCGTCCGGACGTCACCCGCGCCGAGTTCCGCGACGGCCGTGCGGATCTCCCCGGCACAGACCTCCTCGCAGCGGCACACGACGGTGTCGTCGGTGACCTGGTCCGTCCAGTGCGCCGGGGGCGTGTACAGGGTGTCGAGCAGCGCGGCGAAGTCCCGCAGGCGCCTGCGGGACTTCGCCGCCGGGGCCCACTCCCACGGGTCGGGCACCAGGCCGGTCAGCCGCGCGGCGATCGAGCGGCCCGCGATGTGTCCCTCGGCGAGGGCCAGCGCCGCGCCGCCGACACCGGTGGTCTCGCCGGCCGCCCACACGCCCGGCACATCGGTGCGCTGCTCGTCGTCGGCGTACACCCGCGGTCCCTCGACGCGGCAGCCGAGCGACTCGGCGAGGTCGGTGTGCGGCAGCATGCCGTGCCCGACGGCGAGCGTGTCGCACGGGATGCGCCGTTCGGTGCCTGCCTCGACCCGTCCCCCGCCGTCGAGCGCGGCGACGGTCACGGCCTCGACCCGCCGCTCGCCGTGGGCCGCCACCACGGTGTGCCGGGGCATGAGCGCGACACGGTGCCGCAGGAGGCGGGCGGTGTACCCGGCGGCTTCGGCGACCTTGCCCGGCAGGGCCGCCAGCGCCCCGGCCCGGCGCGCGAACGCCCTGGGGTCGGCGGCCTCGACGAGCGCGGCCACCTCGACGCCCGCCGCGGCCAGGCCGGTCGCCACGGGCAGCAGCAGCGGACCCGTCCCGGCGACGACGGCGGTCCGTCCCGGGACCACCAGTCCCTCCTTGAGCATCGCCTGCGCCCCGCCCGCGGTCACCACCCCGGGTAGCGTCCAGCCCGGGAAGGGCAGGACCTTCTCGTACCCGCCGGTGGCGAGGAGCACCGCGTCGGCCCGCACGGACTCGGACTCCCGCTGGTCGGGACCGAGCAGGGCGTGCACGACGAAGTCGTCGGACCGCCTTTCCACGCACCACACATGACGGTCCGGCAGGTGCTCGACGGAGTCCGCCGCGGCGAGCCCGTCGCGCAGCCTCTCCCAGGTGTGCCACTCGTGGTGCAGCGCCTCGGGCCGCAGCGCGCCCAGCGCGGCCGCGGGCCGGCGGTAGAACTGTCCGCCCGCCCGTGCCGCCGAGTCGACCAGGGTGACGTGGATGCCGCGGGAGGCCGCGGCCAGGGACGCGGCGAGGCCCGCCGGGCCGGCGCCGACGACGGCGAGGCGGGGGCGGTCAGTCATCGTGGCCCGTGCCCTCCTGCGTGCGGATCTCGTCGCCGGGTCGCACCGGGACCAGGCAGGCCCGCTGGTTGGGGAGGCCGTTGACGGTGACCAGGCAGTCGAAGCAGACGCCGATGCCGCAGAAGACGCCGCGCGGACGGCCCGCGCCGCGTGTGGCGCGCCAGGACGTGACGCCCGCAGCCCACAGCGTGGCGGCCACGGTCCGGCCGGGCAGCGCCTCGATCTCCCGGCCGTCGAGGGTGACGGTGAACGCGGTGCCCGGCCGGGCACCGGCCCGTCGCAGCGGATTCACGCGGCCTCCTCGGGAAAGCGGTCGGGCCGGAACGGGGTGAGGTCGAGGCCGGGTGTCGCGCCGGTCAGGACCTGCGCGATCAACTGCCCGGTGCCTGTGGCGAGTCCGATGCCCGCGCCCTCGTGCCCGCAGGCGTGCAGAAGTCCGGGGACCCGGGGGTCGGGGCCGATCGCGGGCAGGTGGTCCGGCAGGTACGGCCGGAAGCCCAGGTACGTCCGCAGCGCGCGGACCTCCGACAGGAAGGGGAAGAGCCGGGTCGCGCCCTCGGCCAGTGCCCGGACGACGGGCAGCGAGAACGAGCGGTCGAATCCGACCCGTTCGCGGCTCGCCCCGATCAGGACCGGCCCCGCCGCCGTCCCCTCGACGACGGGCGACGTCTGGAGGGCCGCCGAGTCGCTGGCCACGTCGGCGACGTAGTCGGCCGCGTACACCTTGTGGCGCACCCGGCGCGGCAACGGCTCGGTGACGAGGACGAATCCGCGCCGGGGCAGCACGGGCAGCGGGGCGCCCGCGAGACCGGCCACGTCCGCGCCCCAGGTCCCGGCCGCGTTCACGACGGCCGGGGCGTGGATGTCGCCCCGGTCGGTCCGTACGCCGCGGACCGGTCCGGCCGGGGAGCGCAGCACCGCGGTCACGGTCCGCCCGGTGAGCAGTCGAGCTCCCGAGGCGCGTAGGAGGTGGGCGGCGGCCAGGGCGGGCATCACCTGGGAGTCCTGCGGGTAGTGCACGGCGCCCGCCAGGTCCGGGGCCAGGTGCGGCTCCAGGTCGCGGAGCCGGTCCGCCGCGACCGGCTCCGCCGTGACCCCGGCCGCCCGCTGGCCGTCCGCGAAGGTCTCCAGGGCGGCCAGTTCTCGGGGCGTGGCGGCCACCACCACGCCGCCCTTGGCCTCGTACTCGATCGCCGGTCCGAGTCCCTCCTGTGCGGCGAGCTCGGACCACAACCGCCCGGACAGCAGGGCGAGATCGAGTTCGGGTCCGGGTTCCTTGTCGGAGACCAGCAGGTTGCCCTCGCCGGCGCCGGTCGTGCCGCCGGTCACCGGGCCGCGGTCCACCACGGTGACGTCGAGGCCCGCGCGGGCCGCGTACAGCGCACAGGCCGCGCCGACCATTCCGGCTCCGACGACCACGACATCGCAGGTAAATGGCTTGGCCACGCCAGTACTATGTCACATACTTCTGTGCGCGCACAGGGTGCCGTGGAGAGGATCCCCACGGCACCCTCAGATCCTGCTGCCGGTCGCCGTGTCGGCCGACAGCCGCTGTGCCGCGTAGATCGGGATCACCGAGAGCAGGACGAGGACCGCCGCCACGACGTTGACGACCGGGGCCTGCTGAGGCCGTGTCATGTTGTTGAAGATCCAGATGGGCAGGGTCTCGATGCCGGGTCCTGCGGTGAACGTCGTCACCACGATCTCGTCGAAGGAGAGCGCGAAGGCGAGCATTCCGCCCGCGAGCAGGGCGGAGCGCACCAGGGGGAAGGTGACGTCCGCGAAGGCCCGGAAGGTGTTCGCGCCGAGGTCCATGGCGGCTTCCTCGTACGATCCCGCGGTGCGCCGCAGCCTGGCCACCACGTTGTTGAAGACGACCACGATGCAGAAGGTGGCGTGTCCGACGATCACGGTGAACATGCCGAGGCCTACACCGAGCGGTTCGAGCACCGTGCCGAAGGCCGAGTTGAGCGCGATGCCGGTGACGATGCCGGGGAGCGCGATCGGCAGGACGACCACGAAGGAGATCGCGTCGCGCCCGAAGAACCGGTGCCGGGCCACCGCGAAGGCGATCAGCGTGCCGAGCACCAGAGCGATGGCCGTGGCGCCCAGACCCGCCTTCACCGAGACCCACAGGGCCGCGCGGGCGCCCTCGTTCTGCCAGGCGGTCGACCACCAGTGCGTGGTGAGGCCGGGCGGGGGCCAGCTCGCGCTGCGGTCCGGGTTGAAGGAGTTGACCAGGACGAGCGCGAGCGGCACGTAGATGATCGCGAAGCCGAGCCCGGCGGCGACGCGCAGCGCGATGCGCGCGGGACGGGAGAGTTGCACTGCGGGCTCCTCAGAGGCTGCTCAGGGCGCCCGTGCGGCGCATCGCGAGCAGGTACACCACGATGACCACGACGGGGACCGTGCCGAGCGCGGCGGCCATGGGCAGGTTCAGTTCGATGTTGGAGTAGACGAGGTTGCCGATGAGCTGGGTCTTGCCGCCGACGATCTGCACGGTGATGTAGTCGCCGAGGCTGAGGGAGAAGGTGAAGACCGAGCCCGCGGCCACGGACGGCAGCACCATCGGCAGCACCACCGAGCGGAAGGTGCGCGCGGGGCGCCCGCCGAGGTCCGCCGACGCATCGAGCAGGTTGTCGGGCAGCTGCTCCAGCGCCGTGTGGATCGGCAGGATCATGTACGGCAGCCACAGGTAGGTCAGTGCGATGACCGCCGCGGGAAGTCCGAAGCCGGGTCCGCTCAGCCCGAACGGCTCCAGCATCCAGTCGGCGAGTCCGCCCTGCGAGAGGATCAGCCGCCAGGCGTACACCTTGACGAGGTAACTCGCCCACAGCGGGGTGAGGATGGCGACGACGAGCAGCGGACGCCACTTGGGCCTGGCGATGCGGGCCGTGAAGAAGGCGACCGGGAAGGCGATCAGCGCGCACAGGGCGGTCACGGCGAGGGCGACGCCGATGCTGCGCAGGATCACCTGCCGGAAGACCGGCGTGGTGAACAGCTCGTGGAAGTTGTCGGTCGACCAGACCTTCACGACCTCGGAGGTGAAGGAGTCGGTCGTCCAGAACGCCGAGACGAACAGCACCGCCAGCGAGCCGAGGTAGAGCACGGCGAGCCAGAGCAGGGGCGCGGTCAGGAGCAGGGACAGCCTGAGCCGCGGCCGGCGGTGCAGGGTCCCGGCGAGCCGCCGGACGGGGGACCGTCCGGCGGCCTGCGCGGTGGAGGTCATGGGTGTCTCTCAGCCCTTGATCTCGGTCCAGGCCTGGACCCACTTCGCGTACGGGACGCACTTGACGTCGGTGCGGCCGTCGAGGCACTGCTCGATGGGCGTGTTCCAGAAGGCGATGTTCTTCCAGTAGCCCTCGTCGGCGGCGTGGAAGGTGTCGCAGAACGACTTGTCGCTGGTCTCGGCGCACGCCTCGGTGTTGGCCGGGGCCTCGCCGAAGTACTCGGCGACCTGGGCGTTCACCTTCGGTGAGATGATCCAGTCCATCCACTTGTAGGCGCAGTTGGGGTGCTTGGCCTTGGCGGAGAGCATCCAGGTGTCGGACCAGCCCGTGGAGCCCTCCTTGGGCACGAAGGCCTTCACCTTCGCACCCTCGTCCTGCGTGAGGTTGGCGATGACCTGCCAGGTCGTGCCGATCACGGAGTCGCCGCTCTTGAACGCGGAGATCTCCTTGAGGTAGTCGCTCCAGTACTCCCCCACGTTCGCGCTCTGCTTCTTCAGCAGGTCGACGGCCGCGTCGAACTGCTTCTGGTCGAGGGCGTACGGGTCCTTGATCTTCAGTTCGGGCCGGGCCGACTTCAGGTACAGCGCCGCGTCGGCGATGTAGATGGGCGAGTCGTACGCGGTCACGTGGCCCTTGTGCGCGGCGGCGTCGTCGAAGACGGCGGACCAGGAGGTGGGGGCGGGCGTGACCTTCTCGGTGTTGTACATCAGGAGGTTGGCGCCCCGGCCGTGCGGGATGCCGTACATCTGACCGTCGACGGAGTTCCAGCCGCCGTTCTTCAGGCCGCTGAACACATTCTTGTAGTTGGGCACGAGGCCGGTGTTGACCGGGGCCGCGTCGCCGGAGGCGATGAGGCGCAGCGAGGCGTCGCCGGAGGCGGAGACGGCGTCGTACTGGCCGGTCTTCATCAGCTTGACCATCTCGTCGGAGCTGGCCGCGACCTTGGAGTTGACCTGGCAGCCGGTCTGCTTCTCGAAGTCGCTCACCCAGTCGACCTTCGGGTCGTTGGAGCCGTCCTCGACATAGCCGGCCCAGGCGATCAGGTTGACCTGCCCCTCGGTCTTGCCGAGCTTCGACTGCGCCTTCAGGTCGGGCGGGTTGAGTCCGGTGGACGAGGAGGAGCCGCCCGAGTCGGACGACCCGCAGGCGGTGGCCGCGAGGAGCACCGCGACGGCGGCGGCGGCTGGGAGGGTTCGGGTGAGGCGCACGACGTACTCCATACGTGACGGGGACTGAGCGTGGGGGTCAGCGGGGGTCGGGGACCTTGAAGGCGTGACGGCGGTGCCACTGGAGTCGGACCCGGGTGCCGCGCAGGGCGGCGACGTCCTCGGAGGAGGTCTCCAGGTTCTGCTGGAGGGCGGTGAGGCGACCGCCCGCGTCGAGGTCCACGAGGAAGCGGGTGGAGTCGCCCAGGTAGACGACCTCGACGACGGTGCCCGTGGCGGTGGAGTGTTCCGGCTCGTCGGCTTCGGCGGACTCCTTGAGGACCCGGATCTTCTCGGGCCGGATGCTGTAGGTGCCGGGAGCGCCGACGACCTGCTCGGCCGAGGCCCCTTCGAGGAGGTTGGAGGTGCCGACGAAGCCGGCGACGAAGCCGGTGGCGGGGCGTTCGTAGATCTCGGCCGGGGTGCCGACCTGTTCGACGCGGCCCTGGTTGAAGACGGCGATGCGGTCGCTCATCGTCAGGGCCTCCTCCTGGTCGTGGGTGACGAAGACGAAGGTGATGCCGACCTCGCGCTGGATCGCCTTGAGTTCGACCTGCATCTGCTCGCGCAGTTTCAGGTCGAGGGCGCCGAGCGGCTCGTCGAGCAGCAGCACCCGGGGGCGGCCGACGAGGGCACGGGCGAGTGCCACACGCTGGCGCTGGCCGCCGGAGAGCTGGGCGGGGCGTCGCTTGCCGAACCCTTCGAGCCGTACGTCGGCGAGCGCTTTGCGGGCCCGCACCAGCCGCTCCGGCTTGGGCACCTTGCGCACCTTGAGGCCGTAGGCGACGTTCTGCTCGACCGTCATGTGCGGGAACAGGGCGTAGTCCTGGAAGACGGTGTGCACGTCCCTCTCGAAGGGGGCGAGGCCGGTGACCTCCTGACCCGCCAGTTCGATGCGGCCGGCGGTCGGGGCCTCGAAGCCCGCGATCATCCGCAGCACCGTCGTCTTGCCCGAACCGGACGGGCCGAGCATCGAGAAGAACTCGCCGTCGGTGATGTCCAGATCGACTCCGGCCACGGCGGTCGTCTCTCCGAACGCCTTCCGCAGGCCCTGGAGCCGGATCGCCAATCCCTGCATGGGTGGGGAACCTTTCTGGTCCATGTCCACGTTGAAACACTGACCGGAAAGATATGAAGTCATAGTTCAAAGCTCAAGACCCCCTTAGAGTAAAGGTTGAGTCAACGCACGAGGTGGTGACCGTGAAGCAACACATGGGCGACGGTGTCCGCAGAGCCGTCTTCACACCCGTGGACAACCGCGCCCGGGTCGAGACGGTGGTCCGCAGGCTCGGCGACGCCATCGAGCTCGGACTGCTCGCCGACGGGGAGCAGCTGCCCGGCGAGATGGAGCTGGCCGGGCAGCTCGGCGTGTCCACCGTCACCCTGCGCGAGGCGCTGATGGCGCTGCGGCAGCAGGGACTGGTCACCACGCGCCGGGGCCGCGGCGGCGGCAGCTTCGTGTCCCTGCCCGAGGTCCCCGGCGAGGAGCGGCTGCTGGCCCGGCTGGCCGGCTGGAGCACCGAGGAGCTGCGCGATCTCGGCGACCACTGGGCGGCCGTGACGGGGGCGGCGGCCCGGCTCGCCGCGCAGCGCACCGAACCGGCCGACCTCCAGCCACTGCGGCGCACCCTGGACGAGCTCGCGTCCGCCGAGGACGCCGCAGCGCGCAGTCGCGTCTACGGCCGCTTCCACGTCGAACTCGCCGCCGCCGCGCAGTCCGCCCGGCTCACCCGCGAACAGGTCGCGCTCCAGACGGATGTGGGCGCACTGCTGTGTCTCGTGCTCGGGGACGACGAATATCGTGAAGAAGTCGCCGACCGTCACCGCTCCGTAATCTCGGCGGTGCAAGATGGGGCCCACGAATCGGCCAGAGCGCTGGCCGAGCGGTGCGTCCAGGACTCGACGGCGCGGCTCATCGCCCTCCGTCTCGCGATGCCGCGCACCGCGTCCGGTCCCCGTCCGCTGGAGGGCACCCATGAGCAGGAGCCCCGGCCAGGTCGGCGCCACGGCGACGCTTGACGCGACACCGCGGGCGGCCGTCGCCGCGCAGGTCCGCTCCACACTGGAGGCCGTCTTCGAGGCGGTCGCCGAGACCCGCGCCGACACCGCGGCCCTGCTCACCCGGGTCGCCGCGCGGGGTGACCGGCCCGCCACCGTCGACCTGGCGGCACTGCGCCCCGGGCTCCATCTGCGCCTCGCCCGGCAGGAGTTGGTGTCGGGCGCCGGATTCGTCGCGGCGCCCGGACTGCTCGCCGACGTACCGGCGTGGCTGGAATGGTGGCAGACGGGCCCCGACGGCGACGTGCGACCGCTGCTGCTCGACCTCGACCCGCGGCACTCGGCGTACTCCGACTACACGCACTGGGACTGGTTCGCCCTCCCCCGCGACACCGGACAGCGCGCCGTCGCCGGGCCCTACGTCGACTACCTGTGCTCCGACGAGTACAGCCTGACGCTGTCCGCGCCCGTGCACGTGGAGGGCCGGTTCGTGGGGGTCGCCGCTGCCGACGTGTATCTGCGGCACTTCGAGGCGGCGGTCGTCCCGCTGCTCCAACGGCTCCCGGGTCCCGCCCACTTGGTGAACGCCCGCGGCCGGGTCGCCGCCTCCGCCGACCCCGACCACCTGGCCGGCTCCCTCACCCGGGGACCGGACTTCGGGGCCGTCCTCGCGGCGGGACGGAGCGCGCGCTTCGAGCGGCTGCGGCTGGTGCCGTGCGACGGCGTACCGCTGGTGCTCGTGACACCGGCCGACTGAGCGCTCAGACCGCCCGCAGCTCCGCCGCGCCGTTGCGCGTGGTGCGGGACTTGCGCGGTCCGCCGCCCGGCATGGACCGGGCCGCGTCCCGCAGGACCAGGGTCATTCGCGTGTACCCCATGTCCCGAAGGGTCTTGGGGGTGTCGTCGACGATCCGGCAGTCCGTGCGGCCCCAGCGGGGATCGGGGTGCACGAGCGGACGTACGGCGCCGTCGTGCTCGACGGCGTCCGGGCCGACCGCGCGGATCCAGTGGGGCAGCCCGTGCCGGAAGGCGGCGTCCATGATGGGGTCCTGGGCGATCTCCCGGCGGATCGACTGGAGGCCTCGGTCCTGGCCGTGCCGCTCCACGGCGGCGGCGAAGTGCGCCAGCATCGGTAGGCACCAGCTCGACTCGTGCTCGCCGAGAACCGTGCTCGCGTCCGGGTGGAACAGCACGAACCGGAGGAAGTTGTCACCCGGCATGGCCGTCGGATGGGCTCCCACGCCGCCGAAAAGTGTCTCGAACGCCGCGTTCGACAGGACGACGTCCCAGCGGTGGTCGAAGACGACGGAGGGGAACTGAACGGCTTCGAGGAGGGCTGCGTAGTCCTGGAGGTACGCCTGAGCTTCGACGGTCTCGGGGACAGGGCGCGGCTGGGACCGCTGCCTTCCTGCCTGGTACGCCATCGGGAGGTCACCCCTCTTGCCTCTGCGGCCTTCACGCGGCGCCCCGATCCTGCTGCCCAGGGCACAGGCGTGTCAACTATCGTGGCATTTGGCGACCGTTGACGGCTGAATCTCGCCACAGTTGTGGCGAGACCTGGATGTGAGTTCGACCGAGGGGCTAGTCTCCCGGTGGTTCCTGACCTTCTTGAGAGCGACCTGTAGAGAGACGTAGGAGATCTGTCGGTGACGGATGGCTTCGAGGTTCCGGGCGCCACGGCGACGGTTCTGCTGCAGGCCGTCGTGACACGGGTCAGCGACCTGGCCACCAGGCTCGGCGTGCAGCTCTCCGAGGTCTTCGACATCCAGCGCCTGTCCGCCGGTTCCGGCGTCCCCGAACCCGTGGTGAAGGCCCTGCTGAGCGGCCGCCACGCCGGCGAACCCGACCTCCAGGCCCGCTTCCTGCAACGACTCGACCTGCTGCGCCGCACCCGCCTCAAGCCCAACGGACGCCGCTACACCCAGCAGGAGATCGCCGACGGCGCCGGCATGTCGCGCCAGCAGGCGGGTGCCCTCATCAACGGCGACCGGCGCCCCACCATGGAGCACTGCGACGCCATCCAGCGCTTCTTCCGGGTCCACGCCGGATTCCTCACGGCCGAGGACTCCGAGGCCCTCGTGAGCGCCCTCCAGCGCTCGGAGCAGGAACTCCTGCAAAGACTCGCCGACCGCGAACGCGCGGCGGCCGCCGCCGACCCGCTGGAGCGGCTGCTCCTGGACCACGGCGTCCGCGGAATCGCCTGGCGGGCCGCGCAGTTGCCCACCGACCAGCACCGGGACAAGGTCGCCGAGTGGCTGGACATGCTCCTGGAGAGCGTCAAACGGCCAGAGTCGTGAGCCGGGGGAGAGTTGTGGGCATCGGAAGGGAAATGCGCCGCCTGTGCGGCGAGTTGGTAGCGGAGCTGTCGCTCCCGGCACCGGCGGAACCCGCCGAGCTGTACGCGGCGCTGTGCGGCGCGATGAGCAGGCGCCGGGGCCGCCCCGTCCAGTTCCGCACGGCCGCCTTTCCGCCCGGCACCGCGAGCGGGCTCTGGCTCGACATGGCCGAACAGGACCTCGTCGTCATCGAGGAGCGCACCGCGCCGGACCACCAGCTGGTCATCCTGGGCCACGAGCTGTGGCACATGAAGGCCGGGCACTGCAGCCACCACGTCGAGGGCGCTGCCGTCGCCGCCCGTTTACTGAGCGACGGCGCCGACCTCCAGGAGACCGTCCTGAAGGTGGCCGCGCGCACCCGCTTCGACATGGACGACGAGAAGGAGGCCGAGAGCTTCGGCCTGCTGCTCGCCAGCAAGTGCCGTACCTGGCTGGCCGGTTCACCCCTGCGCGGGCCCGTGCAGCGTGACGGTCTGGCCGGCCGCATCGAGGCGTCGCTGGGCTACCGCGGACCGCAGGGCTGAAGGTCCCGGAACATGGACGGATCCAGCTACTACATCCCCGCCGCCGCCATGGGTGCCGCCATCGCCTTCAAGGGCCCGGCGCTCCTGCGCGGCTGGCGCGATCCGCTGCTGCGCTCCGTCGGTGTGCTCCTGGCGCTCGCGGGCCTGGTGTTCCTCTTCGCGGCCCCGCCCACCATCGGCAAGGTCAACGAGGTCACCGGGATCCCCAACATCTCGGCGCCACTGGTCTACTGCCTGCTGAGTGCCTTCAGCGCCTCCTGCCTGGTGCTGATCATCAACTGGCGTGGTGGCCGGCCCGAGGTGACCCGCCGCCTCTCGCGCCGCTGGATCGCCGGATACAGCGTGGTGGGTGCGGCGCTGATCGTGCTCTTCGCCCTCGGCGACGCCCCCGAGGAGCGGCTGCGTGACTTCGACACCTACTACGCGAACACGCCGTTCCTGCGCGAGATGATCGTGCTGTACCTCGTGGCGCTGTCGGCCGCGGGCATCGCGATGAACATCATGTGCTGGCGCTGGGCGCTCCAGGTGCACGGCTGGCTGCGGGCCGGCCTGGTGATCATCGCGTTCGGTTCGCTGTGCAACATCCCTTACTCGGCGGCCAAGTTCGTCGCCGTGGTCGCCCGCTGGAACGGCGGCGACCTGGACGGCCTGAGCACCAATGTGGCGCCGGTGCTGGCCTCCGCCGGAGCCCAGATCACCGCGGTCGGCTTCTGCGTCCCGCTGGCCTGCCAGCGCATCGGGGACAGCTGGAACACCTGGTCGACGTACCGCAGGCTGGGTCCGCTGTGGCGCGAGCTGAAGCCGGTCGCCGTGGACGAGGACCGGGCGGTGCGCATCTCCTGGTGGTCCTCCGCCGAACTCCAGGTCACCCAGCGGGAGTCCGACATCCACGACGGCATGCTGAGCCTGTACCCCTACTTCGACTCCGAGGTGCGCTCCGACGCCTACGACGCGGCCGTGGCGGCGGGATCGCCGCCCGCCCGGGCGCAGGCGGAGGCGGACGCGGTGATGGTGACGGCCGCGGTGCGGGCCAGGGCCGCCGATCCGGACGGCAGGGTCATCGACTCGGCGGAGGCCGCCGGAGGGGCGGCCGCCCAGGTCGCGTCCACCGACGGGCCGCGCGACCTGGTGGGCATGTCCATCGCCCTGCGCGAGTCCCCGGTCGTGGCGGCCGCCCGCGGGCGGGCCGCGAGGCGTCCGGAGCGCGACCTCCGGGAGCGCACCAGCTAGGGCCTTCCGACAAGGCGGGACCTGTCGGACCGGGCCTGGCGGAACCTCATGTGGCGCTGCGTTCGCTCGCCTCGCGCAGGTCCCGCTCCACCGCGCGGTTCTGGGGCGTGTCCGGCCGGCCCACGCTCGTCCCGGAGCGGCCCGCGCGCAGCAGCTCGCGCCAGTGCTCACGACTCCAGTCCGCGGGGGCCGTGGTGGTGGTGAACTCCTCGACCAGGGCCAGGAAGCGTGCCGGGTCGCTGTGGAAGGGGAAGTGGCCCGCGCCCTCGAAGACCTCCAGCCGGCTGCCCGGCATGGCCCGGTGCGCGCCGTGCGCGTGTCGGACGGGCACCACGCTGTCCCGGTCGCCCCAGAGCAGCATCGTGGGCATGCCCTCCGTGAGGTAGCAGCGGTCGAGCATGGTGACCGCCTGGCCGCGCCAGTCGACGACGGCCCGCAGGGTGCGGATGAAGGCGCTGCGGGAGGTCGTGTCGGGCAGCGCGTCCACCAGGGTCAGCAACTCGGGTGCGTCCTGGCCGAGATCGGTGTCGAGAAGGCTCATGAGCCGGGCGAACAGGCCTACTTGCAGGCGCATGCCGGGCAGCCGCAGCGCGGAGAGCATGAGGTGCGCGCCGGGCAGCGAGACCGCCCGCAGGACGGGGTTGACCTCGCCGCCGACACCGCCCGCGCTCACCAGGACGAGCCGTTCGGTGCGCTCGGGGTACTGGTAGGCGAACTGCATGGCGACGCCGCCGCCCAGCGAGTGGCCGACCAGGGTGGCGGACTCGATGTCGAGCGTGGCCAGCAGATCGCGTACGCCGTTGGCGTAGGCGGCCACGGAATAGTCGGCCCGCGGCTTGTCGGAGGCGCCGTGGCCGAGCAGGTCGGGCGCGATCACCGTGTGGGTGCGGGCCAGGTCGGGGATCAGCTCCGCCCAGGTCGCCGACGAGTCGCCGATGCCGTGGATCAGGACGAGCGCGGGACCCTCGCCGGCCATCCGGTAGGCGCGCCGGTAGCCGTGCACGACGCGGTGGTGCAGGCGCAGTTCCCCGTCGGCCACGGAGCGCAGCCGCACGGTTCTCCGCGGCCGTCCGAGCGGTGCGTCGGCCACCGGGCCACCTCCTGTCGCCACGCCGCCGTGCGGCGGCTCCCACGCCCTTCGTACGGGCGTCTCGCGTCCTCCTCGGCACACCGTCCGGGCGGCCGGGCCGCCCGTCGAGCGGCGCCCGCGCCGCCGGTCGCGGCTGCGTCCCGCCCGCCGTGCGGGCGGCCGCCGCGGTCCCGGGCAGGCGCCGTCCGGCCGTCGCGAGGGCGGCCCCGAGGCTCTCCTCCCCAGCCTAGGGCCCCTGTTCCACAGGGGATTTCCGTGATGTTTCGCCTCCGCTAAGCGGGCGAACCTCCACGTACCGAAACGGGATTGTCAGTGGCGGACGGCAAGCTGGAGTCAGGCAGCACCTGACACGACCAGCCGACCCGGGGAGAGCCGTCCGATGCCGACCGCCGTACTGACCGATCACGAACGCGCCGCCGTGCAGGCCTACCTCCGCCTCCTGCAGACCGTACGAGCCGCCTTCGACGGCCCGCCGGACGGGCGCCTACCACCCGTGGTGCCCCCCGCCGTGCTCGCGGAGGCGGAGCGGGCCCTGGCGGCGGCAGGTCTCGCGGGCAATGAGGAGGCGTTCTTCAGGCTGTTGCAGACCTGGTGCCCGGAGACCGCTCAGGCGTGAGGCACGGTGACGACCGTGCCGACCAGGCCCCGTTGGACGGTCCAGCGTCCGTCGAAGACCTCGACGCGCCGGCCGTCCAGCAGGGGCCCGGGGACCAGCAGCCGTGCGCGCAGGCGGCCCGAGGGGCCCTGGCCCGGGGAGCCGGGGTGCGGGAGCAGGTCGATGTCGGCCTCGGAGAAGTCCAGCCACTTCCTGGTGAGCGGGAACCACGCCTTGTAGACCGACTCCTTGGCGCTGAACAGCAGTCGGTCCCAGTGGACCGCGGGGTGCTCGGCGGCGAGCCGGTCGAGGCGGCCCGTCTCCGCGGGCAGGGCCACGGACTCCAGGACGCCCTCCGGGAGCGGCTGATGGGGTTCGGCGTCTATGCCGAGGGAGGCCAGGTCGGTGGCGCGGGCGAGTGCGGCGGCCCGATAGCCCTCGCAGTGCGTCATGCTGCCGATCAGGCCGGCGGGCCACTGAGGTGCTCCGCGCTCGCCCGGCAGGACGGGGGCGGGGGGCACCCCGAGCTTCTCCATGGCACGGCGGGCGCAGGCGCGCACGGCGGTGAACTCCCGGCGCCGCTTCTGCACGGCCCGTGTCAGCAGCGCCTGCTCCTCGGGGTACAGGCTGGCGCCCTCGGCCCAGTCGTCACCGTAGCTCTCCACTGCCACGGCCGACTCCGGGAGCAGCTCCTCCATCACCGGCTCCGACCTCCATCGGCAGAATGCGGCGCAGCGTGCCCGGCTCTCCGGGGCGCTTGCGCCATTCTCGGGGATAACCCACGGACACCTCTTCGAAGCGCACACCCTCGTGCCAGGTGGTCCGGGGGATGTGGAGATGACCGTAGACCATGGCCTGGACACGGAACCTGCGGTGCCAGTCGGCGGTCCGCCGGGTGCCGCACCACATGGCGAACTCGGGGTAGCGCAGGATGTCCGTCGGATGGCGGTCCAGCGGGTAGTGGTTGACCGGGACGGTCGGCAGGTCGTCGGGCAGTTCGGCGAGTCTGCGCTCGGTCTCGGTGACCCGGGCGTGGCACCAGGCGTCGCGGCTGGGGTAGGGGTCGGGGTGGAGCACGTGCTCGTCGGTGCAGACCACGCCCGTTCCCTCGGCGTAGGCCAGTCCCTGCGCCTTGGTCACGCAGCCCTGCGGCAGGAACGAGTAGTCGTAGAGCAGGAAGAGCGGGGCGACGACCACGGGTCCACCGGGCCCCTCCCAGACCGGGTAGGGGTCCTCGGGGGTGATGACGCCCAACTCGCGGCAGACAGCGACCAGATGCTCGTAGCGGGCGACGCCGCGCAGCTGCACGGGGTCCTTCGGGTGGGTCCACAGCTCGTGGTTGCCGGGCACCCAGATCACCTTGGAGAAACGTGCGGCGAGGGTCTGAAGCGCCCACCGGATGTCGGCGACGAGCTCTCCGACGTCACCGGCGACCAGCAGCCAGTCCTCGTCGGTCTCGGGGTGCATCTTCTCGACCAGGGCGCGGTTCTCCGGGTATCCGATGTGCAGATCGCTGATGGCCAGCAGATTCCCGTGCCCGGCGTCCATCGACCGCACTCTCCGCACCCCCGTAGAAGACGAATGGCAACACAAGAACACATACGCCCGGCACGGGACAAGGATGCCCGGACACGACACCCGGGAAATCCGTAACACGCCCGTAGCCGTACGGGGGGTGCGCGACCCTTATGATCGCCCCAACACGGCTGCCACGAACCTTTCTTGGCGTACGGCGGCTTGGTGTTCCTCCCTCTCCCCTGGCCGGGCACGGCCCGCTCCGCCGTGCCCGTGAACCCCCGAAAGGCGGCCTGCATGGATTTCCGCGTACGCGTCTGGCTCAACCGCACGTACGCGGAGAACGTGTTCTTCATGGATCAGCTGCGAAGTAATCCGCAGGGCCGCCCGGTCGAGATCCATGCCACGCACGGCGACCCGGACTCCCCCGTGCTGGCCGCCGCCGACACCGCCGAGCTGGAGCCCGAGGGCCTGTCCCCGCGCGCCTACGTCGAGTACGCCCTGGACCAGTGCGCGCGTCACTCCATAGACGTGTTCGTGCCGGTGCTGCACCAGGCCGCGATCGTGGCCCAGCGCGCCGAGTTCGCCGCGCTCGGTACGGCTCTGCTGGCCCCGCCCCCCGAGGCGGTGGCCGTCTTCCAGGACAAGGCCACCGCCTACCAGGCGGTGCAGGCGGTGGGTGTGCCGGTGCCGCCGTGGTGGCGGGTGCGCACCGAGGAGGAGCTCCTCACGGCCGTCGAGTCGCTGGAGGCCGCGGGTCACAGGGCCTGCTTCAAGCCGGCGGCCGGAGCGGGCGGAGTGGGCTTCCGTGTCATCACGCGGGCTCCTTTCTCGCTCATGCACCTCAATGGTTTCCCGAGCCCCTTCGTGCCGCTGGACCTGGTCGTGGCGGCGCTGCGCGAGGCGGACGAGCCCGTGGACTGGCTGGTGATGCCGCGGCTGGAGCAGCCCGAGGTGTCCGTGGACTGTCTGACCGCGCCGGACGGGCGGGTCCGCATGGCGGTGGGCCGCACGAAGAACGGCCGGCGCCGCGGCTTCACGCTGCACCCGTCGTGGACCGAGCCGGCGCGGCTGCTCGCGGAGGCGTTCGGACTGCACTATCTGTCGAACATCCAGTTCCGCATGTTCGGGGACCAGCCGGTCCTGATGGACGTGAACACGCGTCCGGCGGGAGGTCTGCACCAGCTGGCGCTGTGCGGGATCAACGCTCCCTGGGCCGCGGTGCGGCTGGCGCTCGGCGAGGAGACGGGCGAGGTGGTCCCGGCGTCCCTCGGAAAGGACTACACGGTGGTCTCGGGACCCCGCGCGGTGCGTCCCGTGTCGCTGCCGCAGCAGCGGACCGAGTCGCCCGCGCCGTCGCTGCCCGCCGTTCCGGCCCCGGCCACGGAGCCGATGGCTCCCTCCTCCGGCGGACCGTCCGCGTCGGCCGGCGCGCCCGCGACGGCGGCCACCCTGCCCGCCTAGCCTCCCCTCCCCCGACCTCCGCCACACCCCGTCACGCCTACCGGTCTGGACCAATTCTCGCGCAGCGTCTTGACAGCGAGATTGGTCCATACCAACTTGGTTGCGCACCTCTCAGCACTCCCGAACACCCCCATTTCTTCAGGGAGATCGCGTGCGCATCGCAGACCTCAGACGTTCCAGACATCGTTTCCTGGCCCTGCTCGGCACCGCCGCGCTGGCCCTGGCCGGGGCGGTCGCCCTCCCCGGCACGGCGCAGGCCGCCAACATCCTGTCCAACCCCGGCTTCGAGACCGGAAGCCTCTCCCCCTGGTCCTGTTCCGGCAATTTGGGCTCCGTCGTCTCCAGCCCCGTGCACGGCGGCTCCAAGGCGCTCTCGGGAGCGGTGAGCGCCAGTGACAACGCCCAGTGCACCCAGACCGTGTCGGTCCAGCCGAACACGACGTACAGCCTCTCGGGCTGGGTGCGCGGCAGCTACGTGTACCTCGGCGTGGACGGCGGTGCCTCCACCTGGACGACGTCCCCCTCGGCCTACAGCAAGCTGACCGTGTCCTTCACGACCGGCGCCTCGCAGACCAGCGCCAAGATCTACGTCCACGGCTGGTACGCGCAGGGCACCTACTACGCCGACGACATCAGCCTGGACGGGCCGGGCGGCGGCGGTGGCTCCGACACCCAGGCGCCGACCGCCCCCACGAACCTGACCTCCACCGGCAAGACCTCGTCGAGCGTCTCCCTGTCGTGGGGCGCGTCGAGCGACAACGTCGGCGTGACCGGCTACGACGTCTACAGCGGCTCCAACCAGGTGCTCACGGTGTCCGGCACCAGCGCCACCGTCAGCGGACTGTCCCCGAGCACCGCCTACACCTTCACCGTCAAGGCGCGGGACGCGGCCGGCAACACCTCCCCGGCGTCCAACGCCGTGTCGGTGACGACGAACGCGGGCGGGGGCGGCGGCACCGGCTTCAAGCAGGCGGCACCGTACCTGTTCGAGGGCTGGGGCGACCCGCCGAGCCCGACCACGGTCATGAACGCGACCGGCGTCAAGTGGTTCACGATGGCGTTCGTGCTCGACTCGGGCGGCTGCAACCCCGCCTGGGACGGCAACCGGGCGCTGACCGGCGGCGTCGACCAGACCGCCATCAACCAGATCCGCTCCGCGGGCGGTGACATCGTCCCCTCCTTCGGCGGCTGGCAGGGCAGCAAGCTCGGCGCCAACTGCTCCTCGGCGAGCGCGCTCGCCGGAGCCCTGCAGAAGGTGATCGACGCCTACAGCCTCAAGGCGATCGACATGGACATCGAGAACACGGACGAGTTCGAGAACGAGGCCGTGCAGGCGAAGATCCTGACCGCGCTGAAGACGGTCAAGGCCAACAACCCCGGCCTGAAGACCATCGTCACCTTCGGCACCTCGACGACCGGCCCGACGTACTACGGCAACCGTCTCATCGAGCAGGCGCAGTCCCTGAACGCGGGCATCGACGTCTTCACGATCATGCCGTTCGACTTC
Organism: Streptomyces siamensis; assembly: GCF_039543605.1. Classification (NCBI taxonomy): domain Bacteria; kingdom Bacillati; phylum Actinomycetota; class Actinomycetes; order Kitasatosporales; family Streptomycetaceae; genus Streptomyces; species Streptomyces siamensis. Next base: position 39,322 of record NZ_BAABKB010000027.1, on the reverse strand, counting down.
GGCGGCGGCTCCGACATGTACGGCAACACGGTCAACGCCACCGAGGGGCTCAAGGCCAAGCTGAAGTCGACCTTCGGCTGGGACGACGCGACGGCCTACTCGCACATCGGCATCTCCGGCATGAACGGCCTGTCCGACCAGCAGGAGAACACCACCCCGGCGATCTGGACGCAGATCCGCGACTGGGCGAACTCCCACCACATCGCCCGGCTCGCCTTCTGGGCGGTCAACCGTGACCGGCCCTGCCCCGGCGGCGGCGTGGTGAGCAACTGCTCCGGCATCAGCCAGAACACCTGGCAGTTCACCTCCATCACCGCGGGCTTCACCGGCTGACGGACCGCCAGGAGGACGAAGCAGGAGACACAGGTGGGCCGCCCGGACACCCGGGCGGCCCACCGCCGTCCGCACGACGGCCCCGAGCCGACGGTCCGGGCAGGTCACGGGATACTCTCGCCGCGACACCGGAACCGTCGGAAGGGCCCGTGGCGATGACGACACACCGTGAGGACGACACCTCGCCACGCGCCCCGCTGGGCACCTGGCCCACCCTGCTCGAACCCGCGCCCCGGCTGGCCCGCGCGCTCGGCCTCGGGCCCGAGGATCTGTGGGTCAAGCGCGACGACCTCACCGGCCTCGGCGGCGGCGGCAACAAGATCCGCAAGCTGGAGTGGACGTGCGGCGCGGCCCTGGCCGCGGGCGCGACGACCCTGGTGACGACGGGTGCGCCGCAGAGCAACCACGCGCGCCTGACCGCGGCGGCCGGTGCCCGGCTCGGTCTCCGCGTCGTCCTCGTGCTGGCCGGGGCACCCGGCGGGACGGCCTCCGGCAACCTGGCGCTCGACGGGCTCTTCGGCGCCACGGTCGTCTGGGCCGCGGACGGCGAGCCCCTGGATTCCCGCGCCCGCAAGGTGGTGGAGGAGGAGCGGGCACGCGGCGAGGTCCCGGCGCTGATCCCCTTCGGCGGATCGAGCGCGCTCGGTGCCCGCGGCTACGTCGAGTGCGCACGCGAACTCCTCGACCAGGCACCGGACCTGGCGACCGTCGTGGTGGCGCTCGGCTCGGGCGGCACCATGGCCGGCCTGGTCGCGCACCTCGGGACCTCCCGCGTCCTAGGTGTGCACTGCGGCGCCGTCACCGACCCCGCCGCGACGGTGACGCGACTGGTGGACGAGCTGGCCGGGCCGGGGGGCGTCACCGGGGCTCCGCGACTGCGCCTCGACCAGGTCGGCGACGGATACGACACGCCCGGCGAGCCGGTGATGAACGCCCTGACCCTGGCCGCGCGCACCGAGGGCATCGTCCTCGACCCGATCTACACGGGGCGGGCGATGGCAGGGCTGATCGCGGCCGTCGCGGACGGCGACATCACCCCGGGACGGCGCACCGTCTTCCTGCACACCGGGGGGCTGCCCGGCCTCTTCGGTCATCCCGCCACGCTCGCCCGGGCGGGCGCCGCGCTGCTCAGTCCTCCGGATAACCCCAGGCACGCGCCAACTGCCTGAGCCTGGGCGGGAGTTCGACCGAAGGATCGGCGGTCCGGGCGGGCTGCACGCGGCCGGACCTGATGGTCTCGCTCCAGTCGCCGAGCTGGGGGCGGAAGGTGCCGTGGTCCTGGGCCCCGTAGTCGAGCATGGCGGCCTCCCAGGGGACGCCCAGGTAGCCGCAGATGCCGCGGGTGGTGCTCTCCGGGTCGGCGGTGAGCGCCTCGTAGGTGATGACGTGGGCGTCGAGGTTCTGGCGGGCCTCCTCAAGCTTCTCGCTGTAGTCGAGGACCTCGGCGGTGATCCCCGCGGGGTCGGGATCGGTGCGCCGGTTCGTGAGGGAGGCGATGACGGCGCCGGGGTGGCGGAGCAGCAGGATGTAACGGGCGTGCGGCCAACATCGGTGCAGGCGCGGCCAGACGAGGGTGTTGGGCGGGGTCTTGTCGACGATGATCCGCTTGCCGCTGCGGGTGAGTTCGAGGTGCAGCAGCCGGTCCCACAGGGCGTGCTCCAGCTCGGTCCTGTCGAGTTCGAGCGCCCGCATCGCGTCCGCGGTGAAGTCGCGGGACAGGTGGACGTGGACGGTGCGCAGATGCATCTCGTGCGGAGCGCGGATCTGGCTGTGGCTGTTCAGCAGGACGCGCAGCAGCGTCGATCCGGAGCGCACGGACGACAGCACGAACACCGGTGATTCGACCAGGCGAGGGGCGGGCGGGGCGGTGTACCCGCCGTCGGCCGGACCGCCCGGCCCCCGGGGCGAGGGCACCGCGTCCAGAGCCCTCCTGGGCGGCCGCACCGCCTCGGCCATCAGCCTCCCCCGACGCCTCAGGCCCTTGCCGATCGCGGACATACGCGGGTCTCGCACCGTGCCACCTCTTTCTCGTCGTTCCCCCGCATCACAGGGGGGAAGGGCGAACTCCAGGTGTCGCGCGGGGAACGGGCCGTGGTCACGGCGGGTGTCGGACCCATCGTGACCAGGCCTCTTACCTCTTCCTTAATTCTTCATGGGAAGTGCGGCCGGATTCCTGTCGCGTGCGGTCACTTCTTCTCCACGGCCAGCCGCAGGGTCAGCACCTCGAAGGGCCGCAGGGTGAGCGGGACCGCGTTCCCGTCGGTGTCCGCGCGGGAGAGCGGGCGCTCCAGCAGGTCGGTCACCTGAGCCGCGCCGAGCGGGAACCCGGTGCGCAGGGTGCCGGTGGCGCGGCCGCCGCGGGACTCGTAGAGCCGTACGACGACATCGCCGGAGGCGTCGTCGGCGAGTTTGACCGCCTCGACGGTGACTCCTTCCCCGTCGACGGAGACGACGGGTTCGGCGGGGCCGTGCGCCTCGGCCGGCCGCAGCGGCAGGTTGAGGGCGTAGCCCTCGGCGACCGCGTCCTCGATGCTCGCCCCGGGCAGCAGGGAGTACGTGAAACGGTGGCGGCCCTGGTCGGCCCCCGGGTCGGGGACGCGCGGGGCACGCACCAGGCTGAGCCGGACCGTGGTGGTCGTGCCGCCGTCCTCGCGGACCGTGCGGGAGACGTCGTGGCCGTACGTCGAGTCGTTGATGACCGCGACGCCGTAACCGGGTTCGCCGATGTGCACCCAGCGGTGGCCGTACACCTCGAAGCGGGCTGCCTCCCAGCTCGTGTTGGTGTGCGTGGGGCGCTGGACGTGACCGAACTGGATCTCGGCCGAGGAGTGCGGGGCGCGGACGTCGACCGGGAAGGCGGCCTTGAGGATCTTCTCGCTCTCGTGCCAGTCGATGTCCGTCTCGAAGTCGATACGGGGGCTGCCGGCCCGGACCGTGATCGTCTGGGTGATCGTGGAGCCCTTGCCGAAGGAGCGGGTGACACGGATCGCGCCGGCCAGCGGGTCGTCCTCGACGACCGTGACCGAGTCGGGCTCCAGGAGGTCCGTGTACCGGTTCTTGTAGTGCTTGTCGATGTCCCAGGCGTCCCAGTAGTTGGGCAGGTCGGTGTGCAGGCGGAGCAGGTTGCCTTGGTCCGCGAGGACCTCGCGGTCCGCCCGCAGGTCGCGCACGGACGACAGGGTGCCGTCCTCCGCCACCCGGACCCGGACCAGCCCGTTGTCCAGGACGCGGCCGGACACCTTGACCGGCTGCGGGGGCCGGGCGTCGGCCAGGGGCGCGCTGCCGTTCGCCGGCACCTCCACGTACGCCGGCGTGCCGTCCGTCGTGCGGACCACCTCGGCGCGGTCGTACGGGCTGGTGTTGAAGACACGCGTCCCGCCGGAGCCGAGGGCGGTGATCGCGGCCGTCGTCAGCTCCTCCAGTTCCCGCCCGACGCGGGCGTACTCGGCCTCGGCCTCGCGATGCACCCAGGCGATCGACGACCCGGGCAGGATGTCGTGGAACTGGTGCAGCAGCACCGTCTTCCACAGCCGGTCGAACGCCTCGTACGGGTAGGCGTAGCCCGGCGCTTGGAGGGCGGCCGTGGTGGCCCACAGCTCCGCCTCGCGCAGCCGGTGCTCGCTGCGCCGGTTGCCCTGCTTGGTGCGGGCCTGGGAGGTGTAGGTGGCGCGGTGCAGTTCGAGGTAGAGCTCGCCGGCCCACACCGGGGCGTCCGGGTACTCCGCGCGTGCCTTGGCGAAGAACGCGTCGGGGTGCTCGACCTCGACCTTCGCGGAGCCCTCCAGGTCCTTCAGCCGACGGGCCCGCTCCATGATCTCGCGGGTGGGGCCGCCACCGCCGTCGCCCCAGCCGAAGGGGGCCAGTGAGCGGGTGGCGCCGCCCTTCTCGCGGTAGTTGCGCACCGCGAGGGCCATCTCCTCCCCGCTGAAACGGGCGTTGTAGGTGTCGACCGGCGGGAAGTGGGTGAAGATCCGGGTGCCGTCGATGCCCTCCCACCAGAACGTGTGGTGGGGGAACTTGTTCGTCTGGTTCCAGGAGATCTTCTGGGTGAGGAACCATTCGTTGCCGGCGAGCTTGGCGAGCTGCGGGTAGGCCGCGTTGTAGCCGAAGGAGTCCGGCAGCCACACGCCCTTGGTCTCGACGCCGAAGTGCTCGATGAAGAACCGCTTGCCGTGCACGAGCTGACGGGCGAGTGCCTCACCGCCGGGCAGGTTGCCGTCGGCCTCGACCCACATGCCGCCGACCGGTGCCCACTGGCCCTTCTTCACGGACTCCTGGATGCGGGCCCACACGTGCGGGTAGTTGTCGCGCACCCACTCGTACTGCTGGGCCTGCGAGCAGGCGAAGACGAACTCCTCGTACTCGTCGGCCAGCGACGTGACGTTGGAGAAGGTGCGGGACGTCTTGCGCTTGGTCTCGCGGATCGGCCACAGCCAGGCCGAGTCGATGTGCGCGTGGCCGACTCCGGAGACGATGTGGGCGCTGGCGTTGGCGGGCTTCGACAGCACCGGTTCCAGGGCCGCGCGCACGGCGGGCGCCGAGCCGGAGATGTCGTCCAGGTCGAGCAGGTCGAGGGCCCGGTCGAGCGCGTGCATGATCTCGTGCCGGCGCGGGTCGTGCTCGCCGAGCTCCAGCATCAGTTCGCGCAGCACCTGGATGTCGAGGTCCAGGTGCCACACGTCCTCGTCGAGCACGGCGATGTCGGCGCGGCGGAAGGTGTACAGCGGTCGGTCGCCCGCCGTCAGCACATCGCCCAACGGGGTCGGGCCCGCGAAGTCGTTGGCGAGGATGTCGGGGTTGGAGGCGGCCTCGACGAGGTACTCGACCGGCTCCCCGCCGACCGCCGGACGGGCGATGGGGACGTACTGGTTGAGCGGGTTGACCGCCTTCAGCGGTGTGCCGTCGGCGAGGTGGACGAGGGCCTCGGCCTGGTTGCCGGGCCAGTCGCCCACGAAGCCGAGGTCGATGACGGCCTCGACGCGCCTGCCCGCGTACGCGGCCGGCACCTGCCCGCGCATGCGGAACCAGGTCGTCCCCCACGGCGGGCCCCACGGGGTGTCCATCGCGAAGGGTTCGTACGGGGCGGCCGCGGCCTCCTCGAAGGGGACGGGCTCCCCCGGGGCCTGCCAGGCCTCCACCACGAGGGGGACGGTGGCGGCGTAGGTCGCGGGCTTGATGCGCTGGTCGTGGATGCGCTCGACGCGCTCCTCGATGCGGCGGCGTTCGTCATGCATGGCCGTACGTCTCCTCGCTCGGTCTCTACTTCAGGTAACCCAGGCCGGGGTGCGCGGCGGTGTAGCCGTCGACCAGCCGGTGTGCCACGTTCACGGAGTCGACGAGGGGGTGCAGCGCGAAGGCCTTCACCGCGGTCGTGCGGGACCCGGACTCCGCCGCCGACAGCACCTCCCGCTCCACCGCCTTCACCGCGCACACCAGGCCGGTGGCGTGGTCCGGCAGCGGGTCGACGGCGACCGGATGCGCGCCGTTGGCGTCCACCAGGCAGGGCACCTCGATGACAGCCGCGTCGTCGAGGACCGCCAGGGTGCCGCGGTTGCGGACGTTGAGGATCAGCGTGGTGCGCTCGTCGCGGGCGATGGCCCGCATGAGGGCGAGGGCGACCTTCTCGTAGCCGCCGGAGAGGTCGTCGGCGTCGCGTTCGCCCGCGCCGGCCGCGTCCCGGTTCTCCGCCATGTAGGTGGCCTCGCGTTCGGCGCGCGTACGGTTCCAGGCGCTCAGTGCGGCGGCGTCGGGGTGCGTCATCTCCTCGTAGAACCCCGCCTGCTGGTCGCGCAGGAAGGCGCCGCGCGTCCGGTCCGCCTGCTGGTAGGCGCGGACGGTCTCGCGGTTGAAGTAGTAGTAGTGCAGGTATTCGTTGGGGACGGCGCCCAGGGACCGGAGCCAGTCCGGGCCGAAGAGCCGCCCCTCCTCGAAGGAACCGAGCAGCTGCGGGTCCGCGAGCAGGCGCGGGAGTTCGTCCCGGCCCGCGATCCGCAGACCCCGCACCCAGCCGAGGTGGTTGAGCCCGACGTAGTCGATCCACGCCTCGCGCGGGTCGGCGCCGAGCACCTTCGCGATCCGGCGGCCGAGGCCGACCGGCGAGTCGCAGATGCCGATGACGCGGTCGCCGAGGTGCCGGGCCATGGCCTCGGTGACGAGGCCGGCCGGGTTGGTGAAGTTGATGACCCAGGCGTCGGGGGCCAGCCGCGCGACCCGGCGTGCGATGTCGTCGGCGACGGGCACGGTGCGCAGTCCGTACGCGATGCCGCCCGCGCCGACCGTCTCCTGGCCGAGGACGCCTTCGGCGAGCGCCACGCGTTCGTCGTCCGCGCGCCCCTCCAGGCCGCCGACGCGGATCGCGGAGAAGACGAAGTCGGCGCCGCGCAGGGCGTCGTCGAGGTCGGTGGTGACGGTCACCTCGGGCGCGTCCGGTACGCCCGCCGCCTGTTCGGCGAGCACCCGCGCGACGGCGGACAGCCGTGCCGGGTCCAGGTCGTGCAGCACGACCCGGGTGACGCGTCCCTCGGCACGGTCCCCGAGGAGCGCCCCGTACACGAGCGGCACACGGAATCCTCCGCCGCCGAGAATGGTCAGCCTCACGCGATTACCACCTTTGCGAGTTCTGCGAGTTCTGCGCGCCGGGCACGCTCGGCGTGCCGCGCGCGTTCCTGCCGGTACGACACGTTCGGTGCGGGCCGGGCGTGGGGCCCGCACGGCGTAGGCCGCGCATGCCGCCCGTACGGCGCGGGCCGCACGTGGCGCCCGTACGGAGCGGGCCGCACGTGGCGCCCATACGGTGTGGGCCGCGCGCGGTACCCGCACGGTGCGCCGCGCGCGTGCTGCCCGTGCGGCGCAGGCCGGGCGTGGCACCGGCACGGCGTAGGCCGCACGTGGCACGCATACGGCGCGGGCCGTCTGGGGCGCCCATACGGGGTCGGCCACGCATGGCGGCCGAACGGCGCGGGTCGCGCGTGCCGCCCGTACGATCCACCGCGGGCGGGACGCCCATGGCGGCCGTCGGGTGCGTCGGGGCCGTACCGACCGTCCGGCGCATGCCGTCCGTGCCGGCTGTCCGGCGCGTCGCCGCCGTGCCGCCGGTCCGGCGCATACCGTCCGCGCCGCCTGTCCGGCGCGTCGCCGCCATGCCGAGCGTCAGGCGCATGCTGCCCCTGCCGACCGTCGGGCGCATGCCCGGACCGGCCGTCCGGCGTGTGCCGACCGCACCAGATGGGCCGCATGCCGGGCCCGCCGGGCACGTCGTGCGCGTCGGGCCTGCCCGGCGCCGTACGCGCGGGCCGTCGCGCGTACCCGCGGCGGGCGTTCACGGCCGGGCCCACGCGGCGGATCCGTGGCCGGGGCTCATGCCACGACCACCCGCACGCCCGCCTCCTCCAGCGCGGAACGTGTCGCCGCGTCCACCGGCGCGTCGGTCACCACCACGTCCAGTTCCTCGGGGCCGCAGACCTTGGCCATGCCCGTGCCCGGGAACTTGGCCCGGTCGGCGAGCAGGACCACCCGCTCACCCGCCCTGATCATGGCGCGCTTGACGGGCACCTCGACGACGGTCGTGTCCATCACCTGGCCGCCGGGCCGCACTCCGCTGGTGCCGAGGAAGAGCCAGTCGGCGTGCAGCTGGCGCAGGTTGTCCTCGGTGAGGAAGCCGACGAGCGAGCGGTACTCGCGTCGGACCATGCCACCGAGCAGCACCAGCTCTATGTCCTCGTCGTCCGCGAGTTCCTCGTAGACCACCAGGTTGCTGGTGATGACGGTGATCCGGCGGCCGTGCAGCTGCCGGGCCAGCCGGTAGGCGGTGGTGCCGATGTCGAGCAGCACGGACTCGCCGTCCTGGATCATCGACGCGGCCTGCACGGCTATGGCGTCCTTCTCGGGCACGCGGACCTCGGCCACCTCGGCGAAGGGCTGGTCGCCCTCGTCCACGACCGCGCCGCCGTGCACCCGCGTCAGCAGGCCCTCCTCCTCCAGCTTCACCAGGTCGCGGCGGACCGTGGCGGGGCTCACGCCCAGCTGTTCGGAGAGGTCGGTCACGGCCGCGGGACCGCCGGAACGCAGGGCCCGCAGGATGAGTTGATGTCGTCGCTCTGCCAGCACACCCTGAACAATAGTCGTCATCTTTCTTCATTTCCATGCTCTGTTCTGCTCGACTCTTGCCAAATTCCTTGGCGGCGCGCACGATCCTGTGCACCGCTTGCAGACTTTTGACGAGAGGACGTACCCGTGGGCGACGAACGGCCCGATGTCCTGCTGACCGGTCTGCTCTTCTACGACCTCGTCCTGACCGGACTGGGCAAGCCGCCCACGCCGGGCGAGGAGATCTGGACCGAGGGCATGGGCGTCAGCCCCGGGGGCATCGCCAACCTGGCCGTGGCGTCGGCGCGTTACGGCCTGCGCACCTCCCTGGCCACGGTCTTCGGCGACGACGCCTACGGCACGTACTGCCATGACGTCCTCGCCGGCCAGGAGGGCGTCGACCTCACGCTCTCCCGTACCGCGGACGGCTGGCACACCCCGGTCACCGTCTCCCTGGCGCTCCCCCGGACCGGGCCTCCCGCCCCCGCGGGACACGTCCCCGTCCACGACCGCGCCCTGGTCACCCACGGCCAGGAACCACCCCACTCGCAGGACGCGCTGATGAGCGACCCGCCGGCGGCGCGCACCGCGCTCGTGCACATCGAGGCGGAGCCGCGCGCCTGGCTCGCCAAGGCGGCGGCGAACGGCACGCAGATCTACGCCGACGTCGGCTGGGACCCCACCCAGCAGTGGTCGCACGACCTCCTGGACCAGCTCGCGCTGTGCCACGCCTTCCTCCCCAACGAGACCGAGGCGATGGCCTACACGCGCACCGGCAGCGCGGCCGCCGCCCTGAGCCGGCTGGCCGAGCTGGTGCCGGTCGCGGTCGTCACCCGCGGCGGCGACGGCGCGATCGCCGTGGACCAGACGACCGGCGAGTACGCCGAGGTGCCGGCCCTCGACATCGATGTCGTCGACCCGACGGGCGCCGGTGACGTCTTCGGCGCGAGCTTCGTCGCGGCGTCGCTCGGCGGCTGGCCGCTGGAGGAACGGCTGCGCTTCGCCGTGCTCGGCGCCGGGCTCTCCGTGCGACGGCACGGCGGCGCCCTGGCCGCGCCCGGCTGGTACGGCGTCGACCGCTGGTGGCGCTCCGTCGACGACCCCGCACTGCGGCGCGCGTACGGCTTCCTGGCGGACCGGATCCCTGCCGACCCGGGCCCGCCCGTCCCGTACGCGCCCGTGACCCCGCCCGGCCCCGCCCGGCGGCACTGACCCCTCATGCGAAGACCCGAACAGATCCGAAAGGCGGTGGGAGCTGTGCGGCTCTCACGAAGAGGCCTGCTGCGCGCGGGCCTGGCCGGTACGGCCGCCACGGCGCTCGGCGGCCTGGCGACCGGCTGTGCCGTTCCGACCGGCTCGACCGGCCGGAACATGGTCCTGTGGTACTGGAGCGGCGGGCTGAGTCCGAAGGTCGTCCAGAACGCCAAGGCCCGCTACGACGACTCGATGAACCTCCAGGCCATCCAGATCGGCGGTTACTACCGCTCGAAGCTGATGACCACGATGACCGGGCGCGCCCACATCCCGGACATCGCCGGGCTCAAGGGCGAGGACATGGCCTCGTACCTGCCGAACTCCGACCAGTTCGTGGACCTGCGCACGCTCGGCGCCGCGCGGTACCGGGACCGGTACCTGCCCTGGAAGTGGGACCAGGGCATCGCCCCGGACGGCTCGATGGTGGGCTTCCCCATCGACTGCGGCCCGGTCGCCCACTACTACCAGCCGGCCGTCTTCGAGAAGGCGGGGCTGCCCCACGAGCCGGCGGACGTCTCCGCGGAACTCGACACCTGGGAGAAGTTCTTCACCGCGGGCGAGCAGCTCAAGAAGCGTCTGCCCGGCACCTTCATCCTCACCGACGCGCTCAGCGTCTTCGGCATCTCCGTCAACCAGTCGACCCGCCGGTACGTCGACGAGGACCGGCACTTCATCGGCGACCAGGAGCATGTACGCACGGCCTGGGACCGGGCGGTCGAGGCCACCCGCCGCGGACTGGTCTCGAAGATCGTCAACGGGACGCCGGACAACATATCCGCCACCGAGCGCGGCCTGCTGCCCAGCCAGCTCAACGCCTCCTGGGCGGCCGGCGACATCAAGCTCAACACACCGCGGACCAAAGGCAAGTGGCGGGTGGCCCAGTGTCCGGGCGGACCGTCGAACATCGGCGGCTCCTTCCTGTCGATCACCAAGGCCTGCCGGGAGCCGGAGCGCGCCTTCGAGCTGATCACCTGGATGCTCGACGCGGAGAACCAGGCCCAGGGCTTCGTCGACTCGGTGCTCTTCCCGTCGACCCCCGCGTCGTACGGCATGAAGCAGTTGCGCGAACCCGACGCGTTCTTCGGCGGTCAGATCACGATGGACGTCTTCGGCCCGGCCGCGCGGAAGATCCCCGTCGCCTTCAACAGCCCCTACGACATCGCGCTCGGCACCCCGATCAGCGACGAGCTGCGGAACTTCTCCGTCCTCGGCAAGGACCCGGACAAGGCATGGAAGGACGCCATGAGCAGCTGCCGGCGCATCGCGGACCACGTGGGGGTGAGCTACTGACATGGCTACCGCACCCGTGGTGGAGACGCATCCGGCGCCCGTGGCCGCCGCACCCGCTCCGCACCCCAGGAAGGGCGTGCTGAGCCACTGGCGGCTGTACGCCGCGATCTCCCCCTTCTATCTGCTCTTCCTCGCCTTCGGTCTGATCCCGGTCGGCTTCTCGCTCTACCTGTCGTTCCACCGCTGGGACGGGCTGGGCACGATGGAGTACGCGGGGCTGTCGCAGTACCGGTACCTGCTCGCGGACGGCCAGTTCTGGAGCGCGATCGGGAACACCGTCGTCATCTGGGCGCTGGCCACCTTCCCCATGATCTTCCTGGCGATGGTCACGGCCGTGATGCTCAACTCCGCGGTCCGCTTCAAGAACGTGTACCGCTTCGCCTTCTTCCTGCCGAACGTCACCTCGATCGTGGCGGTCGCGATCATCTTCGGCTCGGTCTTCTCCACCAACTTCGGCCTGGTCAACGCCTTTCTGCAGGCCGTCGGTCTCGACCAGGTGGCCTGGCTGAACACGCCCTGGGGCATCAAGGTCGCCATCGCCACGCTGATGACCTGGCAGTGGACCGGCTACAACGCGATCATCTTCCTCGCCGGTCTGCAGACGATCCCGGGCGAGCTGTACGAGGCGGCGCGGATGGACGGCGCCGGGCCCGTGCAGACCTTCTTCCGGATCACGCTGCCGCTGCTGCGCCCGGTGCTGCTCTTCGTGCTCGTCATCTCGACGGTCACCGGCCTGCAGAGCTTCTCCGAGCCGCAGGTGCTGCTCCAGACCACGGACAACAACTCGTCCTTCGCGGGCGGCCCCGGACACGCGGGCCAGACCATGGTCCTCTACTTCTTCCAGCAGACCTTCGACAACAACGACTTCGGGTACGGCGCCGCCGTCGCCTGGGGCATCTTCCTCGTCGTCGTCCTCTTCTCGATCGTCAACTGGCGCCTGGTGCAGCGCCGGGGCGAAGAATAGGAGCCCGCCACCATGGCATCCATCAAGGGTTCACGGAAGCGGGGCGTCGCGCTCCATCTGGTCCTGGTCGTCGGTCTGCTGATCTCGGTCTTCCCGTTCTACTGGGCCGTGATCATGTCGACACACGCCTCGACGGAGATCTTCTCCTACCCGCCGAAGCTGCTGCCGGGCTCGCACTTCGCGGAGAACGTCCGCCACCTCTTCGACAATGTCGACTTCTTCGGGTCGATGGCCAACTCGCTGCTGGTGGCGGGCACGGTGACCGTCCTGGTGCTGTTCTTCGACTCCCTGGCGGCCTTCGTCTTCGCCAAGTTCCGGTTCCCCGGCCGCCGGTTCCTGTTCGCGCTGATGATGGCGATCTTCATGGTGCCGGCGCAGCTCCAGGCGATCCCGCAGTTCGTGATCATGGCGAAGCTGGGCTGGATCGGCTCGATGACCGCGCTGGTCGTGCCGGCCGCCGCCAACGCGTTCGGCATCTTCTGGATGCGCCAGTACATGCAAAGCGCCATCCACGACGAACTGCTCGACGCCTCGAGGCTCGACGGCGCCGGGTTCCTGCGCCAGTACTGGCACGTGGCGCTCCCGGTCGTCCGGCCCGGCCTCGCCTTCCTCGGCATCTTCACCTTCATGGGCCAGTGGAACGACTACGCCTGGCCGCTGATCGCCCTCACCGACCCGCACAACGTGACCCTCCAGGTCGCCCTGTCCCAGCTCAACGGCGTCCACGGCACGACCGACTACGGGATGGTCATGACGGGCGCGCTGCTCGCCCTCCTCCCGCTGCTGGCCGTCTTCGCGATCGGTGCCAAGCAGATCATCGGCGACCTCGGCAAGGGGGCCATCCGTTGATGCCCGGTCCGACGGCCGGCGGCGCGTACGCCCCCGATCCGCTGATCGCCCTGCGCCCCTGGGAAGCACCCGAGGTGACCTCCTGGGGGCGGTTGCCGATGAACGCCGTGGACCGGCGGGCGGGTGCGCTGTCGCTCGACGGCGACTGGCGCTTCCAGCTGCTGCCGGCCCCCGACGCGCCCGACGGCGTGTGGGCGCGGGCCGAGGTCCCCGGTGCCTGGACCCTCCAGGACACCGACGACCTGCCGCAGTACACCAACTTCCGGATGCCGTGGGGCGACGTCCCGCCCGCGTCCCCCGCCGCGAACCCGACGGGCGTGTACGAGCGTGAGGTGGACGTGCCCGCCGAGTGGGCCGGCCGCCGGATCGTCCTCCATGTCGGTGCCGCCGAGAGCGTGCTGCTCGTCCATGTGGACGGGCGGCCGGTGGGGATCTCCAAGGACTCGCACCTGGCCGCCGAGTTCGACCTCTCGGAGGTGGTGCGTCCGGGGCGGCGGGCCACCGTGCGGCTCACCGTCGTCAAGTGGTCGGACGCCTCGCACATCGAGGACCAGGACCAGTGGTGGCACGGTGGGATCACCCGCTCCGTCCTGCTGTACGCCACCGACCCGCTGTACCTGGCCGACGTGACGGCGCGGACCCGGATCGACGGGGAACTGCGGGTGGACTGCCAGGTGCGGCACGCGGCGGGCACGCTGCCGGAGGGCTGGTCCGTGTCCGGCGAACTCGACGGCCGGCCCCTGACGCCGGACACCGCGTTCGACCGGGCCAACATGGAGGACGGCCGTGTCTCCGGCTTCCTCGGCGAGGCACGCCTCGGCACGCTCGTCCCCGGCGTCCGCCGCTGGAGCGCGGAGACGCCCGAGCTGTACGGCCTGACCGTGCGGCTGCACCGCGCCGACGGCTCGGTCGCCGACTCCACTCACCACCGCGTGGGCTTCCGCGAGGTCGAGGTCCGCGGCCGGGACCTGCTCGTCAACGGCGAGCGGGTCTACTTCAGGGGCGTGAACCGGCACGACTTCCACCCGCTGACCGGACGCACCGTGACGTACGCGGAGATGCACGCGGACCTGGCGGTGCTGAAACGCTTCGGCTTCAACGCGATCCGCACCGCCCACTACCCGAACGACCCCTCCCTGCTCGACCTCGCCGACGAACTCGGCTTCTACGTGGTCGACGAGGCGAACATCGAGGCCCACGACCACGCCCACGAACTCGCCGACGACCCGCGCTGGACGGCCGCCTACGTGGACCGTGTCACGCGCATGGTGCTGCGCGACCGGAACCACCCGAGCGTCGTCGTCTGGTCGCTCGGCAACGAGTCCGACTACGGCGCCAACCACGACGCCGCGGCGGGCCGGCTGCGCCGCCACGACCCGACCCGCCCGGTCCAGTACGAGGGTGCGGCCAAGCAGGGCTGGGCCGACCCCACGGTCGTCTCCGACATCGCGTGCCCCATGTACGCGCCGGTCGAGGAGTGTGTCGCGCACGCGCTGTCGGGCGAGCAGACGAAGCCGCTCATCCAGTGCGAGTACTCGCACGCCATGGGCAACAGCAACGGCACCCTCGCGGACCACTGGGCGGCCATCGAGTCCACCCCGGGGCTTCAGGGCGGTTTCATCTGGGAGTTCTGGGACCACGGCATCCTGCAGCGCGTGAACGACGGACGACCGGCCGGGCGCGGTGGCGCCGGGCAGTACGCCGACGGTGTCGCGGCGCCCGGCCACCGCTGGGCGTACGGGGGCGACTTCGGCGAGACGATCCACGACGGCGCTTTCATCGCCGACGGGATCGTCTTTCCCGACCGGACCCCGAAACCGGTGATGTACGAGCACCGCGAGATCGCGGCGCCGGTGCGGCTGGAACGTGCGGGCGACGGGCTGCGGATCACCAACCGCCGGCACTTCCGGGGCCTCGACCGGCTGGCTGCCGAGTGGCGCCTCGCGCTCGCGGACGGCGGCACCCTGACCGCTCCGGCCGAGCTGCCCGACGTGCCACCGGGCGGGTCCGCCACGTTGCCGGTTCCCTTCGACCTGCCGGACGACGGCGGCGAGGCCTGGCTGACGCTGCGGGTGACCACGGCGGTGGACGAGCCGTGGGCGCCTCGCGGCACCGAGGTGTGCGTGCCGCAGGTCCGGCTGCGCCCCGCCGCCGCGGCGCCGGACGCCGCCGTGGACGGCCCGCCCGTCGAGGTCGACGACGCCGGGCTGCTCGTCCATCCGCTGCTGGCCGCGGCCCCGGTCCTCTCCCTGTGGCGGGCACCGACCGACAACGACGAGCTCGGCGGGATGGCGGCGCGCTGGCGCGCCTGGGGCCTCGACCGGCTGACGCGTGAGGTCGTCTCGGTGCGCCGTGCGGGCCAGGGCGTCACCGTGCTCGCCGAGTACGGCACACCGGCGGGTGTCGTGCGTCATGAGCAGGTGTTCACCCGTGTCCCCGGCGGGGTCCGGGTCGAGGAGTCGGCCGAACTGCCGGACGGGCTGGAGGACGTGGCACGCGTCGGGTCGGTGTTCGAGACCGTCGCGGGGCTCGACGTCCTGGAGTGGTTCGGGCAGGGCCCCTGGGAGTCGTATCCGGACCGGAGCGCGGGCGCGCCCGTGGGCCACCACCGGGCCCGCGTCGACGATCTGTTCACCCCGTATCTGCGGCCCCAGGAGAGCGGCGGGCGGCACGGCGTACGGAACTTCACGCTGTCGGGGCCGGACGCCACCGGCCTCGCCGTGGCCCTGGACGCGCCGCGCCAGGTGTCCGTGACCCGCTTCGCCGCCGGGGACCTGGCCGCCGCCCACCACGACGAGCTGGTGCCGCGGATCGGCTGCGTCGTGCACATCGACGCCGCCCACCGGGGCCTGGGCACCGCCTCGTGCGGGCCCGACACGTCCGCCGCGTATCTCGTCCGGACCGGCACGCACCGCTGGTCCTGGACGCTGCGCCTGCTCTGATGCGGCCTCGTCCGTCCCGCGCCGCCGGCCTCGCCCTCCCGCAGGGCCGGCACGGCGGCGTGCGGATCGTCGAACATGCCCTTCCCGTCACGCCGTTGGTGAACCACCGACCCGGAGGACCCCACACCGATGACCGAGCAGCGGCTGCCCGCCTGGGCCGATCCGTCCGTCTCCCCCGCTCGCCTGGACGCGCAGGGCGTGTCCCGGCGCGGACTCCTGCGCCGTGCGGGCCTGTTCGGCGCCGCCTTCGCGGCCGGCCCGCTCGCGGCCCCCGCCGCGGCCGACGAACGGCGGTACGGCGGCGACGACCCCCGTCTCGCCCACCTCGTCGGCGACCACCATGTGCACTCCGTCTACAGCCACGACGCGAAGTACACGTTCTCCCAGCTCGCCCGCGCCGGGGCCCACTTCGGCCTCGACTGGATGGTCTTCAACGAGCACTCCAACGTCGGCCACGCACAGTACGGGGCCCGGCTGGAGCACCAGGAGATCGTCACGGCGCGCGCCGAGAACCCGCGCCAGCTGATCTTCCAGGGCCTGGAGTGGTACATCCCGGCCGCCGAGCACGCCACGGTGTTCTCGCCGCCCGGCCCCCACGAGGTGGACCTGCTGACCCGGTTCGAGCTCGCCTACGACGGCAAGCTGCTCGGCTACACGGACGGCGCGGCCTCGCACCCGGACACGGCGCGCAACGAGGCGCACGCCGTCGAGGCGGTCAGGTGGCTGGCCGAGCAGCGCCGCACGGGTTACGTCGACGACGTGCTCGTCCTCGCCAACCACCCGCTGCGCCTGGGCATCGACTCCCCGCACGAGATGCGCAACTGGCGGGACGCGGCCCCCGAGATCGTGATCGGCATGGAGGGCGCTCCCGGCGCCCAGGGCGGCGGCATACCGGGCTGGGTCGGCTCGGGACAACAGCGCGGCGAGTACGTCAACAAGCCGTCCGCGAACTCCTTCCCCGGATACCCGCAGGACGCGTACGTCCTGTACGGCGGCTTCGACTGGATGACGGCGACCGTCGGCGGCATGTGGGACGCCATGCTCGCGGAGGGCAGGCTCTTCACCGTCACCAGCAACTCCGATGTGCACCGCGTCGTCTTCGACACCTGGAAGAACGGCGACTGGGCGCCGGGGCGGAACTTCGACAACACCGGGCGCCTGCCCGACCCGGTGAACACGGACTCGCAGCAGCCGGGCGGTGACTTCTGGCCCGGCCAGTTCAGCCGTACGCACGTGGGCGTGACGCGGTACGCGTATCGCGCGGTGATGGCGGGGCTGCGGGCCGGCCGGGTCTGGGTCGACCACGGGCACCTGCTGGACGGGCTCGACGTCCGGCTCAAGCGGGACTGCGACCACGGCCGGGGCGTCACGACGGGCGGGCGGCTGCGCGTGCGCAGGGGCGACAGGCTCACGCTGTCCGTCACGGTGACGTCGGCCTCGCGCCCCAACCCGCAGGGAATCCTGCCCGAGTTGGCACACGTCGACGTGATCCGCGGCGCGGTGCGCGGACCCGCCGCCGACCGCGACGACTGGCGGGCGCCCGACACCCGGGTCGTGCGGACCCTCGACGTGAGCGGCAGGAGGGGCACGTACACCCTGCGCGTCCCGCTGACCGCCGGCGAGGAGTCCTTCTACGTCCGGCTGCGCGGCAGCGACGGCAACCGCAACGGCGCCGGATACCTCGGAGCCTCGGTGGACCCGCACGGCCCGGTCCCGCACGTGCCCGGCGACGGTGACCCCTGGGTCGATACGTGGTTCTATGCCAACCCGGTGTTCGTCGATGTGGCAGGTGATGGATGAGACGTCAGCCCGGCGCGTGCGTCGTCGCCGCCACGGTCCCCTCGTACGAGCTCAGGTAGCGGGAGCCCGCCTCATGTCCGCGCAGTCCGCGCCCGGCCGTCTGCTCGCCGTGCTCGCCGCCTTCGACCACGAGCACACGGCGTTGTCCCTCACGGCGATCGCCCGCCGGGCCGGACTGACCCTCACCACGGCCCACCGGCTGGTGGGCGCCCTCACGGACTGGGGCGCCCTGGAGCGCGGCGAGCACGGCGTGTACCACGTGGGCCTGCGCCTGTGGGAGGTCGCGGCGCTCGCCCCGCGCGGCCTCGGACTCCGGCAGACCGCACTGCCGTACCTGGAGGACCTGTACGAAGCCACTCACGAGAACGTGCAGTTGGCGGTCCGCGACGGCTCCGAGGTCGTCTACATCGAGTGGATCTCGGGGCGCTCCGCGGTCGGCGTCCGCATCCAGGTCGGCGCACGCTGGCCGCTGCACGCGACGGGCGTGGGACTCGCGCTGCTCGCGCATGGCGGGCCCGGTCTCCAGAAGGCGTACTGCGAGGGCCCGTTGGCCTCCTTCACCCCGTACACCGTGACGGATCCGGCGGTGCTCCGCCGTGAGCTGGCCGAAGTGCGCCGCACGGGTGTCGCGGTGAGCAGCCGTCAGGTCACCGACGACGCCCTGTCGGTGGCGGCCCCGGTGCGCGACGCGGGCGGCACGGTCGTGGCGGCGGTCTCGGTCGTGGTGCCCGAAGCCGACGCGCAGGTGCCGGCGTTGGTCCCGGCGGTCCGGCTGGCCGCGCGCGGCATCTCCCGGGCGCTCGGCTGGCAGCCCGAGGCACGCCCGGACCCGAACCGCTGAGTGCGCCGTGCGGGTCGCCGGAGCTCCGGATATCCCTCTCGTCGGTGAGGACTTCGGCATCGCGGGCTCGCGATACTGGGACGGCCCGTGCCCGGAGGAGCCGCGTATGCCCGCCCAGTCCTGGTTCGCCCCCGCCGTCTCCCGATGGCGGTCGCTGCGCTCGCGCCTGCGGACGACGCATCCGTACGTCGTCGACACCGCGCTCGCCGCGCTCGTGCTGTTCGCGGCCTCGCTCCAGTGGATGTTCCCCGACGAGGGCGACGACCGGCTCACCTGGCAGGGCTTCCTGCTGGCGGCCGGCACGGCGGCACCACTGGTCTGGCGGCGCCGCGCGCCCTTCCTGTCCGCCTGCGCGGTGTCGGTGTGCACGCCCGCGATGGCGCTCTACCACGCGCCGCCGCCGAACGTCGCCTACGGCGGCCTGGTGGTCCTCTACACGGTCGCCACGCTCTGCCCGCCCGCGCAGCGCCGCCTCACGCTGGTGACCTGGCTGGTCGGCGCCTCGCTCACGATGATGGCCAAGGAGCACGCGCAGCCGTTCGAGTACGCGTTCCACCTCACGAGCTTCCTGAGCGCCTACGCGCTGGGCATCCTCACCCGCGTCCAACGCGCGTACACCGCCGAACTGGAGGACCGGGCCGGTCGTCTGGAACGGGAACGCGCCTCCGACACGGCGCGGGCGACGGCGCAGGAACGCGCTCGGATCGCCCGGGACATGCACGACATCCTGGCCCATGCGGTGAGCCTGATGGTCGTCCAGGCCGAGGCCGGTCCGGTGGTGGTGCGCAGCGATCCGGAGCGCGCCGAGGCCGCCTTCGACGCCATCGCGACGAGCGGACGGGACGCGATGACGCAGCTGCGGCGGATCCTCGGGGTCCTCAAGGAGGAACCGGCGGAGGGGGCTTCGGCCCGGGTGCCGCAGCCCGGCACCGCCGCCCTCGCCGAACTGGTCCGCCAGGTCACGGAGTCCACCGGGCTGCATGTCGACCTGTGCACGACCGGCAGCCCCCGCCCACTGGATCCGGACACCGAGGTCGCCGCCTACCGCGTGGTGCAGGAGGCGCTCACGAACACCGTGAAGCACGCGTACGCTTCCACGGCGCGGGTCGAACTGGACTGGACGGAGGACGCGTTGACGCTCACGGTGACGGACGACGGCCGGGGGCCGGTGCGTTCGCCGGGCGCACGGGGTCCGGCGGCCCCGGCCGGCGGTCACGGGCTGATCGGCATCAGGGAGCGGGCCGTGGCCTGCGGGGGCAGCGCCGACACCGGCGGCGGCCCCGACGGCGGCTTCCGTGTCGCCGTACGGCTGCCCGCCGCCGTCGGCCGGCAGGCGGCCCTGGGGTGAGCATCCGTGTGGTGGTCGCCGACGACCAGGAACTGGTCCGCAGCGGCTTCAGCATGATCCTGGAGGCGCAGCGGGACATCGAGGTGGTGGCGGAGGCCGGGGACGGCGTGGAGGCGGTGGCCGCCGTGCGGCTGCACACGCCCGACGTGCTGCTCCTGGACATCCGTATGCCGCGCATGGACGGCCTGGAGGCGGCCCGGCTGGTGTGTGCCGAGTCCGGCTGCAAGGTCGTCATGCTGACCACCTTCGATCTCGACGAGTACGTGTACGAGGCCCTCTACGCGGGGGCGAGCGGCTTCCTGCTCAAGGACGTCCGGCGGGACGACCTCGTCCACGCGGTCCGTGTCGTCGCGGCGGGCGACTCGCTCCTCGCGCCCTCGGTGACGCGTCGCCTCGTCGCCGACATCATCCGTCGGCGCCGCGCCGAGTCCGCTCCCGAGCCGGCGCCGGCCCGGCTCGACGTGCTCACCGCCCGCGAGGAGGAGACCCTCCGACTGCTCGCCCGCGGGCTGTCCAACGCGGAGATCGCGACGACACTGTTCGTGAGCGAACACACCGTCAAGACCCATGTCAGCAACGTGCTGAGCAAGCTGGGGCTGCGGGACCGGGTGCAGGCGGTGATCTGCGCGTACGAGACGGGCCTGGTGACGCCCGGCTCCGCCCCGTAGCGCCGCGCCGGCCGGGCCCCGCACGGTGCCGTCGCGTGCGGTGCCGGGCCCCGGATCACCGCTGTCGGGGTGTCTGGATCGCGAGGACGCGGTCGCGCAGGACGGGGAGTTCGGAGCGGATCCGGGCGACTTCGGCCATCTCGACGTCCACGGTCGCCGTCTCCTCCTCGGCGCCGGTCTCACCGAGGACGGTCCCCCACGGGTCGACGACCACGCTGTGTCCGGCCTGCCGCATGCCGCCGTGGGTGCCGGCCGCGTCGCAGGCCAGCAGGAAGACCTGTTCCTCCAGGGCCCGCGTACGGGTGAGGAGCTGGAAGTGGTTCAGCCGCGCCGCGGGCCATGCGGCGGGCACCACGACGAGTTCGGCGCCCGCGTCGAGCAGCCCGCGGAAGAGTTCGGGAAAGCGGAGGTCGTAACAGATGGCGAGGCCGACCACGCCGAAGTCGGTGGGCACGGTGACGATGTCCCGGCCGCCGCCCATCAGGGTCGCCTCGCCGGTGTCGAAACCGTACCGGTGGATCTTGCGGTAGCTGCCGCGCAGGTCGCCGGTCCGGTCGAAGAGGAGGGCGGTGTTGTACAGCGTGCCGTCCCGGTCCCGCTCGACGATCGTTCCGGCATGGAGCCAGCTCCCGGCCGCACGGGCCGCGGCGGACATGATCTCGGCGGTGGGTCCGTCGATCCCCTCGGCGTCGCGCTGCCAGTCGTCGTAGGCCCAGGCTCCGGCCGTCCACAGTTCCGGCAGGACCACCAGGTCGTCGCCCGCCCGGCCGCGGACCAGCGAGGCCGCTCTGTGCCGGCGCTCGTCGGCCGTGTCGGACGCGTCCACGGACAGCTGGATCAGTGAGGCACGCATGGCTGTCTCCTCCGGGACCGTTGTCGTACGGCCCGTTGTCGCACGCCCCGAGAAACCTGTTCCCTTACGAGCGTAGGGAGCCGTGCGCACATCTGCGCCCTGTGCGCGGGTGCCTCCCGGGCGGCCCCGTGTCGCCCCGGGGCCGCCGGGTCCGGGCGGGGCCTCGCTCATCAAGGTGACGCGCGCGCCACCCTCTCGGGTCACGACCGTTTCATCCCGGTTCGAGGGCATGATGGCAGCCCACGACCGCCCGCTTCCCGTAGCCGCAGCCCAGAGGGGTCCAGCTTGTCCGCACCCGCCCGTCGACCCCGGACCGTGACCGGATCCGCACTTGTCGTGCTCGCCCTGGCGGCGGGCTGTACCGGACACACCGGGACGAGCACCCACGGCCGCGCGACGGCGTCGACCGTCCCGCTGGCGAGCCTGTCCCCGTCGCCGGCCCTGACCGCGCGGGCCACCGAGGACCTGCGCGACCCGCCCCAGATCGTGAGCAAGGACGGACTGCTCAGGACCAGGATCGTCGTCGAACGCAAGAAGGTCCGCCTGGCGGGCAACGACGTGTGGGCGCTGACGTACAACGGCATGTACGCACCGCCCACGCTGCGTCTGCGGCCCGGCGACCGCATGGAGGTCGCCTTCGAGAACAAGCTGGACCAGCAGACGAACCTGCACGTGCACGGGATGCACGTCTCGCCCGTCGGTCGCTCGGACAACGTCTTCCTCAAGATCGGGCCGGGGAAGAAGTTCACCTACGAGTACACCTTCCCCAAGAGCCTGGAACCGGGCACGTACTGGTACCACCCGCACCCGCACACACTGTCCGCCGCGCAGACCGCCGGCGGCATGGCCGGCCTCGTCGTGGTCGACGGCCTCGACGACCACCTGCCCGCCCCGCTGCGCGGCATCACCGAACGCGTCGTCGCCCTCAAGGACTTCCAGCTGGTCGGCGACCGGATCAAGACCGCGCACCTGAAGATGGGCGCGCCCACCACCCGCACCGTCAACGGACAGCTGAACCCGCGGATCAGGATCAGGCCGGGCGAGACGCAGCTGTGGCGGCTCGCGAACGTCGGGGCCAACATCTTCTACAAGGTGGCGCTGCCGGGCACCAAGTTCCACGTCGTCGCCCAGGACGGCTACCCGGTGAACAAGGTGTACGCGGTCGATTCCCTGGTCATCCCCGCCGGCGCCCGCTACGACGTGCTCGTCCAGGGGCCGGCGGCCGGCACGTCGGAACTGCTGACCCTGCCCTACGACAGCGGAAAGGCCGGCAACCGGTTCCCCCAGGCGACGCTGGCCACGGTCCGGTCCGAAGGTGAACCGATGCGGCCCGCGGCCCTGCCCACGGACTTCGCCCCGGAGGACGACCTGGGCAGGGAGACCGTCGCGGACCGCAAGACGATCACCTTCACGGAGAACAAGGCGGGCACGCTCTTCTACATCAACCACAAGCAGTTCGACCACAACCGCGTCGACTTCCGGGCCAAGCTCGGCACCGTCGAGGAGTGGACCGTCAAGAACGACAGCGACGAGGTCCACTCGTTCCACGTCCACACCAACGACTTCCAGGTGATGAGCATCGACGGCAAGCCGCAGACCAACTACGGCCTGCAGGACACCGTCGACGTCCCGCCCAGGGGAAACATGGTCGTCCGCATCCGGTTCCTCGACTATGCGGGCAGGACGGTCCTGCACTGCCACATCCTCAACCACGAGGACGCGGGGATGATGTCGGTGCTGCAGATCGAGAAGTGACCGCGCGGGCCGGCCGCACCCTCCCGCGCTCCCTCCCCGGAGTGAGCCGGCGTCCCGTATCCGTCGTACGGGGGAGCCCCCGATACCGCTCCCCCCGGCGATCCGCCGACCCCTCCTCGGGCACGACGCTGAGTGGCGATGTCATTCACCGTACCGACCGCCGGGAGGCCTACCGTGCTCGCCACGATCTCCCGGGCGGCGACCCGCCGCCCGCTCACCGTGATCCTCGTCTGGCTCCTCATGCTGCTGGTCGGCTTCGGCCTCGGCACGGGCGTCTTCGGCCGGCTCGTCGACTCGGTGCCCGACGTCCCGGGCACCGAGTCGGACCGGGCCGCCGCGTACCTCGACCGCGTCGACACCAGCGGTGAGTCGATCACCGCCGTCATCTCCGGCACGAAGGTCTCCGACCCGGCGCTGCGCTCCCAGGTGGGCCGTGCCGTCGCCGACCTGCGCACGGTCACGGGGGTCGCCTCCGTGCCCGACCCCTACACCACCCGCGGTCTCACCGCAGGGGACGGCAGGGCCCTGGTCATCCCGGTGACGCTCCAGGGCGACATGAAGTTCAAGGACGAGAAGAAGGCCGTGGACACGGCGGCCGACCGCATCCGGCGGATCGACGCGCCCGAGGTCCACGTCAGCGGCGGCCCGCTGCTCGGGCAGCAGATGGGCGGGCGCGCCCAGGAGGACGTGCAGCGTGCCGAGTTGATCTCCCTGCCGGTCGTCCTGGCGCTGCTGCTCGTCGTCTTCGGCGGGCTGCGGGCCGCCGGACTTCCCCTGCTCATCGCCGTCAGTGGGGTCGCGGGCGCGTTCCTGGCGCTCTTCCTCTTCAGCCAGGTCACCGACATCTCGGTGTACGCGATCCAGATCACCACCATGCTGGGTCTCGGACTCGCCGTGGACTACGCGCTGTTGATGGTGGTCCGGTTCCGCGAGGAGCGACGGCACACGGACGACGTCCTCGACGCGGTGCACCGCACGGTCGCGGGAGCCGGGCGGACCGTCCTGTTCTCCGGGCTCACGGTGGCCGTCAGCCTCTCCGGACTCCTCGTGTTCCCCAGCCCGTTCCTGCGCAGCATGGGGCTCGCCGTCGCCGCCGTGGTCGTCGTCGACATGCTCGCCGCGGTCACCCTGCTGCCCGCGCTCCTGGCGCGCTTCGGCGCACGCATCGCACCGGCCAAGGGCAAGGGCAAGGGCAAGGCAGTGACCGGGAGCGGCGACGCGGCGGCCGCCCCCGAGAACGCCCTGTCGAAGGGCTCCGCCGAGGAGGGCCGCGTCTTCGCCCGCCTCGCCCGCTTCGCGTCCCGCCGCCCCCTCGCCGTACTGGCCGTCCTCGTTCCGGCCCTCCTCGTCGTGGCCCTTCCCGCTGCCGGGATGAGGATCGGCATCGGAGACGCCAGGCAACTGCCCGCCGACACCGAGGCGCGGCAGATGTACGACGCCCTGGAGGCGCACTTCCCGCCGGGCACGGGGGTCTCGCCGGTCACCGTCCTGGTGCGGCCCGGCGCGGGCCCGGACACGGTGCCCCGCATCCGCGCCCTGTCGGACACGAGCGACGCGCGTGCGCTGCCGGACGGCTCCACCCTGGTGCACCTGCGGCCCGGCGGCAGCGTCGACGGCACGGCGGCGACCGACCTGGTCGAGCGCGTACGGGACGTGCGCGGGAACGAACCGGTCGAGGTCACGGGCGTCGCGGCCCGGCTCGTCGACTTCCGCTCGATGCTCGCGGAGCGGGCGCCCTGGGCGGCGGCCACCGTTCTCCTCGGCATCTTCGCCCTGCTGTTCGCGTTCACCGGATCCGTGCTCATCCCGCTGCGGACGATCCTGACCACCCTGCTCAGCCTGGGTGCCGCACTCGGCGCGGTGGTCTGGGTCTTCCAGGACGGGCATCTGGCCGGGCTGCTGGGCGCCGACGGCCTGGGTTCGCTCAGTCTGACGGCCCCGCCGCTGATCATCGCGATCGCCTTCGGACTCGCCATGGACTACGAGCTGTTCATCCTGGCCCGGATGCGCGAGACCTGGCTGCGCACCGGCGACGAGCACGACGCCGTCGTGACCGGTCTGCGCCGCTCGGGCCGTGTGGTCAGCTGTGCCGCGCTGCTCCTGGCGATCGTCTTCGGAGCCTTCATGACCGGCGGCTTCTCGCCCATCCTGCAGATCGGTCTCGGGCTGACCCTGGCGGTCCTGATCGACGCCACCGTGGTCCGCATGCTCCTCGTACCGGCCACGATGGCGCTGCTCGGCAAGCGCGCCTGGTGGGCGCCGGCCGCGCTGCGGCGGGCGCACGACCGGTTCGGGGTGAGCGAGGAGGCACCGGAACCGCGCCCCCAGTTGACGGGCGTCTGAGGACCATCCCCCGGGGGCCCGTCCGGCCGTCTCCCCCCGAACGACCGGACGGGCCCTAAGCGAAGCATTCCGTCCCCGCCGTCCTGCGGCGGGTGACGGAATGCTTCGTGAGATGTGCGCGGAACTCGTAGCAGCCGAGGGCCGTATGCAACGAATCCAGCGGGTTGACCGAGGCGTACACGATGACCTCGGAGGGCGAGCGCTCCACGCTGACGGGCACGGCGACCGGTGAGTCGTGCCAGAGCTCCTTCCCCTCGTCCGTCTGCTGCATCGCGAAGGCCCGTCTCAACTCGGCGTCCGGGAGCCTCCCGTCGGCGACCGCGTGGTCGAGCCGGCGGACGATCGCGGCGGAGCTCGCGTCGAGCAGGGCCCGTTCTGCTTTCTCGGCCTGCTTCTCGCGTTCGCGCTCGAAGCGCCGGCAGTCGTCCATGGTCGACTGCTCGTAGGTCACGGTGCCCGTCTCCCGCCGCGCCCGGAACTCGTAGCAGACCTGCTCGTTCGCGCCCGCGGACAGCAGGACCAGGTCGGTCAGCTGACTGCCGGTCACCTTCTGGTCCGCGAGATGGATGCCGTACGTCTGCCAGACCTCCGCCGTCTGGACGGCCATGAAGCCGCCCCGGCCCAGGGCGGCGCGCAGCTCCACCACGACGTCCGCGGCGACCGCCGCGGGACTGCGCGGAGCCGGGGGCGGCACCGGCTCCCGGCAGGCCGCGTACGGCAGTTCGTGCACGGAGACGGGCGGTGGCGCGGACGCCGGGACGACCTCGAAGCGGTAGCAGCCGCGCGTCGAGCCGGCGAACCAGCCGGACCCCTGCTGCGCGAACCTCGCGGTGACCGTGACCCGCCGGCCCCGCCGCCGGACCTCGGGCGCGTCCGCCCTGCCGTTGCCGGTGCCCAGCGTCCGGTCGATCTCGGTCCCGAGGAGGGCTCCGTCCCCCGCGGCCCGGGACAACCGGTCCCGGGACCGGTCGACGCTCTCCTCCATCGTGTGCCGCGCCCGGTCGTCGGCGCGTCCGGGCGCCGTACTGAGCCGCCACATCCCGAACAGGACCAGGACCAGCGCCGTCATCAGCACGGCCAGACAGCCGTTCAGCATGCATCCCCCGCGTTGCGCCATGCCCGCAGACTGCCCGGCCCGTGCTCGCCCGAGGGCCCTCGTGTCCGACACGTGATCGAACAGGGCCCGCCACGAGACGGTCGCTCAGCCGGGCAGCGCGGCGAGCAGACGACGGTCGCGCGGTGCGGACCCGCGGCCGAGGCGGGCGTCCAGGAGCCGCCGGGCGGCGTCACAACGGCCCGCCCCGACAAGGGCGTACAGCAGGGTCTCCTCGACGACCTCGCGCTGCGCCGCGCTGCCGCCGACCTTGCGCAGCGCCGGCAGGAGCGCGTCGAGTCCGCGCACGGCCTCGGGGAACCGCTCCTCGACGAGGTCGGCGAAGGCCTCGCACAGCGGGACGACGACCTCGCGCTGCACCGGGTCGGCGCCCGCGGCGTGGTCGCGCAGCCGGCGCAGCGCGGCGAGATCCCCGGCGGCGGCGAGGGCGACCGCCGCGTGCAGTGCGGTGAAGGCGGTCGCGGGCCGCTCCACGATCTCGCGGCCGACCGTGCCGAGGACGTCCTCGGCGGGCACCCGGCCCCGCCAGCTGTCGCTGAGCCGGGCCCGCCACAGCAGGGAACCCGAGTCGACCAGCGCCCGGATCCCGGTCACCCGGCCCGGGGCGAGCTGCGCGTACCAGCGTCTGCGGACGGCCGCGCCGTCGTCGAGGGCCAGTTCGTGCAGCGCGACGTGCCAGGAGAAGTGCGCCCGGTGGACGGCGCCCCGGCCCTGCCCGGACACCCAGGCGTCGAGCCAGTCACGGCCCGTCTCGTGGGCGCCGGACTCGTAGTGGACGTGGGCGAGCGCGTGCACGGCGTGCCCGGAGGCGGGTTCGGCGGCCAGGGCCCAATGGGCCAGTTCGGCGGCCTCGTCGAAACGGCCCTGTCCCTGGCGCAGGAAGGCGAGGAGCGAGGCGGGGAACCAGTGCCCGTCGTAGGCGGGCGCCGTCCGCTCGACCAGGCGCAGGGCGTATCCGTCGTCGAGGTCGTGCAGGCCGGAGAAGGCGATGGTGGGCACGGCGGTGGACAGCGCGAGCGCGTCGGCGGGGTACGCGTCGAGGTGTCCGAGCAGGGCGCCGGAGCCGTGGTCCGCGTCGTCGCCGTGGATGCGGCGTGTGACGACGTCGACGAAGGAGCGCTCCCGTTCGTCGGCCCGTTCGCCCGCGGACCGCTGGGCGTCGGCCAGTTCCCGCGGCACGTCGACGGCGGCACCGCACTCGTGGCCGAGCAGGGCGAGCGCCGCGTGTCCGAGCGCGAAGCCCGGGTCGAGGGCGACCGCGCGCTCGAAGGCGTCCTCGGCACCGGCCCTGACCCGGAGGACCCGGTCGAGTCCGGTGCGGTAGGCGGCGGCGGCCTCGGCGTGGGTGGACAGCGCGAGCCCGTGCGCGTCGACGGGCCGTCGGCGGGCGCCGCGGCGCGGCCCGGGGACGGGTGCGAGGAGCTGCCCGGCCAGCGCGGCCGCCTGGGCGCGGATCTCCGGGACGGCGGTGGTCTCCCACAGTTCCCCGCGGCGCGGGGCGCCGAGGGTGAACAGCGGGCGCTCGGCGCGGCCTTCGGCGTCGAGGAGGCGGCCGTCCCGGGTCGCCACCCCCATGCCGAGCGGGCCGGGGACCGCGGCGCCGGCGTCGAACAGCGAACGCCACAGGGGGTCTTCGGGACGGGGCCCGGGCCCGGTGCAGTCGACGACCCAGCCCACCCGGATCCGCGTGCCGTCGGAGAGCGCGACCAGCACGTCGTCGTCGCGGACCACGGCGCCGGTGACCGCGCCGGAGTGCACGCGCAGCCGCCGGGCGGTACGGGCGCGGGCCACCGACTCGGCGGTCACGGGTGCCATCCGGTGGCGGTGGGTGTTCCACAGCGCGCCCTCGCGTTCCAGGAACGCGGCACGCTCGTCGGGCGTCAGGCTGCGCCACAGCCGGGCGGTGTGCGGCCGCAGGCTGTCGAGGGCGAGACGCCAGTCGCCCCGGGTGCGCACGGCGCGGCCGATGTGGCGGTAGACGGTCCTGCGCAGCGCGGCCAGCGAGGGCGTGTCGAGGTCGTCCGGCGCGGTCATGGCCGGAGCGGGGCTGAGCGCGTGCGGCTGGGGCAGCAGTCCGTTGCGGGACGCGGCGTGCACGGTGCGTCCCGGCCGGTCCAGGCTCAGGGCGAGGTCGACGGCGGTGAGCCCGGTGCCGACCAGCAGGACGTCGGCGGAGTCGGCGAGCGGTCCGTCGAGGGCGTCCGGCGCCCACGGCGACGGCACGAAGCGTCCGCTGCCGCGCAGTGCGGACGGGAACCGGTCGCCGCGCGCGGGCGCGGGCCCGGTGGCGAGCACGGCGCTGTCGGCCCGCAGCAGGCTCCCGTCGGCGAGGTGCAGCTCGACCGCGTCTCCGGGCGCGCCGGTGCAGGCGATCGCCCGGGTCCGCAGCCGGCGCACGGCGACCGTGCCGTGGGCGCGGACGATCGACCCGGCCAGGGTGTCGGCCAGGTAGGCGCCGTAACGGTAGCGGGTGGCGAAGTCGGTTCCTCTGACGTCGGGTTCGCCGTGGCGGCAGAGCCACCGGGTGAAGTGGCCGGGATCGTCGGGGTAGCAGCTCATGCCGCTCGCGGGCACGTTCAGGCGGTGCCGCGGGTCGGGGGTCGCGTACGCGGTGCCCCGCCCCGCCTCCGGGGCCGGGTCGACCAGCACGAGGTCGACCGGCGCCCGCCGGCGGGCGGCCGTCTCGCACAGGTGCACGGCGGTCAGCGCGCCGGCGGCGCCCGCTCCGACGATGGCCACGGTGTGCCGCTTGCGGGCTGGGTTCACGGATACCTCCGGCGGGTTCTGCGGCGGGCTCGGTGTGCGGTTCTCCTTCTTCACCGTCCGGCCGGAAGGGTGTGGGGAGGGCTTCCGGGTCGGGGATCTCACCGGAAACTCAGGGTGCCGGTCGGCTGCTCATACTGTGTTCACCTCCGGGGGCGGCTGGACAACCGGGGTTTCCGGCCGTCTGTTGCCGTGTCTTCACAGGAATCTCGGGCAGTGGCCCTCGGATTCAATGAATCAACCCAGGTAAGGGGCGCCACGATGCACGCGTCGTGGCGGTGGTCGAAGAACCCGAGGAAGGCGTGCCGTGAGCGTCCCCGGACATCGAACCGGCCCGGTCGGACGGTGTGGTCGCGGCGCGGGGTCCTGGCCGCGCCCGGTGCCGCCGACCGGGCCGCCGTCGAGCGGGCGATCACGGCCACGGCCGAGCCCGCGGTCGAGGCGGTCGGCCACTGGTTCGGCGACACCGGCCGCGGATGCATCGGCCTGCACGACGCCAGGAGTGCGGCCGACCGCTCCGTGCCGGGCTACGAGTTCTGCGCGAGTTCGATGCTCGGCGACGTGGTCGTGGTGCGGCACTCGGGCGAGCGGACGGTTGGCCCGGCCAACGGCCTGAGCGGCTCGGACCTGTCGTGGACGGAGTGGAAGGCGGGCAGCGCCCCGGACTGACGGATCCGGCGAAGCACCCCCTTCACCTCATGAACTCCCTTGCGCGCAAAGGAGTTTCTGGGCTTTACCTCTTGACGACCGGAGTGACAGAGAGCACATTGGCCGCGCAGCTGATCTGAGAGCGCTCTCAAAAACACCCGCACACCCCACTCCGTACCCGAAGAGGCCCCCCATGAGAGAAACGCCCGGCAGACCTCGCCCCCTCAGGCGCGTGCTCGTCGCCGTGTTCAGCACACTCGGCCTGGCGGCCGCCGCCGCCACGGCCGCCACCCTCCCCGCGAACGCCTCCGCCCCCACTCCCCCCTCCGGCTGGTCCCAGGTCTTCCTCGACGACTTCAACGGCTCCGCCGGAACCGGCGTCAACACCGCCAACTGGCAGTACGACACCGGCACCAGCTACCCGGGCGGCGCCGCCAACTGGGGCACCGGCGAGGTCGAGACCATGACCTCCAGCACCAGCAACGTCGCTCTCGACGGCAACGGCAATCTGCTGATCACGCCACGGCGCGACGCCTCCGGCAACTGGACCTCGGGCCGGATCGAGACCAACCGCACCGACTTCCAGCCGCCCGCCGGCGGCAAACTGCGCGTCGAGTCGCGGATCCAGATGCCGAACGTGACCGGCGCGGCCGCCAAGGGCTACTGGCCCGCGTTCTGGATGCTGGGCGCGCCGTACCGCGGCAACTACCAGAACTGGCCGGGCGTCGGCGAGCTGGACATCATGGAGAACGTCCAGGGGCTCAACACCGAATGGGCGACGATGCACTGCGGCACCAATCCGGGCGGCCCCTGCAACGAGACGTCCGGGATCGGCGGCAACACCCCGTGCACCGGCACGACGTGCCAGGCGGGTTTCCACACCTACGCGATGGAGTGGGACAAGTCGACCAGCCCCGAGGAGATCCGGTTCTACCTCGACGGCGTCAACTTCCACACGGTGCGGGCGAACCAGGTCGACGCGACGACCTGGGCGAACGCCACCAACCACGGCTACTTCGTGATCCTGAACGTGGCCATGGGCGGCGGCTTCCCGGCGGCCTTCGGCGGCGGACCCGACAGCGGCACGGAGCCCGGCCACCCCATGGTCGTGGACTACGTCCAGGTGCTCCAGTCCAGTGGGAGCGGTACCACACCTCCTCCGTCCGGCAACCGTGACGCCTACGCGGCCATCCAGGCCGAGTCCTACGACAGCCAGTCGGGCACCATCACCGAGAGCACCACGGACACCGGGGGCGGACAGAACATCGGCGCGCTGGCGAACGGCGACTGGGCCGTCTACAAGGGCGTCAACTTCGGCTCCTCCGCGGCACACCAGTTCTACGGCCGGGTGTCGAGCGGCGCGGCCGGCGGAGTCAGCGGCCTGGTCGAGGTGCGCCTCGACAGCCGTACGAGCACACCGATCGGCAGCTTCGCACTGGCCAACACGGGCGGCTGGCAGTCCTGGAGGACGGTGCCGGCGAACATCGGTGCCGTCACGGGCACCCACGACGTCTATCTGACCTTCACCAGCGGCCAGCCGGCCGACTTCGTGAACGTCAACTGGTTCGACTTCGGCCACTGACGCACGACGGTCGTCCGGTGACCGACACACCCGGGCATGGGGCGACCGACGCACCACGGGCATCCGTCACCGACGGATGCCCGGCTCCGGGAGGGGCGGGCCCTGCGGCCCGCCCCTCTCAGCGCAGTTCGGCCCGGAAGGCCACCGGTGTCGTCCCGGTGTGCTGATGGAAGAACTTGGAGAAGTTGGCGGAGTCGGGGAAGCCCACGGCGACACCGATGCGGCCGATGGGCATCTCCGTGTGCGCGAGAAGACGCTTGGCCTCCAGGATCACGCGCTTGTCGATGAACCCCTTGGGCGTCTCGCCGGTGGCGGCGCGCACCGCGCGGACGAGGGTGCGGCGCGAGTAGCCGAGGGCGTCGGCGTACGCGCTGACGCTGTGAACGGTGGCGAACCTCTTCTCGACCGCGTCGCGGAAGCGGGTGAAGGTGGTGTCGGTCTGCTCGCGGGCCGCCTCGGCGGAGCTCGCGGCGAGATGGGCGAGGCGCAGCAGGAACGCCGTGAGGGAGTGCCGGAGCACCGAGGTGTGCAGGCTGAGCGGCAGCGTGGTCGTGTCGACGTACTCGCGTTCCAGCTGGGCCAGCGCGTGCTCCAGGGCGGCCAGCCGGGCGGCGTCGGGGTGCAGCAGCGGGGGCAGGTCGTAGCGGTAGAGGCCGGTGGCCTCGACGATCGCCCGCGGCAGGAAGCCGGGCTGCATGGTCAGGACGGTGCCGCGATAGCGGTCCGTCGAGGAGAAGCGGTGCACCTGGCCGGGCCGGATCCACAGGACGTCGCCCGCGGCGGCCTCGTACTCGGCGAAGTCGACCATGTGCCGGACGGGTCCCGAGTCGAAGAGCATCACGACGTGGAAGTCGATGCGGTGCACGCGCTCCAGCGGCGCGTCCACGTGCCAGGTGCGCCCCGGCCCCATCGAGCCGACCTGCATCCCGACACCGGAAAGGCTCAGGTCGACCGGGAAGGGGAAAGTCTTGATCCCGTCCCGGGACCCGTCGGCGCCCCCGGCAGCGCCTTGGGTGGTTCTGTCTGGCATGTCCTTCTCGCGACTGCTCGGTGCGGCTCTGTGCGGCCCTGCGTGTCCCACTTTCACCGAAGGCTGACACACGGGCACCTTCCCCAGCAAAAGTCAGACTTTTAGGTTTGAACGCGTCCGAGCAGTTACGACGCTTCGATCGAGGACTTCTTGAAGATGAGCACGCAGCAGAGCACCCCGACACCTGACGGCTCCCCGGACGGTCCGGAGTGGACAGAGCTCGACCGCCGTGCCGTCGACACCGCACGTCTCCTGGCCGCCGACGCCGTCCAGCAGGTCGGTAACGGCCACCCGGGCACCGCGATGGCGCTCGCCCCGGCCGCGTACACGCTCTTTCAAAAGGTGATGCGACACGACCCCGCGGACCCGGAGTGGACCGGCCGTGACCGCTTCGTCCTCTCCCCCGGCCACACCTCGCTGACCCTCTACACCCAGCTCTTCCTCTCGGGCTACGAACTCGAACTGGACGACCTGAAGGCGTTCCGCACGCACGGTTCGAAGACCCCGGGGCACCCCGAGTACGGACACACCGCCGGCGTGGAGACGACGACCGGGCCGCTCGGCCAGGGTGTCGCGAACGCCGTGGGCATGGCGATGGCCGCCCGCTACGAGCGCGGCCTGTTCGACCCCGAGGCCCCCGCGGGCGAGTCCCCCTTCGACCACACCGTCTGGGCGATCGTCTCCGACGGCGACCTGGAGGAGGGCGTCTCCGCCGAGGCATCGTCCCTCGCGGGCCACCAGAAGCTCGGCAACCTCGTCTTCGTCTACGACGACAACCACATCTCCATCGAGGGCGACACCGCGACCGCGTTCTCCGAGGACGTCCTGAAGCGGTACGAGGCCTACGGCTGGCACGTCCAGCGGATCGAGCCGTCCGCCGACGGCGACGTCGACGTGCACGCGCTGTACGCGGCGCTCAGGGCGGCGCAGGCCGAGACCGGGCGCCCCTCGATCATCGCGATGCGCACGATCATCGCCTGGCCCGCCCCGAACGCGCAGAACACCGAGGCCTCCCACGGCTCGGCGCTCGGCGCCGAGGAGATCGCCGCCACCAAGCGGGTCCTGGGCTTCGACCCGGAGCAGACCTTCCAGGTCGAGCCGGAGGTGCTGGCGCACGCCCGCACCGCGCTGGACCGGGGTGCCGAGGCGCACGCCGCCTGGGACAAGCGGATCGCCGAGTGGCGCACGGCCTCCCCGGAGCGCGCGAAGCTGTTCGACCGGATCGTGGCCGGCCAGCTCCCCGAGGGCTGGGAGACGCGGCTTCCCGTCTTCGAGGAGGGCACGTCCGTGGCGACCCGTGCCGCCTCCGGCAAGGTCCTCCAGGCGCTCGGCGCCGTCATCCCCGAGCTGTGGGGCGGCTCCGCCGACCTCGCCGGCTCGAACAACACGACCATCGACAGGACGTCGTCGTTCCTGCCGGCGGACAACCCGCTGCCGGAGGCCGACCCGTACGGCCGTACGGTCCACTTCGGCATCCGCGAGTTCTCCATGGCCGCGGAGATGAACGGCATCGCCCTGCATGGCAACACCCGCGTCTACGGCGGCACCTTCCTGGTCTTCTCCGACTACATGCGCAACGCGGTCCGCATGTCGGCCCTGATGCAGCTCCCGGTGACGTACGTGTGGACGCACGACTCCATCGGCCTCGGCGAGGACGGCCCCACCCACCAGCCGGTCGAGCACCTCGCCTCGCTGCGCGCCATCCCGGGCCTGAACATCGTCCGCCCCGCGGACGCCAACGAGACCGCCGTGGCCTGGGCCGAGATCCTCAAGCGGCACGCCACGAACCCGGCGCCGCACGGCCTGGCGCTCACCCGTCAGGGTGTACCGACCTACCCCGTCAACCCGGACGCGGCACGCGGCGGTTACGTGCTCGCCGACTCCTCCACCCCGACGCCCGACGTCGTCCTCGTCGCCACCGGCTCCGAGGTCGCCCTGGCCGTCGAGGCACGGCGGCTGCTGGAGGCCGAGGGCGTCGGCACCCGTGTCGTGTCGATGCCGTCGGTCGAGTGGTTCGAGGAGCAGCCCGCCGAGTACCGGGAGCAAGTCCTTCCGCCGTCGGTGAAGGCCCGCGTGGCGGTCGAGGCGGGCATCGGTCTGACCTGGTACCGGTACGTCGGTGACGCCGGACGCATCGTCTCGCTGGAGCACTTCGGTGCCTCCGCCGACGCCAGGACCCTGTTCACCGAGTTCGGCTTCACGGCCGAGAACGTCGCCGCCGCCGCGCGGGAATCCCTTGCCGCCCTCCGCGGTTGATCCGTTCGCACGAAGGAAGATGATCACTGTGACCGAAGCGACCGCGACCGCGGTACCTCTCAAGCGCCTCTCCGACGAAGGCGTCTCCATCTGGCTGGACGACCTCTCGCGCAAGCGCATCGCGTCCGGAAACCTCGCCGAACTCATCGCGTCCAGGCACGTGGTGGGCGTGACGACCAACCCCTCCATCTTCCAGGCCGCCATCGGCTCCGGAGAGGGATACGAGGAGCAGCTGGCCGACCTCGCCGAGCGCGGCGTGACGGTCGACGAGGCCGTCCGCATGATGACGACCGCCGACGTGCGCGCCGCGGCCGACATCCTGCGCCCGGTGTACGACGCGACCGGCGGCCGGGACGGCCGGGTCTCGATCGAGGTCGACCCCCGGCTGGCCCACCGCACCGCCGCGACGATCGCCGAGGCCAAGCAGCTCGCCTGGCTGGTCGACCGCCCGAACGTGATGATCAAGATCCCGGCGACGAAGGCGGGCCTCCCCGCCATCACCGAGGTCATCGGCCTCGGCATCAGCGTCAACGTCACGCTGATCTTCTCGCTGGAGCGCTACCGCGAGGTGATGGACGCCTACATCGCCGGCCTGGAGAAGGCCCGCGAGCGGGGTCTGGACCTGTCGGAGATCCACTCCGTGGCGTCCTTCTTCGTCTCCCGCGTCGACAGCGAGATCGACAAGCGGCTGGCGAAGGTCGGCACGGACGAGGCGCTCGCGCTCAAGGGCAGGGCGGCGCTCGCCAACGCACGGCTCGCCTACGAGGCGTACGAGGAGGTCTTCGGCGGAGCCCGCTGGACCGCGCTCGCCCCGTCCGGCGCCCACAAGCAGCGCCCCCTGTGGGCCTCGACGGGCGTCAAGGACCCCGCGTACAAGGACACGCTGTACGTCGACGAGCTGGTCGCGCCGGGCACGGTCAACACCATGCCGGAGGCGACGCTGGACGCCACCGCCGCCCGCGGTGACATCCGCGGCGACACGGTGACCGGCGGCTACGCCCAGGCCCGGGCCGACCTCGCGGCCGTCGAGCGGCTCGGGATCTCGTACGACGAGGTCGTGGGGCAGCTGGAGGACGAGGGCGTCTCGAAGTTCGAGGCGGCCTGGGAGGACCTGCTCGAAGCGGTGACGGAGTCGCTGCGCGGCAAGGGAGTTGAAGGGGAATGACCAGGAGTCGACAGCGTGCCGAGGACACGACGGCGGCTGCGGCCGCCGCGCCGGAGGGATCCGGTGACCAGACCGTGGAACCGGGCGACGTGACGACGGCACAGGGAGAGCCGGCCGCGGAGCCGGGCACGGCCGCCGCGGGCGCGGGCGACACGACGCACCGGGACGTCGCCGAGGCGCTCGGTCTCACGGGCGCCGACTGGGACAACCCGCTGCGCGACCCGCGCGACCGCCGTCTCCCGCGCATCGCCGGACCGTCCGGCCTGGTCATCTTCGGCGTCACCGGCGACCTGTCCCGCAAGAAGCTGATGCCGGCCGTCTACGACCTCGCCAACCGCGGACTGCTGCCGCCGGGCTTCTCGCTCGTCGGCTTCGCCCGCCGCGAGTGGGCGGACCAGGACTTCGCGCAGGTCGTCCACGACTCGGTGCGCGAACACGCGCGCACCGAGTTCCGCGAGGAGGTCTGGCAGCAGCTCGCCGAGGGAATGCGGTTCATCCCGGGCGACTTCGACGACGACACCGCGTTCAAGCAACTGCGTGCGGCCGTGGACGAGTTGGACGCCTCGCGGGGCACCAGCGGCAACTACGCCTTCTACCTGTCCGTGCCGCCGAAGTTCTTCCCGAAGGTCGTCCAGCAGCTCAAGAAGCACGGGCTCGCGGACGCGCCGGAGGGCTCCTGGCGGCGCGCGGTCATCGAGAAGCCCTTCGGACACGACCTGGTGAGCGCGCGCGAGCTGAACAAGATCGTGCACGAGGTGTTCGACCCGGACCAGGTGTTCCGCATCGACCACTACCTCGGCAAGGAGACCGTCCAGAACATCCTGGCGCTCCGCTTCGCGAACCAGATGTACGAGCCGATCTGGAACCGGTCGTACGTCGACCACGTCCAGATCACGATGGCCGAGGACATCGGCATCGGCGGCCGCGCGGGCTACTACGACGGCATCGGCTCCGCCCGTGACGTCATCCAGAACCATCTGCTCCAGCTGATGGCGCTGACCGCCATGGAGGAGCCCGCCGCCTTCGACGCCGAGTCGCTGCTCGCCGAGAAGCTCAAGGTCCTCAAGGCCGTGAAGCTGCCGGAGAACCTGGGCGAGCACACCGTGCGCGGCCAGTACGCGGCGAGCTGGCAGGGCGGCGAGAAGGTGCGCGGCTACCTCCAGGAGGACGGCATCGACTCCGCGTCGACGACCGACACCTATGCGGCCGTCAAACTGGAGGTCGACAACCGCCGTTGGGCGGGGGTCCCCTTCTACCTGCGCACCGGCAAGCGTCTGGGCCGCCGGGTCACCGAGATCGCGGTGGTCTTCCAGCGCGCCCCGCACTCCCCCTTCGACTCCACCGCCACCGAGGAACTCGGCGCGAACGCGATCGTCATCCGGGTCCAGCCCGACGAGGGCATGACCGTACGCTTCGGTTCCAAGGTGCCGGGTACGTCGATGGAGATCCGGGACGTCACCATGGACTTCGCGTACGGCGAGTCGTTCACCGAGTCCAGCCCGGAGGCGTACGAACGGCTGATCCTGGATGTCCTGCTCGGCGACGCCAATCTCTTCCCCCGCCACCAGGAGGTGGAAGAGTCCTGGAAGATCCTCGACCCGATCGAGGGGTACTGGGACGAGCACGGCAAGCCCGCGCAGTACCCCTCGGGAAGCTGGGGACCCGAGGAAGCCGACGAGATGCTCGCACGAGACGGACGGAGCTGGCGCAGGCCATGAAGATCGATCTGACCGACACCACGGCAAGCAAGATCAACAAAGCGCTCGTGCAGGGGCGCCGGGCCATCGGCACCCCCGCCGTGGGCATGGTCCTGACGATGGTCATCGTGACCGACGAGGAGAACGCCTACGACTCGATCAAGGCGGCCGAGGAGGCCTCGCGCGAGCACCCCTCGCGCACTCTGGTCGTCATCAAGCGCGTCGCCCGCACACCGCGCGACCGGACCAACTCCCGGCTGGACGCGGAGGTGCGCGTCGGCTCGGACGCGGGCACCGGGGAGACGGTCGTCCTGCGGACGTACGGCGAGGTGTCCGACCACGCCGACTCCGTGGTCCTGCCGCTGCTGCTGCCCGACGCGCCCGTCGTCGTCTGGTGGCCGGTGGACGCGCCGGACGTGCCCGCCAAGGACCCGCTGGGGGCGCTCGCCCAGCGCCGGATCACCGACATGTACGCCGTCGAGACCCCGCTCCAGGCCCTGGAGGCCCGCGCCGCCTCGTACGCGCCCGGTGACACCGACCTCGCCTGGACCCGGCTGACGCCGTGGCGGTCCATGCTGGCCGCCGCGCTCGACCAGGCCCGTACCAAGGTGATCTCGGCGGCCGTCGAGAGCGAGGCGGAGAACCCGAGCGCCGAACTGCTGGCCCGCTGGCTGGAGGCGCGCCTCGACGTCCCCGTCGAACGCGTCGTCACCGCGGGACCCGTGGTCACCGCCGTACGGCTGGGCACCGAGAACGGCGAGATCGTCATCGACCGCCCCGAGGGCCCGCTGGCCACGCTCACCCTGCCGGGACAGCCCTCGCGCACCCTCGCGCTGAAGGTGCGCTCCACCGCCCAGCTGATCGCGGAGGAGCTGCGCCGCCTCGACGCGGACGAGATGTACGCCGTCGCCCTGCGGGGCGAGGGCACCAAGGAGACCTCCCGTCATGACTGACCACCCCAAGCTCACCCGGCGCCCCGAGTGGGTGGCCCTGGAGGACCACCGCGCGGGTGCTCTGCTGCACCCGCGGCTGCGTGAGCTGTTCGCCGCCGACCCCGGTCGCGCGGAACGGTACGTCGTGCAGGTCGGGGATCTGCGCATCGACTACTCCAAGCACCTCGTCACCGACGAGACCCTGGCCCTCCTCCAGGAACTCGCCACCGCGACGGACGTGTTCGGGCTGCGGGACGCCATGTTCCGGGGCGAGAAGATCAACGTCACGGAGGGGCGGGCGGTGCTGCACACCGCGCTGCGCGCCCCGCGGGACGCGGTCGTCGAGGTCGACGGTGAGAACGTGGTGCCGGCCGTGCACGCGGTCCTGGACAAGATGGCCCAGTTCGCCGACCGGGTCCGTTCGGGCGAATGGACCGGTCACACCGGCAAGCGCATCAAGAACGTGGTGAACATCGGCATCGGCGGCTCCGACCTGGGCCCCGCGATGGCCTACGAGGCGCTGCGCTCGTTCACCGACCGCGACCTCACGGTCCGCTTCGTGTCCAACGTGGACGGCGCCGACCTGCACGAGGCCACCCACGACCTCGACCCGGCCGAGACGCTGTTCATCATCGCCTCCAAGACCTTCACCACCATCGAGACCATCACCAACGCCACCTCGGCACGCTCGTGGCTGCTCGACGCAATCGGCGGCGACGAGAAGGCCGTCGCGAAGCACTTCGTGGCGTTGTCGACGAACGCGGGGAAGGTGTCGGAGTTCGGCATCGACACCGCCAACATGTTCGAGTT
>NZ_BAABKB010000026.1:0-91322 GCF_039543605.1 Streptomyces siamensis | reverse complement strand
AGCAGCGCTTCGAGCAGCACCAGGCGCAGGTCATCAAGTCCCGCGAGGCCGACGCCCAGGCGGCGGCCGAAGGCGGCGACGCGGCGGGTGCGGCTCCGGCCGCGTCCGGCGGTGGCTCGTACTCCTCGGAGTCCGCGGACAACTCCGGCGCCCTGGCGTCGGACGAGGCCCTGGCTGCCCTCCGCGAGAAGCTCGCCGGCGGCCAGAGCTGAAAGCTCACCGCTAGGCGCTAGCCGATGACTGCGGGCCCGCACCCATCAGGGTGCGGGCCCGCAGTGCGTTTCCCGCCGACCACACGGGTCACGGCGGCTGCCGCGTCGAGCACGCGGGTCACGGCCGGCCGCCTTGCCGACCCCGGTGGACGGCGGCCGCACCGACGACCCCGTCGAATGGTGGCTGCCTGTCGACCGCGGCGGATGGCGATCGCCCCGCCGACCCGGCGGATGGTGGCTGCCCTTCCGGCGACGGGCCCTCGGTGCGTGCGGTCCCTGTGACGTCGGCTGACCGTTCCCGGTGATCGCGTCGCCCCGGGAGCGCGGGCCACGGCCGCTCGGTGGTCTCGTGGCGCACGGTGTCCACCCGGCTGGACGCGTGCGCGGGCAGAAACGTGCGGGATACACGAGTTGCCGATGGGCCGTAACCGGCCATTGGGAGGCTTCCTCGGTCGTTCAAGATCGAAAGGGGAGCCCTGTCATGCCACAGCCTCAGAGCCGTCCTGGTACGAGCCGGCGTTCGTTCCTGCGCACGGTGGGTCTCACCGGTGGCGCGGGCACGATGTTCGCCACCATGGGAGCTCTCGGTCTCGCCCCCACCGCCCAGGCCGCAC
This sequence comes from Streptomyces siamensis, assembly GCF_039543605.1. Classification (NCBI taxonomy): domain Bacteria; kingdom Bacillati; phylum Actinomycetota; class Actinomycetes; order Kitasatosporales; family Streptomycetaceae; genus Streptomyces; species Streptomyces siamensis. Next base: position 90,496 of record NZ_BAABKB010000026.1, on the reverse strand, counting down.
CGCGCGAACAGCCCTTCCGTGCCCCGAAGCCGAGCGACTTCACGCTCACGGGACGCGGCGCGGCGAAGGTCGTCATCGTCGGCGGCGGCATCGCCGGACTGGCGTCCGCGTACGAACTCGGCAAGGCCGGCTACGACTGTACGGTCCTGGAGGCCAGAGACCGCACCGGCGGACGCAACTTCACCGTGCGGGGCGGAGATTCGACCACCGACCTCTACGGCAACACCCAGAGGGCCCGCTTCAGCGAGGGCCAGTACATGAACGCGGGCCCGGCCCGCCTGCCGCAGTGGATGGTCACCCTCGACTACTGCCGCGAACTCGGCGTCCCCGTCGAGGTGTTCACCAACTCCAACGCGGACGCGTACCTCTTCAACGAGTCGGCGGGCATGACCGAGCCGATGCGATACCGCACCGCCAAGGCCGATGTCTACGGCTACGTCTCCGAGTTGCTCGCCAAGGCCACCGACAAGGGCGCCCTCGACAAGGAACTCACCGCCGCCGACCAGGAGAAACTCGTCGAGTTCCTCAAGGACTTCGGCGAGCTCGGCGACAATCTGACGTACGAGGGCGGCGAGCGGCGCGGCTACACCACCGTCCCCGCCGCGGCGGGCACCCCCGGAGTGCCGCTCGACGGCATCCCCACCGCGTCCGAGGTCTTCGCCAGCGGCGTCGGCCGTTACTTCTCCTTCGAGTTCGGGTTCGACCAGGCGATGCTGATGTTCCAGCCGGTGGGCGGCATGGACCGGATACCGAGGGCCCTGACGGAGGCGATCGGCGCCCGTCGCATCCGGACGGGAGCCGTCGTCTCGAGGATCACCGACAAGGGCAGCGGCGTCACCGTCACGTACACCCAGGCCGGCCGGACCAGTTCCATCGACGCCGACTACTGCATCGGCGCCCTGCCGCCGAACATCCTCGCCAAGGTCCCGCACAACCTCGGACCGGGAGTGCAGAGCGCCCTGGAGGCGATCACCCCGCAGTCCGCGGGCAAGATCGGGCTGGAGTACCGCTCCCGCTGGTGGGAACTGGACCACCACATCTACGGCGGCATCACCGAGACCGACCAGGACGTCACCCACATCTGGCACCCCTCCTACGGCTTCCACGGCGAACGCGGCGTCCTGATCGGCTACTACAACTACGGCGGTGACGCCGACGCGTACGCGAAGCTCACCCCCGGGGAACGCGAGAAGCGAGCCGTGGCCGCGGGCGTGAAGATCTACGGCGAGAAGTACCGCACCGAACTCGCCTCTTCGTTCTCGCACCACTGGCGCCAGACACCGCACCTGGAGGCCGCCTGGCACGACACCCCGGGCGGGCCCGACGACAGCCGCTACAAACCTCTCAACGAGCCCACCGGCCGGGTCTACTTCGCGGGCGACTGGCTCAGCTACACCGACGCCTGGCAGCACGGCGCCTTCACGTCCGCCCGCAAGGCGGTGACGGCGCTCCACGCGCGCGTGCTGTCCGCGTGACCGTCCGGCGGCGGCCGAGAAGGGGGTAAGAGGATGGTGGTGAGGGGCGCGGTCCGGGAATGCCCGCGCTCCGCACCATGTTGTGCTGTACGAACACGAGGAGGAGCGGTCACAGTGCTTGATCCGCAGGGTTTGTACGCATGGGAGCCGAAGGGCCTGGCCGTCGTCGACGTGGCGCTGGCCCAGGAGTCGGCCGGTCTTGTCATGCTCTACCACTTCGACGGATACATCGACGCGGGCGAGACCGGCGACCAGATCGTCGACCGGCTGCTCGACTCGCTGCCCAACCAGGTCGTGGCCCGTTTCGACCACGACCGGCTCGTGGACTACCGTGCCCGCCGGCCGCTGCTGACGTTCAAGCGCGACCGCTGGACCGACTACGAAGAGCCCACCCTCGACGTGCGACTCGTCCAGGACGCCACCGGAGCGCCCTTCCTACTGCTGTCGGGCCCGGAGCCGGACGTGGAGTGGGAACGCTTCGCCGCCGCCGTCCAGCAGATCGTGGAGCGGCTCGGCGTCCGTCTGTCGGTGAACTTCCACGGCATCCCCATGGGTGTCCCGCACACCCGGCCCGTCGGCCTCACCCCGCACGGCAACCGCACCGAGCTGGTACCCGGCCACCGCAGCCCCTTCGACGAGGCCCAGGTCCCCGGCAGCGCCGAGTCCCTCGTCGAGTACCGCCTCATGGAGGCCGGACACGACGTCCTGGGCGTCGCCGCTCACGTGCCGCACTACATCGCCCGTTCGCCGTACCCGGACGCCGCGCTGACCGTCCTGGAGTCGATCACCGCCGCGACCGGCCTGGTGCTTCCCGGCATCGCGCACACCCTGCGCACCGAGGCGCACCGTACGCAGACCGAGATCGACCGGCAGATCCAGGAGGGCGACGAAGAGCTCGTCTCCCTCGTCCAGGGCCTTGAGCACCAGTACGACGCCGCCGCGGGCGCCGACACGCGGGGCAACATGCTCGCGGAGCCGGTGGAGATCCCGTCCGCGGACGAGATCGGCCTGGAGTTCGAGCGGTTCCTGGCCGAGCGTGAGGGCGACTCCTGACCGGACCCCGGACCCCGGACCCCGGACCCCGGACCCCGGGCCGCGAGGACGACCGGGCCGGTTCCCGCCGTACCCGCACTCCCGGCCGAGGGATCCCTCCCGGCCGAGGGGCCTGCCGTCGTCAGGGCCTAAGCTGCTGGGCATGCTGAAGGTGGGCCTGACCGGCGGTATCGGCGCCGGCAAGAGCGAGGTGTCCCGGCTCCTCGTCGAGCACGGAGCGGTACTGATCGACGCGGACAGGATCGCGCGGGAGGTCGTCGCACCCGGAACCGCCGGGCTCGCGGCGGTCGTGGACGCCTTCGGGCGGGACGTCCTCGCCCCGGACGGCAGCCTGGACCGGCCCCGGCTGGGTGCGATCGTCTTCGCCGACCCCGAGAAGCTCGCCGTGCTCAACGCGATCGTGCACCCGCTGGTGGGTGCCCGCTCGCGCGAACTGGAGGACGCCGCCCCCGACGACGCCGTCGTCGTGCACGACGTGCCCCTGCTCGCCGAGAACGGCCTCGCGTCGATGTACGACCTCGTGATCGTCGTCGACGTGGCCCCAGAGACCCAGCTCGACCGGCTCGTACGGCTGCGGGGCATGACCGAGCAGGACGCCCGTGCCCGCATGGCCGCGCAGGCCACGCGCGAGAAGCGCCGGGAGGTCGCGGACGTCGTCATCGACAACGACGTGGCCCTCGGCGAGTTGGAACGCCGTGTAAGGGACGTATGGGACGGTCTCGTGCGCCGAGCCCACCGACCCGGGGAATAGCGGCCCCCGACGGGGGCGTTGACCCCGTGCAGTGAGGGAAGGATTCAGCCGTGCCCGAGACCAGCGGTTCGACCGGACGTACTCCGGAGACGCATGTCATCGACTTCCGCGCCGCCGAGCACCTGCTCGCCGCGCGCGACCCGCGGGGCGCGGTGAAGCTGCTCGACCCGGTCATCGCCGCCCATCCCGAGAACACGGCGGCCCGGCTGCTGCGCGCACGGGCCTTCTTCGCCGCCGCGCAACTGCGCCCCGCCGAGCTGGAGTTCACGATCGTCCTGGAGCGTGAGCCGGACAACGCGTTCGCGCACTTCGCGCTCGCCCGCACCTACGAGCGCCAGCGCCGCCCCGAGCAGGCCAAGCGTCACTTCAGGCTGGCGGCGGCGCTCGACCCGAAGCCGCAGTACCTGGAGGCGGCGCGCTTCGACGCGTAGCGGGCCGGCCGTGCGGAGGTGCCGTTGCTCCGAGTGGTCACGGGTGACGGTGTTCGGGTGGCCGTCGGTAAGGCGGCCGACTGCCCGGAGGCCGGTACGGCGGTCGCGTCTCCGGCGGTGCGTAAGGCGGCACGTCGCGTCCCGGCTGATAGTGCGGTCCCTGGCGGATGTGCCGCAGGATCATCGCCATGTCGACGGTGACGACCAGCCACAGAACGCCGCACGCGGCAGCCCAGCCGGGCCGTCCGACCAGCGCGAACGCGACCGTCCCGAAGATCGCCCAGACCAGGCCCCACAGGCTCAGCCAGAAGCGCGCCCGCAGTGCACTGCGCGCTGTCGTCGGTTCACTGCCCGTACGCATCAGGATCACTACTCCTACTGGGAAACGTACTCTTCGTGGTGCACGTTCACCAAGTGAGAGCGGTCGGTACGGCGACCGCCGGGGGAGGCGACGGTGCTGCTGGAGGCGCTGCGGGCGGACGCGGGACTCGCGGAGTGGCTGAAGAGCCTGGAGGGCGAAGGTCCGCCAGGAGTGGAAGCGGTGCTCCCGGACGGCGACGAGCTGGCCGACGTGCTGCTCGATCTGACCGTGGCCCACGAGCACATCAACGAACTTGTCGCGCTGCGCGCCCGATTGGTCGCCGACCCGGAGGCCATGACCCTCCTCGCGCGCTGCGTCGCCCGCTTCGTGCGGGACATGGGAGAGGTCGGCAGGGGCTGGGAGCCGCCCGCCTTCCCGGAGTCCGCCGGGGCACTCGGGCGCTGCTTCCACGTGTACGTCTTCGTCGCGGTGCTGCCCCACGTGCGGGCCTACCACCGGGAGCGTGGCATCCCCGAGGACGTGTCCCGGCGCACCCTCGCCGACCTCGGCCGTCACGTGGCCGTCCACTGCAGGAGGGCCGGGACACCGGGACTGCTGTTCCCCTGGTGGATAGCCCTGCACTTCCACGGGGAGCTGTTCCAGCTGGGCAGGCTCCAGTTCCAGCGGGCGCGGCTCGGCCGGCGCACGGGCCGGGCCGTCGCCGACGCGGGTCTTGACCTGGGCCCCGGCGACCCGTGCCTGAGCCTGCACATCACCGACTTCCGCGGGCCGCTGACGCCCGCCGCCTGCGACCGTTCGCTCGCCCTGGCCCGCGACTTCTTCGCCCGCCACTTCCCCGACGAGCGCTACGGGGTGGCCGTGTGCCACTCCTGGCTGCTCGATCCCCAGCTCAAGCGCTATCTGCCCGCCGAGTCGAACATCGTCCGCTTCCAGGACCGGTTCGCGCTCGTCCACCAGGACGGCACCCCGGACGACGGGGTGCCCGTCGGGTTCGTCTTCGGCGATCCCGACCTGCCGCTGGAGACGCTGCCCCGGCGCAACAGCGTGGAGCGTGCGGTCGTCGACCATCTGCGTGCGGGCGGCCACTGGTACGGAGGGCACGGCTGGTTCGCTCTGTGAGCCGAACGGTTCGTGCCGTGACCGACCCGAGCCTGCGGTCCCGGGCGCCTTTCGCCGAACCGGTGCTTCTCGAACCGCTCTTCTCGAACCGCCCTTCTCAGAATTGGCGCTTTCTCGAACCGGCATCCCTCGAACACATCACCCGAACGAGTGGCGGTGAGTTGGAACGGGGTGCCGGAGACCGTCCGTTGGACGGGTATGAGCATCGAGAAGCGTCAGAAGACAGAGATGCGGCAGGGACACGCGGGTACCGGACCGGGCGCGATCACACCGGACGGCTGCGCCGTCGAGTTGTATGCGCGCCTGCCCGTCGGGGACGAGCCGGACATCGTGACCGCCGCGGTGCCCCCGGGCGCGCACATCCTGGAACTGGGCAGCGGGGTGGGCCGCGTGACCCATCCGCTCCTGGAGCGGGGCTTCATGGTCACGGCCGTGGACGAGTCCGCCGAGATGCTGGAGCGCGTCCGTGGGGCCCGCACGATATGCGGCACGATCGAGGGCCTGGAGCTCGGTGAGACCTTCGACGTGGTGATGCTCGGGTCGTTCCTCGTGCACACCGGTGACGAGAGGGAGCGCAGAGCGCTGCTGGACGCCTGCGTCCGCCATGTCGCCGACGACGGCTGTGTACTGATCCAGCGCGAGGGGCAGGACTGGCACACCCGAGTGCCGCGTGAGCGGGTGGACGCCTCCGGCTTCACCGTCCGCATCCTGTCCGCGGATCCGGTCGGCGACGGGGTGAACTCGGTCCGCGCGGAGTACGAGTTCCCCGACGCCACCTGGACCCAGACGTTCCTGTCCCGCCCGCTGACGGAGGACGAGTTCGAGGAGGCCCTGAGGGAGGCCGGGCTGAGAGTGGACCGTCGCCTGACCGAGGACGGGGTGTGGATGAGGGCGGTGAAGGCGACGCGGGGCTGATTCCGGGGGCGTGGGGCCGGAATGGGACACGGGAGAGCGGAGGCGAGGTACGAGCGAGGCGAACAAATGTCGTCCGGCGGCGATGAGTTCCGCGAGCCCGCCCGGTCTACCTCTGTGAAAGCACGAGCCACCGCTTCCCACAGGAGACCAGCATGTCCGAGACCACCCTCCCCGCCTCCCGAGTCGCCTCCGCCGCCTCCGTGAACGCCCCGCGCAGCCGTGGCGCACGCGTCTCCCTGACCGCTCTGCAGATCGTCCTCGGCCTCTTCTACGCCATCGCGAGTGCCCTGCCCAAGCTGATCGCGCACCCGTCGGCCGCCGAGACCTTCGACAAGCTGGGCTGGGGCCACACGGGTATGTACATCATCGGCGCGCTCGAACTCGCCGGAGGCCTCGCCCTGTTGATCCCGCTGTTCGACTCCGTGGCGGCGATGGCGCTCGGCGCGCTGATGGTGGGCGCGTTCATCGCCAACATCACCGCCATCCACGGCCCCTATGTGGCGACCCCGCTCATCCTCGTCCTGCCGCTCGCCCTGATCGCCTGGGCCAGGCGGAGCCACACCACGGAGCTGCTGCGACTGGTGCGACGACGGGCATGACGGCCGTACGGCGGCGAGGGCACCCCGGCAACAGGGGGTGCCCTCGCCGCCGTACGGCGTCACGGGTGCCTCAGTCGCGGTGGGGCTGGATGTCCCGTCGCGGGACGGTCCGGTCGGGTGCGCCGACCCGCCCGGACGGCTCAGGAGTCCGCGTCGCCGAAACCGTCATGGCGACCGCGTGCGCCGGAGGATCGCGAGGAGCCCGAGGACCGGGACGAGCCCGACGGGCGTGACCTGCCCGGGCGGGCCGTCGGGGCGGGGCCGCTGCCGGGAGCGTCGGCCGCACGGGCCGCGTCGGCGAAACCGGGCGTGCCGGCGGCGAGCCCCCGCAGCCGTTCCATGTCGCGGCGGTCCCGCTTGGTCGGGCGGCCCGTGCCGCGGTCGCGGATGCCCGCAGGGGCAACGGCCTCGCGCGGCGGGGGCGGCGGGCTGTTGTCGACGTAGCACTCGACGGCGACGGGCGCACCGACCCGCTTGCGGATGAGGCGCTTGACGACGACCACCAGCTCCCGGCCTTCGTGCCGCAGGCGCACCTCGTCGCCGACGCGCACGGAGTACGCGGGCTTGACGCGTTCGCCGTTCACCCGGACATGTCCGCCGCGGCAGGCGGTGGCGCCCAGTGAGCGGGTCTTGACGAGCCGCACGGACCAGATCCAGCTGTCGACGCGCACGCTCTCGCCGCCCGCCGGACCCGCGGCCCTGGCGGAGGCCGCCGCGTCGCCGGAGCCGGGCGCACCGCCCGCGCCCGTGTCCTTCTTCTCCCCGTCAGCACCCTGAGAAGCCATGTCGTCGACTTTAGTCCCCCTGGGCCCGGACACCTCCGGGTTTTTCCGTCGCCCGGACCACCCCGGATGCGGCGGGCCGGGCGAGCCCGGGGGCTGTCGTTCGAGGTCACCCGCGGCACGGTGGGCCGGGGACCTCGGCGGGACAGCGGAGCAGGGGGCGACCTTCTCTCCTGCTGACGATCCGCGGGTGGCCGCGGGCGTGGTGATGACCTGGTCGTACGGTGGAGGCATGGACACCGGTGGCCTGGCCGAACTGGACACGCGGATCTCCGGCTGCCGGGCGTGCCCGCGCCTGGTCGCCTGGCGCGAGGAGGTGGCCCGCACCAAGCGCGCCGCCTTCGCCGACGAGACGTACTGGGGACGGCCGGTGCCCGGCTTCGGCCCGGCGGACGCCCGGCTGCTGATCGTCGGCCTCGCACCCGCCGCGCACGGCGGCAATCGCACGGGTCGCATGTTCACCGGCGACCGCTCCGGGGACGTGCTGTACCAGGCCCTGTACGACGTGGGCCTGGCTTCGCAGCCGACCTCGGTGTCCGCCGCCGACGGCCTGGAACTGCGGGGCGTCCGCATCACCGCGCCCGTCCACTGTGCCCCGCCCGCGAACAAGCCGACACCGGCGGAACGGGACACCTGCCGGCCCTGGCTGGTGAGGGAACTGGAGCTGCTGCGGCCCTCGCTGCGCGCCGTGGTGGTCCTCGGCGCCTTCGGCTGGCAGGCCGCGCTGCCGGCCTTCGCCGAGGCAGGATGGGCGGTGCCGAAGCCGCGGCCGGTGTTCGCGCACGGGGCGCGGGTGCCGCTCGACGGGCTGGAACTGTTCGGCTGCTTCCACGTCAGCCAGCGCAACACCTTCACCGGCCGGCTCACCCCCGAGATGCTGCGGGACGTCCTGCGGACGGCGAAGGAGGCGGCCGGGTTGGCGTGAATCGCCGCGACGGCACCGCGGTAGGGGCGTTACCGTGCGCGGATGGGCCTGTATCCGGAGATCGAACCTCATGACCGCGGCATGCTCGATGTCGGGGACGGCAACCAGGTGTACTGGGAGGTCTGCGGCAATCCGCGCGGCAAGCCGGTGGTGATGCTGCACGGCGGTCCCGGCTCCGGCTGCACCCCGCATTACCGGCGCTACTGCGACCCGGCCGCATACCGGATCGTGCTGCTCGACCAGCGCGGCTCCGGACGGTCGACCCCGCACGCGAGCGCCTACGACACGGACATGGGCGTCAACACGACGGACCGTCTGATCCGGGACCTGGAGCTGCTGCGGCGACGGCTCGACATCGAGCGGTGGCTGGTGTGGGGCGTGTCGTGGGGGTCGGTGCTCGGGCTGCGGTACGCGCAGACCCATCCGCACGCGGTGTCCGAACTGGTGCTGACGGGAGTGGCCACCGGCTCGGACCCCGAGGTGGCGCTGCTGACCAGGGGGCTGGGGAGGATCTTCCCGGAGGCGTTCGAGCGGTTCCTCGGCGAGCTGCCCGCGCACGACCGCGACGGGAACCTCGCCGCCGCGTACAACCGGCTGATCGAGTCGCCCGACCCGCGGGTGCGGGAACGCGCGGCGCGCGCGTGGACCGACTGGGAGACGGCGACCGTCCCGGCGCCGCCCCGCTCGGTGGAACGCTACGAGGACGCGGCCTTCCGCATGGGCTTCGCCCGGACCGTCACCCACTACTGGGGCAACGACCACTTCCTGGGCGAAGGGAACGCCGAAGGTGTGGTGCTGCGGGACGCGCCGCTGCTCAAGGGCATCCCGGGCACGCTGGTGCAGGGCAGTCTCGACTTCGGGAACCTGCTGGGCATCGTCTGGCGGCTGCACCGGGCCTGGCCCGACAGCGACCTGGTCGTCGTGGACGACGCCGGGCACGGTCCCGGCGCTCCGGGCATGGCGGAGGCGCTGGTCGCGGCCACCGACAGGTACGCGCGGGGATAGCGGACCCGCACGACGCCAGAGAACGCGCGGACGGAGTCACGTGCCCGGCGTGCCGGGTTCGGGGACCTCGGTCCCGCCGAACAGGTGCCGGACCGTGGAGCGGTAGTTGGCGCGCACGTGGCTGAGCGTGTGGGCGCGGGCCCGGTCGGGGTCCCCGGAGGCGATGGCCTCGTACAACTCGCCGTGTTCGGTGAGCAGTTGCGGCCACTCCTCGTTCTGCCGGGTGAGCCAGCGCAGTCGGCCGTCGACCGGCTCCATGACGGAGATCAGCAGGCTGTTGCCCGCCATGGCGAGGATGCGGTCGTGGAAACGGGTGTTGATGTCGGTGATCGCCTCGGCGTCCCCGGCGCGGGTCGCCGACGCCGCCTGGCCGAGCAGCTCCCGCAGCTCCGCGAGCGCCTGAGGGGTGGCCCGTGACGCGGCCAGTCCCGCCGCGTACACCTCCAACGCCTCGCGCAGCTCGAAGAGTTCCTTGACGTCGGTGGAGGTCAGCCGCCGCACGACGGTGCGGCGCGCCGACTCGAAGAGGACGAAGCCCTCCGCGACCAGGGCTCGGATCGCCTCCCGGACCGGGACCCGGGAGACCCCGAACCGCTCGGCCAGCTCACGCTCCACGAGCCGGTCACCCGGGCGCATCCGGCCCGCGATGATGTCCTGCCGCAGGGTCGCGAGGACGCGCTCGCGCACCGCGCCGAGGGGTTCGATCTTCGTCATGGGGCCATCTTCGCCGAAGCGAGGGGGCTTTTACGGAGCCGTAACGGCAACGACATCGGTCACGACGCTTGACGGGAGGACCATGACGGCAGTTTGGTATACCAAACGCATCCGGCTAGTCGTCCTCCGCCGTCCCTCGCTCACGTCGTCCCTGGAGGCCCCGTGTCCCTCGCCGACCGCGCCGAAGCCACCGGCACAGCAGCGTTCGTCCCCGACCCCCGCCTCACCAACGAAGACCTCGCACCCGCCGGCAAGCGCAACTGGAAGGTCTTCGACCTCTTCGCCATGTGGATGTCCGACGTCCACAACCTCGGCAACTACACCTTCGCGGCGGGCCTGTTGGTCCTCGGCATGAACGTCTGGCAGATCTTCACGTCCCTGCTCGTCGGCTTCGTGCTCATCTACGCCGGCATGAACCTGATGGGCCGCGTCGGACAGCGCACCGGCGTGCCGTTCCCCGTCGTCAGCCGCATCAGCTTCGGGATCTGGGGCGCCAACATCCCCGCACTGATCAGGGCGGTCATCGCCATCATGTGGTACGGGATCCAGACCTATCTGGCCTCCGTCGCCGTGAACGTCATGCTGCTCGCCGCATGGCCGGGCCTGGAGTCCTGGACCCACCACTCCTTCGTCGGCCTGGACGCGCTCGGCTGGACGTCCTTCCTCGCGCTGTGGCTCCTCCAGGCACTGATCATCAGTCAGGGCATGGAGTCCGTCCGCAAGTTCCAGGACTTCTGCGGCCCCGCGATCTGGCTCGTGATGATCGCGCTGGCCGTCTGGGTCCTCGCCGAGGCCGGCTGGAGCATCCCGCTCTCCTCCACCCCGCACCCGGTCTCCGCGGGCGAGCAGTGGCGCCAGTGGTTCGGCGCGGTCGGACTCATCCTCGCCACCTACGGCACGCTGATGCTCAACTTCTGCGACTTCTCGCGGTTCGCCCCCAGCTACCGGACCGTCAAGCGCGGCAACTTCTGGGGCCTGCCGATCAACTCCACGGCCTTCGTCATCGTGTCCGTCGTCGTGACGGCCGGCTCCATCGAGGCGTTCGGCGAGGCCATCACCGACCCCGCGCTGCTCGTCGCCAAGGTGGGCAACACCTGGGTCCTGGTCCTCGGCGCCCTGACCTTCGCCATCGCCACCATGGGCGTCAACATCGTCGCCAACTTCGTCTCACCCGCCTACGACCTCGCCAACGTCTGGCCGCAGAAGATCACCTTCAGGGTCGGCGGCATGATCAGCACGGTCGCCGCGCTCGTCGTGACCCCCTGGAACCTCTTCTCCAACCCCACCGTCGTCAACTACTTCCTCGGCGGACTCGGCGCATTCCTCGGCCCCCTGTTCGGCGTGATCATGCTCGACTACTACTGGGTCAAGCGCGGCCACGTCGACGTCGACCAGCTCTTCGACGCCCGGCCGGGTTCGCGCTACTACTACCGCAAGGGCGTCAACCCCAAGGCCCTGTGGGCGTTCCTGCCCTCGGCGGCGGTCGCCGCGGTCCTCGCCCTGGTGAAGGCGTTCAGCGACGTCGCCCCGTACTCCTGGTTCATCGGCACCGCACTGGCGGCCGGACTCTACGCGGTGCTGTGCCGCGCGGAGCGTGCCGCCGCGGAGCCCGAGCCCGCACCTGTGGAGGGCTGAACGTGCGCATCCTCGTCACCAACTGCAACACGACGCAGGAGATGACCGCGGAGATCGTACGAGGTGCTCGGGCCGCCGCCGGCCCGGGCACCACCGTGACCGGGCTGACCCCCGCCTGGGGGCCCGAATCCGCGGAGGGCTGGCTCGACAGCTACCTCTCGGCCGCGGCCGTCCTCGACACCCTGCGCACCCACGAGGGCCCGTACGACGCCGTGGTCATGGCCGGCTTCGGGGAACACGGGCGCGAGGGCGCACGGGAGCTGGTGGACGTGCCGGTCGTCGACATCACCGAGGCGGCCGCCCACCTCGCCTGTCTGCTCGGCCGCCGGTACGGCGTCGTCACCACGCTGGAACGCTCGCGCGCGCAGATCGAGGACAGTCTGCACACGGCCGGTGTCGCCCAGAACTGCGCCGCCGTCGTCGGTACCGGCCTCGGCGTGCTCGACCTCGGCGACGACCGGCGCACCGAGGAGGCCTTCGTCACCGCCGCCGAGCGGGCCCGTGAGGCGGGGGCCGAGGTACTGGTCCTCGGCTGTGCCGGCATGACGGGACTCCAGCGGGCGGTGGGGGAGAAGCTGGGGTTGCCGGTGGTCGACGGGGTCGCCGCGGCCGTCAAACTGGCCGAGTCCCTCGTGCAGCTCGGACTGCGGACGAGCCGGGCGGGGGGATTCGCACGACCGCTGCCGAAGCGGCGGGTGTGGGGACGCCCCGACACAGGCCCCGATCCCGGCCCCGGTCCCGATCCCGACGCCGCTCCGGCCCCGATGTGACGCCGTCCCCGCGTCGTCCCCCGCGGCCCAGCGGTGCGGGAGCGGACGCCGGTCCGGAGCGGTGTCCGGCCTGCCCGGTCCCGAACCCGGCCGGGCCCGTCCCGCCGTTCCAGGCGTCGCTGGGCAGGCGGGAACGGCCGGGCAGGGCCGGCCTAGGGCACGACGGCGGTCGCGGTGATCTCCACCAGCTGCCCCGTGTACCCGAGGCAGGCCACCCCGAGCAGCGTCGAGGAGTGCGGGCCGATGCTCAGCCCGGACGCCTCGACGACGTCCCACACGGCGGACAGCACCGCCGGCTCGCCACTCACGACGTACACGTCGGTCGACACCACGTGCGCCATGTCGCTGCCGACCGCGCGGAGTTGCTCGTCCAGGTTGGCCAGCACCTGCCGGGCCTGCCGCACGGGATCGCCCTCGCCGACGATCTTCCCGTCGGCGTCGAGGGGCACGGACCCGGCGAGGAACGCCAGCTTCGTCCCCGCCTCGACGACGGACGCGTGCGCATAGACGGGCGGTGCGAAGAGGGTGGGGACGGTGACGCGCTGGACCACGGGAGCTCCTGAAGGGGTCGTCGACGCCGGGCCCGCTCGGCCCGGTCCGTCGTCGGCGGGCGACCCGCCGATGATGCGGCGGGACGCCCGGGCCCCGCATCCGAATTTCGCTCGACACCCCGGCCGCACCACCCGCATCCTGACCCGATGCGCACCTCCCGCTCCCTCCTCGTGCGGTTCCTCGGCGCGGACTTCCGGCCGGGTTGCCCCGGAGGGTGCGGCGGTCCCGGTGGAGGTCTCTGATGTCCCGCACCGTTCATCACGTCCCCGCCGGACGCCGCGCCACGCCCCCGTACTGGACGGCCGGACTGCCGGGCCCGCTCACCGCGCACCACCTGACCGAACTCCGCCTGAGCGGCGTGGAGTCGGCCAGGGCCTGGCGCGAGGGCCGTCGAGCAGTCCCGGCCCGGCTGGTCCGTTCCTTCGCCGCCTACACCTACCCCCGCGCCCTCAACGAGACCTTCCACACCGCCCACGAATCCACCGCCCGAGCAGAACTGCGCGCCTTCCGCACGGCCGCCGGCAAGCTCCTGCACGCCGCACCGCCGGGCGAACTCCTCAGCGCGGCGGAGGGCCTGGACCATCCACCGACCCGCCACCGCCACCGGAATCTCCGGGAAGGCTGACCCGCCCGCGGTGGCAGGTCGCCGAACACGCGCGTGCGGCCGTTCCGTTTCCTCGTCCCCGCCGGCTCGGCGAATGGCATTCCCGTGCCCAGCGCGACGCTCTCGAATAATGCTTCGAAAAGGACCGGTTGCCGCTGTTACCGTTCCGGGCGTGGCGAAACTCAACCAGATCATCGCAGTCGAGAAGGGCGTCAAGTCCAAGTCCCATCAGGACCTGACGGCTGCTCATCACGGGCTCCAGAAGCCGGCTCTCCTGGCCGGGATATCGCGGACCTATCAGCCGAAGGACGAGGAGGGCGAGCACCTGCCGCCCGAGTCGACCCGGGTGCAGGTGAAGGCCGAGGACGTACTGCGGGACACCGCGGCGACCCTCACGCGGCTGTTCGACGTGACCGCCACCAAGGACTGGGCCAACTGCACGGCCCGCGCGGACGTGAAGGTGGACGGGCGCGTACTCGTCGCCGACGTACCCGTGTCCTATCTGCTGTTCCTGGAGAAGCAGCTCACCGATCTCAATTCCTTCGTGCGGAAACTGCCCGTTCTCGACGCGTCCGAGTCGTGGGCGCAGGACCCGTCCACAGATGCCTGGAAGACCGAGCCCGTGCGGACGGTCCGTACGAAGAAGGTGCCCCGGAACCACGTCAAGGCCGAGGCCACCGAGAAGCACCCGGCCCAGGTCGAGGTGTACTACGAGGACGTGCACGTCGGGTACTGGACGACCGTGAAGTTCTCCGGCGCCCTTCCCGCACGACGGGTCAACGAACTCCTGGACCGCGTGGAGAAGTTGCAGCAGGCCGTCAAGTTCGCCCGCGAGGAGGCGAACGGCGTCGACGTCGTCGACCAGCGGATCGGGGACGCCGTGTTCGGCTACCTCTTCGGGTAGCCTCCCAACTCCCCGGCCGGCTCAGTACGGCCGGGGTGCGCGAGGAGCGCAAGCTGAAGCTGAAGCTTGTCGTGATGAGCGTTCCGTACCCGCCACAGATGTCAGGGACGGGGCGCGGTCAATCTCAGACTCTTGCTCCAGACTCAGTATTCGCCGCCGATCACCGGATCGAACGGCCCAGGCCCCAGTACGTCGAAATGCCGGTTCAAGTCCGGCCCGCGCAGCTCGATGCGTGGTGGTCCAAAGGCAGGACGCGGCGACATAACGACTGACCTGGTCCGCACGGGGTCCGGTGTGCGAAATGGGCGGCATCACAGGGTCCGGGGGCCGGCTACGCCCTCGGGCCCGCTCCGCGTCCGGAGGTTCCACGCGTCTTTCCGCCCGCTCCGGTTTCCCACCGCAGGCGTTTCCTTCCGACCGCGTTCATGAGGGACACGGAATTCCCGCACGTCGTCACACCGCGGAAATGCCTACGTTCCGTTCCCGTACGCGAGACGGCCTATCGTGGGAACGACACCGCCCGGCCGACGTCGCCCGAAGGCAGCCAGCACATGCCCGCCCTCGCCGACAGGAGCCCCGTGTCCCGCCCCGGCTTCACCCCACCGCCCTGGCTCGCCCACGCCCTGCGCACGCAGCGCGGGCCCGTTCCCTGGAGCGCCGTCGTGCGCGGCGCACTGGCCGCCGGACCCCTGCTCCTCGTGGCCGTGCCGGCCCAGCACGTCTCCGCGGGAGTCCTCGCAGCCCTCGGCGCCATGCTCGCCGGCATCAACGACCGGCCGGGCAGCAGGCGCGCCGCCGTCAGGAGGCTCGGGATGCCCGCCCTGGCCGGAGCCGCCGGCCTGCTCGTCGGGTCGTACGCCGGACAGCACATGGGAGCGGTCGCGCTCACCGTCCTCCTCACCGGGCTCGGGCTCGTCGCCGGAGCCGTCAGCGCGGTCGGGCCCGTCGCCTCCGGTGCCGGGACCCAGCTGCTCGTCGCCTGCGCCATCGGAGCCGGGATGCCGCTGCCCGAACCGGGATGGCAGCGCGCCCTCTTCTTCCTCGCCGGCGCCGGATGGCTGCTCCTGCTGCGGCTCGCGCTGCCGACCCCCGGCGCCACCGCGGGCGACTACCGGTTCGACGGGGAGCGCGCGGCCGTCGGCACCGTCTACGACGCGATCGCCGACCTGCTCGACGCCGCCGGCGGGCCGGAGGCGCCCCGGCGCCGCGTCGCCCTCACCGCCGCGCTCGACCACGCGCAGGACGCACTCGCCGGACCCCGGCTGCGCCGCTACGCCAGTTCCGCGGCCGAGCGGCGGCTGCACGCGCAGTACGCCGCCGCGCTGCCGCTCGCCGAGGCCGCGACCGCGCTCGCCTGGTCCGGGGACGCCGGATCCGCCCGCGCCTCCGCGGGGCCCCGGCGCCTCGCCGACGCCGTACGGGGCAACACCCACACCGGCCCGCTGCCCGCCCCCGACCGCACCGCGCCCGCCCTGCGCGCCCTCGACAACGCCCTCCTGCACGCCGCCGAGGCCTTCGACCGGGCGGAGGGCGGCGACCTGCACACCCGGACGCGCACATTCGCCTCCACCGCACGCACCGTTCTCGGCTCCGCCGGACGCGAATACGGGATCCGCGTCGCCCTCTGCTTCGGTGCCGGCGCGGCCGTCGCGCAGGCCCTGCACCAGGCCCACTGGTACGGCCACCACGCGCACTGGTACTGGCTGCCCGCGACCGCCGTCTTCCTCGTCAAGCCCGACCTCGGGCCGCTCGCCTCGCGCGTGCTGTGCCGCGCGGCCGGAACGGTGCTCGGCGCCGTCGCCTTCGCCGGGCTCGCGGCCCTGCTGCCGCGGCCCGAGGGCCTCGTCGCCCTGGTCGCGGTCAGTGGCGCCCTCCTCCCCGTCGCCACCCGGCACTTCGCCGCGCAGACCGCCGTCGTCACCGTCCTCGTCCTCGCCCTGGTGATGCTGGGAGGGGAACCGCAGGCCTCCTGGAGCCGCCTCGGCGAGACCCTGCTCGCCTGCGCGATCGTGCTCCTCGTGGGCCATCTGCCGATGCCCGGGCAGCGCGGGGGGACCGTGCGGGCACGGCTCCGGCGTGCCGAACGGGCCGCCGGGGCCTATCTCGCACACGTCCTCGACGAGGGCCGGGCCGAGGAGACGGGACGACAGGACGCGGACGCGGGACGGCGGGGCGACGGCCGTGGCGAGCACGGAGCACCCGGCGAAGGCCGGCACGGGGGCGGGGGAGAGGCAGCGGCGGACAGGAGCGGCCCGGGCGGCGGTGCGGCCGACGTCCGGGCCGGGCGCTGGGTCCTGCGGCGGGAGGCGTATCGCACGCTGGCCGAGGCCCGCACCGCGATCGACCTCGCCGCCGCCGAACTCCCCGCCCTGGCCCGGCACGCCGAGGGGACCGACGAGGTGGCGGCCACGCTGGAGCGGCTCGTCGACACGACCACGGCGTGCGCCGTGCACCTCGACGACACCGGGCGGCTCACCCCCCGGCACACCGGCCGGCTCGTCGAACTCCTCGACGAGCTGGCCGAACGCCGGGAACGCGCCGGCCTGGACGCGCACGGGGCGCCGGGGCCCGCCCCCGAGGTCCCGATCGCGGTGTAGCCCCGGCGCGGTGCGACCGTCCGTCCTCAGCCGCCGGCCCCCGTGTCGGGAGCGGCCGGCGCACCGGTCACGTCCGCACGCGCACCCACACCGGCGCATGGTCGGACCCCGGCGCACCGCGTCGCTCGACCGGGTCCGCGGCCACCGACGGCAGCCGGAGCCGCTGCTCGTCCGGCAGGCCCGTGCCCGCCGCGGTGACCCGGTGGACCAGGTGGTGGCTGACCAGGATGTGGTCGATCAGTTCACGGCGCCCGGAACTGACACGGGAGTAGCGCCGGTCGGCGGGGATGAGCGGAGCGACGTCCCACAGGCGCATCCCGTCGCCCGCGTCGGGACGGTCGTACCCCGAGGTGCCGATCTCGGACCCGGGCGGGCCGAGGAGGATCTGCGTGGTCGCCGCCTGCACCTCGTCGTTGAGGTCGCCGAGCACCGCCACGTCCCGGGTGCGGCCCTCTCCGGCCAGGAGCTCGTCGGCCAGCGCGCGCAGCGCCGTTGCCTCGGCGGCGCGCCGGTACAGGGCGTAGGCGCCGTATCGGGCCCGCTCGCCCTCGTCGCGCGGCTGGAACCGCCCGCCGGGGTACGAGAGCAGCTTCGACTTCAGATGGCAGACGGCCGCCGTGAGGGTCAGCGCACCCGTGGACACCTCCACGGCGAGGAAGCCGCGGCCCGCGTGCGCGGCCGTGCCACCGCTGTCGTCGGCCTGCACGGGGCGCAGCTTCGAGGGGAAGGCGACGGTGTCGGCGACGACCCGCGGGGCCGCGCGGCTGAGGAAGCCCACCCTGATGCCCCGGTCGTCGGGGTGCTCGGAGACGGTGACCTGCCAGTCGCCGTCGAGCATGTCGGCC
This sequence comes from Streptomyces siamensis, assembly GCF_039543605.1. Classification (NCBI taxonomy): domain Bacteria; kingdom Bacillati; phylum Actinomycetota; class Actinomycetes; order Kitasatosporales; family Streptomycetaceae; genus Streptomyces; species Streptomyces siamensis. The sequence goes on along the minus strand of NZ_BAABKB010000026.1, from coordinate 72,498 downwards.
AGGTCCGCGAGCGCGTCCGGGTCCCCGACCTCCTGCACACCGAGCAGTTCGGGATCGAGTCCGTCGACGACGCCGGCCAGGGCGGCGAGCTTCGACTCGTACGCGGCCTTGTCCGGCGGCCCGAAGGGGCCGCCGGGCCGGTACAGGTTCTCCAGGTTCCACGTGCCGAGGAGCATGCGGGCTCCTTCCGAAAGGCGCGCCGACGCGCGCGGAGACGGGCTGAAGCGCACCGGTGACGACGGTGGTGACGTACACCGGGGCGACGGACCCACCGAGCACCACGGCGGTGACGCGCGCCGAGGACGACAGTGGTGACACGCACCGAGGGCGACGGTGGTGACGCCAGCGTGCTCGCCCGTCCGCCGTCGCGACAGAGCTCGTACGGGATGCGCGGTTCACGTCCCCCGACGGCACGACGCCGTCGTACGGTGACGTAATGACCCGGCCCGGTGGAACACCCACGCCCGCCGATCTCGTCATCACCGGATGCACCGCGCTGGTGCACGACGACCAGGAGGAGGCCGGATTCGTCGAGGACGCCTCGATCGTCGTACGCGGAGGCGTCATCGAGACGGTCACCGGCGGCGGTCTGCCCCGCCCGGACGCCGTCGAACACATCGACGGCCGCGGCCAGGTGGCGATGCCCGGACTGATCAACTGCCACACCCACGCGCCGATGGTCGCCCTGCGCGGAGTCGCGGAGGACCTGCCGGCGGAGGAATGGTTCAACGACCACATCTGGTCCATCGAGTCCAACCTCACCGCGAAGGACGTCGAGTTGGGCGCGCGGCTGGCGTGCGCCGAGATGATCCTCGGCGGGGTCACCTGCTTCGCCGACCACTACTTCTCCATGGACGCCGTCGCCGCGGTGGTGGCGGAGAGCGGGCTGCGCGCACACCTCGGCGAGGCCTTCTTCTCCTCGCAGGGGCCCGAAGGGCGCGAGCGGTCACTGGAGTTCGCGCTGCGCCACCGCGGCGCCGCCGACGGCCGCATCACCACCGCCCTGGCACCGCACGCCCCCTACACGGTGGACGACGCCGACCTCGCCGCCACCGCCGAACTCGCCCGCGACCACGGGCTTCCCGTGCACCTGCACGCCTCCGAGAGCCGCGCCCAGACCGAGACCAGCCTGGCCCGCCACGGTGTGACACCCATCGAGGTGCTGGAACGCACCGGGCTCCTCCACCACGACGTGCTCATCGCGCACGGTACGGGCATCGTCGAGCGTGACCTTCCCGTGCTGCGCGACGCGCCCGGGCGGATCGCCGTCGCCACCGCCCCGCGCGGCTACCTCAAATTCGCCTGGGGCCCCACGCCCGTGCGGGCGCTGCGCGAGATCGGCGTCCCGGTCGGCCTGGCCACGGACGGCGCCGCCTCCAACAACTCGCTCGACGTGTGGGAGTCGATGGCGCTCACCTCGCTCGTGCAGAAGTCGGCCGAGGGCGACCCCCGTTGGCTGACGTCCCGACAGGCCCTGCACCACGCGACGCTGCAGAGCGCACGGGCCGTCGGACTGGGGGAGCGGATCGGCAGCCTGGCCCCGGGACGCCCGGCCGACATCGTCCTCGTCGACCTCAGCGGACCGCACACCCAGCCGGTCCACGACCTGGCGGCCACGCTCGTGCACAGCGCCCGCTCCGCCGACGTGCGCACGACCGTCGTCGACGGGCGGGTACTGATGCGGGACCGGCGCCTGCTCACGATCGATCTGCCCGCCACGGTCGCCGAGTTGGGGCAGCGGCTGCCCGCGCTCCTCGACCGGAGCCACGGCAGGCGGATCCAGGCGTACGACACCTGATCCGCCCGGTGTGCCCGGGGGCCGCTCACGCTCGTGGCGACGCACCGACGAAAAATCTCCCCGATACGCCGATGAGTTCTGCTTCTCCCGCCGGTCAGCACAGAGAAGGCACTGTTGCGAGGAGGAGCACATGACGCTTCCGCGGATCGTCTCGCGCGAGGAGTGGCGCGCCGCGCGCGAGGAACTGCTGGTCCGGGAGAAGGCCGCCACGCGCGCGCGTGACGCGCTCAACGCCGAGCGGCGCGGACTGCCGATGGTCGAGATCGACAAGGAGTACGTGTTCGAGGGCGGCGACGGGAAGGCGACGCTGCTCGACCTCTTCCGCGGGCGGCAACAACTGGTGGTCTACCACTTCATGTTCGCGCCCGAGTGGGACGCGGGCTGCCGCAGCTGCTCGGCCTTCCTCGACCAGATCGGGCACCTCGCCCATCTGCGGGCCCGTGGCTCGGAGTTCGCCGCCGTGTCCAGGGCGCCGTACACCAGGATCCTGCCCTTCAAGGCCCGCATGGGCTGGACGGTGCCCTGGTACTCGTCGTACGAGAGCGACTTCAACCACGACTTCCAGGTGTCCTTCACCGGCGACGCGGGCGACGGCAGCGGCGAGCCCTACGAGCGCCCGGGGATGAGCTGCTTCCTGCGCGACCGCGACCGTGTCTTCCACACGTACTCCACCTACGAACGCGGCCTCGACGGGCTGGGCTCCACGACCAGCCTTCTCGACCTCACGGCCCTCGGCCGGCAGGAGGAGTGGGAGGAGCCCAAGGGGCGGGCGTCTTCTCTGGGGGCGCCCGCGGGCAGCGCACGCGTCCGCTACCACGACGAGTACGAGGACTGACCGGACCGGTCCGCATCGACACCGCCGGTGACCAGGAGTGACCGGAATCGTCAGATCCGTCACGCGGCACCCACAACCGAGTGTCGGCAATGTCTCAGTACCGTCACTTCCCGAGCCGCCGACCCCATGCCGGGCGTTTAACTCTTCGAGTAGAGCGCGACATGGAGGTGCAGGGTGAACGGGCGAACGGTGCTGGAGCGCTTTCCCGCCGGTGGGCCGCGCGGTTCGTGGCCCGCTGAGGAGTTCGCACAGGCGCGCCGCCAGGAGGGCCAGGCGGCGGAGGTCGTGATGGACCTCGCCACGGACGCGTTCCTGGTCGTCGTGCGCGGTGGCGAGTCCGTGGAGTGACGGGACGTGACGGCGCGCCGGGTCGGCCGGCCTCCGGGGCGGCACCCGCTCCGCGTCAGCCGGCCTCCCCGGTCGGTACCCGTGCCGCGAACTGCTCCGCCTGGAGCGAGTACAACTCCGCGTAGACGCCGCCCGTCGCCAGGAGCTCGTCCGGGCTCCCCGACTCCACGAGACGGCCCTGGTCGAGCACATGGACCAGATCGGCGTGGCGCACCGACGCCAGCCGGTGCGTGATGAGGATGACGGTCTGCCCGGTGCCCGCCAGCGCCCGGATCTTCTCGAAGACCTCCAGCTCGGCCCGGGCGTCGAGCGCCGCCGTCGGCTCGTCCACGATCAGGATGGTGCCGCGCCGGTACGCGGCCCGGGCGATGCCGAGGCGCTGCCACTGCCCGCCCGACAGTTCGTGGCCGCCGCTGAAACCGCGGGCCAGAAGCGTGTCCAGCCCTCGCGGGAGGTCGGCCACGACCTCCTCGGCCCCCGCCTCGGCGACCGACGCCGTGACGCGCTCCCTGGTCAGCGGTGCCGAGGCACGGCCGATCGCCACGTTGACACGGGCCGTGAAGGGCCACCGCTTGAAGTCCTGGGCCACCATCGCGATGCGCTCGGCGAGTTGATGCCGGTCCGCGGTCGCCGCGTCCACGTCGTCCCACAGGATGCGGCCGCTCTCGGGTGCGTACAGCCCGGCGAGCAGCTTCACCAGGGTCGTCTTGCCCGAGCCGTTCTCGCCGACGAGCGCCACGATCTTGCCCAGCGGCACGGTGAGCGTCACGTCCGCGAGCGCCGGCCGGGACGATGCGCCCGGATAGGTGAACGTGACGTTCTCGAAGCGGATCTCCCGCGGGCGCTCGGGCAGCGGATCGCCGCCCACCGGGATCGCACGCTCGGCCGCCTCCACGTACAGGCGGTGCAGATCGCCGACGAACAGGGCTTCCTCGTGCAGGGAGTTGATCTCCAGGACGAGGGTGTCGAGGCTCGCCGAACCGGTGCGGATCGCGATCACGGCCGTCCCCGCGACGGACAGCGCCATCGCCCCGGCGAGCAGCAGCCCGCCCAGCGTCGCGTACGTCGCCACCGTGGCAAGTCCCGTCCAGGCGGCGGCGATCAGCCCGGTGCGGGCCGAAAGCCGTGCCAGGCGAGCCTGTTCGGCCTCGGCGGTCTCCGACATCGAGCGGAAGTGCCGCAGCAGGAACGGCCCGACACCGTGCACCCGGATCTCCGGAGCCGCGGCCGGCTCGGTGAGCAGACTGCTGATCAGATGCCCGGCGCGGGCGTGCTGCACCCAGGTGTGGAACGACTCGTAGCGCCGCCGGGCGTTCGTCAGGGCGCTCCAGGCACTCGGCAGCGTCATCGTGACGAGCAACGGCAGCAGCGCCGGGTGCAGCACCGTCAGGACACCTGCGGCCGCGCACAGAGAGATCAGCGCGTTCACGACCCGGGTCGCGATGCTGATCATGCGGCGGGCGGACTGGGCGCCGTACTGCGCGGTGTCCAGCAGCTTGTGGAAGGCGTCGTCCTCGATCGCGGACAGTTCCACCGCCGCGGCCCGCTCCAGGTAGAGCTCGGTCGCCACCCGCTCCACCTTCGGCTCCAGACGCCCGGTGGCGTACGTCGACGCGGCCCGCAGCAGTGCGGCGACCAGCATCACGGCGGCGACCGTGACCAGCGCCGGGAGTGCGCCGTGCAGCCGGTCCTCGACCGGGCCGCCCGCCATCAGCCGCCCCAGCACGTTGTTGACCGCGAGCAGGCTGACGGCCTGGGCTCCGCCGCGGGCCAGCTCGGCGGCCAGCACCACCCGGGCGGCGCGCGGGTCCGCCTGCCAGGCGAGCCGGAAGCTGGACGCGAGCAGTGACGGCAGCCGCGTCACCATCGCGCGGAAGTTCAACTCCAGGAACGCGTCGGAGTGTTGTGACCAGCCCATGTCGTACCGGAGCGGGCCGCCGAAGAGCAGATGTTCCGAGTCGGACGGCGGCGGCTCGTCGGCGTCGCCGTTCTTCTTCCGTGCGGGATTCTCCACCGATGGCCTCCCCCGAGAACGCACGAACGGTGCAATGCCCAGGAACGCAGCGCTCCACCCATGGCGGCAGCGGGGTTTTGCGGCGACCGGCGCACTTCGGACAGGCCGTACGGGCCCCGGGCGGCGCTCGCGCCCTCGGCCGGGTGCAGGGTGCCACCCTGTGCGCCCTCGGCCGGGCGCCGGGTCGTCACCCTGCGCGCGCTCAGCCGGAAGCCGGTCTGCGCTCCGTGCGCCCCACGACCGCCGCCGATGACCGACGGCCCCTGACCTGCGTGCCCCGTGTCCTCGGCCTGTGGCCGGCGGCCCTCGGCGGACGTCCCGCTGCCTCGGTCAGGGGCGGGGCCTCACGCGCTGATCGGACGCGACCAGACGGGTGTCGTCCCCGTCACCCGGCAGACGGCCAGGTAGAGGGGGATCGGCGGGGTGTACGGAACAGTTCCCTCCGGCCGGTGGATCAGGCCGGGTTCGGCGGGCGCGTCCACGACGACCGCCCCCGTGGCGTAGTGCGCGGGCGCGGGCCACTCCAGCGCGACATCGGAATCCGAGGGCACGATCCACCACCAGTGCGCCCCGTCGGCGTAGACGCAGCCCACCCGGGGCAGCCGGGGCAGCAGCAGTGGGCCGAGCCGGGCCGGCACCGACACGGCGTCGCAGCCCAGCGGCACCGTCATGCCCTCCGGTACGAGGAGACGCCTCGGCTGCCCGGACCCCGGCCGCGCGCGCCTCACGCGCACCAGCGTGTCCAGGCTCAGGACCCGTGCCGAGGGCCCCGTCGCCGACGATCCCCTCACGCCCATGCGGTCCCCGTTCCCCAGGACGCCTCGGTCCCGGAACCCCGGCCGTCGGCCGGGGGCTTCTTGGCGCTCCAGCCCAGGTCCGACCGGACCTCGGTGTCCACGCGGGGCCGGCCGGCCGTGCACGGCCGCGGCGTCGCGGCCGTGGGCTGGCGCGGCACCGTCACGCGCTCCCGGCCGGTGCCCGAGTGCTCCCGCGCCGCGGTGCGCTCGATGCCCGCCGAGTGGTCGCCTCCGGCCGGCCGGTCGTACTCCACCGGCGGCTCGAACGCCGTCCCGTGCTCGGAACGTGCCGACTGGCCGGAACCTGGCGCGTGCTCGGACTGGGCCGAATGCTCGGAGTGCGCCGTCCGCCCGGCCCCGGCCCCGTGCTCGGAGCCCGTCGCGTGCTCGGACCCGGCCGCTCGTTCCAGCTCGGCCCAGACCAGCAGGCCGGGGCCGGTGTCCTGGGCCCCCCAGGCCCTGGACATGGCCGCGACGAGGAGCAATCCCCTCCCGTGCTCCTCCTCGGGCCGCTGGGGGGAGGGGTGCGGCTCACCCGGAGCGCATCCCTCGTCACGCACGGCTATCCGCACGAGGTCGTCGCCGTCGTGCAGCTCGCAGACGACCCGTTCACCGGCGGCATGGACGATCGCGTTGGTGACCAGCTCGGAGACGACGAGGGCCGCCGTGTCGCACGTGTCCTCGCACACCGCCCAGCGGGTCAGGCGGGCACGGGTCAGGCGTCTTGCCTGAGCCACGGAGCCCGGGTGTGCGGACAGCTCGAAACGGAACCGGCGCTCGGCAGCCGCGCCGGGGCGGAGCCCTGCGGCGGCGCGGAGACCGGACCGGTCTTCGGCGGCGTCTGTTCCTAACGGCGCGGACGGAGTCACGCTTGCCACTATCGCCCCGACGTGAACACTTGGCAAGTGTCACTCTGAAAATTGCAGAGTGCCGTGTGACTCGGTGAGGGCGCGTGGCACACTGCTCGCAACAGCACGTCGAGCGGCGCCAGTTGGGATCAGTCGAAGAGACCCCGGACGGCGCCGCCCGGCCTGTCCGGACACAGTGGAGGTGGGGCGTGAGCGAACCGCGGTCCGCGCCGACGGTGGGCCAGGTCGTCCTCGGCCGGCGCCTGCTGGACCTGCGGGAACGCGCGGGTCTCAAGCGCGAGGAGGCGGCCCGCATCCTGCGCGTCGCGCCCGCCACGGTCCGCCGCATGGAGACGGCCGAGGTCTCCCTCAAGATCCCGTACCTCCAGCTCCTGCTGAAGTCGTACGGGGTCGGCGACGAGGAGGCCGAGGCCTTCGTCCAACTCGCCGAGGAGGCCAACAAGCCGGGCTGGTGGCAGCGTTTCCACGACATCCTGCCCGACTGGTTCTCCATGCACGTCAGCCTGGAGGGCGCCGCCGCCCTCGTCCGCTCGTACGAACCCCACTTCGTGCCCGGGCTGCTGCAGACCGAGGACTACGCCCGCGGCGTCCTCAAGGCGGGGGCCGTCGGCCAGACCCAGCCGGAGGACATCGAGCGCCATGTGGCGCTGCGCATGCAACGCCAGGATCTGCTCACTCGTGAGGACGCACCCCGGATCTGGGCCGTGATGGACGAGACGGCCCTGCGTCGTCCCATCGGCGGCCCCGAGGTGATGCGCGCCCAGATCGACAAGCTGCTCCAGGCCACGAAACTGCCCCATGTGACGTTGCAGGTGATCCCGTTCTCCTCGGGCCCGCACCCCGGCACCTACGGGCCCTTCGTGCTGTTCCGCTTCGCCATGCCGGAACTCCCGGACATGGTCTACAGCGAGTACCTGACCGGCGCCGTCTACCTGGACGCGCGCTCAGAGGTGGCGACCCATCTCGAGGTCATGGACCGCATGGCGGCTCAGGCCGCTACGGCACATCGCACGAAGGAGATCCTCCGTGATCTCCGCAAGGAGCTGTGAATGGAACGCATCAAGCCCGCAATAGGCAACGTGCGCATCTACAACGGGATGCCCGCCCGTGAACTGGGCAGCGAGGGCTGGCACAAGCCGTGGAGCGGCGGGAACGGCGGCAACTGCCTGGAGGCGATGAAACTCGCCGACGGCCGCATCGCGGTCCGTCAGTCGGCGGATCCGGACGGCCCCGCGCTGATCTACACGCCCGGCGAGATCACCGCGTTCATCCAGGGCGCGAAGGCGGGGGAGGCCGACTTCCTGCTGTCCTGAGGCACGTGCGGCCTGGCTTCTGCCCGTTCCCGGTCCTCTGCTCGTTCTCCGTTTTCTTGATCTGCCTTGATTCCACGATGACTTGACGTTTCCGGACTTCCTCTGTCTTCCGATTCCTCAGAGGGCCTTGCGACTTATCTGAACCCGACACCCGACACCCGATATCCGACACTCGCTGGTCGACACCCGACATTCACCGGCAGACACCAGATACCCACTGGTCGGCACCCTTCGGCGGACTGGACGCCTGCCGGTCGCACCCCTGTCGTGGCGCGACGCGCCACGGCCCGCGGAGAGGGGTCACAGCCGGGACCACATACGCCGTGGGGCGTCCACCAGCCGGCTCACGGCGACCACCGGCAACGGCGGCTGGTCCGCGCGGTCCCGTCCCAGGCTGAGCCCGTAGTAGATCTGCTCCACCGACGGCGGTCCGACCGCGAGGTTCCGTCTGACCGCCGCCGGTGCCGACTCCTGACCGGTCCGCACGAGATACGCGGCCACCATGACCCCCGTGCGCCCCACGCCCGCGCCGCAGTGCACGAACACCGGCCCTGGGGCCTCGCCGACGACCCGGAGAAAACGCTCCACCTGGCGCGGCGTCGGAGTCTGTCCGTCACGGACGGGGAGGCGCACCACATCGAGCCCGGCCTCGTGGGGCCGGGCGAGCTGTGCCGCGGTGAGATCCTCGGCGCGCAGGTCCACGACGGTGCTGAAGCCCCGTCGCGCGAGCGCCCGGTACCCGTCGGGCGACGGCGCGCCGCCCCGCCACAACGTACGCCGGGCGTCGACGGGTTGGAAATGCCGGATGCCCCGTACCGCGTACGCGCCCTCCGGCGGCGGGGTCTCCTCACGGGCCCAGTACGACAGCGCAAGGATGCCGAGCGCGCCGGTGGCCCACAGGGCGAGATAGCCGAGGGTGAGGCCCACGAGTGTGCGCAGGCCGGTGCGGAGCCATCTGCGGGATCGTGCCGATCGCGGCGATCGGCACGTGGGCACGGCGCTGTGGGGCGGTGGAGCGGAGGCGACAGCCATGGGCGACCCGGGATGCTCGGGGACGAGGGGCGCCTTGGCATCGTAACCCGGGCCGGTGGCAAGGGCGTTGTCCCGAGCTCAGTCGTCGTCGGCGTCCGCGTCACCGACGCCGACGACCGTGAGGTGGGCACGGTCGATGCTCGTGTCCTCCAGGCAACCGGTCAGCCGCATGCGGTCGTGGTCGGTGAGTGCCGGGCGTACGACACCGGCGTACAGGCCGTCGCCGAGACTGCCGAGGGTGGCCCGGTTCAGCGGTGCGGACGTCGAGTCCCGGCAGCGTTCCCACAGTTGGTGCGCCGCGAGGGCCTGTCGCTGCTGCGTCATTCCCTGTCCGCGCATGTCGACCCGGACGAGCACGGAGGTCGCCTCCTGCTCGTTCACGTGCTCCTCGCGGGTCTGCGTGAGTTCGGCGAGCCCGCCGACCAGGGCAGCGAGCAGGACGGCACCGACGACCCCGACGGCGAGCAGCCGTACGGTCCCGCGCCGCCCGCGCCGGGCGCCCACGCGTGGCAGATCGTCCAGGTCGGCCGTGCCCGCCGGATCGGGTGCGGCCAGGACGGCCAGCCGCCCGGCGAGCCGCCGCTCGGCCGAGGGGCGCGCGGTGACCGACGCGATCCGCTGGACCAGCCAGGCGAGCCCGGACAGCAGGACACCGGTGACCATGAGCACGGGCACGAAGACGTAGGAACGGCTGCCGGGGTCCTCCAGCCAGCGGAACCGTTCACCACCCGCGGGCTCCCGGTCCTGGCGGAGCCGGGCGAGCACGTCCCGCTGGCGCCGGTCGCTCTCCCGCATCCGCTCCTCGATCCGCGAGAGCCGCCCGAGCAGGACGATCCCCAGCAGCATCACCTCGACGACGAGGAGCAGCACCCCGCAGAGAATGGCCCGCTGCCACTGCCAGCGGTACAGGTAGACGACGACGTACACACCCGCGCCGGCGGCGGCCGTACCCCCGAAGAAGTACGCGAGGCGCCTCACCGGAGCTCCCGCACGTCGTCGACGGCGCCGTCGAGCGTGCACCCCACGTCCCCGGTCGTGCCGTCGACCGTGAGGCGGGAACCGGGCGGGAAGCGGCGTACCGCGTCGGAGGCCCCCACGACCGTGGGCAACGCGAACTCCCTCGCCAGTACGGCGAGATGGGAGAGCGGACTGCCGGTCTGGGCGACCAGTGCCGTGAGACCGGGCAGGAGCGGTGCGAGCGCCGGGTCGAGGGTGCGGACCACGAGCACGGCGTCCGGAGGCCGTGCCCCGGTGCCGTCCCAGGCGGTGCCGGCCGCGCGCCCACCGGCGACGCCCCGCCCGTCCGTCTCGCCGGTCCGCCGTCGCTCGGCGACGACCACACCGCCGTCCGTCAGCCGGAAGGTGTCGGGCAGCGGGGCGGAGACGGCCCGCGGGAGCCGTTCCGCCACGTCGCCGGGCAGTCGGCCGCCCTCCAGCGCCGCGGTGAACTCCTCCCACCGCAGCAGCCCGACCCGCGCCGGATCGCCCAGCCCGCCGCGCACCGCCGGTCTGCGCGCCCCCTCGCGCACCAGCCGGACCTGCAACTCCTGCACCCAGCGCACCCGCAGCCGCAAGGACTCACGAGGCGGCAGCGAGGGGAGGGCGGAGCGGGAAGCGAGGGAGGAACGGTCGTAGCGGAGGGGCGGGCCCGAGAGAGGGGTTTCGGAGGAGAGGGGCGCGCCGGAGAGAGGGGTTTCGGAGGAGAGGGGCGCGCCGGAGAGAGGGGCTCCGGAGGAGAGAGGCGCGTCGGAGAGAGGGGCTCCGGAGGAGAGAGGGGTTCCGGGCAGGGCGGTCCCGTGCGCCGAACCCGTCCCGCCCGCCGCCGACTTGACCGCACGATCGTGTCGCCGCGTCCCGTCGGCGGCTCCCGGGAGTCGCAGTTCCGCGCGCAGGCTGGGCGCCACGAGGGCCAGGACCACCGGTTCGACGACCGCGATGCGGTCCTCCGGGACGCCCTCGGCGCGGGCGTCCGCCAGAGCGGTGAGGGCCGCGCCCGCAGCCGTGTCGACCCCGCCGTCCGGGAGCAGGGCACCGGCCAGGGCCTCCTGCGCGTGCAGCGAGACCAGTGCCGTACGGGCCCAGCGCAGGGCGGAGACCAGGGCGGGGGAGGAGAGCGAGGAGGGGGAGGGTGTCTCGGCGAGGCGGCGGTCGACGTCCGCGACGAGGTCGACCGCGAGACCGGGCAGCGCCGCGGACAGCCGGCCCACCCGCCAGGCCGCGGCGAGCCTGCGGGCGCCCGGCGCCGGGTTGAGGAACGCCAGCCGCCGGTGGACCGGGGGCGCGGCCCCGAGCAGCCGCAGGTCCGCCGCGGCTCGTCCGCCGACCGCCGTGACGACCGGCAGTGTGCGCAAATGCCGTCGTGGCGCGCTGCCCCCGATGTCGAGCGCGGCGGCGAGCCCCCGGGCCATGGGGGCCAACCACAGGTCCTCCTCCAAAGGCTCCAACTGTCCGGGCAGCGTCTCCGCCACCGGGCCGGGCCCGAGCAGCCGGGACCGGCGCGGGGGCCGGGCCGCCATCGCCGTGATCGGGCGGCTCTGGAACAACCACAGCCGCCCGTCCCCGTCGAACCCGAACTCGATGTCCTGGGGGCCGCCGAAGACCCGCTGGGCACGGCGGGCGAGCCGGGCCAGTCGGCGCAGTTCGGAGGATGTGAGCAGCGGCCCGTCGGACGGTACGGGGGTGGCGGGCGGGGGCGCGTGGCGCGGCGGCACCCGGTTGTCGGGCGACGGCCGGCCCTGCGGTGGTACCGCGCTCACGGGCGTCCGTGGGCCGTGTGGCGGTATCGCTGTCCCGGGCGGGCGTGGGGGCGGGCTCTGGGGCGGCGCCGCGTCGTCGGACAGGACCGCACCGGGCGGTGGGATCGTGCCTTTCACCGGCACCGCACTTTCCACCGGCGACGCGGCTTCCTTCTGCGACGCGGCTTCTTCCGGCGGCGCCGCTTCCTCTGCCACCGGTACTGCGCCTGCCGTCGGCACCGGACCAGCCGTCGGCGCCGCCCCTGCCGTCGGTACCGCACCTCCCGGTGGCACGGCGCCTTCCGGCGGTTCCGTCCGCAGCAGGCGTCCTCGTCGGCTCAACCAGTAGTTCGTGCCCGGCTGTTCACCGCTGACCAGCGAGTCAGGCCCGCCGCGCACCGCGCTCACCAGCATCCGGTCGGTGCGGCCCTCGACGGGGTCCGCCCCGAACAGCACGCCCCCGACACGCGCCGCGAGCATCGGCTGGACGAGCACGGCCATCGGTGCGGTGCTGCCGTCGGGGCGGTGCGCCGACTCCAGGACCGTCCGTATCGCCTCACCGAAGCCACCCCGGCCCCGCACGTCCAGCACGGAGGCGAACTGGCCCGCCAGGGAGGACTCCTGGGTGTCCTCCTGCGGGGACGAGGACCGTACGACGAGGGGGCGGGTGCCGTCGTGGGAGAGCTCGTGCCAGGCGCTCCCGAGGGGCAGGGGACCGGCGGCGCCCTCGGTGTCGGCCGCGGTCCCGCAGGGGACGACGAAGCCGGGAAGCACCGGCAGCCCCGCGCGGGCCGCGCGCGCGAGGTGAGCGGCCTTGGAACCGGCGAACCGGGTCAATGTCGCTGCGGGGTGGTCGAGCGGGACGGCACGCAGGCCGTGCGGTACGGACGCGTTGCCGCCGCGGAGGGCTTCCCCGTCGCGCGCAGCGTCCTCATGACGTTCGTCGAGCGTCGTCATCGAAACACCCTCCAGGACCGACCGCCAACAGGGGGGACGCGCGGGGGTGGCCCTGCGCCTGACGGCGGAACGAAGGATGGGGGCGGGCCACAGTCGCACCGGTGCCGGCCGCGACAGGGACACGCCTCCTGTCCCCAACGATCCCACCGTTGTTCCGCTCCTGGTCGACCAGAGGCCATATTCCGGCCAGTGCACGGCCGGCCCGGGTGCTGGTGCGGTCCGCTGGTCAGCCCGGCGGCAGCACCCCGCACAACGCGTCGAGCGCCGCCGCGTAGGCATGCTCCGCGGGCGTCGCGTACCCCACCACCAGCCCGTCCGGCGCGGACATGTCCGTCCCGGGATGCCGGAACTCGTCGAGTCCGTCGAGCGCGATGCCCTGCCACACCGCCGCCTTCACCGTCGACTGCTCCGTCCCGGGCGGCAGCCGCAGCACCGCGTGCAGCCCGGCCGCGATCCCCGTCACCTCGACGTGCGGAGCCCGCTCGGCGAGCGCCGCGACCAGCCGGTCGCGCCGCGCCCGGTACCGCTGCCGCATCCGCCGCACATGGCGGTCGTACGCCCCGGAGACGATGAAGTCGGCGAGCGTGAGCTGGTCCAACGTGCCGGCCCACGCCTCCCGTTCACCCTTCACGGCGAGCACCGGGTCGACGTACCGCTCGGGCAGGACCATCCAGCCCAGCCGCAACGCGGGCGACAGGCTCTTGCTGACCGAACCGATGTGGACGACCCGCTCCGGGTCCAGCCCTTGGACCGCGCCCACCGGCTTGCGGTCGTAACGGAACTCCCCGTCGTAGTCGTCCTCCAGGATCACCCCGTCACGCGCGCGTGCCCAGTCGATCACCGCCGTGCGGCGCGTCGGATGCAGCGGTCCACCGGTCGGGAACTGGTGTGCGGGAGTGAGCAGTACGGCCCGCTCGCGGCCCAACTCGCTGACCTGCGCCCCGTCTTCGTCCAGGGGCAGCGGCACGGTCCGTACCGACGCGGCGGCCAGCAGATCCCGGTGGAAGCCGAGACCGTACGCCTCGACGGCCAGCGGACCCCGCAGGACCTGGGGAAAGAGCAGACGCAGGGCATGCGCGAAGCCGGAGCAGATCACGATCCGCCCGGGCTCCGTACGGACGCCACGCGCGCGTGCCAGGTACTCGGCGAGCGCCTCGCGCAGCTCTACGCGACCCGCGGGATCCCCGGGCCCGAAAGCCTCGTTGGGCGCCTGCTGCACGGCGCGCCGATACGACGCGAGCCATGCCGCGCGCGGGAAGGACGAGGCGTCCGGCGTGCCCTGTTGCAGATCGTGGCGGGGTCCACGCGCGCGTGCCGGTGCCTTCTTGGGGACGCGTGCCGGGGCGGCGCCCGACGGCGCGGCACGCTCCGCGACCCGCGTGCCGGATCCCTGCCGGGCGGTCAGCCAGCCCTCGGCGACGAGCTCGGCGTACGCGTCGGCGACCGTGTTGCGCGCGACGCCCAGGTCGGCGGCGAGCGAACGGTACGGCGGCAGCCGGCTGCCCGGGGCGAGCCTCCCGCTGCGTACCGCCTCACGCAGCGCACGGATCAGCGCGGCCCGCCGCCCGCCCGAGCCGGTCAGCTCCAGGTGCAGGTCGGCGCCGATCCGCTCCGCCGAATTGACCCATGATTCCACCACGAAAATGAACCCTACAGCCGGTCTTTCGGGTCCGTAGATTCATGGTCATGACGACGAACACGATGCACACGACCACCGCCGGCACCGCCACCGCCCACACCGCCGGGCCCGCGGAGACGGCCGTGGCGGCCGGAGGGACCGGCGCCACCGGCGTCCTGGGAGCGGTCGTGGCCGAAAACACCCGCCTCGACTTCGCGAAGTCCGCCCCGAAGGTCTTCCGGGCCCTCATCGGCTTCGACGCGGCGGCCCGTGAGGGGCTCGACCCGGCGCTCGTCGAACTGATCCAGATCCGCGCCTCGCACCTGAACCACTGCGCCTACTGCCTCCACATGCACACCAACGACGCACGCAAGGCCGGCGAGAGTGAGGACCGGCTGCACATGGTCGCGGTGTGGCGCGAAGCCCGTCACTTCTTCACGCCGCGGGAGCAGGCGGCCCTGGCGCTCACGGAGGCCGTCACCCGCGTCGCCGACGCGGGCGTGCCCGACGACGTGTACGCGCAGGCCGCGGCCCACTTCGACGACCAGGAACTGGCCCATGTCCTGGCCCTGATCCTCACGATCAACACCTGGAACCGAGTGGCGCTGTCCACCGCGAAGGTCGCGGGCACCGACGAGCGCCGCTGAGCACGGCCCGGCCGCGGCGCGAAGGGAAGTCGGGCCGCGCTCGGCACGGCCCGCGCGGTGGGGCGACGGGGCCGACTGGGCGACGGGGGGCGACGGGGGAGAGGGCCGCGTCGAGCGGGGTACGGCCCCGGGGCGACGGGAGACTGGCGTCGCCGAGCGCGCGGCACGGGACGGCCCGCGCTCTGAGCGGGAGGCGCGACAGGGCGGCAGGCTCCCGGGGTCAGGACGTCGTCATGGGGCGGTCGTACGGACCTATCGGTGCCGGCAGCCGGGACGTCCCGGTCAGGGCACGGTCCACCGCCGCGGCCACCGCGCGGCCCTCGGCGATCGCCCAGACGATGAGCGACTGGCCACGGGCCGCGTCCCCGGCGGCGTACACCCCGGGGACGTTGGTCCGGAAGTCCGCGTCGCGCGCGATCGTGCCGCGCGGGTCGAGGGCGAGACCGAGCTGGTCGATCAGACCGTCCCGGCGGTCCGGGCCGGAGAACCCGAGGGCGAGCAGCACCAGATCGGCGGGGAGCGTGCGCCCCGACTCGGCGATCGGGCGGCGTCGCTCGTCGACCTCGACGAGGTGCAGTTCCCGCACGTGCCCGTCCGCGTCCCCGGCGAAGCGCAGGGTGGACGCGGCGAACAGCCGTGCGTCCGCGTCCGCCGCGGGTGCCGTCTCCAGCGCCCCGGCCTCCTCGTGCGCGGCCGAGAGCCGGTAGATCTTCGGATACGTCGGCCACGGCTCGACGTCCTCGTCACGCTCGGCCCGCGGCAGCGGGTAGATGTCGAGCTGGGTCACCGACGCGGCGCCCTCCCGCACCGCCGTCCCGAGGCAGTCCGCGCCCGTGTCACCGCCACCGACGATCACCACGTGCCGGCCGGCCGCGGACAGCGGCGAGACCTCCAGATCCCCCTCGCACACCCGGTCGGCGAGCGGCAGGTACTCCATCGCCTGATGGATTCCGCTCAACTCCCTTCCAGGGACATCCAGTTCACGCCAGGCCGTCGCGCCGACGGCGAGTATCACCGCGTCGTACCGTGCCTTCAGGTCCGTGGCACGGATGTCCCTGCCGATCGCCGTCGACGTACGGAAGCGGGTCCCCTCCGCACGCATCTGGGCGAGCCGCCGGTCGAGGTGCCGCTTCTCCATCTTGAACGCGGGGATCCCGTACCGCAGCAGTCCGCCGACCCGGTCGGCCCGCTCGTACACGGCGACGGTGTGCCCCGCCCGCGTCAACTGCTGCGCCGCCGCCAGCCCGGTGGGCCCCGAGCCGATCACGGCGATGGTCCGCCCGGACAGCCGGTCGGGCGGGCGCGGGGGAGTGAAGCCGTCCTGCCAGGCTCGGTCCGCGATGGCGACCTCGACGTTCTTGATGGTCACCGCCGGCTGGTTGATCGCGAGAACGCAGCCGGCCTCGCACGGAGCCGGGCACAACCGCCCGGTGAACTCCGGGAAGTTGTTGGTGGCGTGCAGCCGGTCGCTCGCCGCCCGCCAGTCCTCGCGCGAGACCAGGTCGTTCCACTCGGGGATCAGATTGCCCAGGGGGCAGGCGTCGTGACAGAAGGGGACCCCGCAGTCCATGCAACGGTCGGCCTGCTTGCTGATGATCGGCAGCAGGGCTCCGGGGACGTACACCTCGTTCCAGTCCCGCACCCGCTCCTCGATGGGCCGACGCGGGTACTCCTCGCGCGGTGTGGTCATGAACCCTTTGGGATCGGCCATGGCCGTCTCCCTCGCGTACGCGTACCGGCAGGGCGCCGCGCGCCGGCGCACGTGAACGCGCCAAGGCCTCCGCGCGGCACTCCTTTCCCGCCACGATACGTCCCCTTCAGGAGCCCCGCCGCTCAGGTGAGGAGCCGCCCCCGGGGCCGTCCGGTGGCGTCCCCGAGGGCCGTTCACCGGGTCGTCCGGGGGCCGCTCGCAAGGTCGTCCGGACGGCGTCCCCGGGTCCGAGCCGGAAGGTCCGGGGGAGGAGGGCCAGGGCCCGGGCTCAGGTCAGGGCGAGCGTGTACGACACGGCGGCGGCGGCCGAGGCGACCGTGCGGACGTGGTTCCACCACGTCCACTCCCGCACGTACGTCCGCCAGTACGCGGCGGCCTCCTGCGTCCCCGGGTCCAGCTTGAGAAGCGCGTCGTTGCGCGGGACGTTCGCGACGATCGTCACTCCGAACGACCCGAACAGATACAGCGCGCTGCCCAGCAGCAGCTCCACCGTCCCGTCGTCCGGCAGCAGCACGAACGTGACCACTCCGAGCACGGCACACAGCCCCGCAGAGCCGACGAACACCAGCATGAACGGCGGTCGCACCGCCGCGACATTGATCGCGTTCATCGCGGCCACCCCCTGCGCGGGCGGCAGGTCGGCGAGCCCCCTCATCACGAATGTCGAGAATCCGCAGAAGACGCCTGCCACCACCCCGCAGCCGAGCACTCCCAGCACCGTCAGTACGAAGTACGGTCCATCGATCATGTTCACTCCCCCCGTCCCCGAGACCAAAGATCTTGCACCGACCGTCACCACAAGTGAAGCCCCCTGCGTCCACAGTGACCATCACCGAGGAGCGCGGGCACATGCGTGAACGTCCAGAACGCGCGCCGCGCCCGTGCGCCACGGATCGGGTTCCCTCCCGTGACCCGTGACCCGTGACCCGTGACCCGTGACCCGTGACCCGTGACCCGTGGGGCGTGGCCCGTGAACCGTGACCCGTGGCCCGTGACCCGTGGCCCGTGGGCTGTGACCCGTGACTCGTGGCACGTGAGCTGCGGGCCGTGGGCCGTGACCCGTCGGCCGTGGTCTGTGGCCCGTGGACTCTGGGCCGTGACCCGTCGGCCGTGGTCTGTGGACCGTGGTCTCTGGGCCGTGACCCGTCGGCCGTGGTCTCTGGGCCGTGAGCCCTTGCGTCGTGCGCCGGGGCCACGCCCGCTCACGAGCGAACCGTGCCCCCTTCGCGCCACGCGCCGAGCCGCGCCTCCACCACGGCCTCGATCCGGTGGCGTGCCTCGTGGCGCGGCACGCCGTCCATCAGCAACTGGTCGTACGACGTGTCCACGTGCCGTACGGACGCCCGGACCGCCGCGGTCACCGCCCCCTCCGACAGTGCACGGCCCGCCGCACTGCGCCCCACCCGTCCGCTTCCCCGCACCGAGGCGTGGCCCGCGATCGCCCGTGCCCGGTCGGCCGGGCAGCGTGGGAACAGGCGGCGTATCTCCCGTGCGAACGCGTCCGTGAACCGCACGTCCTCCCTCTCCCGCCGCCGTGCGTCCCGCACCCGGCGCCGCCTCCTCGCCTCCGCGTCGGCCAGACACCGCGCCTCGGCACGGGCGAGGGCCTCCTCCTCCACGAGCAGGCCCTGCCGTTCGTAGCGGCCACGACGCCGGTTGAACCGCACCACGACCGCCCACAGCGCACTGCCCTCCCGCGACCTGCGCGTCAGCGCGGTGTCCCCGCGCGGCAGGAAGACCAGATGCCCGAGATCGGCACAGTCCAGGCACCGCGGAGTCCCCTCCTCCAGCACGAGCAGCGCCAGCGGTCCGGTCCGGCAGTCACCGCAGTGCCGCTTCTTGAGCGGCTGGACGACGAGAAGTCCGGTCCCTTGCACGGGAGTTGCCATGGGTGCCATACGCGGTTCATTCCCCCCTTCGCCCCGTACGGAATGCGCTGGGATGCCGTCCTTCCGGGCCGACTCGGTCCCCGGGCCGTATCGGCTGCTCCCGGAGCCCCGCCGCCGTCCCCGTCGGCCGACGAGAACCTCGCCCGCACGGGGCATCATGGGCTCTGTGCGACTCGAAGCGATCACCTGGGAACGGCTCGGCGATCTTCTCGCCGGTCGCCTGCTCGACCTGAAGCCGGACGACGGCAGCCCGTGGCCGCGCATCGCCTTCGACGGAGCCCCCGCCGCCCGCCCCGGCGAACTCGCGCACCGCGTCTCCGAGGCACTGCGCATACGCGGCCGGACCTCGCTCGTCGTCGGCACGGAAGGCTTCCTGCGCCCCGCGTCGCTCCGCCTCGAATACGGTCACCAGGACGCCGACAGCTACTACGACGGCCGGTTCGACACCGGCGCCCTCTGGCGCGAGGTCTTCGGCCCCCTGGATTCGGACGGCGACGGGCGCGTGCTGCCCGACCTCTGGGACCCGGTCAGCGACCGCGCCACCCGCAGCCCCTACGTACAACTCCCGCCCGGCGGGATCCTGTTGATGCACGGCCCCTTCCTCCTTCGCCACTGGTTCCCCTTCGACCTCAGCGTTCACGTGCTCCTTTCTCCCGGCGCCCTGCGCCGCCGTTCCCCCGAGGCGGAGCAGTGGACCCTCCCCGCCTTCGCGCGCTACGAGGCCGAGGTGGACCCGGGCGCCACGGCGGACCTCATGGTGCGCGCCGACGATCCGCGCCGCCCGGCTTGGAACGGCTGAGCGATCACGCACGGCCACTGACACGAAAAGGCTTTTATATGCGCGTGCATATAGTTAGCCTGTGGTCCATGACGACCTCCGCCGACAGCCCGGCATCCTTCGACGACTCGGTCCGCGCCCTCCTCGACGGCAAGAACTTCGCCAGCGTCGCCACCCTGGGACCCGGCGGCGCTCCTCAGAACTCCGTGGTGTGGATCAAGCGCGACGGCGACACCGTCCTCTTCTCCTCGACCGCCGGACGCCAGAAGGTACGCAATCTCCGACGCGACCCCCGCATCAGCCTCTCCGTCTTCGATCTGGTCAACCCCTACTCCTCGGTCGAGATCCGCGGCACCGCCGAGATCCTCCCCGACGACGCCAAGCGACTCCCGTACGAGCTCTCCCACAAGTACCTCGGGATCGACCCCCCGGCGGAGAAGGACGACGAGGTCCGTGTGATCATCCGCGTCGTCCCGCGGAAGGTCGTCGGCTTCTCCGCCTGATCCCGGGGCCACCGCGCGGGCGGGGCTCCGGCAGTCGCCGGAAATCCCGCAGTTCCGGGTGCGTTCGTCCGGCGACACGGCGAGAATTGAGGGCGCCGGGACTAGCGGTGCGTCCCGCGCCGCGCCGGCCGTCCGGCACTGGGAGGTACTTCATGACCACCGCCGGAGACATCATGCACCGCGGTGCCCAATGGATCCCCGCGCACGAGACCCTGGACCGCGCCGCCCAGCTGATGCGCGAGCTCAACGTGGGCGCCCTGCCCATCAGCGACGAGAACGAACGGCTCTGCGGCATTCTCACCGACCGCGACATCGTCGTCGGATGCGTGGCCAGGGGTCACGACCCGGCGAAGATCACCGCGGGAGACCTGGCCCAGGGCACACCGCGCTGGATCGATTCGAGCGCAGATGTCGACGAAGTGCTCCAGGAGATGAAGGGGCACCAGATCCGCCGGCTTCCCGTCATCGAGAACAAGCGGCTGGTCGGCATGATCAGCGAGGCGGACCTGGCCCAGCATCTGACGGACGAACAACTCGCCGCCTGGGTCGAGGGCGTCTACGCGAGGAGCCTGGCCGGCTGACACGGATGTCCAGTCGTCCCCGAGGGCGCACTCTCGTCCGGCCGGCCGTGCCGGGCGAGGGGCGTCTCAGAGCCAGCCGTTGCGCCTGAATCCCCGGTACAGGACGACACAGGCGACGGATATCACGCCTATGACCAGGGGGTAGCCGAACCTCCAGTGCAGTTCCGGCATGTTGTCGAAGTTCATTCCGTAGACACCGCAGACCATGGTCGGCACCGCGATGACCGCCGCCCATGCCGTGATCTTCCGCATGTCCTCGTTCTGCGACACGGTCACCTGCGCGAGGTGGGCCTGGAGGATCGAGTTGAGCAGTTCGTCGAAAGCCGCGATCTGTTCGGCGACGCGCGTCAGATGGTCGGAGACGTCGCGGAAGTAGGTCTGTATCTCCGGGTCGACCACGCGTATCGGCCGGGTGGCGAGCTCCTGGACGGGGCGGGCGAGCGGCACCACCGCACGCTTCAGCTCCAGGAGTTCGCGCTTGAGCTGGTAGATGCGACCGGCGTCCGCACGGGCTCCGTTGGGAGCGAACACGTCGGCCTCGACCTGGTCGATGTCCGACTGGACCGAGTCCGTGACACTCACATATTCGTCCACCACGTGGTCGGCGATCGCGTGCAGGACGGCCGCCGGACCCTTGGACAACTGCAGGCGGTCGGCCTCCAACTCCTCGCGCAACGGCCCCAGGGAGCCGTGCCGCCCGTGCCGCACCGTGATGACGAAGTCCGGTCCGACGAAGACCATGATCTCGCCGGTGTCGACCACTTCGCTGGTCGCCGTCAGTTCCTTGTGCTCGACATAGCAGACGGTCTTGAACACCGCGAACAGCGTGTCGCCGTACCGCTCCAGCTTCGGACGCTGATGGGCTTCCACCGCGTCCTCGACGGCCAGCGGGTGCAGGTCGAAGAGTTCGGCGATGCCGGCGAACTCGCGGTCCGTCGGCTCGTGCAGCCCGAGCCAGACGAAACCGTCCTCGTCCTTGCGGATCCGCTCCACGGTGTCGACCAGGTCGCGGCCGCCGGGGACTCTGGCACCGTCCCGATAGGCGACGCAGTTCACCACCGCGGAGCCCAGGGGAGACCGGGCGGGGTGGCTCAGGTCGACACGGGCACGCCGCCGTGTCAGCCGTGCCACCTTGCGGAGGCCGCCGACCGCGCCGAGGGCCGTGACCTTCCGCAGATTCCCTGCCATGGACATCTGGATCTCCTTGCGTGGATCTCCTCGCGCCGCACTTTGCGCCTTGGCGCGCCAGTCTGCCAGCCCTGATCGGATGCCGGAAAAGCCTGTGGGAACGGAATATTCCGTTCCGTTGGATGCGGGTGGGTACGGGGCCGAGCCGCCGGTCCGCGCCGGCCCCGCCGAGGTCGGCGTCTCGCGGGTGTCTGCGAGGCGCGCCCGACCGATACCCGCACGGGCCCGCGGGGGGACGTGTGCCCGCAGGGCGCTCACGCATGCGGGCGAGTGGGCGAGGAGCCGCCCGTGGGCGCCGCGAGGGGGTCTCGCGGGTGGGAGCGGTCCCGCCGGTGCCGACGACGGGAGCGTCGCCGATTCCCGGCAAGCCGGTCAACTGGGATGATCTCCCCATGACGCGAACCGACGGATACCTCCTCGACAACCGGCAGAACGAGGCGGGGCAACGCTTCGACGCCTTCGCCACCGTCTTCGACCCCACGACGTTCCGGCACTTCGAGAGCTTCGGCATCGGATCCGGCTGGCGCTGCTGGGAGGTCGGCGCGGGCGGCACGTCCGTGGTGTCCTGGCTCGCCAAGAAGGTCGGCCCGACCGGCCGGGTCCTCGCCACCGACATCGACACCTCGTGGGTGGCCTCGGTCGCGCGCTCGCCCGTCGAGGTCCGCGTCCACGACGTGGGTGCGGAGGAACCTCCGGGGGAGGGCTTCGACCTCGTGC
Source organism: Streptomyces siamensis (assembly GCF_039543605.1). Classification (NCBI taxonomy): domain Bacteria; kingdom Bacillati; phylum Actinomycetota; class Actinomycetes; order Kitasatosporales; family Streptomycetaceae; genus Streptomyces; species Streptomyces siamensis. Next base: position 50,168 of record NZ_BAABKB010000026.1, on the reverse strand, counting down.
ACGCCCGACTCGTCCTGGTCCATGTGCCTGACCGGGAGCGAGCGTTGCGCTCCATGATCCGGGCCCTGCGGCCCGGAGGCCGGCTCCTCGTCGAGGACGCCGACCCCGCCCTGCAGCCCCTGCTCTGCCCCGACGAGTACGGCCCCGAACAGCAGCTCGCGAACCGGCTGCGCAAGGGGTTCCGCAGTCTGCTCGCGGAGCGCGGCGCCGACCTCGCGTACGGCCGCAAGCTCCCGCGGCTGCTCCGCGAGGCCGGCCTGAGCGGCGTCGAGGCCGACGCGTACTTCCCCGTCGCCTCACCCGCCTGCGCCGCGCTGGAGACGGCGACGGTCGAGCAGATCCGCGACCGGCTGGTCGGCGCGGGCCTCGCCACCCACGAGGAGATCGACCAGCACCTCACCAACGTCGCCTCCGGAAGCATGGACCTGGCGACGGCACCGATGATCTCGGCGTGGGGGCGCAAGAAGTAGCCGACGCGACCACCGTGCCGTCACCGGCTGCTCGTGGCCGTCGTCAGGTGCGCGCCGGAGGCCTGCCGCCGACCCGCTCGACCGCCCTCGCTCCCGCCGCGCACCCCTCCACCGCCGCCTCCTCGGGTCCCACGCCCGCGAGCAGGGCGGCCAGGAACGCCCCGGTGAAGGCGTCCCCGGCACCCGTGGTGTCGCGAGGGGTCGCGGGCGCCGCCGGGACGCGGGCCAGGATGCGCCCCGAACGGGCCACCAGCGCTCCTTCGGCTCCCTGCTTCGCGACGACCAGGGGCACGTGGTGGCTCAGCTTGGCCGCTGCGTCGGCCGGATCGGGCAGCCCGGTCAGCAGGTGCGCCTCGGCACGGCTGGGCAGCAGGACGTCGATGCCCTCGACGAGTCCGAGGAAGCGGTCAACGCCCAGATCGACGAGGAAACCCGCCGACGCCGGATCCAGACTCACCGGCACGCCACGCGCGCGTGCCGACTCCACCGCCACCGGCAACAACGCCCTGCCCGGCTCGGAGAAGAGCAGGTATCCCGACAGGTGCAGGCGCGCCACACCGTCGAGGAGCGCGGACGACCAGTCGGCCGGTTCGAGCCGCAGGGACGCCCCGCTGTCCGTGAGGAACGTCCGCTCGGCCGCTGCGCCCCCGTCGACCAGACAGATCACCGTCCCGGTCGGTGCCCGCGGATCCACGACCAGCAGCGGACGTACCCCGCAGGCGGCGAGCTCGCGTCGGTGCCACTCGGCCGCGTCCTTGCCCACCCGGCCGAGCAGCCGTACGTCCGGGCAGCCGCGATGCGCCGCCCAGCACGCGACGTTGGCGCCGGCCCCGCCCGGCAGGGTCCGGATCGCGGCAGCCGTGTCCGTACCCGTGGTGAGCGGCCCCCGATGCCGGGCGACGACATCCGTGACCACGTCCCCGACGACCAGCAGCGCGCCCGCGGAGCTCCCGGCGCCCGGCCCGGAGTCCCCGCGGCCCGTCCCGTTCACACCCGGGCCCACGCCGCCGCGATCCGCGCCGCGAGGCGTACGTTGCCGCGCACCGCGGCCAGATTGGCGGTCAGCGAGGCACCGTCGGTGTGCCGGACCAAGTAGTCCAGCAGGAACGGCGTCACGGCCTGTCCCGTCACCCCCTCCGCCTCGCACGCCCGCAGCGCGTCGGCGAGCACGCGCGCGTGGAGCCCTGGATCGAGCTGCTCCTCCTCGGGGACCGGGTTCGCCACGATGAGGGACGAGTCCGGGGCGTCCAGCGCGTCCTGCGCGCGCATGACCTCGGCGACCTGCTCCGGGGAGTCCAGCGTCCAGTCGACGGGATGACCGGAGTCCGACAGATAGAAGCCGGGGAACCGGTCCGTGCCGTACCCGGCCACCGCCACACCGAGCGTCTCCAGGCGTTGCAGGGTCGCCGGCACGTCCAGGATCGACTTCACGCCCGCGCACACCACCGTGATCCTGGTCCGCGCCAGCAGGCCCAGGTCGGCGGACTCGTCCTGCGTCACCGTCCACTCCCGGTGCACCCCGCCCAGCCCGCCCGTGGCGAACACCCGCAGACCGGCCCGCGCGGCCAGCAGCGCCGTCGCGGACACCGTCGTCGCCCCGCTCGCGCCCGCCGCCATGGCGAGGGGCAGGTCGCGGTGGCCCAGTTTGCGGATCCCGTCCTCGTTGGCGACCCGCTCCACCTGGTCCTTGTCCAGTCCCACGTGGGGCCGCCCGTCGAGCACCGCGATCGTCGCGGGTACCCCGCCCTCCTGCCGTACGACGTCCTCCAGCTCCAGCGCGACCTGCAGATTGCGCGGGCGGGGCAGCCCGTGCGCGATGATCGTCGACTCCAGAGCCACCACCGGCCGGCGCGCGTCGAGCGCCTCTCGCACCTCTTCGGACACCACGATCACGCGTCTGCCTCCTGTCGGTCGAGGTTCCCCCGTATCTGGATCTCTGGCGGGCGGCGCCCCCGGTCAAACTCTTGCGAGCCGCGCCGTACGCCACCAGCCTGGGGGCATGACGGACAACTCGACACGTCTCGACCATGTCGTCCTCTGGGTGCGTGACCCGGCCGCCGCGGCCGCGTTCTACGAGGACGCCGTCGGCCTGGAGCCCCTGATGGTCGCCGAATACGCCGCGGGAAAGGCGTCCTTCCCCTCCGTACGCGTCAACGAGGAGACCATCCTCGACCTCGCGCCGCTGCCCCTGGCGGAGTACATGAACATGGTCCCGGGCGGCACGGAGAGCGCCGGTCACCCGGTGAACCACGTCTGCCTGTCCTTCCCGGAGGACGAGTTCGACGCCCTGCACGCCCGTCTGGAGGAACGGTCCGTCTCCGTCTCGGGCTTCTCCTACGACGCCTCCGGCGCCCGCGGGCCGGCCAAGCGCAGCTTCTACTTCCGCGACCCGGACGGAAACGTCTTCGAGGCCCGGCACTACGAGTAGCCCCCGGCGGCCCCTCGGCGAATCCGGCCGGTCGATCGAGGGGCGGGGCACCCTCGTCGCCGCTCCGGACGGCCCTGCCCTTAGGGTGACCGCTCATGACCACGAACACCGGGGCCACCCCGTCCTTCGCCGTGCACATCCCCGACGCCGAGCTCGAACCGGAGCCGCTGGACCCGGCCCAGATCGTCTCCGGCGAGCCGGTCGTGACGGGCAAGGTGCTGTGGGAGTCCCCCGACGGCAAGCAGCTGCGCGGCATCTGGCAGATCACGCCCGGCGTGGTGACCGACACCGAGGCGAACGAACTCTTCGTCGTGGTCAGCGGCCGCGCCACGGTCGAGGTCGAGGGCGGCGACGTCATCGAGGTGGGCCCGGGCGACGCGGCGATCCTGCGCGAGGGCGACCGCACGACATGGACCGTGCACGAGACGCTGCGCAAGGCGTACCACATCAGCCTCTGAAGACCTCGAAGGCCTTTCGAAGCCCTCGCAGCTCTTGAAGCCCCCTATGTCCTGAACCCCTGAAGTTCTGAAGCGGTGAAGTCCAGAGGCCTTGCGCGTCTGAAGGCCTCTGAGGGGGTTCGGCAGCATCCGCCGGTCCGGCTCATCGACCGCGGCGGTTCCGGGTGAACAACGCCAGGCCGCCCAACGGCACCAGCAGACAGGCGGCGGCGAGGTTCAGCCAGCCGTAGCCCGCCTGCGCGGCGACGACTCCGGCGGTCGCTCCACCCAGACCGGCCGCCGTGTTCATGGTCAGGTCGGACAGCCCTTGGGCCGCGGCCCGTGCCGCCTGCGGAACGGAGTCCGTGAGGAGCGCGGAGCCCGACACGAGCGCGGAGGACCAGCCGAGACCGAGCAGGAACAGCCCCACCGCGGTCTGCCCGTGATGGGCACCCGCCGTCCCCGCGAGCAGCGTCGCCGCCGCCAGCAGGGCCACCGCGAGCGCTATCCCGGACAGCCGGCCGAGCCGGTCCGAGAGCCGTCCCATCAGCGGCGAGAACGCGTACATGCCCGCGATGTGTCCGCTGATCACCAGCCCGATCAGATCGATGCCCGCCCCGTGGTGCCCGAGGGCCACGGGGGTCATCGACATGACCGAGACCATGGCCGTGTGCGCGACCGCCACGGTCACGAGTGCCAGCCTGGCCCGCCGCGAGGCCGCGACGGCCGCGAACCCGGCCCGCAGCGAGCGCGCCTCGGCCGACCGTTCCTCGGCCGGTGCGAGCGCCCTGGCGGTCAGCAGCGGATCGGGCCGCAGCAGTACGGCCACCAGCAGCGCCGACACGAGGAACACCCCGGACGCCCACAGGAACGGTCCCGCCGCCCCGGGGATCCCGAGTCCCGAGACGCTGCGTCCGGCGGGCGCGGCGATGTTGGGGCCCAGCACCGCCCCGATCGTCGCCGCCCACACCACGTTCGAGATGGCGCGGGCCCGCATCGAGGGCTCGGCCAGGTCGGCGGCGGCGAACCGCGCCTGCAGATTCGCCGAGGAGGCCGCGCCGAAACCCGCCATGCCGAGCAGCAGCAGCGGGAAGCTTCCGACGCTCGCCGCGACCACGACGACGGCCGCTCCCGCCGCACCGATGAGATACCCCAGCACAAGGCCCGGCCGGCGTCCTCGCGCCGTCATCAGCGCCGCCAGCGGCACCGAGAGCACCGCCGTACCGGTCACGGTCGCGGTCGGCGCCAGTCCGGACAGCGACTCGGTGCCGCTGACCTGTTGGGCCAGTACGGTGGCGAGCGCGATGCCCGTGGCGACGCCGAGCCCGCCGAGGATCTGACCGGCGATCAGCACGGCGGTGATGCGGCGGCGCAGCACGGGTATCGCCTCGGCGTCGACGGGGACGCCCGCCTGCCGCTCGACGGACGTCACGCGGAACACCGGGGCGCGACGGAACAGGACGCGGTGCGGGATCTGGTCACCGGCGCAGTGTCCCAGCTCGCACCCCTGTACGAACATCCGCCGGAGGTCCCCCGGCAGCGGCGGTGCCCGGTGTCAGAACAGCGGCTCCGGCAGCACGCCTTCCAGCGCCAGCAGTTTCCGCTTCGTCTCCAGGCCGCCGCCGAACCCGCCGATGCCGCCGTCGCTCTCGACCACCCGGTGGCAGGGCACCACGACCGGCAGCGGATTGGAGCCCATGGCCACGCCCACGGCCTGCGCCGCGCCCGGCTGGCCGACCCGTCCGGCCAGGTCGCCGTAGCCGACGACAGAGCCGTACGCCACGCCCGACGCGAGCTCGCGCAGCACCTGACGGTTGAAACCGGAGATCAGGGACCAGTCGAGCGGCAGCTCGAAGTCGTGCCGCTCGCCCGCGAAGTACGCCGAGACCTGGTGTATCGCCTCCGCGAGCAGGGGGGACCCGGGTGCCTCGACGGGGGCGGTGCCCAGCCGGGACACGAGCCGGTCGAGTGCCTTGTCGCGCACCGTGTCCGTGGCGTGGAACACGACGTTCACCAGGCCGTCGCGTGTCGCCACGAGCAGCAGCGGACCGATGTCCGTGCCGACGACGGTCCACACGACCTGTTGCCCGTACTGCCCGTGGCTGTCCATGTGCCCCACCGTACGGCGCGCCACTGACAACGCCCGTCGCGCCACGGGCGGGGGAGCCGTGGAGTCCGGGGCGGCGGGAGCGGCCGCGCCGGGCCCCGGGTGAGGAGGCCGCCGCGCCGACCTGGACGGGGAAGCCGCCTAGTCGTCCACCGCTTTCTGGACCACGTCGGGAGCGTTGGTGATGATCCCGTCGACACCGAAGCCCGCCACCCGCCGGGCGCCGTCCTCGTCGTTCACGGTCCACGCGAAGACCTTCATCGGCGTGCCGTGCGGTCCGTGGAACGCGTGGACCGCCGAGACGTAGCCGGTGGAGAGCGTGGTGTGATCCGAGTTGATCTGGTCGGCGAATCGCGCGTACTGCGGCAACTGCGCCACCGACGGCGTGCCCAGGAAGGCCGTGCGGACGTCCGGGCGCAGGTCGTGCACCGTTCGCACACTGTCGGCGCTGAAGCTCTGCACGATCAGCCGGCCCGTGACGTGCGCCCGGTCGAGCCAGCCCTCGTTGCTCAAGAGCTTGAGGGTCTCCCGTTCGATGCCCGGGTAGAGCTGGGGGTTCTTGATCTCCAGGACGAGCTTCTGATGGTTGTGCGCGACGCGCTCCATGTACCGCGCGAGCGTCGGCACGCGCGCGCCCGCGTACCGGGAGCCGAACCAGCTCCCGGCGTCCAGGCGGGCGATCTCGGCCGCGGTGAAGTCCCGGACGTTCCAGGGGGCTCTGTCCGGGTAGAGCTCCTCGACATCGGTCGTGCGCGCGAGGCCCGCGTCGTGGAGGACGACGAGTTCGCCGTCCTTCGTGCGCTGGACGTCGTTCTCGACCCAGTCGAACCCCAGGTCGGCGGCCTTGTCGATGGCGGCCAGGGTGTTCTCGGGAGCGTAGGCGGAGGCGCCGCGGTGGGAGACGACGACCGGACCGGTCCCTTGGGCCCCGGCGCGCGCGTGCGGGCTGGGCAGTATCACGGCGGCGCCTCCAAGAAACGCGGCGGTCGTGGCGGCGGTTACGCGCGCGTACATGCGTCCTCCTCAGCGTCGTGTGATCACGGACAGCACCAGAGTGACAGCAGAGAGTCGATGAAGGTGGTGTGTGAGGTGGCCACAAATTGAATGGAGTTGCCCAAGTCCGCACACTGACGCCGCACAGGTGCGGCGAGGCCGTGATTCTTTGCCGGAAAATCGTTCGACCATTCCGGTGGGAGTCATACTCTTCGCCTCGGCCCAGTCCGCTCGTGCGGTCCTCCGGGTGGGGGAATTTCAGGGCTTTTCAGGAGCAATACGGCGGGGAGGGCATCCGCGCATGCAGGGCACGGTCGACGGCTTCACTTACGGACTCGTCACACCGCTGGCGGCCTACCTCATGGCTTGCCTGGGCGGAGCGCTCGGACTGCGCTGCACCACCAGATCCATGCTGGTCGCCCGCTCCTGGCGGGCCGGCTGGCTCGCCCTCGGCTCGGCCGCGATCGGCTCCGGCATCTGGACCATGCACTTCATCGCGATGATGGGATTCAGCGTCGAGCAGACGCCGGTCCACTACGACAGACCGACGACGTTCGCGAGTCTGGGCGTTGCCATCGTGATGGTGGGCATCGGGATCTTCATCGTCGGCTACCGCGGTGCCAGTGGGGCGGCGCTCTTCACAGGAGGCACGATCACCGGCCTCGGCGTGGCCTCGATGCACTATCTCGGCATGGCGGGAATGCGGCTGAACGGGAAACTCGAATACAACACTCTCACCGTCTCCGCCTCCGTCGTCATAGCCGTGGTCGCCGCCACAGCCGCCCTGTGGGCGGCGGGACAGGTCCGGGGATTTCTCTGGAGCGTGGGCGCGAGCCTCGTGATGGGACTGGCGGTGACCGGCATGCACTACACGGGCATGGCGGCCCTCAGCGTCCATCTGCACGGCACGTCCAGCAGTCCCGGCGGGGACTCGGCCGCGGCCCTGCTCGCGCCCATGATGATCGGCCCGCTGGCCTTCCTGTGCCTCGCGGGCGTCGTCGTGATGTTCGATCCGCTGATGGTCATGGGCAAGCCCGACTGGACTCCCACGGAGAACCGGCCGGGTGTCCCGGCCCACACCGCGGTACGGCGCACCGGCGGCCGGCCCCCGGTCCGTCCCGGGCGGGTCCGCGCGCAGCGGAGGTCGCGCACTCCGCAGAACCGGTGATCGGACCCCGTTGTCAGTGCGGGGTCGTACGGTGGATTCCATGCGGCCCGTATCCAAGATCGAACGTTCGGTGGCGCCCTTCGAGGTCGTCAGCCCCTACCAGCCGAATGGCGACCAGCCCACCGCCATCGCCGACCTGGAGAAGCGCATCCGCGCAGGCGAGAAGGACGTCGTCCTCCTGGGCGCGACCGGCACGGGCAAGTCCGCCACCACGGCCTGGATGATCGAGAAGCTCCAGCGCCCCACCCTGGTGATGGCTCCGAACAAGACCCTGGCCGCCCAGCTGGCGAACGAGTTCCGCGAACTCCTCCCGAACAACGCGGTCGAGTACTTCGTCTCGTACTACGACTACTACCAGCCCGAGGCGTACGTCCCGCAGTCGGACACCTACATCGAGAAGGACTCCTCGATCAACGAGGAGGTGGAGCGCCTGCGCCACTCCGCGACCAACTCGCTGCTGACCCGCCGTGACGTCGTCGTGGTCGCCTCGGTCTCCTGCATCTACGGCCTCGGTACACCGCAGGAGTACGTGGACCGCATGGTCGCGCTCAAGGTCGGCGACGAGATCGACCGGGACGACCTGCTGCGCCGCTTCGTCGACATCCAGTACACGCGCAATGACGTGGCGTTCGCCCGGGGCACCTTCCGGGTCCGCGGCGACACCATCGAGATCTTCCCCGTGTACGAGGAGCTCGCGGTCCGCATCGAGATGTTCGGCGACGAGATCGAGGCCCTGTCCACGCTGCACCCGCTCACCGGCGAGGTCATCAGCGACGACGACCAGCTCTACGTGTTCCCCGCCTCGCACTACGTGGCGGGCCCCGAGCGCATGGAGCGCGCGGTCAACGACATCGAGAAGGAGCTGGAGGAGCGCCTCGCCGAGCTGGAGAAGCAGGGCAAGCTCCTGGAGGCCCAGCGCCTGCGCATGCGCACCACGTACGACATCGAGATGCTCCGCCAGATCGGCTCCTGCTCCGGCGTGGAGAACTACTCGATGCACTTCGACGGCCGTGAGCCCGGCTCCCCGCCCAACACGCTGCTGGACTACTTCCCGGACGACTTCCTGCTCGTCATCGACGAGTCGCATGTGACCGTGCCCCAGATCGGTGCCATGTACGAGGGCGACGCCTCCCGCAAGCGCACGCTCGTGGACCACGGTTTCCGGCTTCCGTCAGCCCTGGACAACCGCCCCCTGAAGTGGGAGGAGTTCCAGGAGCGCATCGGGCAGACGGTGTACCTCTCGGCGACCCCGGGGCAGTACGAGCTCTCCCGTTCGGACGGCCAGGTCGAGCAGATCATCCGGCCCACCGGCCTCGTCGACCCGGAGGTCGTGGTCAAGCCCACCGAAGGGCAGATCGACGACCTGGTGCACGAGATCCGCACGCGCGTCGAGAAGGACGAGCGCGTCCTGGTCACCACGCTCACCAAGAAGATGGCCGAGGACCTCACCGACTACTTCCTGGAGCTCGGCATCCAGGTGCGCTATCTGCACAGCGACGTCGACACCCTGCGCCGTGTCGAGTTGCTGCGCGAGCTGCGCGCCGGAGAGTACGACGTCCTCGTCGGCATCAACCTGCTCCGTGAGGGGCTCGACCTGCCCGAGGTCTCCCTCGTGGCGATCCTCGACGCCGACAAGGAGGGCTTCCTGCGCTCCGGCACCTCACTGATCCAGACGATCGGCCGCGCGGCGCGCAATGTGTCCGGGCAGGTCCACATGTACGCCGACAAGATCACCCCGGCGATGGAGAAGGCCATCGACGAGACCAATCGTCGCCGGGAGAAGCAGATCGCCTACAACAAGGAGAGGGGCATCGACCCGCAGCCCCTCCGCAAGAAGATCAACGACATCGTGGCGCAGATCGCCCGGGAGGACGTCGACACGGAGCAGCTGCTCGGCTCCGGATACCGCAAGTCGAAGGACGGCAAGGGCGCCAAGGCCCCGGTTCCCGCGCTCGGAAAGGCCGCCAAGGCGGCCAAGGGCAAGGCCAAGGAGACGGTGCCCACGGACCGGCCCGTGGCGGAACTCGCCGAGCAGATCGAGGAGCTGACGGAGCGGATGCGTGCCGCGGCCGCCGACCTCCAGTTCGAGATCGCGGCCCGGCTGCGCGACGAGGTCTCCGAGATGAAGAAGGAGCTGCGGCAGATGAAGGAAGCGGGCCTGGCCTGACGCTCCCGCCGAGGCGCCGGACCTCGGGACATGCGCACTGTGTTGCAAGACCGACACAAAGTGCGCCCCAGGGTTCGGCGCTGTCGGTGCCGCTGCGTAGTGTTCTGGTCATCCGCGGACTCCGCGGCAACAGGGGACAGTTCGAGAGGGGAACAGCGCGTGACGGTCAACATGACCAAGGGTCAGGCCATCAGTCTGCAGAAGAACGACGGGGGCACGCTGACCGCGGTGCGCATGGGCCTCGGCTGGCAGGCCGCTCCGAGGCGCGGCCTGTTCGGCTCGCGCACCCGGGAGATCGACCTCGACGCGTCCGCCGTGCTGTTCGCGGACAAGCAGCCCGTCGACGTGGTGTTCTTCCGTCACCTCGTCAGCGACGACGGCTCCGTACGGCACACCGGTGACAACCTGGTCGGCGGCGCGGGCCAGGGAGGCGACGACGAGTCGATCCTCGTCGACCTGCAGCGCGTCCCGGTCCACATCGACCAGATCGTCTTCACCGTGAACTCCTTCACGGGCCAGACCTTCCAGGAAGTGCAGAACGCGTTCTGCCGTCTGGTCGACGAGACCAACGGCCAGGAGCTCGCCCGCTACACGCTCGCGGGCGGCGGACAGTACACGGCCCAGATCATGGCCAAGGTGCACCGTGCCGGAGCCGGCTGGCAGATGACGGCCCTCGGTACGCCGGCCAACGGCCGCACGTTCCAGGACCTGATGCCGGCGATCCTGCCGCACCTGTAGGCCACGCGCCCACACCGCACGAAGCGACACAGCGACACAGGGGGACAAGGCGATGACGGCCGAGCTGGTCCGGGGGCAGAACCACCCGCTCTCCCAGGTCCGTCTCGAGGTCCGGATCTCGGCCGGTAAACCGGTCGTGGCCGGGGCCACGCTCAGCGACGAGCAGGGCAAGATCCGCGGCGTCGAGTGGGTGGCCCACCCGGGCGCGCCCACACTGCCGGGGCTGGAGGTCTCCAAGCAGGCGGCGGCCGATCACCGCCTGGCGTTCGACCTCGACGCCCTGCCGGAGCATGTGCACCGGGTCAGTGTGCTGCTCGCACTGCCGTCCGGGGTCGGCGGCCCGGTCCGGTTCGGCGCCGTCGCCGCCCCCTTCGTCGCGGTCACCGGCCTCGACGGCGCGGAGGTCGCCAGCTACACCGTCACCGGTCTGGACGCCGAGTCCGCCGTCGTCGCCCTGGAGCTCTACCGCAGGCAGGGTGCCTGGAAGGTACGCGCGGTCGGCCAGGGGTACGCGGGCGGCCTCGCCGAACTCCTCGCCGACCAGGGCCTTCCCGAGGCCCAGCAGCTCGCCGGAAGCATCAATGAAGCGGTGGCGCGCGGAATGGCCCGCTCGGTCGCCGCGCCCCCACCGCGTACGGCGGACGCGGACCGGTCGCGCCAGGCGGCCAGTTCGACGCCCGGAGCCGACCAGCCGTACCCGGGACCGCAGGGCGCCCCTGGGACCGTCACACCACCGCAGTCCCCGTACGACACCCCCGGTCCGCAGGGGGGTGCGACGCCGGGGCAGGGCTACCCGCCCGACCCCTCCGCCGTCACCCAGCCGTCCGCATCCGTCGGCGGCGGGATCAACTACACCCACCCCGGCCGGCAGACCGCGGCACCGCCCCCGCCTGCGCCGACCGCGCCACCGGCCGAGCCCGGCCGTCCCGCCCAGCCCGTCGCGGGCGACGCGACCGGATGGTCCATGGACGAGCGGCTCTACAACCAGGTGTGGGGCATGTTCGAGGACCTCGCCCGCACCACCGCCGCCTACCGCAGCGCCGTCGACTTCGCCGACTCCCGCATGGAGAAGGAACTCGACCAGGTGCTGTCCGACCCGCGCAGCCGGATCGGCGGACAGGGCGACGCGGCCCGTGAGGCGGCGCGCGCCCGGCACGCCCAGCTCGTCGACCAGGCCCGCGAGGCGCTCGACCGGGATCTCGCCCAGCTGGTCGCCGAGTCCGAGGTCGTCGAGCCCGCGCTCCCCGCGGCGTACGCACGCTGGGACAACCCTGTCTGGCACGGCTACCGGGTACCGATGGAGATCCCCATGGCCCTGCGCCTGGGCGATCTCAGCCTGCCCGAGAGCGAACGCCTGAGCATTCCGATGCTCCTGCGGCTGCCGCTGGAGCGCGGCCTGTGGATCGACAGTGGCCGCAGCTCCGCGGACGGCGGCCTCGCCGACGCCGACGAGCTGCGCCGCCTGGCGATGGACACGGCCGTCGCGCATGCCGCGCGGCTGCTCGCCGTGTATCCCGCCGGCGAGTTCACGGTGCACGTCATCGACCCGGCCGGTTCCGGAGCGTCCTCGCTCGCACCGCTGACGCAGTCCGGGGTGCTCGACGTGCCGCCCGGTGCCGGCGCCGCCGGGGTCTCCGAGGTCCTGGCCCGGCTCACCCAGCGGGTCGACCTGGTGCAGATGGCGATCCGTGGCGGAGCGTCCGACTCGTTGCCGCCCGGGTTCGACACCGCCGAGCAGTTGCTGATCGTCAATGACTTCCCGCACGGGTTCGACGACCGTGCCGTGACCCAGCTGCGCTATCTCGCGGACGAGGGCCCGGCCGTCGGGGTGCACCTGATGATGGTGGCCGACCGGGAGGACGCCGCCGCCTACGGGCCGCTGCTCGACCCGCTCTGGCGTTCGCTGCTTCGGCTGACGCCGGTGGCCGACGACCACCTCGCCGACCCGTGGGTGGGGCACGCCTGGACGTACGAGCCCACGCTCGTCCCGGCGGGCAGTCAGGTGCTCCAGCAGGTGCTGGCCCAGGTGGCCGCTGCCCGGCGTCCGTGGAACCGATGAGCACGCGCCGGGCCGAGCTCCTGGAGTGTGCCAAGTAACAGTAAAGCCCCTCTGAGCTGGGAATTTGGCTCTTCTTTTACCAATCACTTTACCTTTCCTTGGTGGTTGGGTACTCTCGTTCGTACGGAGGGGAGTACTCCCTACCTATGGCGACGTGCCCGTCAATACGGATCAGGCCAGATCCCGGGGCGTCGGCCCGCGGACACCGGGCGCATCACGCGCCCCGGCCGTCCCGGGTGGAAGAGACCTCCGGCAGCGACGACGCTGAGACCTGCCGTTACGTACTGCCGGAGGCGCAGTGGATGTTTCCCTGACCCTGTGGGTCCTGACGATCGTGGGCCTCGCCGCCCTCATCGCGGTCGACTTCTTCATCGGCCGCAAGCCGCACGACGTGTCGATCAAGGAAGCCGGAATCTGGACGATCGTCTGGATCGCCCTGGCCGGCCTCTTCGGACTCGGCCTGCTCGTCTTCTCAGGCGGCCAGCCCGCCGGAGAGTTCTTCGCCGGCTTCATCACCGAGAAGTCGCTGAGCGTCGACAACCTCTTCGTCTTCGTACTGATCATGGCGAAGTTCGCGGTGCCCTCGCAGTACCAGCAGCGCGTGCTCCTCGTCGGTGTGCTCATCGCCCTTGTCCTGCGCGCGATATTCATCGCCGCGGGTGCCGCGATCCTCGCGAGCTTCGCCTGGGTCTTCTACATCTTCGGCGCGTTCCTCATCTACACCGCCTGGAAGCTGATCCAGGAGGCCAGGGCCGAGGAGGAGGACGAGGAGTTCGAGGAGAACCGCCTGCTGAAGGCGGCCGAGCGACGCTTCGGCGTGGCCGACCGGTACCACGGCACCAAGCTGTGGATCCAGCAGAACGGCAAGCGCGTCATGACGCCGATGCTCGTCGTCATGCTGGCGATCGGCACCACCGACGTGCTCTTCGCCCTCGACTCGATCCCCGCGATCTTCGGCCTCACCCAGGACCCGTACATCGTGTTCACGGCCAACGCGTTCGCGCTGATGGGCCTGCGACAGCTGTACTTCCTCATCGGCGGACTGCTCAAGAAGCTGGTCCACCTGAGCTACGGCCTCTCGGTCATCCTCGGCTTCATCGGCGTCAAACTCGTCCTGCACGCGCTGCACGAGTCCGGCGTCCACGTTCCCGAGATCTCCATCCCGGTCTCCCTCGGCGTGATCTGCGCGGTCCTGGTGGTCACCACGATCACCAGCCTGATGGCCTCCAGGAAGCAGGCGGCGCGCGACGAGCAGGAGAGCGCCGGGGACAAGAGCCCGAAGAGCGTCGACGTCTGACGGCGTCGACTGCGCGAACAGCCTCCGGGAGCGGCGTGCGGCGAGGAGCCGACCACCGCTCCCGGAGCATGTCCGGGCACAGCGACGGACGGCCCTGACATCCGCTCCTCCCGACCTGTCCGGAGGAGCACACCCATGACGTCGACCAGGCACGCCGGCCGCGGCCGCGAGCGCACCGACCCCACGGAGCCCCGAACCCAGCACACGACACCGAACGACCAGGACGGCACGGCGACGCCCCACAGGCCCACAGGCCCGCCGTCCGCCCACCCAACGCGACACACGGGAGACGACTGATGCGACACACGGGACACGACCGAGCCGACCTGGCGGCCGATCCCGGAAGCGAATCGTCCTCCACGACAGAGGAGCGGACACCGGACGACCGGAGTGCGGGCCCCACGAAGGACTGCGACGATCGCAGCATGATCGATCGGCTCCGGTCACCCCTCACGCAGTGGACGGCCATCGTGCCCATGCTCGCGGTGGTCCTGCTGGTCTTCACCTGGGGACGCGCCGTGCCGGGCGCGGTGGTGGTCCTGGTGACGCTGGTGCTCGCCGGAGCCGTGCTGGCAGCCGTCCACCACGCCGAGGTGGTGGCCCACCGGGTCGGCGAACCCTTCGGCTCCCTGGTGCTCGCCGTCGCCGTCACGATCATCGAAGTGGCCCTGATCGTCACCCTGATGGCGGACGGCGGCGACAAGAGCGCGACGCTCGCCCGCGACACGGTGTTCGCGGCCGTGATGATCACCTGCAACGGCATCGTCGGTCTCTGTCTGCTCGTCGCCTCCCTGCGCCACGGGCTCGCCGTCTTCAACGCCGAAGGCACCGGAGCGGCCCTCGCCACCGTCGCGACGCTCGCCACGCTCAGCCTCGTCCTGCCGACCTTCACCACCAGCAAGCCGGGCCCCGAGTTCTCCTCGGCCCAGCTCACCTTCGCCGCCCTGTCCTCACTCGTCCTCTACGGCCTGTTCGTCACGACCCAGACCGTGCGGCACCGCGACTACTTCCTGCCGATCACCCGGCAGGGCGAGGTCATCCACGCGGACGCCCACGCCGACGCCCCCTCGGGCCGTACGGCGGCGCTCAGCCTCGGACTGCTGGCCGTGGCCCTCGTCGGTGTGGTCGGACTCGCCAAGGGCGTGTCGCCCACCATCGAGTCCGGGGTGGAGGCGGCCGGCATGCCGGCCGCCGTGGTCGGTGTGATCATCGCGCTGCTCGTCCTGCTGCCCGAGACCATCGCCGCACTCCGGTCGGCTCGCCGCGACCGGGTGCAGACCAGCCTGAACCTCGCTCTCGGCTCCGCGATGGCCAGCATCGGACTGACCATTCCCGCCGTCGCCCTCGCGTCCATCTGGCTCTCCGGACCGCTCGTCCTCGGACTCGGCGCCACGCACATGGTGCTGCTCGCGCTCACCGTGGTGGTGAGCTCCCTGACCGTGGTTCCGGGCCGTGCGACCCCGCTCCAGGGCGGTGTCCATCTGGTGCTGTTCGCGGCCTATCTGGAACTCGCGGTCAACCCCTGAGCGCGGTTCGCACCAGGGACGGCACCCCTCAGTCGGCCGCTTGCACGACCGCAAGGCGTGGCACCGACCGGGTCTCCGGGAGCAGTGCGAAGCATCCCAGGCTGAGCAGCGCGATCCCGGTCAGATACGCGGCCACGCCCCAGGGGACGCCCGGTCCGCTCGCCACCGCGGTCGCCACGATGGGCGTGAGCGCGCCACCGAGAACCCCGCCCAGGTTGTAGCCCACGGCGGCGCCCGTGCAGCGCACGCGGGGCTCGTACAACTCCGGCAGATACGCGGCGATGACGGCGAACATCGTGATGAACGCGATCAGGGCCACCAGGAAGCCGGCGAACATCAGAAGGGGTTCGCCGGTCGACAGCAGGGCGACCATGGGGAACATCCACAGCGCGGCGGCCGTGCAGCCCACCAGACACAGGGGGCGCCGCCCGAACCGGTCCCCGAGCAGGGCCATCACCGGTGTCAGACATCCCTTGACCACCACCGCGGCCATGATGCAGGTCAGCATGACGGTACGGCTCACGCCCAGTCGCTCGACGCCGTACGCGAGCGCCCAGGTCGTCACCGCGTAGAACACCGCGTAGCCGACCGCGAGTCCGCCGGCCGTCAGCAGCACCAGCCGCCAGTGGTCGCGCACCACCTCGGCGAGCGGCACGCGCGCGTGGTCCCCCATCTCCAGGAACTGCGGGCTCTCCGCCAGCGAACCGCGCAGCCACAGCCCCGCCGCCGCGAGCACGCCCGCGGCCCAGAACGGCACCCGCCACCCCCACGCGGCGAACTGCGCGTCGGACAGCGTCGCCGACAGTGCCAGCATCACGCCGTTGGCCAGCACGAACCCCAGCGACGGGCCGACCTGCGGGAAGCTCGACCACAGCCCTCGCCGCTCGGCGGGCGCGTGCTCGGCGGTCAGCAGCACCGCCCCGCCCCACTCGCCGCCCAGGCCCAGGCCCTGGAGAAAACGCAGCACGAGAAGGAGCACCGGGGCGGTCACGCCGATGTGCTCGTACGTCGGCACGCAGCCCACGGCGACGGTCGCCGTGCCGGTCAGCAGCAGCGAGGCGACCAGGACGGGACGCCGCCCGCGCCGGTCCCCGAGATGCCCGAACAGCACCGAGCCGAGCGGGCGGGCGACGAACCCGACACCGAACGTCGCGAAGGCCGCCAGCGTCCCCGCCAGCGGTGAGAACGTCGGGAAGAACAGCGGCCCCAGGACCAGAGCGGCCGCCGTCCCGTACACGAAGAAGTCGTAGAACTCGATTGCGGTCCCGGCGAGGGAGGCGGCCGCGAGCCGCAGCATGGAGGGTGCCCTTACGGTGCGTACGTCGTGCATGCCGCGTCAACTACCCAGGGTGACGGGCGGTTACGGGGGCGTGCGGGTGCTCTCCTCGGTGTCGGCCCGCGCGTCCGGCGCACGGCGGCCGCGTCGGTCGCGACCGTCGTGCGCCCGCGTCAGTACGTCACGGTGATGCGCCGGGCCGGACCGTCCACCCGGACCGTGCCCCCGTAGGGGATGACGATCTGCGGATCCGTGTGCCCGAGGTCCACGTCGAACACGACCATCATGTCGGGCGCGTACTGGTCGACGGCCCGCAGCACCGCCTCGCGCTGTTCCCGCGTGTAACGGGCCTTGGCGTCGGCGTCGTTGGGGTGCTCGAAGGACCAGGCCTTCGCACGGCCCATCAGCAGCGCCGGGAAGCGTCGCAGCAGACCGCGCTCGCCCATGCTGCGCAGGATCCAGAAGACGTCGTCCGCCTTCGGCATGTCCTCCGAGGTCTCCAGGAACAGCACATGACCCTCGTGCACGGCGGGATCGCGGGCGATCTCCCGGTCGGCCATCAGCAGCCAGGAGAGGATCTCGATGTTGCCGCCCCAGGAGCGGCCCTCGACGATCCGGTCCGGGCGGTGCCACGTCCAGCCGCCGGCCGGCTCCGACGCGGGTTCGGACTCGAACGTCGCGGGGTCCTCCCAGGGGCCGTTGACGTCACCGAACCGGTCGGTGGGACGCAGCTCGTAGGGGCCCGAGGTGAACAGCGCGGCGCGGAGCGACTCCGCGGTCAGCGGGTGCATCGCGATCGGACGGCCTAGCTCGCACATCACGCTGCCGCCGTGGTAGCCGACGATTCCGGCGTTCCACAAGTACGCGAGCAGGTTGGTGTTGTCGCTGTATCCGAAGAAGGGCTTCGGGTTCGCACGGATCAACTCCCGGTCCAGCAGCGGCAGCACGGTGATCTGGTCCGCACCGCCGATGGAGGAGACCACGGCCTTGACCGACGGATCCGCGAACGCCGCGTGGATGTCGTCGGCGCGCTGCTGCGGCGTCGCCCCCATCTTGCGGGTGGTCGGATACTCGACCGGTTCCAGGCCGTACTCCGTGCGCAGTCGCTCCAGGCCCAGCTCGTAGGGGCGCGGGAAGAGTTCCGGCAGGCCCGCGGAGGGAGAGAGCACGGCGACGCGGTCGCCGGGCGAGGGCTTGGGGGGATAACGGAGCGTCGTCATGACCGGAGGGTACGGGCCGTCACCGCGTCGTCGCACCGTGATAAACCGGGTCCGAGCAGCGGTCCTGGACGGGCCGTGAACCTGGAAGGACCGGAGGAACCGTGCCCCGCACCCTCGCCAACGCCCCGATCATGATTCTCAACGGACCCAACCTGAACCTCCTCGGGCAGCGCCAGCCGGAGATCTACGGGTCCGACACCCTCGCGGACGTGGAGGCGCTGTGCGCGAAGGCGGCAGCCGTGCACGGCGGCACGGTGGACTTCCGGCAGTCCAACCACGAGGGCGAGTTGGTCGACTGGATCCACGAGGCCCGCCTCCACCATGCCGGGATCGTGATCAACCCTGCTGCCTACTCGCACACTTCCGTGGCGATCCTGGATGCGCTCAACACCTGTGACGGTCTTCCGGTGGTGGAGGTCCACATCTCCAACATCCACCAGCGCGAGCAGTTCCGGCACCACTCGTACGTCTCGCTCCGCGCCGACGGGGTCATCGCCGGCTGCGGTGTGCAGGGGTACGCCTTCGCGGTGGAGCGGGTGGCGGCGCTGGCCGGGACGGGGAAGGCGGACGCCTGACCCAGGAGCGGGCGTTGGAGGCGGAGCACGCCGAGGACGTCGGGTGCGCACGAACCCGCGTACGCCTGGCGCAGGGGCGGCGTACGCGTCACCGACCGCCGTTGCTGCGCCGCGGAGCCGCCGCTGCCCTGGGCGGAGACACCTGAGGGCGGCGGGCAGTGGCGCCGACCCGGCTGAGGACGTGCGCCCGGCACGAGGCCGGGCGCGGGGGGTCGACGGTACGTGACGAGCGGTGCAGGGCCGTGTGGTGGTCACCCGAGTGTGCCGGGGCCGCCGGCCGAGGGCGGGGATCGAAGGCCGGCGGCCCGTTCCGCGCCGGAGCCGTCATCCCGCGCGGGGCTGGCTCCAGTGGACTGCACCAGTGACAGCGCCGGGAGCGCGCGCGTGACACCGGCGCGTGCGCTCGGTTCACACGGGGCGCGTGTTCAGGACGCGCGCCCCGTGCGTGGAGAGCACCGACCTGAGGGTGGCCCAACGGCTCGGCGAGCTCGGCGGCATCGAACACGAGATCCCGGCCGCAGGCGTCGGGTCGCGCAACGGCCCGGCGGGTGACTCACCAGCCGCGCGCGTGCCACTCCGGCAGGTGAGGCCGCTCCGCGCCCAGCGTCGTGTCGTTGCCATGACCGGGGTAGACCCAGGTCTCGTCCGGCAGCGCGTCGAAGATCTTGGTCTCGACGTCGCGGATGAGGCTCGCGAACGCCTTCGGATCCTTGCGCGTGTTGCCCACGCCGCCCGGGAAGAGGCAGTCGCCCGTGAACACATGGGGGTGGCCGTGCGGGTCGTCGTAGACGAGCGCGATCGAGCCCGGCGTGTGCCCCACCAGGTGGCGCGCGGTCAGCTCGACATGTCCCACCCGGATCGTGTCGCCGTCGTCGACGGGGACGTCGGTCGGCACCGGGATGCCGTCGGTGTCGTCCCGGCCCGCGTAGGTGCGCGCACCCGTGGCCGCCACGACCTCGGCCAGTGCCTGCCAGTGATCGCCGTGCTGGTGGGTGGTGACGACGGACGCGATGCCGTCGTCACCGATCAGACCGATCAACGCCGAGGCGTCGTTCGCCGCGTCGATCAGGAGCTGCTCGTCGGTGGCCCGGCAGCGCAGCAGATAGGCGTTGTTGTCCATCGGGCCGACCGCGATCTTGGAGATCATCAGGTCCCGCAGCTCATGCACATCGGCAGGGCCGCCGACCTTCACCGCTCCGCTGTACGTCATGGCGGCAGCCTATAGCGGGGGGAGGGTGGGAAGCGCGTCGCCGCCGACGGTCAGCCCGGCGCCGTCACGGCGTCCCGCCAGCCAGCCGAGCAGCGCGGGCGCCGCGCCGGTCACGGTGATATCGGGCTCGCCCTGCGAGGCGCGTCCTGTGCTCCACGCGCGCGTGCCGTCGGTGAGGCGGGTGGCCGGCACCTCGGGGTGGCCGCGGAAGCGGTCGGTGAGGAACTCGATCTCCCGTGCCACGAAATCCTCGGGGAGGTCTTCGAGCTCGTAGCCGACCCCCAGGTCCACGTGGTGCAGCTCGACCTCGATCCACCGCCGGAACGGAACCCGGGCCGCCGTGTCGGTGACCCCGTTGCGCAGCTCCACCGTGCGGGACCAGTCCGCGGGAACGGCCCCCGCGTCCTGGAAACGGGCCGCGCTCGCCCGTACGTCGGCGAGCTGCGCGTCCACGGGCCGCGGCGCGTCCCGTTCGATGTCGGCGTCGCGCGCGTCGCCGGAGACGTACATGGGGCGTCCTTCGAGGACGTTCACCAGAGCGTCCGCGTTGCGGGCGAGATGGGCGAGCACGTGGCCGCGGCTCCAGCCGGGCAGCCGTGACGGCTCGGCCGCGGAAGCGTTGTCCAGTTTGGTGGCTGCGGTGAGCAGTCGTTCGGTCGCGTCACGTACAGACGCCAGGTCGCGCACATGATCAATCATGAGGTCGACCCTAGTCCCGCCACTCCTTCGGGTGAAGGTGGTCGACCGCCCCCGCAAATCGAATGTGCGTGCTATAAGCTCGGATGCGGCGTCGGGCATGCTGGAGGGCCCGGGATTGTTGTGAACCAGCGAATACCGACCGGCGCTGTCAGTGGCTCCCCCTAGTCTGAGAAAGACCGGGGCCTCGGCCCCTGTCACTTCTCTCAAGAAAGGTGCGGACCGGCGTGGCCGACCGTCTCATCGTCCGTGGAGCGCGCGAGCACAACCTGAAGAATGTCTCGCTCGACCTCCCGCGCGACTCGCTCATCGTCTTCACGGGCCTGTCGGGGTCGGGCAAGTCCTCCCTCGCCTTCGACACGATCTTCGCCGAGGGCCAGCGCCGCTACGTCGAGTCGCTCTCGTCGTACGCCCGGCAGTTCCTCGGACAGATGGACAAGCCGGACGTCGACTTCATCGAGGGCCTCTCCCCAGCGGTCTCGATCGACCAGAAGTCGACCTCGCGCAACCCACGCTCGACGGTCGGCACGATCACCGAGGTCTACGACTACCTGCGTCTGCTGTTCGCGCGCATCGGCAAGCCGCACTGTCCCGAGTGCGGTCGCTCCATCACGCGTCAGTCGCCGCAGGCCATCGTCGACAAGGTCCTGGAGCTGCCGGAGGGGAGCCGCTTCCAGGTCCTGTCGCCGCTGGTGCGCGAGCGCAAGGGAGAGTTCGTCGACCTCTTCGCCGATCTCCAGACCAAGGGGTACAGCCGTGCCCGCGTCGACGGCGAGACGATCCAGCTCACCGAGCCGCCCGCGCTGAAGAAGCAGGAGAAGCACACCATCGAGGTGGTCGTCGACCGTCTCACGGTGAAGGACTCCGCCAAGCGCCGCCTCACCGACTCCGTCGAGACGGCCCTCGGTCTGTCCGGCGGCATGGTCGTGCTGGACTTCGTCGACCTCCCCGAGGACGACCCCGACCGCGAGCGCATGTACTCGGAGCACCTGTACTGCCCGTACGACGACCTGTCCTTCGAGGAGCTGGAGCCCCGCTCCTTCTCCTTCAACTCGCCCTTCGGCGCCTGCCCCGAGTGCACCGGCATCGGCACGCGCATGGAGGTCGACCCCGAGCTGATCGTCCCGGACGAGGAGAAGTCCCTCGACGAGGGCGCCATCCACCCCTGGTCGCACGGACACACCAAGGACTACTTCGGGCGCCTCATCGGAGCCCTCGCGGACGCCCTGGGCTTCCGCACCGACATCCCGTTCGCGGGACTCCCGCAGCGCGCCAAGAAGGCCCTGCTCCACGGGCACAAGACGCAGATCGAGGTCCGCTACCGCAACCGGTACGGACGCGAGCGGGTCTACACCACGCCCTTCGAAGGGGCCGTCCCCTTCGTGAAGCGGCGGCACAGCGAGGCCGAGAGCGACGCCAGCCGCGAGCGCTTCGAGGGCTACATGCGTGAGGTGCCGTGCCCCACCTGTGAGGGCACGCGTCTGAAGCCGCTCGTCCTCGCGGTCACCGTGATGGACAAGTCGATCGCGGAGGTCTCCGCGATGTCCATCAGCGACTGCGCGGACTTCCTCGGCGAGCTGAAACTGAACGCCCGTGACAAGAAGATCGCCGAACGCGTCCTGAAGGAGGTCAACGAACGGCTGCGCTTCCTGGTCGACGTGGGCCTCGACTACCTGTCGCTGAACCGCGCGGCCGGTACCCTCTCCGGCGGCGAGGCGCAGCGCATCCGGCTGGCCACCCAGATCGGCTCCGGACTCGTCGGCGTCCTCTACGTCCTCGACGAGCCCTCCATCGGTCTGCACCAGCGGGACAACCACCGGCTGATCGAGACGCTGGTCCGGCTCCGCGACATGGGCAACACGCTCATCGTCGTCGAGCACGACGAGGACACCATCAAGGTCGCCGACTGGGTCGTCGACATCGGCCCCGGCGCGGGCGAGCACGGCGGCAAGGTCGTGCACAGCGGCCCCTTGAAGGAGCTCCTCGCCAACGCCGAGTCGATGACCGGCCAGTACCTGTCGCGCAAGAAGGAGATCGCGACCCCGGACATCCGCCGCCCCACCGACCCGAGTCGCAGGCTCACGGTGCACGGCGCCCGGGAGAACAACCTCCAGGACATCGACGTGTCCTTCCCGCTCGGCGTCCTCACCGCCGTCACCGGCGTCTCGGGCTCCGGCAAGTCCACCCTGGTCAACGACATCCTCTACACGCACCTGGCCCGCGAGCTCAACGGCGCGAGGAACGTCCCCGGGCGGCACACGCGCGTGGACGGCGACGACCTCGTCGACAAGGTCGTGCACGTCGACCAGTCGCCCATCGGCCGTACGCCCCGGTCCAACCCGGCGACGTACACCGGCGTCTTCGACCACGTCCGCAAGCTGTTCGCCGAGACGACCGAGGCGAAGGTCCGCGGCTACCTGCCCGGCCGCTTCTCCTTCAACGTCAAGGGCGGCCGCTGCGAGAACTGCTCCGGCGACGGCACCATCAAGATCGAGATGAACTTCCTGCCCGACGTGTACGTCCCGTGCGAGGTCTGCCACGGTGCGCGCTACAACCGGGAGACCCTGGAGGTCCACTACAAGGGCAAGTCGATCTCCGAGGTGCTCGACATGCCGATCGAGGAGGCCCTCGACTTCTTCGAGGCGGTCCCGGCGATCGCCCGCCACCTCAGGACGCTGAACGACGTCGGTCTCGGCTACGTCCGGCTCGGCCAGTCCGCGCCCACGCTGTCGGGTGGTGAGGCGCAGCGCGTCAAGCTCGCCAGCGAGCTCCAGAAGCGCTCCACGGGCCGCACGGTGTACGTGCTCGACGAGCCGACCACCGGTCTGCACTTCGAGGACATCAGCAAGCTCATCTCCGTGCTGTCCGGCCTGGTGGACAAGGGCAACACGGTCATCGTCATCGAGCACAACCTCGACGTCATCAAGACCGCGGACTGGGTCGTCGACATGGGCCCCGAGGGGGGCAACGGCGGTGGCCTCGTGATCGCCGAGGGCACCCCAGAGCAGGTCGCCGGAGTCCCGGCCAGCCACACCGGCAAGTTCCTGCGGGAGATCCTCGGTGCCGACCGGATCAGTGACGCCGCTCCCGTGAAGGCCGTGCGCAAGACCGCGGCCAAGACGGTGGCGGCGAAGGCCACGACGAAGAAGACGGCCACGAAGGCGGTCAACAACACGGCCACCAAGAAGGCGGCCGCGGCGACCAAGAAGACGGCCACCAAGAAGGCGACGCCCGCGAAGAAGACCACGCGGGCCCGCCAGGCCTGACCGGCGGACACCGGCCGGCGGCCCCGCCCCCGGCCCGTCGACCGGCGGTGGGAAGACCTTCCCACCGCCGGTGCGAAGGCAGGCCACCCGCAGGCGCGACGCCCGGCGGCCGAGTCCGACAAGTCCCCAGAAATACGGCGCCCCACGGGAACTCCCCGTGGGGCGCCGCCCGTTGAACAGTCAGCCGCCCTGTCCCTGCGGCTCGACGAACTGCATGTCCAACTGCACCTTGACAACATCACCGAGGAAACCGGTCCCGAAGTCCAGACCGAAGTCACTGCGCCGGATCTCACCCGTCGCCTCGAACCCGGCATGCCTGCGCTGGTCGGCGGGAGAGTCCACCACCCCACCGAACTCGACGTCGAGCGTCACCGGCCGGGTCACGCCCCCGATGGTCAAGTCCCCTTCCATCGACCACTCCTCGCCGTCGCCGAAGACCCGCGTCGAGGCGAAGGACATCGTCGGCCGCTTCTCGACGTCGAGCAGGTCGGCCGAGCGGGTGTGCGCGTCCCGGTCGGGGTTGCCGGTGTCGATGGAGGCCAAGGCGATCTCGGCGCCCACCTTGATGGCGTCGGCCGTCTCACCGACGTGGAGCGAGGCCTGCACGTCGGCGAAACGTCCGCGCACCTTGGCGATCCCGAGGTGGCGGATGGTGAAGTTGACCGCCGAGTGCAGCGGATCGAGCTCCCAGTCGCCGGCGGACAGCGGCAGCGAAGCGTGCGTGGCAGGGGAGTTGTCGTAAGTCATGGCACCACCGTGCGCGGCCGGAGGGAAAGGAGGGAGGCCGGGCGGATGGTGGTAGTGACAGGGCCACGATCCGAGGCCACGCGCGCTGTACGTTCGACAGGTGAGCGACAACGAACTGGGCACCTTCCTGCGCACACGACGTGAAGCGATCACACCCGCCCAGGCGGGGCTGCCGGCCGGACCCCGCCGCCGCACGCCGGGACTGCGCCGCGCCGAGCTGGCCACGCTCGCCGGAATCAGCGTCGAGTACCTCATCCGTCTCGAACAGGGCCGCGACCGCAACCCATCGCCACAGGTCCTGGGCGCGCTCTCCGACGCCCTGCAACTGCCCGTGACGGAACGGATCCTGCTGCGCCGGCTCGCCAAGGAGTCCGGTCACGACGCCATCCTCTGTTCGGCGGCCGCGGCGCCCACCCACGCGGTGCGCCCCTCCGTCCGGGCCATGCTGGAGCGGCTGGAGCCCACACCGGCCGTTCTCCTGAACTGGATCGGCGACATCCTGGCGTACACCGGTGGCTATCGCCGCCTCACCGGGCCGCTGGGGTTGCTCGACGGCCGGCAGCCGAACATCCTCCGGTACGTGTTCACCGACGAGCGGGCCCATACCGCTTTCACCGACTGGGACCAGGTCGCCGACACACAGGTCGCGCACCTGCGGCACGAGGCACCCCTCCAGGACCCCCATGTCGCCGCCCTGGCCGACGAGCTGACCGTCACGGCGGGAGCCCGTTTCGCCGACCGGCTCGCCGCGGTACCGGCCATGCCCCGCCGGGCCGGGACCGACCTGGTCACCCACCCCGAGGTCGGACCGCTGCGACTGTCGTACGAGACGCTCGCGCTGCCGGACGACGGTCACCGCATGGTCGTCCACCTGCCCGCGGACGAGGCCACGGCCGCCGCGCTCGACCGGCTCGACGGGCGGCAGCCGGGCGCTCTGCGGGCGGTCGGCGGCTGAGCGCGTCCGTCACAGGCCGCCGAGCTCGGAGGCGTACGGCGGTTCGGCCCCCGCGCGCGAGCACGTGATCGCCGCGGCGCGGGCCGCGAAGCGCAGCAGCCGGGCCCAGTCGTCGGGGTCCAGTTCCGTCAGCGCGGCCGGTGACAGGGCGTCCCGGGCGGCCAGACCGTGCAGCAGCGCCGCGTTCACCGTGTCGCCCGCGCCGATGGTGTCCACGACCTCGACCGGTTCGCCGGGCACGGAGAGCTCCTGGCCGTCGCGGGTGAACACGGTCAGCCCGTCGCCGCCGCGGGTGATCACCACGGCACCGGGGCCGGACGCCAGCCACTCGCGCGGGGTCCCGCCGAGCCATTCGGCGTCCTCCTGCGAGAGCTTGAGGAGCGACACGGACGGCAGCCAACTCTTGAACCGGGCCCGGTAGGCGTCCGGGTCGGGGATGAGTACGGCCCTGATGTTCGGGTCGAGCGCGGTGAACACGCCACGTGCGGCGGCGGACCGCATCAACTCCTCGTACGCTGTGGCGCCCGGCTCCAGGACCAGCGAGCACGTACCGAAGGACACTGCCTTCGTGGCGTCGGGGAGCCCGTCGGCCGCCGAGAAGAGGCGGTCCGCCGTGCCTTCGACGTAGAAGGAGAATCCCGCCGAGCCGTCCGGGCCGATCGTCGCGACGGCGAGTGTCGTCGGCTCCGCGCCGCGCTGCACATGGGAGACGTCGACGTCCGCCTCGCGCAGCCCGCCCAGGAGCGCCTCGCCGAAGGCGTCGTCCGAGACGCGGGAGCAGAAGGCGGTGGGGGAGCCGAGGCGGCCGAGGGCCACCGCCGTGTTGTACGGTCCGCCGCCGAGGCGCGGCAGCAGGTCCACGAGGGCGCCCGCGCCCTGCGGTACCAGATCGATCAGGGCCTCACCGGCGACGACGATCACGACTCGGGTCCTTTCCTGTGGTGCTCGGGCTCGGGGGAGCTGTCGGGGCAGCCGCACGAGGTGCGGTGGACGAAGGAGGACGGCAGCCGGAGGGTACGGCCCGTCCGCTCGGGGGACGCCAGCCGGTCCAGCAGCAGGCGTACGGCCTGAGCGCCGATCTCCTTGCTGGGCTGGGAGATCGCGGTCAGCCGCGGGGTGAACAGGTCGGCCCACGCGAAGTCGTCGAAGCAGCACAGCGCCAGGTCGTCCGGCACGGACAGACGCAGGCCGCGCAGAGCTCGCAGAGCGCCGATGGTCATCGCGTTGTTGGCGGTGACGAGCGCGGTGGGCGGTGCCGGGAGTGACAGCAGGCCGCGGGTGGCCTCCTCGGCGGCGTCCGCCTGGGAGTTGCCGTGGGCCACGAGCCGTTCGTCGTGGGGGAGCCCGGCCTGTGCGAGGCCGTGCCGGTAGCCCGTGATCCGCTCGGTCGTGGTGCTGAGCCCGGGAAGGCCCGCGACCAGGGCGATCCGCCGGTGCCCCCGCTCGGCGAGGTGGGTGACCAGGTGTGCCGTGGGCTCGGTGTTCTCCGTGCACACCTGGTCGAAACGGAAGGAGGAGCCGACGGGGGAGTCGACGAGTCGGTCCAGGAACACGGTGGGCACCTCGTGCTGCGCGAGGAGACGCAGCAGCCCCTCCGGTGCCGCCGAGGGCGCGATGATCATGCCGTCGACACGTCGTTCGTGCAGCAGCTGCACGACCTTGCGCTCATGCTCCGGGTCGTCGTGCGGATCGGCGATGAGCAGGCTGTAGCCGTGCTGGAGGGCGCCTGCCTCGACACCCTGAAGGATCTCCGTGAAGTACGGGTTGCTGATCGCCGACACCGCGAGCCCGATGGACCGGGTGCGGGAGGTCACCAGAGAACGGGCCAGGGTGTTGGGCGTGTATCCGAGCTCGTCGATGGCGTCGAGCACGGCCTGGCGCGTCGCGGGCAGCACGGGGCGCGTGGCGTTGAGCACGTGCGAGACGGTGGCGATGGACACGCCCGCGCGCCGGGCCACATCGACCATCGTCGCCATGGCGTTCCCTCCGCCGGTAGCCGGTTCCTAGCCGGGGAACGTATCTCATCCGCGGCGACACGTAAACGCTTACGCATGGATGTGCGTAAGCGTTTACGCGGGGTGTCCGTGCCAGCGCTCGCCGCGGCCCGGGCTCCGACCTGCCCCGGCTCGGGCGGAATGACCGGTACCGGTATCGTCGACGAACGACGCATCGCGTCCGTCGAGGCGGCCGAAACGGCCCGAAGCGTGCCCAGGCGCGCTCGCGCGCCGAAGGCAAGGACGCACAGGGCTCGCTCCATGCCGCCCGATGCCCTTCGAGAACGCCCTCGACCAGTGGAGATGCCATGCCTGGCCGTCCGTCCCCGAGCCGCCGCACCGTGTTGCGGGGAGTCGCGACAGCCCCGGTCGCCGGGTTCGCCCTGACCGCCTGCTCCGGCGGCACGGGCGGCGCGGCGCCCGCGACACCGACCGCGCCGGTCGAGCTGGGCGCGGAGAGCGAGATCGCCAAGGGCGGCGCCAAGCTGTACCGGGATCACAACGTGGTGGTCAGCCGTGCCGAGGACGGTTCGCTGAAGGCGTTCAGCACGATCTGCACCCACGCCGGGTGCCCCATCAACAAGCTGGAGGGCACGACGCTGACGTGCCCGTGCCACGGCAGCGAGTTCGACGCAGTGACGGGCGAGGTGCTGCACGCGCCGGCGACCGTGCCGCTGAACGAACTGTCCGTCGAGGCCAAGGGCGGGAAGATCGTCGCGGGTCCGGACGCCTGAGCCGGCGCCCGGCCCCCCTCACTCCCAGTCCCAACCGATCCCCACGATCCCCGACCGCACACGCGGCTCGACCAGATGCACCGAACGGTGGTGGCCGCTCAGCGTCAGCTCCTGGCGGCCGCTGCGCGGAGCGGCCGCCGAGTGCTGGGTGAAGCGGTGGCAGCGCACGGGCAGGGCGTCCTCGGCGAACCGCACCTGGAGCGCGTACTGCCCGCCCGCGAAGCCGAACCCGCGGACGTACTCGGTGGACGCGCCGGCCGTGCCGTCGTCGAAGCCGTAGCGGAAGAGGAACGTGTCGCCGGCGCGCAGGCGTGTGTCGAAGAGCAGCTCGGCCACGAGCAGTCCGGTGTCGTGGTGCCGGCGCACCCGCCCCGTACGGCAGTTCTCCAGGGCCCGCACCGACATTCGCTCGGGCACGCAGCCCGGATCGCCGTGGTGGATCGCGACATAGCGATCCACGCCGTCCCTGTGGGCCCGCACTATGTGGTGCGATTCGCGGCCGAGCAGTTCGCGGTGCGCGCCGATGTGGACGCGTTCGTGGTGGCCGATGGTGTGCAGTCCGCCGTCGAGCGGTGACTCCAGCTCGGCCAGCAACTGCTCCTGGACGCTGGAGGCCGCCACCAGGGAACGGTAGGTGCGGCCCGCGGGGCGTTCCGGGTCGGATCGTTCGTCGGCCTCGGCGAGCAGCCGGATCAGCGACTCGTCCGGAAGCCGCAGGATCTCCTCCAGGGCGCGTACGGCCCGCAGGGACTCGGGGCGCTGCGGGCGCCGCGCGCCCTGCTGCCAGTAACTGAGGCTCGTCACCCCCACCTTGACCCCGTACCGGGACAAGTGGTGCTGCACGCGCTGGAGGGGGAGGCCGCGGGCGGTGATGGCGGCGCGGAGCGCGACGTGGAAAGGGCCGCCCCGCAGGGCCGTCTCCAGTTCCGCCGCGGCGCTGTCCGCCTGCTGTGTGCCGTGCCGCATGCAGGGGCCTTTCTGTGAATGTTCACAACGGCTGGTCAGGCCGTTCGCGTGGGGCGCAAGGGTCGCCAGGTCGGCGCACGGGAGCCCGTTCACACGCAGGTGCAGCCGTTCACGCCCCGAGTTCCCACGCATTGAAGCGTGTTGACCAAGCCGCGACAACACCTGATGCTCAACATGCTCCACCGCGGCGTCCGGAGCGCTCCTCCACTCCTCACCCCCCACCCGGGAGCATCGCGATGCGCCACAGCGTGCTGTGCGTGCTTGCCGCGCGCGCGGAACACACCGACCCGGCGGTCGTCGTCGCGTCCGTCATCGCGGGCGTCGGCGCGTTCGTCGCCCTCGTCCTCAGTGCCGTGCGAGCCGTGCGCCGAAGGCGCCGCTGATCCCCGGGCCCCGGCGGCTCCCGCCGCGGGCGCGGCGACTCCTCGGCCGACCACGCCGAGACCGCGGTCGCACGCATGCCGTCCCCGCCGGCCCTAGTCCTCACGCCCCAGCAACTCCCTCACCGCCCGCGCCGAAAGCGCCGACTTGTGCAGGAAGCCGCGGGCCGCGCTGGCCACGACGAGTTCCTGGAAGTCCTCCAGGGCGTGCGTCGAGATGAGGATGACGGAGGGCACGGTGACCGCGAGCCTGCCCGCCACCTCGAAGCCGTTCTCCCCGTCGAGGTCGATGTCGACCAGCGCGACGTCCGGAACCAGCTCACCGGCGCGCGCGACGGCCTCCGCGCCCGTGGAGGCGGTACCGACGACCTGCATCCCGCCACGTTCCAGCAGGGCGCACGCGGCTTCCAGGAAGTGGGCGCTGTCGTCGACGAGGAGACAGCGCATGGACATGCGGACAGCTTCCCAACAGGCCGGGCCCGCGCGCCTTCCGGCTACCCGGAAAGTGCTGAAGTCCTGTGCCGGAAAAGCCGATTAGTATTCACGCAAAGCATTCGAAGGGTCACGCGCGGTAGCATGTCAGTGCCCTGGAGTGGCCCTGTCCCGTCGGCCGGATGGGGGTGCTCGATGACGTCACTCCGAAGCGACAACCACGCGATCGCGCCCGCCGTCGCGCGGCGACGCGCCTGCGACACGGCCCTGCCGGCGGCCGGTGAGGTGCCCATCGCCGCCCACCCGGCCGGTGGGCCATGAGAGCGGGCCCCCGGTACCGGACACGCGCGCCCCGCGCCCGGTACCGGGCGTGCGAGAGCGCCCGGACCCGACAGGGGATCCGCGAGACGGCCCGCACCCGGCATCGGACACGCGGATCCGGGACCGGGCTGCCGCTGCTCGCACGAGTGAGGGTGGGCACCAGGCTGACGCTGCTCGTCCTGCTGCCGGTCGCCGGGCTGCTCGCCTGCGCAGCCGTCCCGGCCCTGGCCCGATGGCACGAGACGCGCACTCTGGAGCAGTACCGGGCCGCGACGCAGGTGTCCTACGCGACGGCAGGGCTCTACGAGGCGGTCGCCCGGGAACGACTCGCGGAGGTCCTCGCCCGGACGGTCCCGGACCGGGCCGGCCTGTCCGCCGAACGGGCAGCCGCCAGGAACGCCACCGACCGCGCCCTCGCCGCCGCACAGGACGCCGCCGCACAGGACGGCGTGGCGCGGCTCGGGGGCCGGCCCGGCGTGCTCCGCGTCCTCGACTCCGTGCGCGGTCGACTACGAACCGCCCGGCCGGAGCCGGGCGACGGGGCCGGTGCGCCGCTGCGCACCGAGCAGCGGTACGCGGCCGTGGCGACGCGGCTGCTCGACACCGCCGGCCGCCTCGTCTCCAGCCGGCCCGCAGGGGCCTCACGTCGCTCCGGCGACGCCTGGACGGCCCTCCTGGGCGCCGTCGAGGCCGCCGAACGCGAACGCGCCCGACTCGCCGTCCTGCTCGCCGAGCAGAGCCCGGACCGGTACACCGGCCTCGTCGACGGCTGGCCCACCCTGGAGGCGGCTCGGCTCGACGCGTTCCGCCAGGCGGCCTCAAGGCCGCTGCGCGAACGCCTCTCGGCGGCGCTGGAACAGCCCGCGGAGCGCACCGTGCGCGCCTTCCGGGAAGCTCTCGTGGACGCCGCCGACTCCGGCACGCAACTCCCTTCCCCGGACGGTTGGCTGACGGCCTCGGCCGACCGGCTCACCGCCCTGCGCGGGGTCGCCCACGCCGCGGCGGCCGAACTCGCCGACGACACCGACCACGACCTGGCCGACGCCCGGGAGCGGAGTGAGCGCGAACTCGCCCTCTTCGCAGGGGTTCTCTGCGCCGTCCTCGCCCTCACCCTGGCACTGCGCCGTTCCGTCGTGCGGCCGTTGGCCGAGGTGTCCCTGGGCGCCCGGGCCCTGGCCGACGGAGACCTCTCGTACGAGGTCCACTACCGGGGGCGCGACGAGACCGGTGTCGTCGCCGACAGCCTGCGCGAACTCCACCTCATCAGCACGCGGCTCACCGCGGAGATCCGCGCCATGAGCACCGCGATCGACGACAACCGCCTCGGTCACCGCGCGGACGTCGCGGCCTTCCACGGGACCTGGGCCCGGCTGCTGGACGACATGAACGCCACCATGGTGGCGTTCGCCGCCGGGCACGGCAGACGCCGCAGGGCCGAACGGGAACTGGCGGGCGTCTTCAACCTCTCCCTCGACCTGCTGTGCATCTGCGGGACCGACGGCCGCTTCAAGCGCGTCAACCCGGCCTTCGAGCGGATTCTGGGCCACGGTGCCGCGACGCTCTCCGGCACGTCCTGGACGGACCTCGCCCACCCTGAGGACCGGGAACGCACGCGTGCCGCTCTCGACCGGCTGGCCGACGGCGTCGCGCTCGCCGAGTTCGAGAACCGCTGTGTGCGCGACGACGGCACCGAGGTCTGGCTGCAGTGGAGCGCCCGCCCGGTGACCGGCGAGGGGCTCGTCTACGCCGCCGCCCGCGACGTCACCCGGACCCGCCGCGCCGACCGCGAGCAGGCCGCGCTGCGCCGCGTCGCCACCCTGGTCGCCCGTGGCGACCCGCCGCGCGAGGTGTTCTCCGCGGTCGCGCGCGAGGTGGGACTCGTCCTGGGCACCGGGGCCGTCGCCGTCCTGAGGTACGGGGCCGACGGCGCCGCCACGGTGCTCGGCTCGGCACCGGGGGCGGTGCCCGCGCCGGGCCCGGCAGCCGGGGTGGTCCCCACGTTCGGCTCGGCATCCGGGACGGGCCCTGCGCCCGGCCCGCTCCCGGCCGAAGGTGCAGGCGGTGCGGGTGGCGCGGGTAGTGCAGGTGGTGGCGGCGGTGCGGGTGGCGCGGGTAGTGCAGGTGGTGGCGGCGGTGCGGGTGGCGCGGGTAGTGCAGGCGGTGGCGGTGGCGCGGGCGAGGAGGCGGCGCGCGTCGTGGCCTCGACCCGCCGGGCGGCCCGCGCGGGACGCTCGGTCGGTGCGCCGATCGTCGTCGACGACCGTCTGTGGGGTGCCGTCGTCGCGGCCCCGACGGGCCCGGAATCCTTGCCCCCGGGCACCGAGCACCGGCTCGCGGACTTCACCGAGCTCGTCGCCGCCGCGATCGCCAACGCCGACAGCAGGGCCCAACTCACGGCGTCACGCGCGCGCGTGATGGCCGCCGCGGACGCCTCCCGGCGGCGGATCGAGCGCGACCTGCACGACGGCGTGCAGCAGCGACTGGTCACGCTGCGGCTGGGGCTGCGGATGGCCGAGTCTCTGACGGACGGCCGGCCCGCCGGGCTCGCCGAACAGTTGGCGCACCTCGGCAAGGGCCTGGACGACGCCTTCGAGGACCTTCTGCGGATCTCGCGGGGCATCCACCCGGCGATCCTCTCGCAGGGCGGCCTGGGTCCCGCGCTGCGTGCCCTGGCCCGCCGCTCCGCCGTCCCGGTGGAACTGGACCTGCGGCTGCCCGCCGCCCGTCTCCCGGAACGGACCGAGGTCGCCGTCTACTACGTGACCTCCGAGTGCCTCACCAATGCCGTCAAGCACGCGCACGCCACGGTCGTACAGGTCGAGGCCCACACGTACGACGACGTCCTGACGGTGTCCATCCGCGACGACGGCACAGGAGGAGCCGAACCGGGCGGCGGCTCGGGGCTGATCGGGCTGATCGACCGCGTCGAGGCGATCGGCGGCAGGCTCGCGGTCGGCAGCCCGCGGGGGAGCGGCACCACCGTGACCGTCCGACTGCCGCTGCGGGACCCGCGGCCTGGGCACCCGCGGTTCCCGGAGCTCCCGGCGACCACGGACACCGCGCGGAGCGCCCCCGCGGCGGAGCAGGGGAGGAGCCCCGGATAGCCGGACGCCGGACCGACCCACGCGCACCCGCCGACCTGCGGCAGGGAGGCGTACCGGCATCGGAGCGCGGACGTACCGACAAGAGGCCGCTGACGTGGCGGCGTCGGACGCGGACGCGCCGCCGGGTGCCGCGGGCGCACCGGCCCACGACACGGGCGTACCGGCCCACGAGACTCACCCACCGCCCCACGACAGGGGCATACGCGCGGGCGTACGGGCGGACACGGACCGACCACCGTCATCCCTCGGTCCGTGTCCGCCGCGTATCTCCCGCAGCCCTTCGGCCGTGCCTGACCGCCCCTCGCCCGGAGCGGCCGGCCCTTGCGTCGGCACCGCTACGAGCATCGCCCCGGAAGCCCCCGGTGTCGTCATGGGCAGCCCCCAAAGCCCCTTCCCGCTAGCCGTAACACCGAGGGTCCGGGACGCTGTCGGGAACGCACCGCACCAGCCCGTCGGACCCGCGGTCCGGCCTGGGACGGGCAAGGGGGCCGTGACCATGGACGCAGCGCAACAGCCCGCGCGGGGACGGATCGTGCTCGCCGACGACGACGTCCTGCTCAGGGAGGGCCTGGCAAGCCTGTGCGAGCGGGCCGGTTACGAGGTGGCCGGTCAGGCGGGTGACGCCGTGCGGCTCCTGGAGCTGGTGGACGACCGGCTGCCCGACCTGGCGATCGTCGACATAAGGATGCCCCCCGACCACTCGACCGAGGGACTCAAGGCCGCCCGCACGATCCGTGAGCGCCACCCGGCCACCGGCATCCTGGTCCTGTCGGCGTACGTCGAGGTCGAGGACGCCCTGGAGTTGCTGGCCGGCGGGCACAAGGTCGGCTATCTCCTCAAGAGCCGGATCACCGTCGTGGAGGAGTTCACCGAATCGCTCGACCGGATCCACAAGGGCGGCTCCGTCGTCGACCCCTCGCTGGTCCAGGAGCTCTTCTCGGCGCGACGGCGCGACGATCCCCTGTCGTTGCTCAGCACCCGGGAACGCGAAGTCCTGGCGCTGATGGCCGAGGGCCGCTCGAACGCCGGGATCGGCCGACGGCTGTGGGTCACCGAGGGCACGGTCGAGAAGCACGTCCGCAGCATCCTGGGCAAGCTGCGGCTTCAGGAGGACACCGACGACCACCGCCGGGTCCTCGCGGTGCTGACGTTCCTGGAGTCGCGCTAGCGGAGTGGCGCCGGCCCGCGGTGCCGCGTCGTCGCCACCCCGCCGGAGCGGGCCGGTGACACGGGCCCGCTGGAGCGCCCGAGCCGCCCCGGGAGTTCTGTCCACAGGCAGGGCCGGGAGCCCGCCGCGCTGTCGGTCCCCGCCAGTAGGGTGTGTGACATGGCCGACCCCTCCAGCTACCGCCCCAAGCCGGGACAGATCCCGGACTCGCCCGGGGTGTACAAATTCCGCGACGAGCACCGCCGGGTGATCTACGTCGGAAAGGCGAAGAGCCTGCGCCAGCGCCTGGCGAACTACTTCCAGGACCTGGCCAATCTCCACCCCCGCACCCGCACCATGGTCACGACGGCCGCGTCGGTGGAGTGGACGGTGGTGTCCACGGAGGTCGAGGCGCTTCAGCTGGAGTACAGCTGGATCAAGGAGTTCGACCCCCGGTTCAACGTCAAGTACCGCGACGACAAAAGCTATCCGTACCTCGCGGTCACGATGAACGAGGAGTTCCCCCGCGTACAGGTGATGCGCGGCCAGAAGAAGAAGGGCGTGCGCTACTTCGGCCCCTACGGCCACGCGTGGGCGATCCGCGACACCGTGGACCTGCTGCTGCGTGTCTTCCCCGTCCGCACCTGCTCCGCGGGCGTCTTCAAGAACGCGGCCCGCACCGGCCGCCCCTGTCTCCTCGGCTACATCGGCAAGTGCTCCGCCCCGTGCGTGGGACGTGTCCCCGCCGAGGAGCACCGCGAACTGGCAGAGGAGTTCTGCGACTTCATGGCAGGCCGTACGGGGACGTACCTCCGCCGCCTGGAGAAGCAGATGACCGACGCGGCCGAGGAGATGGAGTACGAGCGGGCGGCCCGCCTCCGCGACGACATCGAGGCCCTGAAGAAGGCCATGGAGAAGAACGCGGTCGTGCTCGCCGACGCGACCGACGCCGATCTGATCGCCGTCGCCGAGGACGAGCTCGAAGCCGCCGTGCAGATCTTCCACGTACGCGGCGGGCGCGTGCGCGGCCAGCGCGGCTGGGTCACGGACAAGGTGGAGGCCGTCACCACCGGTGACCTGGTCGAGCACGCGCTCCAGCAGCTCTACGGCGAGGAGAAGGGCGACTCCGTCCCCAAGGAGGTGCTCGTCCCGGCCCTGCCCACCCCCGTGGAGCCGGTCCAGGAATGGCTCACCGAGCGCCGCGGTTCGAACGTGTCGCTGCGCATCCCGCAGCGCGGCGACAAGAAGGCGCTGATGGAGACCGTCCAGCGCAATGCGCTCCAGTCGCTCGCCCTGCACAAGACCAAGCGCGCGTCCGACCTGACCACCCGCTCGCGCGCTCTGGAGGAGATCGCCGACGCCCTCGACCTGGACAGCGCGCCGCTGCGGATCGAGTGCTACGACATCTCCCACCTTCAGGGCGACGACGTGGTGGCCTCGATGGTCGTCTTCGAGGACGGGCTCCAGCGCAAGAGCGAGTACCGCCGCTTCCAGATCAAGGGCTTCGAGGGCCAGGACGACGTCCGCTCGATGCACGAGGTGATCACCCGCCGCTTCCGGCGCTACCTCGCGGAGAAGGAGAAGACGGGGGAGTGGGCCGACGGCGAGGGCGCGCTCACCGAGGAGGACGGCCGTCCCAAGCGGTTCGCCTACCCGCCCCAGCTCGTCGTGGTCGACGGCGGACAGCCCCAGGTCGCCGCGGCGAAGAAGGCCCTCGACGAGCTGGGCATCGACGACATCGCGGTGTGCGGCCTGGCCAAACGTCTGGAGGAGGTCTGGCTGCCGGAGGAGGACGACCCGGTCGTCCTGCCGCGCACCAGCGAGGGCCTCTACCTGCTCCAGCGGGTCCGTGACGAGGCCCATCGCTTCGCGATCACCTACCAGCGCACCAAGCGGGCCAAGCGCTTCCGGTCCAGCCCCCTGGACGACGTGCCGGGCCTGGGCGAGACGCGCAAACAGGCGCTGATCAAGCACTTCGGTTCGGTCAAAAAGCTGCGATCCGCGACAATCGACCAGATCTGCGAGGTTCCCGGCATAGGCCGCAAGACGGCGGAGACCATCGCCGTGGCACTCGCCCAGGCGGCCCCGGCCGCGCCCGCCGTGAACACGGCGACTGGAGAGATCATGGGAGACGAGGAAGACGGGGCGCCCGAATCGACGGCGGGCTCCCCGGAGGAGCCCGTGACCGCGGGCGCCTCTGACGAGCGACGGGGGCAGGAGACATGACCGAGCACGACGCGCGCGAACAACAACAGCAGCCGCAGGGCCCAGGGGCCCGTGCCGCACAAGAAGCGCCCGCACACGAAGCGCCGCACGCGGCGCCCGCGGACGAGGCACAAAGGAAAGCAAGCGAGGATCACCTGGCGGGCGAAGCACCCCAGGAAGACGGAGCACAAGTGGGTACGGGCATCGAGACGGCCGGGGTCCCCGAGGCGGCCATCCCCGAGCTGGTGATCATCTCCGGCATGTCCGGAGCCGGCCGCTCCACCGCGGCCAAGTGTCTGGAGGACCTCGGCTGGTTCGTCGTCGACAACCTGCCGCCCGCCCTGATCCCCACCATGGTGGAGCTCGGCGCCCGGTCCCAGGGCAACGTGGCGCGGATCGCGGTCGTCGTCGACGTCCGCGGCCGCCGCTTCTTCGACAACCTCCGCGAGTCCCTCGCCGACCTGGAGTCGAAGCACGTCACCCGGCGGATCGTGTTCCTGGAGTCCTCCGACGAGGCCCTGGTGCGCCGCTTCGAGTCGGTGCGCCGCCCGCACCCCCTCCAGGGCGACGGCCGCATCGTCGACGGCATCGACGCCGAGCGCGAGCTGCTGCGCGAGCTGCGCGGCGACGCCGACCTGGTGATCGACACCTCCAGCCTGAACGTGCACGAGCTGCGCGCCAAGATGGACGCCCAGTTCGCGGGCGAGGAGGAGCCCGAGCTGCGGGCCACCGTCATGTCCTTCGGCTTCAAGTACGGCCTGCCGGTCGACGCCGACCTGGTGGTGGACATGCGCTTCCTGCCCAACCCGCACTGGGTGCCGGAGCTGCGCCCCTTCACCGGCCTGAACGAAGAGGTCGCGGCCTACGTCTTCAACCAGCCGGGCGCCAAGGAGTTCCTCGACCGCTACGCCGAGCTGCTCCAGCTCATCGCCGCCGGGTATCGCCGCGAGGGCAAGCGGTATGTGACCATCGCGG
The DNA here is from genome assembly GCF_039543605.1 of Streptomyces siamensis. Classification (NCBI taxonomy): domain Bacteria; kingdom Bacillati; phylum Actinomycetota; class Actinomycetes; order Kitasatosporales; family Streptomycetaceae; genus Streptomyces; species Streptomyces siamensis. The sequence continues at coordinate 12,575 of NZ_BAABKB010000026.1, read as the reverse complement.
TCGGCTGCACCGGCGGCAAGCACCGCTCGGTCGCCACCTCCGAGAAGCTCGCCGCGCGACTCGCCTCCCAGGGTGTGGAGACCGTCGTCGTGCACCGTGACATGGGACGCGAATGACAGGACGTGCCGCACTGCGGCTGAGCAGGCTGCGGCGGACCATCCCGGAAGGACGGGGTGGTGCGACCGCCGAGGCGCGCGGCGGGCGCCCGCGCCGTCGGGGCACCCAGCCCAAGGTCGTCGCCCTCGGCGGCGGCATGGGCCTGTCCGCCTCGCTCGCCGCGCTGCGCCGGATCACCGGCGACCTCACCGCCGTCGTCACCGTGGCCGACGACGGAGGCTCCAGCGGGCGCCTGCGCGACGAGCTGGGCGTCCTGCCGCCCGGCGACCTGCGCAAGGCGCTGGCCGCGCTGTGCGGCGACGACGACTGGGGTCAGACCTGGGCGCGGGTCATCCAGCACCGCTTCCAGTCCAAGGGCGACCTGCACGAACACGCCGTCGGCAATCTGCTGATCGTCGCCCTCTGGGAGCAGCTCGGCGACCACGTCCAGGCGCTGGACCTGGTCGGCAGACTCCTGGGCGCGCAGGGCAGGGTGCTGCCCATGTCCGCCGTCCCCCTGGAACTGCAGGCCCTGGTCAAGGGCCACGACCCGGACCGGCCCGACGACGTCGACACGGTACGGGGCCAGGCCACGGTGGCCCTCACGCCCGGCGAGGTGCAGTCCGTGCACGTCGTGCCGCACGACCCGCCGGCCGTCCCCGAGGCGGTGGCGGCGGTCCTGGACGCGGACTGGGTGGTCCTCGGCCCGGGCTCCTGGTTCTCCTCGGTCATCCCGCATCTGCTGGTCCCGGAGCTGCTGGACGCGCTCACGCAGACCAAGGCCCGCCGGGTACTCTCCCTGAACCTCGCCCCGCAGCCCGGAGAAACCGAAGGCTTCTCCCCGCAGCGTCATTTGGAGGTTTTGGGGCGACACGCCCCTAAACTCGCCCTGGACGTGGTGCTGGCCGACGTGGCCGCCGTGCCCGACCGCGACTCACTCACCGACGCCGCCAAGGGGTTCGGCGCCGCGGTCGAGCTGGCGCCGGTGGCCCGGACCGACGGATCTCCGCGGCACGACCCGGAGCTGTTGGCAGCCGCGTACGACCGTATTTTTCGGATGCATGGAAGGATCGGCCCATGGCGATGACGGCAGCGGTGAAGGACGAGATCTCCCGGCTTCCCGTCACGCGGACCTGCTGCAGAAAGGCGGAGGTCTCCGCCATTCTGCGGTTCGCCGGCGGCCTCCACCTGGTGAGCGGCCGCATCGTGATCGAGGCGGAGCTGGACACCGCGATGGCGGCACGCCGCCTGAAGCGGGACATCCTGGAGATCTTCGGCCACAGCTCCGAACTGATCGTGATGGCGCCCGGCGGACTGCGCCGCGGCTCCCGCTACGTCGTGCGCGTCGTCGCGGGCGGCGACCAGCTGGCGCGTCAGACGGGTCTGGTGGACGGTCGCGGCCGCCCGATCCGAGGACTGCCGCCACAGGTGGTCTCGGGGGCCACCTGTGACGCGGAGGCGGCCTGGCGCGGAGCGTTCCTCGCACATGGCTCGCTCACCGAGCCGGGCCGGTCCTCCTCGCTGGAGGTGACCTGCCCCGGTCCGGAGGCCGCGCTCGCCCTGGTCGGCGCCGCCCGCCGGCTCTCGATCGCGGCGAAGGCCCGTGAGGTGCGCGGCGTGGACCGCGTGGTCGTCCGGGACGGTGACGCGATCGGCGCGCTGCTCACCCGGTTGGGTGCCCACGAGTCGGTGCTGGCCTGGGAGGAGCGGCGGATGCGCCGCGAGGTCCGTGCCACCGCGAACCGCCTCGCCAACTTCGACGACGCCAACCTGCGTCGCTCGGCCCGTGCCGCCGTCGCCGCCGGGGCCCGCGTGCAGCGTGCCCTGGAGATCCTCGCCGACGAGGTGCCGGAGCACCTCGCCGCCGCCGGCCGGCTGCGCATGGAGCACAAGCAGGCCTCCCTGGAGGAGCTGGGGGCGCTCGCCGACCCGCCACTGACGAAGGACGCCGTCGCGGGCCGTATCCGCCGTCTGCTGGCGATGGCCGACAAGCGGGCCCAGGACCTCGGCATCCCCGGTACGGAGTCGAACCTCACCGAGGAGATGGCGGACAACCTCGTCGGCTGACCCCGGGCGGCCCACGATCCCCGGAGCCCGGAGCCCGGAGCCCGGAGCCCGGAGCCCGGAGCCCGGAGCCCGGAGCCCGGAGCCCGGAGCCCGGAGCCCGGAGCCCGGAGGTCCCGCCTCGTGTCGATCGTCAATACGCCGGTGCCGTGGCCCACTTGGGTGTCGGCACCGGCGTTTGTTCGTCCTTGAGGCACTCTTGACTCGATCATGAAGTGTCATGAGCCTGGCATCTGTTCGCTGCTGTGGCGGACCAGTGCAAGGGGGGCTCATGAGACGAAGAGCGAGAGCGATCCTCGCCACCGGCGCGCTCCTGTTGGGCGGTGCGGGAACGACACCCATCGCCCAGGCGCAGAACGGAAGTTCACCCAAGCCCGACGCGAACGCCGTGAAGGTGTTCCGTGCCGAGGTCACCAAGCAGCAGATACCCCTGCTGCTCGCGGCCGGACAGGACGGCCACGAACTCGGCGACCAGACCTGGAAGAACGGGAAGACGACGGTCGAGGTCTACGCCACCGACCAGCAGGCCGGAAAGCTGGAGCAGCAGGGCGTCGAACTCACCGAGCACACCCTCTCGGCCAAGGCCGAGGACCGCGTCGAGGACGCGGCCCAGGGCGTGTTCCGTCCGTACAGCGGCAAGGGCAATCTCCAGGAGGAGATCGTCCGGACGGCGCAGCAGAACCCCGGTCTCACCAAGGTCGTCTCCATCGGCAAGACCCTCAAGGGTCAGGACATCCTGGCGCTCAAGCTCACCAAGGGCGCCAAGAAGACCACGGACGGCGCCAAACCGTCGGTGCTGTACATGTCCAACCAGCACGCGCGCGAGTGGATCACGCCGGAGATGACGCGGCGTCTGATGCACTACTACCTGGACAACTACAAGACGGACAAGCGCGTCAAGAAGATCGTCGACTCCACCGAGCTGTGGTTCGTGCTGTCCGCCAACCCCGACGGCTACGACTACACGTTCCAGGGCGAGGACACGCGCCAGTGGCGCAAGAACCTCCGCGACGTGAACGGCGACGGGGTCATCTCCACCGGCGACGGCGTCGACCTCAACCGCAACTTCGCCTACAAGTGGGGCTACGACGACGAGGGTTCGTCCCCGAACCCCACCAGTGAGACCTACCGCGGCACGAGCCCCGCCTCCGAGCCCGAGACCAAGGCCCTCGACGCCTTCGAGAAGCGCATCGGCTTCACGTACGGCATCAACTACCACTCGGCCGCCGAGCTGCTCCTGTACGGAGTCGGCTGGCAGGTCGCGACGCCGACGCCCGACGACGTGCTCTACAAGTCGCTCGCCGGGACGCCCGAGAACTCGGCGATCCCCGGATACCACCCGCAGGTCTCCTCCGAGCTCTACACCACCAACGGTGAGGCGGACGGCCACGCGGGCAACGTCAACGGCATCGCGATGTTCACCCCCGAGATGTCGACCTGTCAGACCGCGTCGAACCTCGATCCGAACGACGCCTGGAACGCGGCGGACTGCGCCTCTGTCTTCACCTTCCCGGACGACGAGAAGCTGATCCAGCAGGAGTTCCAGAAGAACGTCCCCTTCGCGCTCTCCGTCGCCGAGACGGCGAGCCACCCCGACCAGCCGTCCTCCTCGGTCGGCATCGCCGCGCCCGACTTCACGCCGGCCGCGTTCACCACCTCGTACTCCCGCGGCGCCGACCAGGAGGTCTCCGTCGTCGTCCGCAAGTCCGTGCGCGACAAGGAGCTCAAGTACCGCGTCAACGGCGGACGCACGCACGACATGACGCTGCGGCCCTGGCGCGGCGGCGAGACCTACGGCGGTGACGACAACCTCTACTTCGACGAGTACCGGGCCAAGGTCCAGGACGGCGGCCCCGGCGACAAGGTCGAGGTCTGGTTCACCGGTGAGACGAAGAGCGGCAAGCCCACCTCCAGCACGCACTTCACCTACACCGTGGCCGAGTTGCCCCGTGTCGACACGCTCGTCGTCGCCGAGGAGGGCGCGACCGCCTCGCAGGCCCAGACATACGTCGACGCGCTCAAGGCCAATGGCAGAAAGCCGCTGGTCTGGGACGTCGCGACACAGGGCGCGCCCGACGCGCTCGGTGTGCTCGCCCACGTCAAGACGGTCGTGCACTACACGGGCGGCGTACGGCCGGGCAACGCGACCCAGCTCCAGCTGCGGGCGTTCCTCAACGAGGGCGGCAAGCTGATCGAGGCCGGCGAGCTGGCCGGCGGCAGCGTCGACCTCGGCGGCGGCACCCTCTCGAACGACTTCAGCCAGTACTACCTGGGCGCCTACTCGCGTACGTCCACGCCGGGCGCCAAGGGCTTCAACGGAGCCGGGAAGCTCGCCGGTGCCACGGGAGCGCTCGGCGACGCGCCCGGCAACCCGCTGAACGCGGCCGGCACGTACGCCGTCACCTCGGACTCGCTGTCGGCCACGCAGTACCCGCAGTTCGCGTCCAGCGCCGGAGCGGGCCAGTTCGCCGGCACCGTCAACCCGTACGGGCCCTACGCGGGCTCCTCCATGGCCGCCGCCGTGCACACCGACGACGGCTACAAGCGACTCACCCGCACCATCGACCTCACCGGGGTCAGCGCCGCCGACAGGCCGACGCTGCGCACCCAACTGCTGTGGGACACCGAGCCCGGTTACGACCACGCGGTGCTCGAAGCCCACACGACCGGGGCCGACGACTGGACGACACTCCCGGAGGCGGGCGGCGCCACCAGCACCGCGGTTCCCACGGAGTGCGAGGCAGGGTTCCTCGTCAGGGAACACCCCTGGCTCAAGCGGTACCTGACCGTGAACTCCACCGGCTGCACCAACACCGGCACCAGCGGCGTGTGGAACAGCTTCACGGGTGCCTCCAGCGGATGGCAGCAGGTCTCCTTCGACCTGAGCGCGTACGCCGGCAAGTCGGTCGAGGTCTCCCTCGCCTACATCACCGACCCGGGCAGCGGCGGGCACGGCGTCCTCGCGGACGACGCCTCCGTCGTCGTCGGCGGCACGGCCACCGAGACCGAAGGCTTCGAGACATCCTTCGGGCCCTGGAAGGTCTCCGGTCCGCCCCCGGGCAGCCCGGCCGTCCTGAAGGACTGGGCGCGTTACGGGGAGCTCTTCAAGACGTATGGAGCGGTCACCACGAAGGACACCGTGCTGCTCGGCTTCGGCCTTGAGCACGTCACCGCGGCGGCCGACCGTGCGGCCCTCGTCGGCAAGGCACTGACGGCGCTGCGCGGCTGACTCTGTGTGACAGCGTCGTCAACGCGGAGGGCGTTCCGTACCCCTACTGGCGGGTACGGAACGCCCTGCCGTGTATGGGGCATCTGGATGTCACCACAGCCGCCTCAGGGAGGTAGGGTCGTAGGCGGTCGGGGACATCCCATACAGCTCGCCGGTCTCGAAACCGGCGTACCAACGAGGAGATCGGTTCGTGACGATCCGCGTAGGCATCAACGGCTTTGGCCGCATCGGTCGTAACTACTTCCGCGCGCTGCTGGAGCAGGGTGCTGACATCGAGATCGTGGCTGTCAACGACCTGGGTGACACCGCGACCACCGCTCACCTGCTCAAGTACGACACCATCCTGGGCCGTCTGAAGGCCGAGGTGTCGCACACCGCCGACACGATCACCGTCGACGGCCACACCATCAAGGTGCTGTCCGAGCGCAACCCCGCCGACATCCCGTGGGGCGAGCTGGGCGTCGACATCGTCATCGAGTCGACCGGCATCTTCACCAAGAAGGCCGACGCCGAGAAGCACATCGCCGGCGGCGCCAAGAAGGTCCTGATCTCGGCTCCGGCCAAGGACGAGGACATCACGATCGTGATGGGCGTCAACCAGGACAAGTACGACCCGGCGAAGCACAACGTCATCTCCAACGCCTCCTGCACCACCAACTGTGTGGCGCCGATGGCGAAGGTCCTCGACGAGAACTTCGGCATCGTCAAGGGTCTGATGACCACGGTGCACGCGTACACCAACGACCAGCGCATCCTGGACTTCCCGCACTCGGACCTGCGCCGCGCCCGCGCCGCCGCCGAGAACATCATCCCGACCACCACCGGTGCCGCCAAGGCCACCGCCCTGGTGCTCCCGCAGCTCAAGGGCAAGCTGGACGGCATCGCGATGCGCGTCCCGGTCCCGACCGGCTCGGCCACCGACCTGGTCGTGACGCTGCAGCGCGAGGTCACCAAGGACGAGGTCAACGCCGCGTTCAAGAAGGCCTCCGACGACGGCGACCTCAAGGGTTACCTGACCTACACCGAGGACGCGATCGTCTCCTCGGACATCGTCGGCGACCCGGCCTCCTGCACCTTCGACTCCTCCCTGACCATGGTCCAGGAGGGCAACTCGGTGAAGATCCTCGGCTGGTACGACAACGAGTGGGGTTACTCCAACCGCCTCGTCGACCTCACGGTCTTCGTCGGCGGCCAGCTCTAGGTCCGGAGCAGGTACACAGACGTGAGAGCAGGGCTCGGGCAGCGCAAAGGCGCGTTGTCCGGGCCCTGCTCTGTGCACGTATCGTCCAGCTCTCCGGATAGAGCCCTCCTAGGAGTCCACTCATGAAGACGATCGACGAACTTCTCGCCGCGGGCGTGGACGGCAAGCGGGTCTTCGTCCGCGCCGACCTGAACGTGCCGCTGGCCGACGGCCGCATCACCGACGACGGCCGTATCCGCGCCGTCCTGCCCACCGTCAAGGCTCTCGCCGACGCGGGTGCCAAGGTGATCGTCGCCTCGCACCTGGGCCGCCCCAAGGGAGCGCCCGACCCGGCCTTCTCGCTGCTGCCCGCCGCCGAGCGGCTCGGCGAACTCCTCGATGCCCCCGTCGCCTTCGCGCAGGACACCGTCGGCCCCGCCGCCCACGACGCCGTCGACGGCCTCCAGCCCGGCCAGGTCGCGGTCATCGAGAACCTCCGCTTCAACGCCGGTGAGACGTCCAAGGACGACACCGAGCGCGGCGAGTTCGCGGACCGCCTCGCCGCGCTCGCCGACGTCTACGTCGGTGACGGCTTCGGCGCCGTGCACCGCAAGCACGCCTCCGTGTACGACCTCCCGGCCCGCCTCCCGCACTACGCCGGCTACCTCATCGCCACCGAGGTCGGCGTCCTGAAGAGGCTCACCGACGACGTCGAGCGCCCCTACGTGGTCGCGCTCGGCGGCGCCAAGGTCTCCGACAAGCTCGCCGTCATCGACGAGCTGCTCGGCAAGGCCGACCGCCTGCTCATCGGCGGCGGCATGGCCTACACCTTCCTCAAGGCCAAGGGGTACGAGGTCGGCATCTCCCTCCTCCAGGAGGACCAGGTCCCGGCCGTCAAGGAGTACATGGAGCGCGCCGAGAAGAACGGCGTCGAACTCGTCCTCCCCGTGGACGTCCTCGTCTCCACGGAGTTCCCCGACCTCAAGACGAAGGCCCCGGCCAACCCCACCACCGTCGCCGCGGACGCCATCCCGGCCGACCAGGAGGGTCTGGACATCGGTCCCGAGACCCGCAAGCTGTACGCCTCGAAGCTCGCCGACGCGGCCACCGTCTTCTGGAACGGTCCGATGGGCGTCTTCGAGCACCCCGACTACGCCGAGGGCACCAAGGCGGTCGCCCAGGCCCTCATCGACTCCCCGGCCTTCACGGTCGTCGGCGGTGGCGACTCCGCCGCGGCCGTCCGCACGCTGGGCTTCGACGAGAAGGCATTCGGCCACATCTCGACCGGTGGCGGCGCCTCCCTCGAATACCTCGAGGGCAAGACGCTCCCCGGCCTCGCCGCACTGGAGGACTGACCAAGCATGAGCACGCGCACGCCGCTCATGGCGGGCAACTGGAAGATGAACCTCAACCACCTTGAGGCCATCGCGCACGTCCAGAAGCTCGCCTTCGCCCTGGCCGACAAGGACTACGAGGCCTGCGAGGTCGCCGTCCTGCCGCCCTTCACCGACCTGCGCTCGGTGCAGACGCTGGTCGACGGCGACAAGTTGAAGATCAAGTACGGTGCCCAGGACCTCTCGGCGCACGACTCCGGCGCCTACACCGGCGAGATCTCCGGCTCGATGCTGGCCAAGCTGAAGTGCACCTACGTGGCCGTCGGGCACTCCGAGCGCCGCCAGTACCACGCCGAGACCGACGAGATCGTGAACGCCAAGGTCAAGGCGGCCTACAAGCACGGCCTGACCCCGATCCTGTGCGTCGGCGAGGAGCTGGAGGTCCGCGAGGAGGGCAACCACGTCTCGTACACGCTCACGCAGGTCGAGGGCGGTCTCAAGGACCTGCCGGCCGAGCAGGCCGAGTCCGTCGTGATCGCGTACGAGCCCGTCTGGGCGATCGGCACCGGCAAGGTCTGCGAGGCCGACGACGCCCAGGAGGTCTGTGCGGCGATCCGCGGCAAGCTCGCCGAGCTGTACACCCAGGAGCTGGCCGACCAGGTCCGCATCCAGTACGGCGGCTCCGTGAAGTCCGGGAACGTCGCCGAGATCATGGCGAAGCCCGACATCGACGGTGCCCTGGTCGGCGGCGCCTCCCTGGACGCCGACGAGTTCGTCAAGATCGTCCGGTTCCGCGACCAGTGAGTATGCGGTAGCCGCGATACGTCGTACCCTTGCGGGGGCCGGGAGCCTCGAAAAGTGAGCGGACCGCTCACCCAGTAGGCTTCGGCCCCCGTCGTCCATCAAGATCCGAGGGAATTTCTCGGAAAGGGAGTCCAGCCGTGGTTTTGGGGTTCTCGATCGCCCTGATCGTCTTCAGCCTGCTGCTGATGCTGCTCGTGCTGATGCACAAGGGGAAGGGCGGCGGCCTCTCCGACATGTTCGGTGGTGGCATGCAGTCGTCCGTCGGTGGCTCCTCGGTCGCCGAGCGCAACCTCGACCGCATCACCCTGCTGATCGGTCTGCTCTGGTTCGCGTGCATCGTCGTGCTCGGAATCCTGATGAAGGTCAACAACTGATCACCGACCGACATCGGTACGGCAGCACAACTGCACATCAGGCAAGCACATTCCGCACGTAAGGCCCCATGTCCGGTACGCGCCCTCAGGCGCGGCCTATCATGGGGCTTGCGTCTAGGGGTGGGGATGTAACTCCAATCACTGGACGCGCGTTGGGCCTTACGTAGACTGAGGCGCTCGCAGCGAAGCGTCACGCCGACTCGCTTCGCGGCACCATCACGCAGGGAGTTACGACCGTGGCAAGTGGCAACGCGATCCGAGGAAGCCGGGTCGGGGCGGGGCCGATGGGTGAGGCCGAGCGCGGCGAGTCCGCACCCCGGCTGCGCATCTCCTTCTGGTGCTCCAACGGACACGAGACTCAGCCCAGCTTCGCCAGCGACGCGCAGGTTCCCGAGACCTGGGACTGCCCGCGCTGCGGCTTCCCCGCAGGACAGGACCGGGACAACCCGCCGGACCCGCCGCGCACCGAGCCCTACAAGACGCACCTCGCGTACGTACGGGAGCGCCGCAGCGACGCGGACGGCGAGGCGATCCTCGCCGAAGCGCTCGCCAAACTGCGGGGCGAGATCTAGAAGTTGACACCGGCCGGGTACCCACGGGTGCCTGGCCGGAGCTGTTCGGCGGCCCCCTTCGCGGCACGCACCGCCGCAAGCGGCCGAGGTACGGCCTCGAGGGTCCCGCGCCCGGAGCCGATGCGGTGCGGGCCCGACGGGCCATGACCGGACGGCGGGCCGGACCGGTGTGCGTGGCCGCATGGCGGGCCGGACCGGTGTGCGTGGCCGGATGGCTCGGGCCGTGCCGGTGCACGCCGTCGAGTGGCTCGCGCCGTGCCGGTGTGCGTGCTTCGGTGGCTCGCGGCGCGCCGGTGTGCGTGACCGGATGGCTCGCGGCGCGCCGGTGTGCATGGTCCGGTGGCTCGGGTCGTGACGGAGTCCGTGGGCCGTTGGCTCCCGCCTTGCCAGGGTTCGCGGCCGGGTGGCTCGGCCTGTGCCGGGCTAGCGTGGACGGGTGTCCGGGGCAGTACGGCCTGGGCGGTGCCCGCTCCCGGCCGATGTGGCGCAGGGGCGGCGGGCCCGTGACCTGACGGCCGAGCCGCGCCGGGGTGCGTGGCCGAACGGCGTGGGCCGTGACGGAGTGCGCGGGCGTGAGCGACTGTGCCCGGGCCGGGCGGTGCGCGGTCGGTGGTCCGCGTCGCGGCCGAGATGCGCCGCCGAGATGCGCCGCCGAGATGCGCGCGGTCGGGATGCGCGGTCGGGCCGCGGAGCCGGACGTGCCATGTCCCCGGCCGCTCCGAGGCCGATTGTCAGTGGCGGCCCTTACGGTTCTCGAAGTGGTGGAACCGGAGGGGGCGTTGTGACGACGGCGGAGGCGGCGGGCGTGCGCCCGCCCGCGTGGCGCGGCGGATTCGGCAGGCTGTGGACGGCGGCCGTGGTGTCGCGGTTCGGGGACGCGCTGCGCAACTCCGCCCTGCCCCTGCTCGCCGTGCGGCTCACCGACGACCCGCTCGTCATCGCCTCCGTCACCGCCTGCGGCTATCTCCCCTGGCTCCTGTTCGGGCTGCTCGGGGGCGCGATCGCCGACCGGGTGGACCAGCGGCGGGCCATGGGGGCCGTGGACGCCGTGCGCGGCGCACTGGTGGCCGGCTTCGCCCTGACCGTGGCGCTCGGACACGCCTCGATCGTCCTGCTGATCGCGCTGGCCTTCAGCCTGACCACCCTCCAGACGCTCTTCGACAACGCGTCCACGGCGCTGCTGCCGTCCCTGGTGGACCGCGAGGCCCTCGGCAGCGCCAATGCCCGGCTGATGACCGGCCAGCAGCTCGCGGGCGGCCTGCTCGCCGGCCCCTTCGTGCCGCTGCTGCTCGCCGCCGGGGCCGCCGTGCCGTTCACGGCGGACGCCGTCACCTACCTCCTCGCCGCCGCGCTCGTCGCCTCCCTGCGGATACGGCCGCCCCGGCGGGAGCCCCGCCCCGCGGGCAGCACGCTCCGTGCCGAGGTGTCCGCCGGCCTGCGCGCCCTGTGGGGCGACCGGGTGCTGCGCGCGGTGTGCACGGCCACCCTGCTGTGCAACATCGGCATGGGCGCGCTCATCGCCACCCTCGTCCTGCACGTCACGCACTGGCTGCACACGGGGGACGCGGGGTACGCGGCGGCGATGACGGCGTACGCGGTCGGCAGCTTCTGCGGCGGCTTCCTCGCCCAGCGTGTCGCCGGGCGGGTCGGACGGGCCCGGAGCCTGCTGGTGGCCGGATGCGTCCAGACGTCGTCGCTGCTGCTCGTCGGCACCGTCCGGCACCTCGGCGCCCTCCTCGCGGGCATGACACTGCTCGGACTGATGAACATGGTGTGGAACGTCAACCAGGTCACGCTGATGCAGCAGCGCAGTCCGGAATCCATGGTGGGCCGCATCAGCGCCGCCTTCCGCACCACCTCGACCTCGGGAGCCCCGCTCGGCGCCCTGCTCGGCGGCGCCGTGGCAGGGGCGTACGGGCTGAACGGGCCCGCCCTCCTGGCGGCGGTCCTCTTCGCCCTCGCCGTCACCTCGCTGATACCTGCGCTCAAGCCGGACGTATCTGTTGTTGAGCCGGACGACGGCGCGACGACAGCTCGCGTCAAGCCCTGATCAATTAGGTTGGGACCGGTAGTGGGGCAAGGTACGCAGCAGCACAGGCAGGAAAGAAGGCTGAAGTCCGAGATGAACGCAGAAAGCCGTACCAGGCTCAACCAGACCCCCGAGTGGAGCGCTCTGGCCAAGCACCGCGAGGAACTCGCGGACACCGGTCTGAGGGACCTGTTCGCAGCCGAACCCGGGCGCGGCACCGGCTACACGCTCCAGGTCGGGGATCTGCACATCGACTACTCCAAGCACCTCGTCACCGACGAGACGCTGCGCCTGCTCCGTGACCTGGCCACCGCGACGGACGTGTTCGGGCTGCGGGACGCCATGTTCCGGGGCGAGAAGATCAACGTCACGGAGGGGCGGGCGGTGCTGCACACCGCGCTGCGCGCCCCGCGGGACGCGGTCGTCGAGGTCGACGGTGAGAACGTGGTGCCGGCCGTGCACGCGGTCCTGGACAAGATGGCCCAGTTCGCCGACCGGGTCCGTTCGGGCGAATGGACCGGTCACACCGGCAAGCGCATCAAGAACGTGGTGAACATCGGCATCGGAGGCTCCGACCTGGGCCCCGCGATGGCCTACGAGGCGCTGCGCTCGTTCACCGACCGCGACCTCACGGTCCGTTTCGTGTCCAACGTGGACGGCGCCGACCTGCACGAGGCCACCCACGACCTCGACCCGGCCGAGACGCTGTTCATCATCGCCTCCAAGACCTTCACCACCATCGAGACCATCACCAACGCCACCTCGGCACGCTCGTGGCTGCTGACCGGGCTGAGGGCGGATCAGGAAGCGGTCGCGAAGCACTTCGTGGCGTTGTCGACGAACGCGGGGAAGGTGTCGGAGTTCGGCATCGACACCGCCAACATGTTCGAGTT
>NZ_BAABKB010000025.1:0-735 GCF_039543605.1 Streptomyces siamensis | reverse complement strand
GCCTGAGTAAATGTTGCATATGGGATAATCGTGGGGGCAGCAACTAGAATAGTCTTCACAGCATGTGGCGCCCTCGAGTGGGCAGCATCCCCAAGAAAAGCAATAGTTGGCGTATTCATAGACACAGCAGCATGTGGTGCTCTCAGGGCAAGCATAGTAATCGTCACAAACGGTTGGAGGCTTTATTGGGGATGGAGGAGATGGGCCGGGGTTGGGGGGATTTTGACCGATCTTGATAGGGTAAGAAGGCTCAACTGCAATTCCGCATTTGCCTGTGCGAACAGAATTACGCTCCATCCTGATGTAGCCCCTCTCCCCCCAGCTTGCGCCCCACGAGTTCTTCACAATCCAGTAATCCACACCGTTTTCTGTACCATATCCAACAGCAGTAACACCNCGCTGTCCCGCATTTTCCGGTGAATATGCCCGAGTCATAGAGTTGGAAGGCCATGCCACCGGCTTCAATGGCAACACTCACAGGCTGATTTGCAACAGCCTTCTGCAAGGCCTTTTCATTGTTCTCAGGAACATCTTCATAATCATCAATGGAAACAACCCTGGCATTTTTCCTGTATTGGTCACATCTACCATCTCTAGCTTGGTAAGGGTAATCGTCCTCAGAATCAATGCCACCATTGTTGATGATGAACTCAAAGGCATAGTCCATGAGACCGCCATTGCACCCTTCATTGTAAGATGTGTCGCAGTCTACCAGCTCTTGCTCTGATAGCGAGA
>NZ_BAABKB010000024.1:0-633 GCF_039543605.1 Streptomyces siamensis | reverse complement strand
GCCCAGAGTATTATAATCCTTCTCTACTTACTTTTTCTCGTCTTCGTCACTCTCACTCCAACAGCAATGCAGAATCGACCTAGGAGACCCACATCCACCGGCCTTCATGAAGTTGTGGTATACAACAGAACCTCCCTCCTTGCCGAGCACTTCAAAGCTCCTTTCTCCACAGTAGTATCCCTGCACATCCAGACTCATATCGGTACTAAGTTTGTTAGCGACAGCATCAGAATGCAACGCGATAGAGAACTCGCTTGGCTGGAAGCAAGNCAACGCGATAGAGAACTCGCTTGGCTGGAAGCAAGCCAACACCCTCTCCAGCAGGTGGGTCAAGTTCATCGATTTAAAATCATACCCCACTGCTTCAAAACTAGCGTAACTGAACCCATCTTCTGGTGTCACATGAATAGTAGAAATTGCACTCCCTTCAATGGCATTCATGGAGTAACCACAAGGATCGAATTCAAAGTCACATATATCAGAATCCGGAAGAATCATCCTAATACCAGAGAGATCAGTCATCGCAGCAGCAGAGCTTGCAGAAGTCTTGTAAAACACAGATGCCTTCTTCCTGTCCAAACCGGTCATGCACATTTCTAGGGTGTAAACAGGGCGCAAATGATTTGTCGATTC
>NZ_BAABKB010000023.1:0-267587 GCF_039543605.1 Streptomyces siamensis | reverse complement strand
CGGGTGACCTCGTCGGCGAACGCCGACAGTTGGTCGACCATCGTGTTGATCGTCGACTTCAGTTCCAGGATCTCGCCCTTCGCGTCCACCGTGATCTTCTGGCTCAGGTCGCCGGTGGCGACGGCGGTGGTGACCTGAGCGATGTTGCGGACCTGGGACGTCAGGTTGGAGGCCATGAAGTTGACGTTGTCGGTGAGGTCCCGCCAGACCCCGGAGACGTCCCCGACGTGTGCCTGACCGCCGAGTTGTCCTTCGGTGCCGACCTCGCGGGACACGCGTGTCACCTCGTCGGCGAACGCCCGCAGCTGGTCGACCATCGTGTTGACGGTGAGCTTCAGTTCCAGCACCTCACCAGTGGCCTCCACCGTCACATGCTGGGTGAGGTCGCCGCGTGCCACCGCCGTCGTGACGACGGCGATGTCCCGGACCTGCGACGTGAGCCGGGACGCCATCGTGTTGACCGCCTCGATCACCCGGCGCCAGTCGCCCGACAGACCACGTACATGGGCGCGCCCGCCCAGGCGGCCTTCGGTTCCGACCTCGCGCGCCACGCGTGTCACCTCGCCGGTGAACAGGGAGAGCTGGTCGACCGTGCGGTTCACGCAGCGTGCCAGACGCCGTAGATCGCCCCGGAGCTCGCGGCTGCCGTCGTGCAGGTCGACGCGCTGCGTCAGCTCCCCGACCGCCACCGCGTCCAGTACGCGCGTGGCGTTCGACACCGGAGCCACCAAGGCCTCGAGGAGGGTGTTCGCGGAGTCCACGCCTGTCACCCACGAGCCTTGCCCCGGACTCGCCGAGAGGCGCTCGTCCAGCCTGCCGTGCCGTACGACCTCGCGGCGGACCCGTTGCAGTTCGCTGACCAGATGCTCGTTGCGCCCGGCGATCTGATTGACGATGCCGGCCACCTCCGCCAGGACGCCCTCCTCCGCACCGTCGACGCGCACGGTGAAGTCACCGTCGCGCAGTGATTGCAGAGCGGTGAGCACCGGGCGCAGGTCGCTGCTGCGCACCCATGCGTCGCCCGGGGGCGCGGGGGACGGAGCGAGTTCCGTGGCCTCGGGCGGGTCCGCGGCCGTGGTGCGTGCGTCGGCCGAAACCGGTTCGAGCGCCATGGCAGTCCACCCCCTGTCGTCAACCTGGGCAGATACGTCACACTATAGGCGGTAAGGGAAATATGTGATGAAGGTCTCTTTAGGACATAAATGATCGCCATGCCTCCTCGGTCGGCTCTGCCCTCTGGATCGGTTCTGATCTCGCAACCTGACAGGTGCGTATCGCGGACGACGCTGCAGCCGGACCAGCGGGCGGCCTCCGAGGCGCGCGCGTTCGTGCACGCGACCCTCGCCGAGCAGGCCGCGGTGGTCGGGGCCGGGTCCCAGGCGATCATGGAGGAGTTCGAGGAGGTCAGAGGGGATGCCGAGCTGCTCGTCAGCGAGCTGGCCACCAACGCCGTCATGCACGCCGGAACGGACATCGACGTCATTTGCTCGATGGAAGGAGGCGGGAGCCGTACGGACTCGCAGGAGGAGCCCGGTTCCCCGGCACCGGCGTACGAAAAGGACGCCCCCGTCGCCGTGATCATCGAGGTTGCCGACCGTCACCCCACACGGGCACTGCGCGCCCACGAGGACCTGCCCGGCCAGCGGGGTCTCGGACTGCGGATCGTGGGCGCGCTGGCCACGTCATGGGGCGTGACCTACGGCCAGGACAAGAAGTCGGTGTGGTTCCGCCTGGAGGCCGCAGGGCAGGAACGGCGCGGGGCGCCCGAGCCCACGGCGTGCCCGCGGCGCGTCCCGCGGGATTCCGGGACGGGCGCATCGGTATCGGGCGGCGGCGGTGACGGGCTCATCGCCGAATGGCCCGACCCGGCGGGTCCCACCTTCCTGGCCGAGGGAAGCGAGCTTCTCGCGGGCCAGCTCGACGAGGATCTGGTCGCCGCACTCGCGGGACAACTGCTGGTGCCCCGGCTCGCCGACTGGTGCGGCGTATGGCTGGCCGCGGAAGGCGGCCGCCTGCGCCTGTCCCAGGTCTGGCACGCCGAGGAGTGGCGCATCGACGCGCTGCGCCACGAACTGGAGAGGGAACGACCCCCGGCCGTTCTCAGCAGGGCGAGCATCCCTTGGCCCTGGCCGGAGACTGCCGGGGACGCGGGTACGCGGGGCTCGGCGCTCGCGTTCCCTCTGGTCGCGGACGGCGCCTGCCAGGGCGTCCTCCTCCTGGGCAAGTCCGGGCAGCTCCGTATGACCGGCAGCCTGGAGAACGTGGTGCAGGACGTGGCGCGGCGGATCGCGCAGTCGTTGATCACCGCCCGCCGCTACACCCGGCAGAAGACGATCAGCCGGGCTCTTCAGCGCAACCAGCTGCCCGAATTCCTGGCCAGCATTCCGGGTGTCGAAACGGCGATCGTCTACGAGCCGCACGGCGAGGGCCAGACGGTCGGTGGCGACTTCTACGACCTGTTCCCGATGGGCGAGGGCCGTTGGGGCTTCCTGCTCGGCGACGTACAGGGCAAGGATGCGGAGGCGATGTCCGTCACCGGTCTGGCGAGGTACCTGGTCAGACTGCTGGCGCGCGAGGGCCACGGAGTCGAGTCGGTGCTCCGGAGGCTGAACACCGCCATGGTGGAGGAGAGCGCTGGAGCCGTCGCGAACGGCGGCGAACAGGCCCGCCCGCGGTTCTTCAGCATGCTGTACGGGGAGCTGCAGCTCGGCTCGGGCACCGAGGGCCCCCTCTGCACGATCGCCAGCGCCGGACACCCGTTGCCCCTGCGCCTCCTGACCGACGGCTCGGTCATGGCCGCCGCGGAACCCAAGATGCTGCTCGGCATCGACAACGGCGCTGACTTCAAGTCCCGCTCCTTCAGCCTGGCCCCTGGCGAGACATTGCTGTGCGTGACCGACGGTGTCACGGAGCGCCGAAGGGGGAACCGGCAGCTGGACGACGGCGACGGCCTGTCCGCGGTGCTCCGCGAATGCGCCGGGCTGGGCGCGAAAGCCGTGGCCGAGCGTATCCGTCAGACAGCGCATTGTTTCGGCCCCAGCCCTGTCGAGGACGACCTCTCGATCCTGGTGCTGCAGGCGCTGCCCGTGGCGGGCGCAGAAGCGGACAGCGGGGAACACTGACCGGTTCGCCGAGCAGCCGCCGATGAGCATGACGCGAAGGGCGTCGTCGCTCACGCAGCACTCGTCCCGTCGTCGCCCCGCGGGCCGGAAGTGTGCTGGGTGACGAAGTCGGCGATGACGTGTCGAGGAAGCGGACGGAAACCCGGTTCGCGGCCGAGGTGCGGTCCTTCGCCAGGACCTTCATGGCCGCGGGGTCGTTGGCGAGCGCGGACATCTTGCAGGCCAGGCTCATCGGGTACGTGAGGGAGGCGGCCGGCGTCCTGGCGAGCAGCCGCGTCATCGGGCCGCCGAGACGTGCGGTGAGCCGGTCGTGGGACGTCTCGTCGCGGACCTGCTGATCGCGCTGGTCCAGGAAGGTCATGCCGACGATGCCGCGCAGGGTCCCGCGGGGCGCCTTGGCCGCGACATGGTAGGCGAGCATGCCTCCGGCGCTCAGCCCGTAGAGCACGATCGGGCGGTCGTCGCGAGCCCGCTCGTGGGCGAGGTAGTCGACGACGAGATCGACCCAGTCGTCGTAGGTGGGGGTGGCGCCGCGGCGGACCTGGGTGAGGCCGTAGCCCAGGTTGTCGAGGGCGACGGTCCCGAAGCCGCGCCGGGCGAGCGGGGCGCCGAGGATGAGGGACATCTGGCGTCCATTGGTGCCCACGCCGTGGTGCAGGACGACCTTGGCCTCGGCGTTCGGGTTCGGGTAGCGGTCCAGGTGGACGCGGTGGCCCTGCCAGCGCCAGAACTCCTCGGCGGGCGCGGTGGTCCGGGTCAGGCGGAGCCGTTCGGGCAGAAACCGCTGCAGCTCGCGCCAGGCCCGCTGGTCGCGGTACAGGGTGGGGGCCGGGGCCTTGTGCATGGCGATGCTCTTTCGTGTGGCCTGACCACGATCAGGCAGGACGCGCTGGGGCACCGACCCGGCCTCGGGATCGAAGCCGGACAGCGTTACCACCTCACCACCTACGGCATCTGGGGCTTCGCGCTCGTCAGCAGCCCCACGCTCCGCAGTGTGATCGACGTGGCGCTCCGCTTCGTCGACCTGTCGTTCTCCCTGGGGAACATCAGGCGGCGCGAAGAGGCGGGCAACGTAGAACTCGTACTGGACGCACCCGACGTCCCGCCCTCCGCACGGCGGTTCTTCGTCGAGCGCGACGCGGCGGGGATCATGACGATCCAGCGGGAACTCTTCGCTTCACCCGTGCCGTTCCGACGAGTGGACTTCGCTTTCCCGCGCCCGGCGGACGGCGTCGGCCTCTACGGCGGAGTCTTCGGCGTCACCCCCGCCTTCGACGCCCAGGAAACCGTCATAGGGCTCGACCCGGGACTCCTGGACCTCCCCTTGCCTCAGGCCAACGAGCACACAGCAGCCCTCGCCCTCGCGCAGTGCCGGGAGTTGCCGGCCCGAAGGCGGGCCCGGACCGGTTTGGCGGGCCGTGTCAGGGACGTTCTTGTCGCCCGGCTGTCCGATCCTCCGGACGCGGGCGAGGTGGCCGACCTGCTCCACCTCGGCAGCAGGACGCTGCGGTACCGGCTCGCCGCGGAAGACACGTCCTACCGTGCGCTGCTCTCGGAGGTCCGCGAGCACATGGCCGAGGAACTCCTGATCACCGCCGGGCTTCCGGTCGAACAGATCGCGCGGAGGCTGGGCTACGTCGAGGTCTCCAGCTTCTCCCAGGCGTTCCGCCGGTGGAAGGGAGTCGGCCCGCGCGAGTACCGCAGACAACACCCCGCGCTGGGCCGGTAGTCGCTTCCCCCGCACAGAGTGACAGCGAACGCGCCGTGAGCCGACCCGCCTTCCGGGGGCGAGAGCCATACAGTCGCCTTCCTGAATATGAACGATCAAATTTCTCCACACGGAATCAGTCGTCACGGCCGACTGCGGCACCAACTCCCAGGTGAGAACGGCCGGAAGACAACGAGCACAGTCGCTGCCGGAGGGGTTGACGGGAGTACGCATCGACGGCATCTTGAACGATCAAATTCAGCCGTTGGCAGGGCCGCTGCCATGAGCCGGTCGACGCAGCGTCTGCATCTGCCGGTGAGCAACGAGGAGGACACCGTGAGTTCTTCGCGGACAGTCGTTGGCGCGGGACCGAGCCGGCCGAAGCCCCCGGGCGCGAGGCCGGTGCGGAGGGCGGCCGCGGTGGTGGCGGCGCTGATGTGCGCCTCGGTGCTCAGTGGATGCGGTGGCTCGGACTCCTCCGACACGGACTCCGGAGGGCCGGAGAAGTCCCAGGACCGCGGCCCGATCACCTTGGCCAGCGGTAAGGACACCACGGGCACGTTGCAGGGCCAGCTCGAACGCTGGAACAAGCAGCACCCCGATCAGAAGGTCACTCTCGTCGAGCTCCCGGAGAGCGCCGATCAGCAGCGCCAGCAGTTCATCCAGAACGCTCAGACCAAGTCCGACACCTACAGCGTGCTCAACCTCGACCCGATCTGGGTCGCCGAGTTCGCGGCCAACCAGTGGATCGACGAGCTCCCTGCCAAGGAGTTCCCGCTCGACAGGATGATCCCCGCCGTCGTGAAGACCGGCGAGTACTTCGGCAAGCAGTACGCCGTCCCGTTCAACACCAATGCGGGTCTGCTCTTCTACCGCAAGGACCTGCTCGACCGGATCGGAGCCCAACCGCCCTCCACTTGGGCCGAGTTGAAGCAGGACTGCGTGAAGGTGCAAAAGCTCCCGGAGGGCAAGGGCGTCGACTGCTACGCCGGGCAGTTCGACAAGTACGAGGGGCTGACCGTCAACTTCTCCGAGGCGGTGGCCTCCGCCGGTGGCAGCGTCGTCGACGACAAGGGCAAGGCCACCGTCGACACCGAGGCCGCGAAGAAGGGTCTGCGGTTCCTCGCCGACGGGTTCAAGGACGGCACCATTCCCAAGCAGGCCTCCACCTACAAGGAGGAGGACGGCCGCCGAGCCTTCCAGGCGGGCAAGCTCCTCTTCCACCGGCAGTGGCCCTACCAGTGGGCTCTCGCGAATGCCAAGGACGGGTCGAGCAAGGTGGCGGGGAAGTTCGGCGTCGCCGCGCTGCCCGGCCTCGACGGCCCCGGCAAGTCCAGTCTCGGCGGACTCGACCTGGCCATCAGCAAGTTCGCCAAGAACAAGGCGACCGCTCTCGACTTCATCAAATTCTTCTCCAACGAGGCCAACGCCAGGACCAACCTCAAGGTCAACTCGGCGGCCCCGCCCTACACCGGCCTCTACGACGACCCGGCGCTGCGCAAGCAGTTCCCGTACCTGGCCACACTCAAGGAGTCGCTGGACACGGCGACGCCCCGGCCCGTGGTCGTGCACTACGGCGATGCCACGGCCGCCATCCAGGAGAGTGCCGCGGCCGCGCTGAGCGGCTCCAAGTCGGTCGACGAGGCCTTGGCCGACATGCAGAAGGACCTCTCCGCCGCGATCGCCGCGAAGTAGACGGGGCCACCCACGTGTCCGTCACGACGCCGACACCGGTGCGCAAGACCGCGCCGTCTCGGCCCGTGCGCTCATCGCGCCGGGCCGGGACGGCCGGTCTGGCCGTGGCCCTGCTCTCACCGACGTTCCTGGTCCTCGTCCTGGTCATCGGATACCCCGTGGTGGCTGCCCTGCGGCTGTCCTTCCAGGTGTCCAGCGAGTCCATCGACCCGCACACCGGTTTCAAGGTGACCGCCACTTCCTACGGTGCCGAGAACTACACGTCCGTCTTCTCCGACGACCGGCTGCTGCGGCCCTGGTGGAACACCACGTCGTTCGCTCTGGCCTCGGTCGCCCTCGAGGTCCTGCTCGGTGTCTCCATGGCCCTGGTGATGCACCGGGCCTTCCGCGGCCGGGCCTTCGTCCGCGCCGCCGTCCTCGTGCCCTGGGCCATCCCCACCGCGATCTCCGGCATGCTCTGGAAGTGGATCTTCAACAGCCAAGGGGTCGCCAACGAGATCCTCGGCACCCAAGTGCTGTGGAGCAGCGACGGGTTCCAGGCCTGGCTCTCCGTGGTCATCGCCGACACCTGGAAGACCGCGCCGTTCATCGGCCTGCTCGTCCTCGCCGGACTGCAGATCATCCCCGGCGAGTTGTACGAGGCGGCCCGCGTCGACGGCGCGTCCGCATGGCGCGTGTTCTGGCGGATCACCCTGCCCCTGGTCCGCCCGGCCCTCGTGGTCGCTGTCCTCTTCCGTCTCCTGGACGTCCTGCGCATGTTCGACCTGCCGTACGTCCTGGTGGGGCCGCGCAAGGATTCGGTCGAAACGCTTTCGATGATCGCCTTTGAGGAGATGACCAATCTGCGCTTCGGCACCGCGGCCGCGTACGCGACCGTCCTGTTCGTGTACGTCGCCGTGGTCGCCCTCGCGTTCGTGAAGCTGTTCGGAGCCGATCTGATCGGCCGGGGCACCGGGAGCGAGACATGAGTACGACGATCTTCAGGATCCGGCATGTCCCACCCGTACGGCGTGGCACGAAGCGTGCCGGGCGCGGCACTGCCTGGGCCCGCCGCCTCGGCATCGCGGCGGTCGTGGCCTACTGCCTCGCGCCCTTCTACTGGATGGTCGTCTCCAGTCTGCGCAGACCGGCCGACCAGTTCTCGAACGCGCCGCTGCCCGCACCGGTCTCCTTCGACAACTACTCCGCGGCCTTCGACGCGCGCAACGGATTCGGCCGGGCCCTGGTCAACAGCCTTGTCGTGGCCGGTGTCACGACCGCCGTCACGCTGGTCGTCGCGATCTTCGCCGGATACGCGCTGGCCCGGCTGCAGTTCCGCGGCAAGACCCTGATCCTGACGTTGATCATCGCGGCCTCGATGTTCCCGCCGATCATCCTGGTGGTGCCGCTGCTCGAACTCTTCACGGACGCGGGCTGGATCAACACCTACCAGGCGATGATCGTCCCGAGCATGAGCTTCGCCCTGCCGCTGGCCGTGTGGAACCTCACCGCGTTCTTCCGTCAGATGCCCGCGGAGTTGGAGAAGGCCGCGCAGGTCGACGGGTGCACACCCGCGCAGGCGTTCCGCAAGGTCGTGCTCCCGCTCGCCGCACCGGGCGTCTTCACCACGGCGATCCTCGTCTTCATCTGCGCCTGGAACGAATTCCTCATCGCGGTCAGTGTGGTGAACGACCGTCACATGATGACCGCGAACGTGATCGTGTCGCTCTTCACCGGCCAGTACAGGTACGACCAGCCGTTCGGCACACAGATGGCGGCCGGCGTCGTGGTGACCCTGCCGCTCGTCGTCGCCGTGTTGTTCTTCCAGCGGCGGATCGTGGACGGTCTCACGGCAGGAGGGCTGAAATAGTGGACGGCCGCACGACGGGAGAGCCGGCCCGAGCAAGCGCCCCGGCCGGCGGGCTGTCCGCCGACTCGGACGAGTGGGTGCTGAGCACCGACGATCCGCTGACCGCCTACCACCCCGCCTTCACCGGCAACGGCCGGCTGGCCGCGCGTGTGCCGGCAGCCGGCAACGGCTTCGCCGGGGCCCCCGTGCGCACCCAGTTCCATGTCGCCGGCTTCTACACCGGCCGCGGCGGCGGATGGTCCCGCAAGGCGTCCCTGCCTGCCTGGACGACGCTCGACGTGAGTGACGGCAGCGGCTCGTTCAACGACGCCTTCAGCTCCGTACGCGCAACGGCGGAGGAACTTGTCGGAGGTGACTGGGCAGCGGTGACACGCCCGGAAGCCGGTACCGCTCGCGGCATCGAGCGGTACCGGCAGTCCCTCGACCTGCGTACCGGAGTGATCACCACGGAGGCCCGCTGGACCTCGCCGGCGGGCCGGGTCACGGATGTGCGCTACCAAGTGCTCACCGACCGGTCCCGGCCTCACGTGGCCGCCGTGACCGTGACGCTCACCCCGCACTGGGAGGGGACACTCGTCGTCACCGACACCTTCGACGACCGGGCGGCTTCCCGCACGACACCTCTCCGGCAGGGAGCGGGTGCGGGACGGATCTGGAGCGTCACGGAGGCCGAGGGAAGCGGCATCGTCGCCGCGGTCGTCTCCGTTCTCGACGCCGAGGGTGCCGAGCCGTCGTGTCCATCGGGGGAGGAGACGGCGGCGCAGACGGTCACGGTGCGCGCGCTGCCGGGCTACTCCTACAGCTTCACCAAGTACGTGTCCGTCGCGACCTCGCACGAGGCCGAGGACCCGCTCGCCGCCGCCCGATCCCACGCCGGCGAGGCCGCTCGTGCGGGGTATGGCCGGCTCGCCGACGACAACCGCCGGGCCTGGGCACGGGAGTGGGAGGGTGACATCGTCGTCCGCGGCGACGCCCGCCTGCAACGCCAGGTACGGGCCTCGAAGTTCTACCTACTGACCAGCGTGCGCGAGGACTCGCCGTGGTCGCTCTCACCCGCCGGGCTCTCCAGCGACAGTTATAACGGCCATGTCTTCTGGGACACCGAGACCTGGATCCTGCCCAGCCTCCTGGCCCAGCACCCGCAGATCGCCGAGAGCGTCCTCGACTACCGGGTCCTGCGGCTCGACGCGGCCCGCGCCTACGCCGCCGACGGCGGATACAGGGGCGTCCGCTTCCCCTGGGAGAGCGGTCTCACCGGTGACGAGGACACACCGGTATGGGCTCCGTGCGGCCGTCTCGAACAACACGTCAGCTCGGATGTCTCGCTGGCCTTCTGGCAGCACTGGCTGGTCACCGGCGACGAGCGATGGCTGCGTACGTCGGGACTGCCCGTGCTGAGCGCGGTCGCGGACTTCTGGACGAGCCGGGTCACCGCCGACGACGAGGGCCGCTGTCACATCAACGGGGTGATTCCGCCGGACGAGTACGCGGAAGGGCCGCACGACGACTCCGTCTACACGAACGTCGCCGCCCGGGCCGCACTCCGCTTCGCCGCCCGGGCGGCAGAGACGTTGGGGCAGCCGGCCGATCCGCACTGGACGGACGTCGCGGACCGGATGGTCGTCCCGTTCGATCAAGCCCTCGGCGTCCACCCGGAGTTCACCGGATACGAAGGCCAACAGATCAAACAGGCAGACGTGGTGATGCTCGCCTACCCGTGGGAGAACCCGCAGCCCGCGGAGGTCTCCCGGGCCGACCTCGAGTACTACGTGCCCCGCACGCACGAGGAAGGCCCGTCGATGACCGACTCGGTGCACTCCATCGTCTACGCCGAACTCGGCGACGCCAAGGCCGCGTTCGAGCACACGCGGCGCAGCGTGGAGCCCTTCCTCCGGCCGCCCTTCGAGCAGTTCGCCGAGACCCGGACCGGGGGAGCCTTCACCTTTCTCACCGGTCATGGCGGTTTCCTGCAGGAGTTCCTCTACGGCTATTCGGGACTGCGCTGGCGCGCCGACCGGGTCGTCCTCGCGCCGATCCTGCCCGACCCGCTGAGCGGCATCGCTCTGCGGCGGCTGCGCTGGAGGGGCCGTGTCTTCGACATCGACATACGGCACGACGGTACGACCGTACGGCTGCACGCGGGCGAAGCGCTCCCGGTGGAGGCCGCGGGGCAGCTCCAACACGTCCCGTCCGGGGGAGAGGTCAGGCTCGCTACGCGCACACCAGTGGTCGGCCGGTAGCCGTTGGGCAGAGGCAGAGGCAGAGGCAGAGGCAGAGGCAGAGGCGCGCGGCCGGATCAGCCGCCGTGCGCGCTGCGCGGCCGCGCCGAACTCGCGCGCACGACCAACTCCGGAACCAGCAGCCGGTGCAGAGACTCGGCAGCGCCGTCGACGTCCTTGTCCGCGCTCCGGCCGATGAGCCGCAGCAGCTCGGCCATGATCAACCGGCCGACCTCCTCTATCGGCTGACGGACACTCGACAGTCCCATCGCCGCTGCGGCCGGGGTGTCGTCGAATCCCACCACCGCGACGTCCTCGTCGGGGCGCAGCCCGTGGTGACGCACCGCGTGCAGCGCGCCGACTCCGAGGGTGTCGGTCGCCGCGACGACAGCGGTCGGGGGTTCCGGCCGGTCCAGGAGCTCCACCATGAGCCGCGTACCACTCGACATGGTGTCGTCGCCCCGTACGTCGAGCCGATGGCTTTGGGCGAGCAGGCCGTGCCGGTCCATCGCCGCCAGCCAGCCGTGCGCCCGGGCGTCGCCGACACTGGAGCCCTCGGGCCAGCCCAGGAATCCGATGCGCCGGTGGCCGGCGGCAACCAGGTGATCGACCGCCGAGGCCGTCCCGGCCGTGTTGTCGACGTCGGCCCAGCTATAGCCGTCAGCACCGGCCGCCGTACGCCCGAACGTGGCGAACGGGACCCCGGCTGCCTCCAGTTGGCGTGGACGCGGGTCGTGCGGAGTGACGTCATAGAGCACCACCGCGCTCACGGCCCCGGCGCGCCACAGCGCCGTGCACCGCTCGGTCTCCTCATCGGCATCGGGCGCCGTGAACAGCAGCACATGGTGGTCGCATGCCTGGCCCGCCTCGGCGAGTGCGTGAAGGAAGCGGTCCTGGATGGAGGCCACCGTCTCCGCGTGGACCGGCAGGATTCTGCACCCCACCATGCGGGGAGAGCTGCCCCTGAGCGAGCGTGCCGCCCGGTTGGGGTGGTAACCGAGGTCGGAGACGGCCCGATTGACCCGCTCCCGTGTCTCGGCGCGGACCCGGTCGGGCGCGTTGAGCACGTTGGACACCGTCTGTCGTGACACCCCGGCCGCCTCGGCGACGTCCGAGATGGTCACGGACGGCCCCGGAGTCAGCCGTGGGCCATGGGAACCGGCCGTCATGTGCATCCCCCGCTGGTCGACCCGTACGTATGTGCATGAACGGAGATCGGCGCCCCGCATGCCGGACGGATCGATTTTATCGTTCAAGCCCGGGCTGTCGAGGCTGGACAGTAGGGGAGGGGCGCCAAGGCCAACGGGCGTCGGCGGACGTCGGGGCGGCCCCGGCTCGCTGTCCGGGACGGCATCCGACATGGCCCAGGGCAGATCGGGAGACCGTGGGCTCCCGCATGTCAAGGCCACTGCCAGGGCGATCACAAGGGCCGCCGAAGGGTCATCACAAGGGTCATCGAAAATGTGACAAAAGGCACGGGGTGGGATCGTGACGCCTTCGACCACAGGGCAACTGTGAAGGTCGGACCCCACTCGCACCGACGTTGTCGTCGCCGGGCCGGCCAAAGTGAAGGCCACGTGGGACCAAAGCGACAAACTGTGCAAACCATATTCTTTTCCTCGACCTCTTGACTTCTCGCGGTTCCTGGGCTGAAGCTACGGGGCAGCCATTCAAACCGGTTTAAACGCCGGCGCGCTGCTCTCCTTCCAGGAGGCTCCGCGTGATCGTGAGGTCCTGAAACAGACCTCGTCGGCCGAGGTCGACGAGTGTCAGGCCGTACGACCCGGGGAGCGCGTGGTGACAGTCCCGTCTGAAGAAAGCGGTACGCACATGTCCCGTCGTCCGACCATCGCCGATGTGGCGAAGTTGGCCGGAGTGTCCCGCGCGACCGTTTCGTTCGTCCTCAACAATCGTCCCGGCGTGGCTCAGGAGACGCAGGAGCGTGTTCGCTCCGCGGCCGGGGAGCTGGGATGGGCGCCGAGTCGCAGCGCACGCGCACTGTCCACCGGGCGAGCCCGCGCAGTGGGCCTGGTCCTCACCCGCGAACCCGAACTCATCGGCACCGATCCCTTCTATCCGGCCTTCATGGCCGGCATCGAGGCAGTCATCTCCGAGACCGGCAACGGTCTGATGTTGCAGATCAGCCGGCCCGGAAGCGAAGTGGACACCTATCGCAGGCTCTCGTCCGACCGTCGCGTGGACGGAGTTTTCCTCACCGACCTGCGCGTCGACGACTCCCGTCCGGCGCTGGTGGCCGAGCTGGGCCTGCCGGCCGTGGCGGTCGGGTCGGTCGAGGCGGGCGCGGGACTGCCGGCGATCAACCTCGACGACCGCCCCGCCGTGCGCGATGCCGTGCGACACCTGGTCGGTCTGGGGCACCGGGACATCGCCTACGTCGCCGGCCCCGACGAGTTCGTGCACGCCCGGCGCCGCCGGCAGGCCTGGGCGGACGCACTTGCCGAAGCCGGCCTGCGAGAGGGCACGCTCCTGCCTGGGGGCTTCACCGCCGAGGGCGGAGCGCGGGCCACCCGCATGCTGCTCGACCAGCCCACCCCGCCGACGGCCATTGTGTACGGCAACGACTTGTCCGCCACCGCCGGCATGGCGGTCGCCCAGGACAGCGGACTGCGGCTGCCCGAAGACCTCTCGGTGGTCGGCTTCGACGATGTGCCGCTGGCCTCGTACACCAGCCCTCCGCTGACCACGTGCCGTGCGAACCCGTTCTCCTGGGGCCGGGCGTCCGCACAGGCGTTGGTGGAGCTGATCGAGACCGGCACCACCGCCGACATGGAACTGGAGCCCGCCGCCCTGGTGGTGCGCGGCTCCACTGGACCCGTACCGGACCGCAAAGCCGTATGACCCAGCGGCTCGGCCGGACTCTCTCTGCCCCCGGGACGGGGCAGACGGGCACCGGCCGTCCCGCACCGCAAGATTCATTCAGCTAGAAACGGAACCTCCAATGAAGAAGGCCCTCCTCGCCATGCTGCCCGTGGCCGCCCTGGCGCTCTCCGCGTGCGGCGGCGGCGGTTCGGACTCCAGCGCCTCCAACGACGCGCGCGGTCCGATCACCATCTGGTACTCCAACAACGCGCAGGAAGTCGCGTGGGGCAAGAAGATGGTCGCGGACTGGAACGCCGCTCATCCCAAGGAGAAGGTCACCGCTCAGGAGATCCCCGCGGGCAAGAGCTCCGAGGAGGTCATCGGAGCGGCGATCACCGCCGGCAACGCGCCGTGTCTGGTCCTCAACACCGCCCCGGCCGCCGTACCCGGATTCCAGAAGCAGGGCGGCCTCGTGGCGCTCGACGAGTTCCCCGACGGCAAGAAGTACCTGCAGGAGCGGGTCGGCGACAGGCTCTCCCAGTACGCGTCGCCGGACGGCAAGTACTACCAGATGCCGTGGAAGAGCAACCCGGTGATGATCTTCTACAACAAGGACCTGTTCAAGAAGGCCGGGCTGGACCCGAAGCACCCCAAGCTGTCCAGCTACAAGGACTTCCTTGCCACGTCGCACAAGCTCGTCGACAGCAAGGCCGCAAAGGCCGCGATCTGGCCGGCTCCGACGTCCGAGTTCTACCAGTCCTGGTTCGACTACTACCCGATGTTCGCGGCGCAGACCGGCAAGCAGCTGGTCGAGGACGGCAAGGCGCAGTTCGCCTCGCCCGACGGCATCAAGGCCGCCCAGATGTGGAAGACCATGTACGCCGACGGCCTGGCGCCCAAGGAGACGTACAACGGCGATGCTTTCGCCGAGGGCAAGGCCGCCATGGCCACCGTGGGTCCGTGGGCGGTCTCCGTCTACGGCGACAAGGTCAACTGGGGCGCCGTGCCGGTGCCCACCGCCGAGGGCACCCCCGGCAAGGGCACCTTCAGCGACGAGAAGTCCATCGGCATGTACACCTCCTGCAAGAACCGCGGGACGGCCTGGGACGTCATGAAGTTCGCCACCGGCAAGGAGCAGGACGGCAAGCTGCTCGAGGCGACCGGCCAGATGCCGATGCGTACCGACCTGGCGGCTGCCTACCCCTCCTACTTCGCTTCGCACAAGGAGTACGAGGTCTTCGCACAGCAGGCCGAGCACACCGTCGAGGCACCCAACGTGCCCAACTCCGTGGAGGTGTGGCAGACGTTCCGCGACGCCTACACCAAGGCCGTCATCTTCGGCAAGGGTGACCTCGACTCCGCGCTCAAGGGTGCCGCGGCCAAGGTGGACAAGCTCGCGGAAGGCCAGTGAGCACCCGCCATGTCCACTGCCTCTGACACTCACGGGTCCCGGCACAACGCCGGGACCGGGAGCAGGAAGCCGGGGCCCAGGCAGCCTTGGCGGTTGCGGCTCGGCGGCCACCAGCCCATCGGCATGCTCTTCGTCTCCCCGTACGTGCTCTATCTCGCCGCGATCTTCGTGTATCCCCTCGGCTTCGCCGTGTGGATGTCCTTCCACGACTACTTCTTCGCGGCACCCGGCGTCCAGGTCGACCGGCCCTTCGTGGGACTGGACAACTACACGACGGTGCTGACCGACCCTGCCGTCTGGCGGTCCTTCTACAACATCGCCGTCTTCCTGGTCATCAACGTGCCGCTGACCGTGCTCGCGTCCCTCGTCCTGGCGAGCGCGCTGAACAAGAAGCTGCCCTTCCGGTCGTTCTTCCGCACGGCGTACTACATCCCCTACGTCACCGCCAGCGTCGCGGTCGTCGGTGTGTGGATGTTCCTGTTCAACTCCGACGGCCTGGTCAACAACGCACTCGGATCGCTGGCGCCGCATCCGTCCTGGCTGGTGAACTCACACCTCGCCATGCCGCTCGTGGCGGTCTTCGTGGCCTGGAAGCAACTGGGCTTCTTCGTGGTGCTGTACCTGTCGGCACTGCAGAACGTGCCCCAGGAGCTCTACGAGTCGGCGGCCATCGACGGCGCCGGACGCCTGCGCATCTTCCGCTCCATCACGGTCCCGGCGGTGCGCCCGGCCACACTCCTGGTCCTGATCCTCGCCACCGTGACCGGCGCCAACCTGTTCACCGAGCCCTACCTGCTGACCAGCGGCGGCGGACCCGACGGCGCGACCACCTCGCCCGTGCTGCTGATGTACCAACGGGGACTGCAGCAGGGACACCCGGACGAGGCGGCGGCCATCGGCGTGATCCTGGTCATCCTGGTCACCGCCATCTCACTCGTGTACCGACGGTTCGTGGAGAGGGACTGAGATGACTGCCGACAGTGCGCCTCGTCCCATCGACGAGCAGCGTCCCACCCAGCACACCCCGCGAACCCGTCCACGGTCGATCGGATCACGGATCGCCCTGTTCATCGGCGCGATCGCCTTCCTCTTCCCCTTCTATTACATGATCATCGGCTCCCTGCAGAAGGAGCCCGACTCCAGCCCGTCCGGCGCGTTCCCGAACCCGGCGAACCTGAGCCTGCACAACTACACGGCGATCAACTCGGCGATCTCGCTGGGACGCTCCCTGGTGAACTCCGGCATCTTCACCGGCGGGGTCATCATCTGCACCACCGTGTTCGGTCTGCTCGCCGGCTACGCCCTGGCCCGGCTGCACTTCCGCGGCCGTGGCTCGACCTTCGCCCTGGTCCTGCTGGTCCAGGTCGTACCCTTCCAACTGCTGCTGATCCCGCTGTACGTGCTGATCGTCCGCGACTACGGTCTCGCCGACTCCTACCTCGGCATGATCCTGCCCTTCGCGATCAACACGAGCGCAGTCTTCATCTTCCGGCAGTTCTTCCTGCAACTGCCGCCCGCCCTGTTCGAGGCGGCCCGCCTGGACGGCGCCGGTGAACTGCAGATCCTGTTCCGCATCGCGGTGCCGCTGTGCAAACCGGCCCTGCTGTCGGTCGTGCTGCTCAGCTTCACCGGGCCCTGGAACGAGTTCCTGTGGCCGTTCCTCGTCACCAAGCGGCAGGACATGCAACCCCTGGCGGTCTCCCTGGCGAACTACATCAGCACCGTCGCCTCCGCTGCCGCCAACCCCTTCGGCGCCATCCTCGCCGGGGCGTGCGTGCTCGCCGCACCGGCCGTGGCCCTCTACGTGATCTTCCAGAGCCGTTTCACCTCCACCGACATCGACTCAGCAACGAAGGGCTGACCCCCCGTGTCCCACAGCACCACCCCCTCTGTTCCCTACACCCTCACCCGTGTCGGCGTCGTGATGTCCCCGCTGCCCGGCGAGGCCAACGAGGCCGAGGGCGTTCTCAACCCGGCCTCCGGACGCACCCCCGACGGCACGCTGCACCTGCTGCCGCGCCTGGTCTCCGAGGGCAACGTCTCCCGCGTCGGTCTCGCCGAAGTCACCCTCGAGGACGGTGTCCCCACCGGAGTCGAGCGCCGTGGCGTGGTGCTGGCACCCGACGCCGGCTGGGAGCGCGGCAAGAACAACGCCGGCGTGGAGGACCCCCGCACCACCTGGATCGAGGATCTGGGCCGCTACGTCATGTCGTACGTGGCCTACGGGCCGCTCGGACCCAAGCCCGCCCTCGCCGTCTCCGAGGACCTCCTCACCTGGGAACGCCTCGGGCCCATCCAGTTCGCCTACCAGGCGGACCTGGACACCGACCTCAACCTCTTCCCCAACAAGGACGTCGTGCACTTCCCCGAGCCCGTACCGGGCCCGGACGGCGCGCTCTCCTACGCCATGCTGCACCGCCCGATGTGGGACCTCGGCTGGTTCCGGCCGGGCGAGGGTGTGCACCTGCCCGCCGGAGTGACCGACGAGCGCCCCGGCATCTGGATCTCGTACGTGCCCGTCGACGAGGTGAAGCAGGACCTGAGCGCCCTGACCCGCCCGCGCCACCACCGCCTGGTCGCGCTGTCGGAACACCCCTGGGAAGACCTCAAGATCGGCGCCGGTCCGGCCCCCATCCGGGTCGACGAGGGCTGGCTGCTCATCCACCATGGCGTCTCCGGAACCATCGAGGACCCGTTCGCCCAGGTGCAGACGGTCAACTACGCGGCCGGCGCCATGATCCTCGACCCCGCCGACCCGGCCCGCGTCATCGCCCGCACCGCCGAACCGCTCATGGCCCCGGAGACCGAGGAGGAGCGCTCCGGCACCGTCCCCAACGTGGTCTTCCCGACCG
This sequence comes from Streptomyces siamensis, assembly GCF_039543605.1. Taxonomy (NCBI): domain Bacteria; kingdom Bacillati; phylum Actinomycetota; class Actinomycetes; order Kitasatosporales; family Streptomycetaceae; genus Streptomyces; species Streptomyces siamensis. The sequence goes on along the minus strand of NZ_BAABKB010000023.1, from coordinate 249,911 downwards.
CGATCGAGGAGATCGACGGCGTGCGCTACGTGTTCTACGGGATGGCCGACGCGCACATCGGCGTGGCCCGCCTGGACCGGTCCGAGTGAGCCCCAGCCCCGCAGGGCACGGCGTCGCGCTGGTCGGCTGCGGTGCCTTCGGCTCGTTCGTGCTGGACGCGATACGCGACATCCCCTCTCTCCGGGTCATCGCGTGCGCGGACGCCGACCGGGGCCGGGCCGCGGAACTCGCGGCCCGCCACGGCGCCACCGCCTACGCACGGGTGGAGGACGTGGCAGCCCTCCCCGACGTCGACGTGGTCGTCCTGGCCACCCCGCCGGCCGCTCACGCGGACGGCGCGGTGGCCGCCCTGCGGGCGGGCAAGCACGTCTTCTGCGAGAAGCCGATGGCGCTCACCGTCGAGGACGCCGCGCGCGTCGAGGCGGTGAGCCGCACCTCGCCAGGGGTGTTCGTCGTCGACCATGTGCTGCGCTACAACCCCCTCCTGCGGCTGCTCCAACGCCTCGGGCAGGAACAACTGCTGGACCCGTTGCGCCGGTTCGCCTTCGAGAACGACGCCTCCGACGAGGACCTCGGCCCGGACCACTGGTTCTGGGATCCGGAGCACAGCGGCGGCATCCACGTCGAGCACGGTGTGCACTTCTTCGACGCCGCCAACGCCCTGATGGGCAGCGGCCCGCTCCAAGTGCAGGGAACCGAGGTACGGCGCCCGGACGGCCCGGTGGACATCGTGGTGGCCACCGCCGTCCATCCAGGCGGCACCGTCGCCACCCACACCCACTCCTTCACCCACGCGCACCGCGCCGAGCGGCAGTTGATGCGACTGGACTACGGATTCGCCGAAGCCCGGGTCACCGGCTGGATCCCGACGTACGCGACACTCACCGTGTGGACCGACGAGGCGGGCGCGGCCCGCTGGGAAGCGCTGCCCGCACGGGCCGCCGAACTCCTCGCGGTCCCCGGCCTGCGCCCGCACGGCGAGGAACACGTCACGGTGACCGTGGCACGCGAGGCCGGCTCCTCCCGCCCGGCCCGCGGCAGAGGAATCACACGCAGCGTCCCGCACCGGGTCGACTGCGTCGTCGACCTGGGCGGCGAGGACCGCAAACCGCACGTGTACGCCGAGAGCGTGCGGGCGGCCATGACGGACCTCCTGCACTGCGCGGCACACGGCGGCACACCACAGGCCGACGCCCGCGCCGGGCTGACGGCCGTGGCCGTGGCGCGGGCGGCCACCGCGTCCGCGCAGAGCGGCCGGACCGTCGCCCTCACCGCCGCGGCCCCGGCCGGAGGCATCGGATGACAGTGCCCGACCTGCTCCTCGACGACGGCCACTCTGTCTGGTGGAGGGAGGCCGTCTGTTACGAGATCCACCCTCGTGCCTTCGCCGACGGCGACGGCGACGGCACCGGCGACCTGCCCGGAGCCACCGCCCGCCTGGACCACCTGGCGGACCTCGGAGTCGACGCGGTGTGGATCACCCCGTTCTACCCCTCGCCGCTGGCGGACGGCGGCTACGACATCTGCGACCACACCGGCGTCGCGCCCGACCTCGGGACGCCCGCCGACTTCGACGCCCTGGTGACGAAGGCACACGCGCTGGGCATCAAGGTCCTGGTCGACGTCGTTCCCAATCACACCTCCCACCGGCATCCCTGGTTCCAGGACGCGCTCGCCGCCGGCCCCGGCACGCCGGCCAGAGCGCGCTACATCTTCCGCGACGGCCTCGGCGAGAAAGGCGAACTGCCGCCCAACGACTGGCAGTCCGCGTTCGGCGGCCCCGCCTGGACCAGAATCGACGAGGCGGACGGCCGCCCCGGACAGTGGTACCTGCACCTGCACGCACCGGAGCAGCCCGACCTCGACTGGCGCCACACCGAGGTCGTCGCCGAGTTCGAGCGCATCCTCACACACTGGCTGGACCGCGGTGTCGACGGTTTCCGCGTCGACGTCGCCCACACCCTGTTCAAGGCCGAAGGCCTGCCCGACGCCGGCCCCGGCCAGCACCAGGACGTCCACCGCAACCACCTGATGCCCTACTACGACCAGGAGGAACTGCACCCGCTGTTCCGTGACTGGCGCGCCCTGCTGGACCGGCACCCCGCCCCCGCCGGGGCGGTGGCCCCACCCGAGCGCCTGATGGTTGCCGAGGCAGGCATCTTCGACCGTGAACGCCTCGCCCGCTACGTCGCACCGGGAGAGATGCAGCAGACGTTCAACTTCGCCTTCCTGGAATGCCCTTGGGACGGACCCGCGATGCGGGAGGTCGTCGAGCAGTCGGCACGCGCCATGCAGGCCGTCGGCGCCCCCGTCACCTGGGTGCTCTCCAGCCACGACGCGATCCGTCCGGTCAGCCGCTACGGGGGCGGCCGGCTCGGCGGACGACGCGCCCGTGCGGCGGCGCTGCTGATGCTGGGCCTGCCGGGCGCGGCGTACATCTACCAGGGCGAGGAACTGGGCCTGCCCCAGGCCCTCGTGCCCGACGACCGGATCCGCGACCCCCTGTGGGTACGCTCCGAACACCTCCAACGGGGACGCGACGGCTGCCGCGTACCCCTGCCCTGGGCGGGGAGCGTCCCTCCGTACGGCTTCAGCGACGCCACCGCGGAGAACTGCTGGTTCCCGCAGCCCGCCGACTGGGCGGAACTCACCGTCGCGGCACAGCACGAGGACGAGCGATCCATGCTGGCCCTGTACAGGGCAGCAATGCGCCTACGGCGCGCCCATCCCGCATCCGACACCGCACTACGGATCCACGGCCCCGAGAACGGCGAGTGGTTCGCCTTCCAACGGGCGGCCGGGTTGCACTGCCTGGTCAACTTCGGACCACGGCCCGTCCCCCTGGACGATCACGCCGAGGTACTGCTGTCCAGCGCACCGCTCGACGACCGCGCCGTCCCTCAGGACACCGCGGTCTGGATCACCTACAAGGAGTACCAACAGTGAACACGGGACCAGGCGTCGACCTCTCCGCACTGGTGAAGGCGTACGACGTCCGTGGCATCGTCCCTGATCAGCTCGACGAGGACCTCGCCCGGCTGTTCGGCGCCGCCTTCGTCGAGACAACCGGCGCCACAGCCATCGTCACCGGGCACGACATGCGCCCCAGCTCACCCGCTCTGGCACGTGCCTTCGCCCAGGGTGCCGCCGGGCAGGGAGCCGACGTCATCGAGATCGGCCTGTGCTCCACGGACGAGCTGTACTTCGCCAGCGGCCACCTCGACCGGGCCGGCGCGATGTTCACCGCCAGCCACAACCCCGCCCGCTACAACGGCATCAAGATGTGCCGGGCCGGTGCGGCACCGATCGGTCAGGACACGGGACTGCGCGACATCCGCACGCTCGTGGAGTCCTGGGCAGCGGGCGAGCCCCTCCCGTCCCCGGACCGCGCAACCGGATCCGTCACCCGGCGCGACCTGCTCGCCGACTACGCGGCCCACCTCCTGGGCCTCGTCGACGTCAGCACCGTCCGCCCCCTCAAGATCGTGGTGGACGCCGGCAACGGCATGAGCGGCCTGACCGTGCCCGCCGTCTTCCGCGACGTGCCGGTGGACATCGTCCCCCTGTACTTCGAACTCGACGGCACCTTCCCCAACCACGAGGCCAACCCACTGAACCCGGCCAACATCGTCGACCTGCAACGCGCCGTACGCGAGAACGAGGCCGACCTCGGGCTCGCCTTCGACGGCGACGCCGACCGCTGCTTCGTGGTCGACGAGCACGGCGAGGCCGTCGCCCCCTCCGCCGTGACCGCGCTGATCGCCGCCCGCCTCCTGGCCGCCCACCCGGGAAGCACCGTCCTGCACAACCTGATCACCTCCCGGACCGTGCCCGAAGTGGTCCGCGAACTCGGTGGAGAACCGGTCCGCACACGGGTGGGCCACTCCTTCATCAAGGCCGAGATGACCCGCACGGGCGCAGTGTTCGGCGGCGAGCACTCGGCGCACTACTACTTCCGCGACTTCTGGAACGCCGACACCGGCATGCTGGCCGCCCTGCACGTGATCGCCACGCTCGGCACACAGCAGGAACCCTTGTCCCACCTGGTGCGCCGCTACCAGCGCTACGCGGCGTCGGGGGAGATCAACAGCACCGTCCACGACCAGAAGTCCACCATCGCGGCCGTACGCGACGCCTTCACCGCCCGGACCGGGGTGACCAGCGACGAACTCGACGGCCTGACCGTCTCCGCCACCGACTGGTGGTTCAACCTGCGCCCCTCCAACACCGAACCGATGCTTCGGCTCAACGTGGAGGCGGTGGACACGGACGCACTCGCCCGGGTGCGGGACGAGGTCCTGGCACTGGTGCGCCGCTGAGACGGTGCCGCCGGAATCTGGTGTCATGGCCATCGCCAGCAGTACGTCACGATCGGGGGCGCAGGCCGATGGAGTACGTCGATGTCGATGCTCAGGTCGGTGACCTGTCAGGGGTCTTGGACCCGGCTGCCTATCTGGAGCACCTGCCCTCGATCTCTGCTGACCTGCCAGCTGGAGCCCGGGCTTTCGCGACCGACAGTGACCACTACGACTTCCTGAGCAGGCGATGCGTGAAAGATCTGGCGCTTCAGGCCGTCCGGGGCGCCGGCGACGAGGAGATGGAGGTCGAGTTCCGGCACAACTGCTGGAAGCACGATCAAGACCTGGTCATCCACTACACAGGCGTGTCCCGCTTCGCCGTCGATCCCGTCGACGCCGCCGCGACGGACCTCGGAACCGTGATTCTCGACGAGATCCTGCCGCACCGAGACGGCTGCAACCACGAGATCGCTTGCTGGGACGGCACACTCACCATCGTGTGCCGCGACCTCCAGGCGACCTGGACCGAGACCGACTGCTCAAGCAAGCCGTAGGCACGACAGCCTGTGGGAATCGTCGAGCGGCTGGTGCCGGACGAGCTGTGGGAACTGCTCCGTGCCCTGATGTTGCGCCATGCTGGACCTGCGAATGCACCGAGACCGGGCATCGCCGCGGACAACTGACGCCCCCGCCGGGGCCCACAGGAGCTCAGATGACTTGGGCCAAAGGCATAGGGCCCCCAGGTCGGCACGCCGACGGCGCCCCATAGACGGGTACCCCTTCCTCGTCTCCGATCTCCGAGACTGCCAAGCAACGCGCCCACCAGCGGGCTCTGGTCGGTCGGTGATGGAACAGGTGGCTTCGTTCGCGTCGACAGACAGCGAATGCACATGGGCTCTGACAGCAGATGACGATCTCGGGATGGTTGAGTGTTCACCGGAGATGAAGGCACTCCGGCTCGCGGGGGTACATGACTGGCCGCCCGCGAGGGCAGCGGGCCATGAGTTGAGGACCGTCAGATTCGCTCGACGTACGGAGCCCGCCATGCCGGGGAAGGCTCCGCTCCTGGCTCCGTCCAGTATTCGCGCCCCCTGACGACCAGCCCGTCGTGGACAGTCCAGAAGGACGCCACCCGATGGATTCCCATCGTGTCGTGAGGAACCTCGACCTCGGATACGACTTCGCTCCCGGACGCCAGGATGCGAAGGACCTTGATCGACCATCCCTCCGGATACTCCGCGTTGATACGTACGTAGTTCTCCCGGCCGCAGATGCGTTCACCGCTCACCGGCCATTCCACAACCACATCGTCCGACAGCAGTTCGCCGACGCCTGCCCAGTCCCGGGCCTGCATGCGGTCCCAAAGCATCTGAATGGTCTTTGAAGGCTCCATGACCACATCCTGCCCGGCACCACTGACAGCAGCTGTGGTCTCTTGCCATGGCACCAGCATCGATTCCGGGAGGACTGCCGTTGGCACTCAGCCTCCCTTAGAGCTCGTAACAGGATCTTGTCGATGCGCCCTGTTCGGGCGTGACCGATGTGGCGATTCGGCCGTTCGCGTCGTGTGACGACTCGGCCTTGGATCGTGGACGACGGCTTGTGCGCACGGATCGAACCATTGCTCCCGCCCTGGTCCGAGCGGTCACCGGGGCCGAAGCCGGTGGACGACCGGTTGTGCCTGCAGGGCATCTTGTGCGTACTGCACCAGGACATTGCCTGGCAGCTCCTGCCCCTGGAGCTGGAGTTCGGCTCCGGACAGACCTGCTGGCGGCGTCTGGACCGCTGGCAGCAGGCCAGAGTCTTTGAGGAACTGCACCGCCTCCTGTGCGCCGAGCTGAACGCGGCCGGCGAACTCGACTGGTCCCGCGCGTGCGTGGACGGCTCTCACATCCGCGTGAAAAAGGGGGGAGCTGCGACCGGCCCGTCGCCGGTCGTCCGGCGGAAGACAGGCAGCAAACGCCACATGATCTGCGACGGCAAGGGCGCCCCGCTCCACGTCATCACCACCGCCGCCAACGTCAACGACATCACCCAGACCCTCGACCTGGTCGACGGCATCCCGCCGCCGGACGGCCCGGCCGACCACGACGGCGACCCGAGGCCGTCCTGGGCGACAAGGCGTACGACTGCAAAGCCGTACGCCGACAGTTGCGGCACCGCAGAATCCTGCCGGTGATCTCCCGCAAAGGCGCCCCGGACATCAGGGGCCTGGGCAGGCTCCGCTACGTCGTCGAGCAGACCTTCGCCCTGCTCCACCAGTTCGAACGCCTTGCATCCGATGGGAACGACGCCTCGAACTCCATGACGCCTTCGTCTCGTTGGGCTGCAGCCTCATTTGCTGGAGGCGCCTCAAGAAGGCCAGATCCTGATCACGTCAGGGGCTCACATGGTGGGGCAGGTCGTGTTTACTGCATCAGCTCGGTGTGGGGGTGCTCGGGTGAGGCTGGGCAGACATAGAGCTGTTGCTTGTATCCGCGGCCGATCTGGATGGCGGCGGGCTGATCGAGGCGAGGTTCACCACCCCTGGTGGGAATCGCTGGTTCTCGCAGTTCGCACGGGATCCAGCCGCGGTCGCTGCTGCCCCATTCGGCCGAGGGGATGGTCAGCAGGGGGTTCATCTCGGTGTCGCATGTGGGGCAGGACTGAGGGATCGGGTCGGTCAAGCCCCAGGAGGCCCAGCCGCCGACCTTCCAGCCCGGCGCCACGCAGAGGTTGATCCGGTAGAACTCCGCCGGGTACGACGCGTAGCGGCTGTCCACCACGTCACCGGCGGCCTCCCACCTGCCCCAGTCATCGAGCAGGCTGAGTATGTCCGGGCTCAGCACCGAAGGGTGGGGGTACTCGGTGATCTGCTCCGGGAGGAGCAGGCACGGCTCGGGCAGGTAGCCCTGGTACTGCACCGCGGGCGGCTCCGGGGGCGCGGTGAGGACGTTGGTCACCTCGGCTTCGGACCGCCAAAACAGCACGGTCTTGGGCATGTAGCTCTTCGGCGGGTGGTCGAAAGGACACCACAGCACCTGGAGCAGATCCGTACCGGCGGGCGTGCGCAGGTCGGGGATGTCCCGTGTGTAGAACTGCGCCAGCGGCAACAGCGCTATCGACCCTTCATACGGTCGGAGGCTCGGTTTCGGTCTCGGATAGGTCCTTGAGGGCTTGATGCGGGCGAGGGTTTCCCGTTCCTGCGAGGTGAAGTCCCGGCCCTGCGCGGCGGCACGGATCCGGCGTAGCACTTTCAGGTCCGCCAACGGCATGAGCGGGTCCGTTCCGTACCACTCGTGCGGTCCGTCGCAGTGTGGCCAGGGCTCATCGGCGGGCCACAGCAGCGGACCGCCGACCGAGCTACGACGCGGGGACGGGGATGCGGGAACGGGGTGCAACCGAGTCGCCGTGCGGGCCAGTGGCGCCAGTTGAGGAAAGAGCGCGGTCACGTCGAGCGGCCGCGGCGGCGTAGTACGCGTGATCTTCATAGCGGGCGATACTGCCAGCAGCCACTGACACTGGTGCAGATCAAACCACCACCACAGCCCGATCGTTCAGGCGCCACCAAGGTGTCACACGACGCGACCGGCCGGATCACATCGGTCATGCCCAAGCAGGACACATCGACAAGATCCTGTTACGAGCTCTTAGCGAATTCACAGCCCCGGGCCCCGCGGCATTCTGTCGCCGCAGTGTCGAGTCTCCTTTTCGGAGCAGTGAGGATGCTCCGTTCTGGCCGGCAGCCGGCGGCGACAGGCAGGCACGGCCTTCGACGGGTGTAGGCGAGCCCTGTCGGGCTCCGCGACAGTGAGGATCTCGAACGGGGTGCCATCGGCCCCGGGCGACCGATCCACCAGGCGCGCCGGCTGATCGCGCCGTGCCGGATCAGCCTCCGAGACGGGAGGCCTGCCCTGGCTCTGGTGCGAGTCTCCGTGTGCAAGTATCCGGCGGAAGGAGGGACCGAGGGGCGGAGCCTGCGCCACATGCGGGTGGAGAGCGAGTGGCGTCACGTGGCCGGGAGAGCATCAGCCCGTTCGCGGGACTCGGCGGCTTCCCGCTCGGCGTCCGCTTGCAGATAGGCGTCAGCGGCATGAAGCCAGCAGGCGCGGGCTTCAGTGTGACGGCCGACGGCCTCGTAGACCTCTGCCAAGTGCTGTTGCGTTTCGCCCACGGCATGCCAGTCCTCGAACTCGCGGTGGGTCTCCAGAGCTTTCTCGTATGCGTGTACGGCCTCTGTCACTCGTCCCGTGCACCACAGCGCGTATCCCGTGTTGTGCCAGGCCTTGGCCTCACGATCACGGTTGCCGGCCTCCCGGAAAAGATCGCGAGCCCGTGTGTGCGCGTCGATGGCCTCCTCGGGGCGGCCCATGTCCACAAGGGTGAGGCCGAGATTGTTCCAGACGTAGGCCTCGCCATTGCCGTCATTCATGGCCTGGAAGAGCTCACAGGCCTGGCCGAGGACATCGGCGGCCTCTTGCAGCCGGCCTGCCACACGCAGCGCGGAGCCGTGGTAGTTCCAGGCGTAGGCCTCCCCATTGCGGTCGCCGACCGCCTTGGACAGCTCACGCGCGCGTACCAGGGCACTGATGGCCTCGTCGGGACGGTCCGCCGACCGCAAGGCCAGTCCCAGGTCGTTCCAGGCACGGGCTTCGGCCTCGTGATCGCCGATGCGTTCAGCAGCCTCTTGGGCGTAGCTGCTGATCACAACGAATTCGTCGAAGTAGCGGCGGAAGTACAGATATCTGCCCAGCATGTCTCCTAGCTGGATCACGGCGCTGGCGTGGCCTGCCTCCACGGCCCACTGAATGGTGGCCAGTAGGTTGGCTCGCTCCGTGTCGAGCCACGAGATGGCCTGCGCCCGGCTCTCGAACCTCCGCGACACGGCAGTGCCGGGCCACCAGCGCAGCCGTGCGACCGCGGCGGCTGTGCGCTGGAGATAGTGGTCCAGTACCCGCCCCCGGGCGGCTGCGGCCTCGTCCACCAACGTGGCACTGCCTTCCGCGGCACCCACCGCGTACTCGCGAACCAAATCGTGCATGCGCCATCGGTGACGGCCGCTGCCCCTTTCCACCAAATGAGCCCGTTCCAGTGCAGCGAGGTCGCCGAGCGGTGACTCGCCGTCACCCAGGAGCGCGGTCAGGGCGTCGATTCCGGTTTCCGGGCCCGGCGCAACAGCCAGCATGCGCAGCAGCCTGGCGTGTTGCTCCGGTAGGGCGCGATAGGAGAGTTCCAAAGTGGCACGCATGCTGCGGTCCCCATCGTCCAGTTGGTCAAGACGGTTGCGAGATGCGCTCAGTGCGCGGCCGAGTTCACTGATGGGCATGCGCTGGTCCGCGATCAACAGGGCCGCGGCGATCTGCAGGGCGAGCGGTAGACAGCCGCAGAGCTTGGTCAGAGCGGACGTCGAGGCACTGTCGTCCATCAGGCGCGCATCGTCGGGGTTTGCCGTAAGCAATGCGCGTCCGAGCAGGTCGCACGCGCTTTCCGTCGACAACTCGTCCAAGGCGACCAGACGTGCACCGAGGGTGGGGAACTTGTGCCGTGAGGTGGTCAGGAGACGGTGTGCGGAGTCGCCGGGCAACAGCGGACGGACCTGTGCGACTGACGACGCGTTGTCTGCCACGACCAGAGCGGGTCCCTTCTCTCGTGCGAGGCGGGCCAGCGCCGTGCGGTAGAAAGCTGCACGTTCCTCGGCCCGCACAGGGATGTGCTTCGGTTGAGTGCCGAGTGCCCGCAGCAACGACTGCAGTGCCAGGTCGGCGGTGACAGGCGCGTCGTCGTAGCCGTGCAGATCGATGAAAAGCGTGCCGCCGGGAAACCACCCGCGGTTCCGGGCCTCATGGGCGGCCTCCACTGCCAGTGCCGTCTTACCGATTCCTCCGAGCCCCGACACTGCAGCGACCAACACGGCCTGCGGACCCGGCTGGGTCGGGTCGAGTGCTTCGAGGAGCCCGTGCAGTTCGTCGTCGCGGCCGGTGAATCCAGCTGCTCTCGCAGGCAGTGAATCGAGCGCCGTAGGCGCGGGCTGATACTGGTGGTACTCGACCTTGCCGACCACTGGTCCGGCGAACTCGCTGTCTCTGAAGTCGAGGTGATCGTCGTACCTGGCAGTCATCATGCTCCCCCGCGATGCCACTTTGTTCGACCAAGGTACGCCGCCCCAACCATGGGTGACAGGTCCTTCGTACCTCGCTGTGTGCAAGCCCGCCGTGGCCGGTTTCTCGATCATCGACAGAGCCACGCCACCGAAAACCTGGCCTGGCCCCGGTGGCCTGAGGTGTCGTCACATATCAGCGAAGGTCTGATTCGATCCGTTGTTCGCATCCTCTGGCGGTGAGATCGTGGAGCATCGATGGGCGGCGTTCATCCTGGAGCGGAATGCGGGCTTCTCCATGGTTGCCCGAGTCCGTGACGGTCTCTGGACGCTGCATCCGTTGTGAGGGGTTCTGGAGGGGGAGCGGGCAGGTGAGTATGATCGCGGATCTTGAACGAGACTTGGCCAGGTGTATCAGAGAATACGTCGATGGTCGGCAGGAAGCCCTCACCGATGCTCTGTCCCTGGTGTCTCTTCCCTCTGCGTTTCCCGGCCTTGTTCGCGACATCATGAGCGACGCGGACCGATTCGCGGATGTCGTTCGCCGCTCGGTCGTGCACCCTAACGGCTTCGCCAAGATCGTGCTTCTGACCTCCCCTGGATACCGGCTTCGGCTCCATGTCTGGCGCGACGGTGGCGAAGCGGCGGCGGATTTCCGGGAGAGTATCCACAATCACCGATGGGACTTCGCCGCCACTGTCGTCGCGGGGGCCTATCGGCACCAAGAGTTCCAGGAGTCCGAAGGTGGCACGTCGTTCTTCGGGTACTGCTACCGGCCCGCCGAGGACGGTCGGTCCTACCGGCTCGTCCCCGTGGGTACGCAGACTCTTCGGTGCGTCTTCGACGCCCGTCTTGCCCAGGGCTGCCGGTACACGATGTCCAGCATGGTGCTTCACAGAGTGGTGCCAGATTTTGCCCAGCCTCCGGTGAGCCTGGTGTTGGAGGGACCACACCAGCCCGCCGCTGTCGACGTGTTCACCGAGCACGACCTCGAGCTGAGGGCATCGGTACCTTTCGTCTCCCTCTCGGTGAAGTCTCTGAGGCGCCATCTCAGTGCAGTTGCCGCTTTGCCGGCCTTCAGCCTCGGTTCCTCATGAAGCGGCCAGGATGCAGGAGCAGCAACGGCTTGTCCGTTCGCTGGGAAGCGGGTGTCGGCGGTGAGCAGGCCCGGCCGGCCATTCCCAGCTGGGGTCACACGCGTGCTCTGGCTCGGGGATGCGGTGCAACCGGGGGTGCTGTTGAAGCGGACGCACGGTCCCCAGCTTTCCGGGGCGGAGGTCGTGCACCACTGCAGAGGGGATCTCTGGGGCTGGCCCTGTGGCACGAGGTGGAGGCAGGTGAGGACCCCGTCGAAAGCGGCGACAACGGAACCCCACCAGCGCATCAGCACAGGCGACTCGTACACGTGGTGTGGGACGGAAACCCGGGCACGGCATCTGACGATCACATCGCACGACTTCTTTGCGCCTGACGGACAAGACCTCGTTCTGAAAGGCGTGCCCGTCCCCTCCAGGGCCTGACAGGGCCCTGGAGGAGTTTTCCGGGATCCAGGGGCGCCGAGCACAAGAGCGGCCGGAATCAGGGGGCACGCTCACTCAGGACGTGCCGTATCCCTCCAGTTCCGGACCGCATCGGTCGCTCATGGTGGCGCTTGCCGGTTCAGGGGCGCACATCGACGTAGTCGCCGGTGGCCTTGGCCGGGCCGGTGGTGTTGGTGCCGGTGAAGTTCCACCGCCAGTAGCCGTCCTTGACGGCCTTGACCGTGGTGCGAAGGGTGCCGGTGCTGCTGGTGTTCACCGTGGCCACCGTCGTGTAGGTGTCGCTGCCCTTCGGGCGGAACTGCAGTTTCACGGCCTGACCCGTGTATCCCGCATACCGGTAGGTGTCCCAGTTGGCCCGCACGAGCTTGCCGGTGACGGTGATACGAGCGCCCTTGGCCACCGGTTCCGGTGAGGCGTTGACGGTCAGTTGTGCGGCACGCTTGAGGCCGAACGACGCCACGCCGCGGGCAAAGACGGAAACGCCGTCGTTGGTGTCGACCAAGGCGTCGACCGACCAGGTTCCCGCGTTGGCGTTGGCCAGGTCCACCGGGTCGTCGCTGCCCGGAGCAGGGTGGGCGTTGACGGTGAACCCCATCGTGCATGCCGTCGCGGTCTCGCAGAACGCATCGGTGGTGTAGAAGCCGCCGTGGGGCCCCTTCAGATCCACATCGGCGAAGGACAGCCCGGAGTCATCCGATCCGGTGACCGTGACGGGGAACTGCACGTTGTGCGTGATACCCACGATGACGTCATGTCCGGAGTTGACGGTGGCACCGCTGACCACCGGGTCGCTGGACGCGGTACCGGACGCGGCGTCGGCCGAGGCGCCGACCCCCGCCAGCAGGACGGTGGCCGCCCCCACCGCGACACCGCGGCTTGTTGCGCGACCTATGGGCTTGCGTCGTCTGGCACGTGCGGCGGTGACGGGCGGGGCGATGTCGCGCCCGCCGCGTTGTCCGTCGCCAGGTGGTGCGGCGAAGCGGCTCATGGATCCTCCCAGGGATGACAGGCCTTGCTGCCAACCACGCTGCGGACGACGGCAGTTGGTGGCGAGCGCAGGAGAGCGATGTGTGTCGCTCCCTACGACTGCCGAACCGGCCCGATCGTTGCCCCCGGCCGGACGGGAAAACAACCCGCCACCCATCACGGGGGTCGGGCGATGGACGAGCAGGAGGGTGGATCTGGCGGCGTTCGGAGGTGAAGCCGGGCAGGGCGTGCATCACCGCGAGGGCGACCTGCTCGGCATCGCTGAGCCTGGGCGGGATCCCGATGACGGGGCGTCACGGCGCCAGGTACGGCGATTCCTTCAGCAGGTCGTCGGGCGTCAGGTAGAGCGCGGTCGCGAGGGAGCCCAGGTCTGGCGTGACAACCGACCTTTGGACTCCCTCGCTTCATGTCATGCGCGCCGGCGATCCCTTCTGCGACGTGCCAAGACAGGTGTCACCAATTCTGCGGGCCGACCTGGGCTTCGGTGGCGCAGCGGGCGCGCCACTTGTCACCGGATGGTCGACCTTGTTGCCACCTGCTCCGAGTTTTAGGACCAGTTGACACCGAGCGCACGGAGATTCGGCAGATCGGAGGACCGGAGAACAGCAGTGAGGTCTTGCGATGCGGATCCCCGGGTCACGCTTGTTGGAGCCGGTAGCGGTGCGGGGCGTTGCCCCGGGCGCCGGAGCGTTGGCAGGGACGGCCACTACGGATCTGTTCGAGATGCGTAGGCGCAGCGGCATCAGTCCGGCGGGTGATGGCCGCCGGGCCCATCACCAGGGCACTACGCCGGCGTCGTCGAAGAACTGCCCGGTGGGGCCGTCGTCGGGCAGGGTGGCAAGTTTGATGGCGATCGCCGCGCCCTGTTCGGGGGTGCGCACGCCGCGGAAGCCGTTGAGGTCGGTGGCGACGTAGCCGGGGCAGCCGGTGTTGATCAGGATGTTCGTGCCGCTCAGCTCCCGGGCGTATTGGAGGGTGACGGCGTTCAGGAACGTCTTGGACGGCGCGTACGCCGCGGACACCGGACCTGTCGTCTGCTCGGCGGCGGGTCCTGACTGCCGGGTGAGGGAGCCGACGCTGCTGGACATGTTCACGATCCGTGGTGCGGCGGAGCGGCGCAGCAGCGGCAGCATCGCGTTGGTGACGCGGATGACGCCGATCACGTTGGTGTCCACGACCGTGTGGATGGTGGCGGGGTCGATCCGGGTGGGCTCCTGCGGCATGTCGCCTGCGATGGCGGCGTTGTTGACGAGCACGTCGAGGCGTCCGACCTGTTCGTCGATCAGCCGTGCGGCGGCGGTCGCGCTCGCGTCGTCGGTCACGTCCAGCGGTACGGCGAACGCGTCGATGCCGGCGGCGCGCAGCTTCTCCACCGCGGCGCTACGGCGGTGCTCGTCACGGGCGCCGACGCCGACGCTCCAGCCGAGGGTGCCCAGGCCTGCGGCGATCTCGTAGCCGATTCCCTTGTTCGCGCCGGTGACCAGCGCGATCGTCCGTTCAGTCATAGGGACGATGCTGCCCGCGGGCCTCGGCTGGGGTCCAAGACCGATCGGGTGCGCAACGATACCGTCAGGGTATTGATCCGGGATAGCGTGGCCGGATGGAGACCCGGGAACTGCGGTATTTCGTCGCTGTCGCTGAAGAGCTGCACTTCGGGCGTGCCGCGCAGCGGCTCGGGATCGCGCAGCCGCCTTTGTCACGGGCGATCCAGCGGCTCGAACGCCGGCTCGGGGCAGTGCTGTTGGATCGGACCAGTCGCACTGTCACACTGACCGAGGCCGGCTCGGTGCTGTTGGTCGAGGGCCGGGCGGCTCTCGACGCGGTTGAGGCCGCCGAGCGTCGGACCCGCCGCGCCGCCCTGTCCGTGACCGGCCGTCCCGGCCTGGTCCTGGTCACGAAGGCCAGCGCGTCCAGGGAACTGCTGGCAAGACTGCTCGACGCGTACGCCGCCGAACCCGGCGCGGTCCCCGTCGACGTCATCCTGTGCGGTCCGGCCGAGCAGGAACGACTCCTGCGCGAGGGCCGGGCCGACGTGGCGCTGCTGCACCGGCCGTTCGACTCGACGGCCGGATTCCACACCGAAGAGCTCAGCACGGAGAGTCAGGTCGTGGTCCTGCCGGCCGGGCATCCGCTCACCGCCCGGGCCCATGTGCACATGGCCGACATCACTGGGCTGCCGGGCCTGCCCCTCCCACGCTGGCCCGACCCCGACGGCTCCTACCCGCCCGGACCCGGCCCGCAGGTCCGCGACCATGCGCAGTTGTTGCAGCTCGTCGCGCTCGGCCGTGCCTGTGCGGTCTCACCGGAGTCGTGCCGAGCCCAACTGCACGGTGACCTCGCCGCCGTGCCCGTGCTGGACGCGCCGACAGTCACCACCGTGATCGCCTGGCCACCGCACAGCCGGTCCAGAGCCGTCGCCGACTTCATCCGGACTGCGACACGTCTCCAATAGCTCCCACCCGCCCGGCCAGGCTCCAGCCATCGCGGCCCGGCTCAGGCGGCAAGGACCGGCAGTGAAGCAGCGGACGAAGAAGGCAACTACCCCACGACCACGCCGCACAGCTTGAAGATCAAGCTAGCAGTTGGCCGCGTTGCGCAGTTCGGCGGTGAACAGGGCGCGGGTCGGCTCCAGCTCCGCTTCGATGGCACGTGTCTCCTCGTCACTCACGTCGACCGCTGCCCGCGCCACGTTCAGCGCGCGGATGTAGCGGAGGCGGAGAGGGACGGGCGGTGTTTCGCCGTCGCGGAGGCGCGACACGTGCAGGCGGCGTTCCCGTTCGGTGTCGGGTACCGAAGTCACGGCGTCGCGCAGCTGTTGCCATATGTCGGTGGTGCCGCGAGCTGCCCGTGCAAGAGCGGCGAGGGCGGTTTCTCGGAGCAGCAGCACCTGGAGCAGTTCCTCGGCCGCGTCGGAGGAGGCGGTACGGGCGGCCGCTTCGTCGGCCCGGTATTCGGTCAGCCCTCCGGACTGTTCACTGAGTCGGTTCAGCAGGCGGTGGAGCAGGAGGGCGCCCTGGGACAGTGCGTCCTGGAGCGGCGCGGCAAGTGCCGCCCCTATGTTGGCGGTGTTGTTCTGGCGGCCCATTGCGGTCGCCCCTGCGTCGAAAATGTGCGAGTCCAGTGCCTCCATACGCGCCTTGTCGGCTTCGGGACTGGAGCGCACGATGTCGGCCCAGGTGGAGAGCGCGTCCAGCGCCGTCTCGATCCACACCGTGCTCACTCCTGTCCCGGAGCTGCGTCCAAGGTCGTGGCCGAGGAGGGCGAGGCGTTGATCGGTCGTCAGGACCTCCCACAGAGGCAGTCCGAGTACCAGTACGCGCCGTCGACGCAGCCCGACCCGGACGCAGCGCGAGCCGTAGCCCTGGTCCACGGCGATCGCGTCCACCCGCCGGATTCCGGTGACGGCGGCGACCCGGTCCACGAGCGCGTGGAGCACGGGGGCGGCAGCGCGGTCCAAAGTGTTTCTCGGCAGCTTTCCGGGACGCGGCCGCAGGACCAGCGCGAGGACGAGCGCCAAACCGCCTACGAGCCGCTGTGGCCAATTGGCTCCGGCCGCAACCAGCCACACTCCCGCAACCGTCAACGCGACCGTGACCAGGTTGACCGCCGTTGCGAGGACGAACGCCGCCCACAACGGCGGGCAGGACCAAGCCTTTCGCGTGCCCCGGGACAAGACCCGGCACAATATCCGCTCTTGCCGCTCCTGCCTGCGCGCTCCACCGCGCCTCGCATCTCCGTTGTCGGCCAGGGGGTCGACGTTCCAGCCACAGGCGGGGCACCACACGCTGAAGCGGGAGTCCAATTCCGGCAGCCGTTGACGGCATCGAGGGCATACCGGGTCCTGCTCATGATCCATGAACGACGATCATGGTTCGGTACGGCCCCCACCGGAACGCCTGGGCACCGGCCTTTGCCAAGCCCTGACACCAGGAGCGGCGGTCGACAGCACGCGGACCAGGCAGGAGGATCCGATGACTACCCAGCACAACGTGTACGCGCGACCGAGCGGCGACGACCGGCACGGGAGCGCGAGGATGCTCCGAATCGCTCATGGTGGCGCTTGCCGGTTCAAGGGCCCGATCGTTGCCCCCGGCCGGGCGCAAGAACAACCCGTCACCCGCCACGGGAGTCGGACGCCCGCGCCGCGGGAAGCTGCGAGCAGTTGCGGCCGGTCGGGTGGGCCCCTCGCCCGCCACCCACGGCAGGCTTGCTCAAGGTGCGCCCAAGCCGGCCCGCCGTGTCGGTGCGCGGCTTGCCGGCTGCTCTGAGTGCAGTGGATCTGTCACGGCCCGCGGATACGGCGACGCAGGGTGTGCGTCCGTGACTACCTGCTTTCCTGCCTCTGCTAGCCCTCGCCCCCGATTCCCTCACCCCTTCGGCGAAGACGGCGTTTGTGCTATCCAGGAGGTGTGCGGTACGGGATCTCGGGGCTCCATCGCGCACGGACTCGGGAATGCCTCTCCGGCGTGTGCCGGAGTCAGCGAGCTGAGTGACCTGAATGGACTCCACACCCTCCGCTTCGTCTGCCTCACCGTTCGACATGGTCAGCGGTGCCCTGGCGGACTACCTCCGCGGGGCCGGATCCACGACGGACACAGGGCCTGCCGCTACGCAGAGCGATCCCGGTGTCCATCGGCCCGCAGTCGAGAGCCCGGAAAACGGGGGTCAGGAACAGATCCTCGGGGCGGTCAACCTCGACCGGGATCTGAAAGTCACCAGCTGCAATCTGGACGCTGCTCCTTTCGCGGGGGTGCACCTCGCGCCGAAGGCCGATTTCGCCGAACTGTTGCCTCCCGGGGACGTACCGACGGTCACGCAGCGGTTGCGGAAGGTACTCGAGACGCAGGAGCCGCACGTCGCCCGGGTCCAGCGTCTGCGGCGGGACGACGGGACAGAGCTGGTGGTCTCGATGAGCATCCTGCCGGCCGCGGCACCGCGCGGAGGTCTGACGGTCTCCCTGATCGCCATGGCCAAGCGGCTGCACCTCTACGCCTCTGCGACCGCGATCGGGACGTCACTGGACATCGGCGAGACCGCGCAGTCCCTGGCCCAGTCGCTGCTGGCCTGGGGGGACGTGGCCGCCGTCGATCTCGATTTCGCCGTGTGGACGGGAGAGGCTGTCACCGAGCATGCGCGGGAGCGCATCCGGCTCCGGCGGGCGGCTCTGGTGCCGGACCGGGCCTGGCCGGAGGGATATCTGACGTGCGGGGACGACCTTCCCCGTGAAGCGAGCCGTCTGCTGGTCGGCGCGGTCACACGCGACGACGTGCCGCAGGCCATCATCATTCCCGACCGTGAGGCGATCGAGCGGGTACTCAGCGATCCACGGTTGGCGCGCGCCTTGGTACCTGGTGACCGACCGGCGAGTGTCGCTTGCATACCGCTGGTCGTGGACGGGCCGGAAGGCACGCCGGGGCCCATCGTGCTGGGAGTGACGGAAGTCTGGCGGCGGCCGGAGCGCCTCTTCCGCGACAGCGAACTGCTCGACCTGCAGGAGCTCGTGGCCAAAACCGCGCGTCACGTGGACCTGGCCCGTCAGCATCAGCGTGAGCACGCCCAGGTCCTGGCCTTGCAGCGCCGGCTACTACCACGGCCCGGCAGCGACACCATCGAAGTCGCCACCGTCTATCAACCCACCACTCCCGACAGTGCGGGCGTCGGCGGTGACTGGGTGAACAGCTTCCCGCTGCCGTGCGACCGGACCGCACTGGTGGTCGGTGACGTCGTAGGACATGGCCTGGGGGCCACGGCGGCCATGGGCCAGCTGAGCGTGGAGGCCCGGGCACTGCTGTCGGCGGGGCTGGGCCCCGGGGAAGTACTGGAGCGTCTGGACGAGACGGTCACGCTCCTGGACGACTCGGACGCGGGCCTTGCGGCCGGCTACAGCGCGCTGGGCTCGACCTGCTGCATCGCCGTCTACGATCCGATCGACCACCGGGTCGTAATGTCCAACGCGGGCCACCTGCCCCCGGTCCTCGTCCATCCCGATGGGTCCGCCGTGACCATCACGACGCAGCCTCACCCGGGCCTGGGCACTGAGTTCGCCGTGCGGGAGCCGTTCGAGGTGCAGGAATTCACCGCGCCGCCCGGCTCGCTTCTCGCCCTCTACACCGATGGCCTTGTCGAGCATCAGGAGGCCTCCATCGACGACGGCATCAGCCGTCTGACCGACATGGTGCGTGCGATGCATCCCTGGGACGACCTGCAGCAGACTGCGCGTCGCATGGTCGCCGATCTGCCCCCGCAGGGTCACCGGCGAGACGACGTGACGCTGCTGCTCGCCCGTATGGCCGGCCGCCGCAGCCAGGACACCGCGACCTGGCAGCTACCGGCCGGCGACGACACCGCGGCCCGCGCCCGCGCCCTGGCCCTTCCTCCCCTACGGCGATGGCGCGTCAGCGACCAGACCCAGGACAGTGCGCTGCTGGTGATCAGCGAACTGGTCACCAACGCCGTCCTGTTCGGCACCGGGCCCGTCACGGTGCGGCTGATGAAAGCCGGCGGCCGCCTGACGTGCGAGGTCGGCGACAGCGGAACCGGCCGACCGCGGCTGCGCCACAGTGGGGCGCTCGACGACAGCGGGCGCGGACTGCAGGTCGTCCACAAGCTCACCACGCGCTGGGGAGTGCGGTGGACCGACACCGGCAAGTCCGTCTGGGCGGAACTGGACGATTAGCGCACGCGGAGATGAGCGTGGCGCGCTTCGACCACGTGAGGGGGGCGGAAGGCAGAGCCACTCGCACCACGTGATGGGAGTGGAAGTCAGAGCCACTCGCCCTCCACGGCCGTGGCTGTCAGCCCGGGCGCGGCCGCGTACAGCACGGTGCGGCTGCCTGATTTCTGACCGGCGTCGTGCGCGCGCCGCAGGATGTCCAGCACGGCCGCACCGCCGCGGTTGCCGGTCCTGTAGCTGTCCCGGCTGTAGTCCAGAAGTCCCGTCGGCCACCCCTCGGGCATCGTCTGTTCCATGTACTCCATCACCCGGGTCCCACCGGGGTGGGCGAGCAGCAGGTCGGGGTGCCACGGGTGCTCGTCGTCCTGGTGGCGCATGCGCAGCCACTCCCACATCGCAGTGACCGTCTCCTGCACGGCGCGCGGTCCACGGCGGTCCATCACGAAGTGCGTGCCGTCGGTCCGAGTGTCCAGCCGGTGCAGGTCCGCGGTTCCGGGCAGCGTGTGGTGCCAGGCGGCGTCCAGCCGCACTATCGATTCCGTCCTGGGGTGGCCGGTGACCACCGTGGCCACGGCCGTGTCCGCGAACAGCAACCGGACGATGAGGGACTCCAGCGTGTCGTCGGCGGGTTGGTACGTGGTGCTCAGCGCCTCCGATATCACCACCAACACCACCCGGTCGGGGTCCACGGCGACCAGATCAGCCGCCAGCGCCAACGACCGGGTCCCGGCGATGCAGGCCCATTGGCTGGCCGGCAGCAACAGCACGTCGCCACGCAGCGGAAGGCGGTTGAGCAGGGACAGGTCCAGCCCCGGCAGGGCGGGGGTGGTGGAGTGACTGGTGATCAGACAGTCGACGTCAGCGGTGTCCAGCCCGGCGATCCCGAGAGCCTCACGGGCCGCGCGCTCCGCGTACGTCTGCACGGCCGCCCAGGCCGGCGCGGTGCGCTCCTGGATCGTCTGCCGCGCCGGTATCGCCTCCAGGGCAGCGATCGCCCGCTCCACCTGCCGGTCGCTGAACCCGCCACGGGCCAGCGCTTCACGAGCCGGACCAGCGCCCGGAGTTCGCAGGCCGCTCCCACTGCTGGGGGCGACAGCCGTATGCAACGGCAGCATCCACCCGCGAGAGGAGATCCCCGTACTCGCGGCGATGCCGTCGATCCGCGGAAGCCACGGCGCTTGCGGGTGCCGACTGCGCACCTCCGCAAGGATCTGGTCGGTCTCCACGGCATGTTCGCCGTGGACTACGGCGGGAGGACACAGATAGGCGCCCATAACACGCCCCTTTCTTCGCACTTCTTGTACGGCGCGAAACGGCCGAAACCTGCCCAAACCAGCAGGCCAGGGTCAAGACACCGCACTAGCACTGTACTTCGCAGCGGCTGCACAGTGGCAGTCGCGAACGAGGAAGCCATGAAAGCCGGATGCGCGGTTGTGCCGGGGTCAAGCCCGCCGGCTGATCACTCTCAGGCGTGCGACCGCGTTTCGCAGATCGCTGTCGTACTGGGCGAATTGGTCTCCACTGCACTCGGTGGGCCTCCATGCGCTGCTCAAGCGTCGGACGGCCCGTCGTCCTTGGGGCCGTCATCGTCGCGGTGCCGATGAGGCCGAGGGCCGGCCGCACCGTGCGTGGAGTCGCGGCAGGGGCAGGCATGTCGGGGGAGTGCTGCTCAGAACGGTCACCGGCAGCCCTTCACGCGCTCGCGATGAGCGAATGCGACGGGAGAAGGGACGGGTGCACGGAACACCTCAACTCGGAGACGGGGCCTTCACTTGGAATTCGGCGCCTCCGTGTTCATCGCACTTCCGGCGTCGTGCGGCCCAACATCGCCGGCCAGGGCCGCGGTGGCTCGGCTCCGATGGGCGCGAAAGCGGCGCAGGTACGACCGTGCCATGGGTCCCGGCGGTACACCTCGGGCGAACGCCAGCATGTTGCGTTCACCCGCGTTGTAGCCCAGGGCCAGCAGTTCATCGCGGCCAAGTCGGCGAACGTGACGCTCGGGGAGACTCCGGTCGAGGTCCTTCAAGTGAAGGGCCGCGGCATGGATGGCGAAAGCCGCGTCGTCACGAAGATCGTGCCACTCCTTGGACAGGGCGTGCCTGCGCCGGACCTGCTCGAACGTGGCACGGTGCATGTTGGCCACCCCGAACGACGCCCCGGGTTTCCACCACTGCCACAACCGCTCCAACAGCGGATGGTGCGGCTTGTACGCCTCGTTGTGCAGCACCGTCATCACGAGCAGGGGCGACACGCCGGCCGCCTCCGCACTGCGCACCACACACCCGGCGTAGTGGGCCGGGTCATATCCACCGGGCCGCAACGGCGGCGTCCGGGCCTCTGCATCGTCGACCGCATCCGACTCCGGCTGCGGCACCGCCGCCGATGGATCAGCCATCCCCACCCCTCCACTCTCCTGCCGACCGCCCTTGCCCGGACGGCGAACTGTCCACGATTTCGTACTGCACGTGCCCGCGTGGTCCGCCCTCAATCCAGAGCCTGGCCCCACGCCATGCACCCCCGCGGGCCTGCTGGATTGGTTTGCGGCCGCTTCGAAGTCCGGTAAGAGGGGGGACGTTCGACACCGATGAGCAGCCGCTCCGCAAACGGCAGCACCTGCCGGTTCACTGCACGCGCGGCCCGGTGACGAAGTGACCGTCTTCGTCGTAGGGCCAGGCGTTGGCGATGCATCCGTGCAGGCCCTTGATCTGCTGCATCATCACGGGGGCCAGGTGACCGGGGCCGGCGCAGGTCCTGTGCGTGTGGCCGAGGAAGTGCCCCATCTCGTGGTTGATGATCAACGCCCGGTAATCATGGATCGGCCCGCCGAAGGTGGGCGAGCCCTTGACCCAGCGCTTGAGGTTCACCACCACCCCGCCTGGGACCTCGCAGTTGTATTCGCCCTGGGTGTTCTGCTGGATGCCTGCCCAGCACAGCGCGTCCGCCGTCCCCGGAGTCGCGATCGTCACCGTGAGGTCGTGGGGCTGTCCCGCGCTCACCAGCTGGAACGAGTAGGCCGGGTTGCGGGTCCAGCCACGGGGAGCGGCAAGTATGTCGGCGATCTCGTCCGCCGATCGGGTCGGTGAGACGTCGAGGCCGGTCTCGACCTTCACCACGTACCGCAGTGGACGCGAGCCGTGACCGACCTTCGCGCCGCCGGCCCGCGCGGTGACGAACGTGCCGGCGCCCGTCGAGGGGACGTCGATCTCCGTCGGCGTCGGCGTCGGCGTCGGGGTGGGTGTCGGGTTTTGGGTCGGGGGGCTCGGAGTGGGAGTCGGAGTGGCGGGTGCCAAGCTCCGCGGGTGCGGTGCACGGCTCGACGCGTCGCTTCGCCCGTCCAGGAAGAATGCGGCGGAGCCGAGCAGGCCCGTGGCCACCAGTGTGCCGACCAGATACGTACGCCCCTGGCGGCGCGGGCGGCCCCGGCGGTGCGAGGGCCGGTGACTGACGCCGCGGTGGGAGGACACGGCGCTGTCAGGGGGCGATGGGTGTTCCCGGTGTCGTGCCGATTGCATGGCAACTCAAGCTGGTCATGCCAGATGATCGCCATGAGTTCGGGAAATCACGGAACGATAACGAGCGATGCTCGGTCGGTTCAGCGGGTTGCCCGCTCGGCGAGACGCCGATGTGACCCTTGTGTAACAGCGCCCGAGAGGGGCTCCTTCGCAGGTCGGCAACCGCACAGGATCTGCTTACACTGACGAAGTGCCGCGAGTCCTTATTGTCGAAGACGACCCTGATGTCCGTACGGCCGTCCAGCTGGGGCTGCGACACCAGGGGCATGAAGTCTTCGCCGCAGAGACGGGTGAAGAGGCGTTGGAGCAGCTTCACCCCTCCCACCCGGACGTCGTCGTGCTCGACCTCATGCTGCCCGGCATGTCCGGGCTCGACGTATGCCGGCGGATCAGGCAGCGCGACCAGGTCCCGATCATCATGGTGACCGCCAAGGGCGATGACATCGATGTCGTCGTGGGCCTGGAGGCCGGAGCGGACGACTACGTCGTCAAGCCCGTGCGGGCCCGCGTACTCGACGCGCGCATACGGGCTGTGCTGCGCCGGCATGACGCGTCGGTGTCCGACACCGTTCGGCCCAGGACGGAATCGCACGGTGAACTCGCCATCGACCGCGCCGGACTCGTGGTGACACACCAAGGCCAACCCGTCGCACTCGCCCCCTCCGAGCTTCGACTGCTGCTGACCCTGTCGGCCTCGCCCGGCCAGGTGTTCAGTCGCCAGCAGCTGCTGGAAGCGGTCTGGGAGCACAGCTACTACGGAGACATACGCCTCGTGGACGCCTGCGTGAAGCGACTGCGCAGCAAGCTCGGCGAGCCGGGCGGAGATCCCCGACACATCCAGACCGTGCGCGGCTTCGGTTACCGCTTCGGCCCCTCGTGAGCGGCCAGGAATCCGCAGGGGCACGCAAGCGCAAGACCGTCGCACCCTGGAATCGGCTCAAACTGACGAGGCTCCACAAGGCGGTCCTCGCGAAAGTCCCGCTGCCTCTGCGCGGTCTGCGCTCCCGCCTGGTGGTGGCCTTCGTCCTGGTCGCCGCAGCCAGTGCCCTGAGCACGGGAGCCGTCGCCTTCCGGGAGGCGCGTACGGGGGTGCTGCAGCAGAGTCAGGACTCGGTCATCCGGCAGTTCCGGACCAGCGTCGACGCCGTGGCTGCCGGCGTCCCCCCGACACCCAGCCAGAGCGGCCTGCAGAAAGCCGTGAATCAGGTCCTCCACGCCAACCAGTCACCAGGGAGACGGGTACTGGCCACGCACGGCAGCCTCCGCGCGTCCGCGCCGAGCGCCGACTTCGACAAGATCAGCACGGAACTGCGCCGCTCCGTGGACACCAAACGCGCCGCGGTATTCCAGCGGGTGAACGCCGACGGACACCCCTACCTCGTCGTCGGAATGCCGATCACCTACACCGACGGCCAAGGCACACCGACCAGGCTCTCAGGGACCGTGATGTACCTGGTCGTGCCACAGAACACCGAACAGGCCTATGTCGAAGCGATGGTCAGCGCCATCGAGCACGCCACCCTGGTGGCACTCGGCCTCGCCGTCGTGCTGGCACTGCTGGCCGCCAGTGGCGTACTACGCCCCGTACGGGCGTTGCGCCGCGCAACACGTCGGATGGCCGAGGGACACCTGGACGTCCGACTGGCTGTCAACGGCTCCGACGAACTGGCCGACCTCTCGCAATCCTTCAACCACATGGCGACAGCCCTGGAGCACTCGGTCGCGGAGTTGCGCCGCCTGGAAGCCCAGGCCCGCCGCTTCGTCTCGGACGTCTCCCACGAACTGCGGACACCGCTGGCGGCGATGTCCGCAGTCACCGATGTGCTGGACGAGAACGCGCCACACGTGAACCGCGACACCGGCGAGGCACTGCGGCTCATCAGCGAGGGGACCCATCGGCTCAGCGGCCTGGTCAACGACCTGATGGAGATCTCCCGCTTCGACGCGGGGGCGGCCGAACTCAGCCTCGACGACGTCGACCTGGCCGAATGCGCAGAGCGCACCCTCGCCGCTCGGGGGTGGCAGGGCCGAGTGGAGACCCACCTGCCCCTACCGGGCGTGCTCCGCGCGCGCGTGGACCCGCGCCGTTTCGACGTGGTGATCGCCAATCTGGTCGGCAACGCACTGCGGCACGGGGCGCCGCCCGTGCGGCTGTCCATGGACGTGAGAGAGGAGCGGCCGGATGTGGCCTGGGCCGTCATCGAGGTGACCGACAACGGACCCGGCATCGGCGAGGAAGCCATGCCACACATCTTCGAGCGCTTCTACAAGGCGAGCACCACACGGACCAGAAGCGAGAGCAGCGGACTGGGCCTGGCCATCACGGCCGAGAACGTGCATCTGCACGGCGGACGCATCAGCGCCGCCAATCGCGCCGGGGGCGGAGCAGTGTTCACGATCGAACTCCCTCTGCACCGCGACATCGCAGTCGTCGACGACGCCACCGGGGGTGCTTGGTGAAGGGTTCGCGCCTGACGGCGCTGTTGGTCGGGTTCGCGGCCACGCTCACGCTGTCGGCGTGCGGCGTCCCCCCGTCCGGCGTCATCGAGGCCGGCGAACCGGCGAGCGGCATGCTCCCCAGTTCACAGCCCACGGTGCCGGTCGTCGTCTCCCTCTACTTCCTGCACGACGGCGCTCTGAAGGCTTATCCCCGGAAGATGGGCGATCCCGCGGACCTCGCGACCGTGGTGGACCAGCTGTTCGACGGACCGACGAACAATGAGGCCGTGACGGCCACCACACAGCTGCCCCGCCTTGCGGATGCACCGGACGTGACAGCCGGCAGCGGCAACGGCGTATCCATCAAGCTCCCCGATGACGTAGCTCCCCTCAGCCGTCCCGCCGTGCTGCAGTTGGCGTGCACGGTGGCCCAGTTGAGCGGATCTTTCGCCAAGCTGCCCGCGAACGCGCATCGGGACGGCGCCCTCGCATCCCCGAGCATCCGTGTGCTCGGGGACGGATGGACGAGGACGCAGTCGGCCGACTCGTGTCCCGAACCTTGGCGGCCGTAGGAGGGCCTGAGCACGGCCCCGGTACCGGCAGCGCCCACGACGCAGCGTGGGCGTAGTACCGAACCTGCTCTTCCTGGCGGGACCAGGCTTTCAGGCCTTGCGGCGGCGCAGCAGCACCAGGTAGCCACCTGCTGCCAGCAGCGCGGCTGCGCCCGCTGTCAGCAGGCCCACGGGCGCCCCGTTACCGGTCTCGGCGAGGTCGCCCTCGCCGCCCTGCGTCGACGGCGAGGACGAGGCTGCGGCCTCGGAGGACGTGGACGGGCTCGCGGTCGGTTCGGTGGTGGAGTCGCCCGGCGCGGCCGAGGCCGACGGCGAGGCGGAGGTGCCGCCGCCCTCTTCCTTGTCCTCGCAGTCCGTCCAGAACACCTTGTGCTTGGCCGAGCCGTGCTCGCCCTCGAAGTTCCAGAACAGCTTGTAGTGCCCGTCGGGCAGCGTCATGTCCTGCGTACGGCCGTGACCTTCACCGTCCAGCGTGAGCGCACCGGACTTTGCGGTCTCGCCCTTGACGCCGGCCGTCGGGGCCCAGGCCTCGATGTGCCAGTCGACCTGCTGGCCGCCGTCGAAGCCGAACGCGTCCAAGTAGAACTCGCACACGTGCGGCTCGTTCTTGCGCAGTTCCTCGCCGGTGCCGGCGTCATGGATCTTGACGGTGCCGTTGTCACCAGGAGGGGTGGCGTGGGCCGTGGCCGGAACACAGAACACCGCGGCCGAGGCCGCGGCGACGGCGGACAGAGCGCCGACGCGGGTGAGGTTTCGCATGAGGCAGTAATCCACTCTGCGTGAAAGGAACGGGAAGATGCCGAGGGGCGGCTCAGCTTCCAGCCGGGACTGACTTCAGGTCAATCACGGACAGGCAACACTCAGATCCTTCACAGGCGTGGAGGTCGTGGGCCCCGAGGGAGGGGAGCCGGTGTCAGCGAGGGTCGAGGCGGAGGGTGGACTCGCGGGCGCGGTCGGTCAGCACGTGCTCGACGATGCTCGTGTATCGGCCGTACTTCTCCCGATAGGCGGCGTCCACGGCCGCGTAGTCCCCAGGATCGGCCTTGTGAAAGGTGACGTTCCCCTGTACGCCGCCGGCGTCGATGCGGCCCTGGTGGCGGGACTGGGTGCCCCGGTACCAGGGACCGGCGGTGCCCTTGACCGAGCGGACGTAGAGGTGGTCGCCGCAGCGGACGACCCACATGGTCACGGGGTCGCGCAGGGTGCCGTCGGCTCGCTCGGACTCCAGGTCCAGCTCTTCCGTCGCGCCGACCGTCGTCAGGTCTGCGTGGTTCCAGTGCGTCATGGTCGTTCCTCCGTCTGGTCGAGGGCCTCGGGGTGGGTGTCCGAGGAGGGTGCGGGGTCGGCGTCCGGGTCGGCTGCGTCTGCCGGGCGTCCTGGGGGTGGTCTGCTTGGGGGCAGGGCAGCCCCAGGACGGTCGCTCACGACTTCGGTTCGGCGAAGGTCCTGCCGTCGATGACGAACCGGTAGCGGACGTCGGAGGCGAGGATCCGCTCGTAGGCGGTGTTGATGTCCTGGGCGTCGATGAGTTCGATGTCGGCGCTCACGCCGTGCTCGGCGGCGAAGTCGAGCATCTCCTGGGTCTCGGCGATGCCGCCGAACAGCGAGCCCGCGTAGGCGCGGCCGTTCTGCAACAGGGGGAAGACATCGAGCGGCATCGGCTGTGTGGTCACGCCGACGCTGACCATGGTGCCGTGCAGGCGCAGCATCCCCAGGTAGTCCGTGAGGGCCACCGGTGCGCTGACGGTGTTGAGGATGATGTCGAAGGTGTTGGCCAGGTCGGTGAAGGCGGACCCGTCGCCGGTGACGGCGTAGTGGTCGGCGCCGAGGGTGGCCGCGGCCTCGCGCTTGCGGTCGGACCGCGAGAGGACGGTGACCTCGGCACCCATGGCCTTGGCCATCTTGACGCCGAGGTGGCCAAGGCCCCCGAGGCCGACGACGGCGACCTTGGTGCCCGGCGCGGCGCCGTAGCGCTTGAGCGGTGCGTAGACGGTGATGCCCGCGCACAGCAGCGGTGCCGCGGCGGCCGGGTCGAGGGTGTCGGGGATGCGGACGACGGAGTCCTCGGGTGCGACGATCGCCTCGGAGTAGCCGCCTTGGGTGTGGGCGCCGGGCTCGGCCGGGTCGGGGCTGCCGAAGACCAGGGTGTGGCCGTTGAGGCAGTACTGCTCCTGTCCGGCCCGGCAGTTCTCGCACGCGCGGCAGGAGTTGACCATGCAGCCGATGCCGACGAGGTCGCCGACCTGGTGGCGGGTGACCTCGGATCCGGTCTCGGTGACCCGTCCGACGATCTCGTGGCCGGGAACGAGCGGGTTCGTCGGCAGCGGGCCGAACTCGCCGCCGACGTAGTTCATGTCGGAGTGGCAGATGCCGCAGTACAGGATGTCGAGCTTGACGTCGTGCGGGCCGACGTCGCGACGCTGGATGGTGAGGGGGACGAGCGGCTGACGCACGGCGTGGGCGCCGAACGCCTTGACGGTGGTGGGCACGGTGAATCCTTTGCGCATGGTGCTGGTTGAGCGGTGGTGGGTCAGGCTTCGGGGATGGCGCGGCCGTAGGAGGCGAGGGTGACGTTCTCGGGTTCGGGGCCGCCGCGTCGGCCGGTCTCCAACGCGTCCAGGGCGGTGAGTTCGTCTGTGGTGAGCTCGAAGTCGAAGACGTCGATGTTCTCGGCGATGCGGGTGCGCTGGGTGGACTTGGGGATGACCGAGCGGCCGTGCTGGAGCCCCCAGCGCAGCAGCACCTGGGCGGGGCTCTTGCCGTGGGCGTCGGCGATGCGGGTGACGGCCGGGTCCTCAAGGACGCTCTTTCGGTCCTCGCCGTAGCCCGGGTAGAAGGTGATCCCTCCGATGGGGGACCACGCCTGGTTGACGATGTGGTGCTGGTCGTCGAAGTCGAGCACGGCGCGCTGCTGGAAGTAGGGGTGGATCTCCAGCTGGTTGACCGCCGGGACGACGGACGTGGCGTCCAGCAGCGTGGTCAGGTGGTCGAGCATGAAGTTGCTGACGCCGATGGCTCGCACCTTGCCGTCGGCCAGGAGCTTCTCCAGGGCGCGGTAGGCGGCGACGGTCTTGTCGAAGTCGGACGGCAGGGCCTGGTGCAGGATCAGCAGGTCGATCCGGTCGACGCCGAGTTTTGCGGCGCTCTTCTCGAAGCCGTGCAGGGTCTCGTCGTACCCGTAGTCGCTGATCCAGATCTTCGTCTCGACGAAGATCTCGTCGCGCGGCACTCCGGAGTCTCGGATGGCCTGGCCGACCTCGCGTTCGTTGCCGTAGGCGGCGGCGGTGTCGATGTGTCGATAGCCGAGGTCGAGCGCGGCCTTCACGGCTGCCTGGGTCTCGTCGGGCGGGGTCTGGAAGACACCGAGTCCGAGGGCGGGCATCTCGACGCCGTTGTTGAGGGTGAGGGTCTGCATCACAGGGACCTTTCATGGTGAGTAGCCCGTGCGGGCACGATGAGGGCGAGGACGGTCGCGACCGCCAGCGCGAGCAGCACGGCGGAGCCGGTCAGGGCCGTTCCCGATCGGGCCGTGACATCGGCGGCCGCGTGCCCGGTGGAGACGGAGGCGGCCACGGCGGTCAGGATGCTCAGGCTCAGTGCGCTGCCGATCTGGTGCACGGTGTTGACCAGGCCCGATCCGGCCCCCGCGTCCGCGGGGGCGACGCCGTCGACGCCGCTGGAGGTCAACGGGGCCAGCGTCAGGCCCTGGCCCGCGCCGATGAGCACCATCGGCAGGGCCACACCCGTCAGGTAGGGGGTGTGGAGATCGAGGCGGCTGAGCCACGCCATGCCCAGCGTGGTCAGGACAACCCCCGTCAGCAGCACCAACGGCCTGGCGGCCCGTTCCAGCAGTCGGGGCACCTGAACGGCGAGGACGAAGTTGACCAGCGTCATCGGCAGGAACGCGAGGCCGGCCTGCAGCGGCGTCCAGTGGTAGACGCTCTGCACGAACTGCGCGGTGAAGAAGAAGAACCCCATCATCGCGCCCATGTAGAGCATCCGGGCGAGGTACGCGCCGGAGCGCTCCCGGCCGGCGAACAGCCGCAGTGGCACGATCGGCTGCGCGGCCCCCCGCTCCACCCGGACGAACAGCACGAGCATCACCACGCCGGCCACCAGCGGCACCAGGGTCAAGACAGCGGTCCAGCCGAAGTCGGCGGCGTCCACGATGCCGAGGACCAGTGCGGTCGAACCCAGCGTGGCCAGCACCGCCCCGGCGATGTCGAAGCGGCCTTGCCGGCGTTCGGTCTCGGGCAGGAACCGCAGGGCCAGCACCACCATCACGACGCCGACCGGCACGTTGAGGAAGAACCCGGCCCGCCACGAGATCACGTCGGCGACCAAGCCGCCGAGGACCAGGCCGAACGCGGCGCCGAGACCCGCGACGGCACTGTAGGCGGCCATCGCCCGATCACGGGCCCGGCCCTCGGCGAAGCTGCGCGTCAGAAGGGACAGCGCGGACGGGGCCAGCACCGCAGCCCCGACGCCCTGGAGCGCGCGTGCGCCGATCAGCCACCACTGGGCTTGCGCGGCGCCCACCAGGAGCGAGGTCAGCGAGAAGACGACCAGGGAGAACACGAACACCCTGCGGTGTCCGAACAGGTCTCCGGCCCGCGCTCCCAGCAGCAGCAGACCGCCGAAGACCAGGACGTAGGCGTTGGTGATCCAGGACAGACTGATCTCGGAGAACCCCATGTCGGAGCGGATCTGCGGCAGCCCGGTGAAGACGATCGAGTTGTCGAGGATGACCATGAAGTAGCTGACACAGATGATCGCGAGGATCAGCGTCGCGTGGGCCGGAGTCCCGTCGGGTCGCGCCGCCGCACGGGCCGACGCGCGCTGCGCGGTGGTGGTCATCGCGTCACCAGCCCCATCGTCGGCGTCCCGCCGCCGGTTTTGGTGATCGCCCTTGCGGTGGACGATGCGCCGCCGATACGCGCAGAGGCGTCCACAGTGCTGATCACAGGCTGCCTGTGCAGAGCCGCACCAGCACCTTCAGGGCCTCGCGCCTCCTTGAGATACGGCTCGACGCCATGCCCGACGCGGACATCGCCGGCTCTGTACATGAGTGCTGCGCGCACGCTGTTCCTCCAGGTCGATTTCACCGGGCCCATCGAGGACCCGCGGTCCTTGGCCTTCTCCAGACAACCGCGGACGGACGCGCAGGTGGGAGTCACTCCTCTTCCAGGTAATGGCAGTACCTCGCAGACACGCGCCGACGCACCTACCGTGAGGGTGCGGGCCAGATCCACACCGCCCCGGCGAGACGAGGCCCCCGCGCCCTGCGCTGCCCACGCCGAAGCGTTGACCCGCCCCACGTTCGACGCCGACCGGTCCGAGGAAACGCCCGCCGACGCGTCGCCCACGAAGCCCCCGAGGTCGGACCATGACTGAGAGTGACAAGAAGAAGAACCTGGCAGCCGAGGTCCGCGAGTTTCTGAGCACCCGGCGCGCTCGCATCACTCCGGAGCAGGCCGGGCTGCCGGTCTTCGGCGGGAAGCGCCGTGTCGCGGGCCTGCGCCGCGAAGAGGTCGCTCTCCTGGCGGGCATGAGCGTGGACTACTACGTCCGGCTGGAACGCGGGAACCTCAGCGGAGCATCCGACTCGGTCCTCGAAGCTCTCGCACACGCACTGCAACTCGACGAGGCCGAGCGCACCCACCTCTACGACCTGGCCCGCGCGGCCACTCCCTCAGGCCGGCGGCCGACAGTGACCGCCTCCCGGGTGCGGCCCACGATCCTGCGGCTGCTCGACTCCATGACCGACGTACCGGCGTACGTCCGTAACGCACGGTTCGACATCCTGGCCGCCAACAGGCTGGGCCGCGCGCTGTACGCACCCGTCTTCGACTCGCCGCTGTTCGCCCAGCGCGGCCCGGTCAACAGCGCTCGATTCATGTTCCTGGACCCCGCAAGCAGGGAATTCTGGGTCGACTGGGACAAGGGCGCCGACGACGCGGTGGCCTTCCTGCGGACCGAGACGGGCCGGGCACCGCACGACAAGGCGCTGACCGATCTGGTCGGAGAGCTGACGACGAGGAGCGGTGACTTCGCCCGCCGCTGGGCACGCCACGACGTGAAGTTCCACCGCGCCGGCGTGAAGCACCTCCACCACCCGCTGGTCGGCGATCTCGTCCTGCCGTACGAGGCGATGGACCTGCCGGCCGACCCCGGCCTCCGCCTCAACTTCTACACACCCGAGCCGGACTCCCGGGAGCGGGATGCACTCGGCCTGCTCGCCAGCTGGGCGGGCACCGGCACCGTCGTGCCCTCCCGGAACGAGTGATCACCGTCGATCGAGGAGAACCATCGATCGAGGAGAACCATTGCATGCAATACCGACTGCTCGGCCGCACCGGCGTCGAGGTCAGCCCGCTGTGCCTGGGCGCGATGATCTTCGGCCCCTGGGGCAACGAGGACGAAGCAGACTCGGTGCGGATCATCCACCGCGCCCTCGACGCGGGCATCAACCTCATCGACACCGCTGACGTGTACTCCGCCGGCGTCTCCGAAGAGATCGTCGGCAAGGCGCTCAAGGACCGCCGCGACGAGATCGTCGCCCCCGGGGTCACGGTCAACCCGGTCGACAACAGCTACGGCGACTTCGCGCTGCGGGCCGACCGGCGGCGACGGTTACACGATCGGGCCCGGCGACCCGAAGACCCGAAGACCCGAAGACCCGAAGACCCGAAGACCCGGAGACCCAGAAGCCCGGAACCGGATCGCTTCCGACCGCGGGTGACGACGCCGAACGCGTCGCACCACTCCGGCGCGATCGCCGCGACACGCGAGGCCCCGCCTGGCGTGAGCCCCCGCACCGGACTACTCAGTGCCGTCCAGCGGCAGGCGCTCCGGCAGGCCGAGTAGCGGGAACTGGTCGTCGTGGAACGTGACGATCTCGGTGATGGCGCCGCCGGTGACCCGGAGGACGTCGATCGTCAGCGGCAGGTACGCGCCCTCCGGCTCTTGCCAGAGGTAGAAGGCGACGGCTGGCTGGTGGTTCACGGAGGTGAGGACGGCGCGCAGGCCCTTCATGCCCGCGAAGCCGCTCTCGACCCAGTCGTTCACCACCGTTTCGCGGCCGACGTGCAGGCCCGGCGTGGGCGGCATCGAACACCGGACGTCGTCCCGCAGCATCGAGGCGAGCGCCGGGACGTCCGTGGCCACGCTGGCGTCGGTATAGCGGCGCACCAACTCGCGCGTCCGGGCGTCCTGTTCGCCGCCCGTCCAGTCCTGCCGCTCGGCGGGCAGGTGCTCCCGCATGCCGGCGCGGGCCCGCTGCAGCGCGCTGTTCACGGAGTTGACGGAGTCCCCGAGGAGCTCCGCGACGTCTTTCGCCGGCCAGCCGAGCACGTCCCGCAGGATCATCACGGCCCGCGGCCGCGGCGCGAGGTGCTGTACCGCGACCAGGTACGCCAGCTCGATCGTCTCGCGCGCGAAGGCGAAGGTCTCCGGCTGGTCGGTGTTGCTCGCGGGCAGCTCGTCGAGCAGTCGGTCCGGGTAGGGCTGCAGCCACAGCGCCTCGCCGCCGGTCGCAGGCTCCGGGCGGCACCTGGCGAGCAGGTCCAGGCAGGCGTTGGTGGCGATCCGGTACAGCCAGGCCCGGAACGTCGACCGCCCCTCGAAGGTCTCCCGCCGCCTCCATGCACGGAGGAACGTCTCCTGCACGGTGTCCTCGGCGTCCTCGAACGACCCGAGCATCCGGTAGCAGTGCACGTGCAGCTCCCGCCGGTGCCGCTCCGCCAGCCTCGAGAACGCCGGCTCCTCGACCTCGCCCAGCCGCCTCCCGCCCAGCCCGCTGACGCCCAGCTCCTCCAGCCACGTGTCCGCACTCATCGCGCCGTCCTTCCGCCTCGTCGTGTCCCGTCTTAGGTGTGACGGATGCGGGCGCGAAAACTCATCACTGAAGGCCATACCCGGGTCGGGTACCGCTTCCCCGAGTACGTGTTCGACGCGGTGGGTTCGGGGCGGGTCTGGCCGGGGGCGGGAGCTGAGGCGCCGGCGGCCACGCACCAGACCTGGCTGCGAGATTCGGCGAGCGGCCAGTTCGTGTTCGACGTCTTCCGCGAGCCCCACGAGGGCGGCACGTGGATCTTCCGGCGGGATGAAGCTCTGCGGCTGCCGTACGACACGATCATCGAGCGAACGACGGACGGGATCCCGTACCTGGTGCCGGAGCTTGCACTGCTGTTCAAAGCGACGGCGCAACGGCCCAAGGACCAGGCGGACTTCAATGCGGTGCTGCCGCTGCTGGGCCGGGCGCGGCGGGACGTCCTCACAGGGTTGCTGGAGACCGTGCACCCCCGGCATCGGTGGCTGGCGGAGCTGGCGGGGTGAAGAACGCGGGCCGCGCCACTGAGCGTTTGCAGCGTTGCCTCTCCAGGGTCAGGTCGCGGGTGCGGCCCGGCAGTGCGGGCGAGATCCGCAGTACCGCACCGGTGGGATCGGCGACCACCTGGATGTTCACGCCGTGCCGGCGGTGCTCGGCCGAGTAGTCGGCCCGGCTGTCGCCGACACGGTCGCATTCGGCGAGGGTCCCAGTGGCCACGCCGAAAACGCTCAGAGCCTCTGAGTGTGGTTCCGGAACCGGTCAGGTGCCGAAGAGTTGGGTCCAGAGGTTGCCGGAGGCGCCGGCAAGTCCGGTCTGCTTCCACTTGCAGTTCAGGATGGCGGCCTTGTGAGGTGCGCTGCCCATCCAGCTGTCGAATACCTGCTGCGCGGTGGAGCCACCCTGGTGGATGTTCTCCTCGGTCGGTATGGACGGGCTGAAGCCGGCCTTTTCGACCCGCTGCGCGATACTCGATCCGTCGGATCCGGTGTGCGAGAAGAAGTTGTTCTTGGCCATGTCGTCGCTGTGAGCCTGTGCGGCCGCGGTGAGCTGGCTGTTCATGGTCAGCGCCGAGCAATTGGCCTTCTCTCGTGCGGCGTTCTCCAGAGCCAGGATCTCGTTGGCGTTGGCCTGCTGCACGACGTCGGGCCCGGCAGGGGCGGCGCTCGCGCCGGCTGCGGCGGGCAGCACGAGCAGGGGGATTGCGCACGCGACAGCGCATGCACCGTGCAGTCGGTGGGTGAGGGCGCGCATGGCATTCCTTTCGTTCGTTCAACGGGTGCACCGGGAAGTGTGGTTCGCGGTTGCCCGGCGCATAACTCGCGAAGGGTCGGCTCCGTCAGTGCCTCGGCCTCGGACAGCAAGCCGTGAGGTACCGACGGCCGCAGTTCTGGCAGTGGTGACGATCGGCCGGTGGGGCGATGCTGCCGTCACCGTCGGTGGCTGGGACGCCGACGTGCCCGTTCAGGCACGCCCTCAGGCCCCTTCGGCCGCCCCGTTCGGCCAGCCCGGCGAGGAGGTGGCTCCAGGCCGATCATGAGGGCCTTCAGTGTCCGGCCCTGGTCGTTTCTGAGTCTGCCTGCCAGGCCATTTTAGCGCTGTGGGTATCGGATCTCCTGTCCAGGCAACGCACGGCAGACGCCGCCCAGACGTACGCAGCGTGCTGAGCCGGGGCGGGCAGTGTTTGCGGTAGCCGCCGTGGACGCAGATCTTCCGGATCGTGGGATGAGCGGCCGCTGTCTGTTCGAGGAGGGGCTGGCCTGCTACGGAGTCCAGGACGCCGGCCGCGGTGACCAGGACGGCGAGCAGAAGGCCGAGGAAGGTGTCTGCGGCGGAGTCTTGCCATACCGCGCGAACCCAAAGGGGCCGTGCCCATGAACGCCGGTCCGGCCGGCCCAAGGGCGACCGGATACAGTGCGTGAGACGGCAGCCTGGTCAGGGAGGGCAAGCGTGACCGCCACCAGCAACATCCAACCCGCCGACGGTGAAGCGCGAGCGCCGCGGCAGAGCCGACTGCACCGCCTGATGCGCTACATCCCCCTGATCGCCCCCGTCCTGCTGTGGGCCGTGCCCTGCTGGGTGCTCCTGTACAGCGGCCAGCACTGGCCGCTGCCCGTCAGGCTGGTCGGCACCGCCCTGTTCGCCCTCGGCCTCATCGGCATGCCGCTCGCGATGGTGCGCGGCCACGGCCGGCGCCAGCAGGACCGGGCGGCGATCGTCGGTGACACCCTGCTGGGCACCAGCTGGATCCTGTTCACCTGGTCCGTTCTGCTCGGCGTCCTGCTGCGGCTCGCCCTGACCGTGGTCGGCGTCGGCGAGAGTCAGGACCGGGCCCGCATCGTCACGTGGGCCGTCCTCGGCGTAACGGCCGTACTGCTCGGCTGGGGGTACGCCGAGGCCCGCCGCGTGCCACGCGTGCGCCGACTCGACGTGCAACTCCCGCGGCTGGGTGCCGGGTTGGACGGCACCCGCGTCGTCCTCATCACCGACACCCACTACGGCCCACTCGATCGCGCTCGCTGGTCGGCACGGGTGTGCGAGACGGTGAACACTCTGGAAGCCGACCTGGTCTGCCACACCGGCGACATTGCGGACGGCACGGCCGAACGCCGCCGCGCCCAGGCCGTCCCACTCGGTTCCGTGCGGGCCACCCGGGCCCGCGTATACGTCACCGGCAACCACGAGTACTACACCGAGGCCCAGGGCTGGGTCGACCTGATGGACGAGCTGGGCTGGGAGCCGCTGCGCAACCGCCATCTGCTGCTCGAACGCGGAGGCGACACCCTCGTGGTCGCCGGCGTGGACGACGTCACCGCCGAGTCCTCCGGCCTGGAGGGCCACCGCGCCCACCTCGCCGGAGCCCTGAACGGCGCCGACCCCGACCTGCCCGTCCTGCTCCTGGCGCACCAGCCCAAGTTCGTCGACCGGGCGGCAGCTGCGGGCATCGATCTCCAGCTCTCCGGCCACACCCACGGCGGCCAGATCTGGCCCTTCCACCACCTGGTCCGCATCGACCAGCCCGCCGTGGCCGGACTCAGCCGGCACGGCGCCCGCACCCTTCTCTACACCAGCCGTGGCACCGGCTTCTGGGGCCCGCCGTTCCGCGTCTTCGCCCCCAGCGAGATCACTCTGCTCGTGCTCCGTTCCCCGCACGAGTCCACCTCGCCGTAGGACGGGGCGGGCCAACACATGCGCTTGGAGCTGTCCACGAGCTCTGGGGTGCAGCGGCAACAGACGACCGGGCCCGTCTCGCCGAGGACAAGATCCGGACCATCGCCCGGCCGGCGGCTCCAACGAGCCACATGTAGCCACGTTCGCACGGGTCAGCGACGCGTGACGCCTGTGCAAGACCGGCATCGGTGCCTGCACGGGCCACACCTTGCGCCTCATCCGACCCGAACACCAGGGTCGGCAACTGCATCAGGCCCTTGACTGCACCACCGGCGCGGCCGCCCACGACGTCGAGCAGGTCGCGCCGGTCCGCCTGCGTCAGGCCCGACTCATCCCTTTCCCCACGAGCGACGTCGTGCCGAACGGCTGGACCGAGACCCGGTCAATCCGCGACCGAGCAGTCCAGGATCCGCCCGTCCACCGTCCCCACGACCAGCCGCCGTTGCTCCGCCCGGTACGTGGCGGACACCGGCGTGACCGGGTGGCCGTGCGCGCGCAAGGTGTACCTGGCTCGCACCTCGCCCGTCGCCGTGTCCAGGGTCTCCACCTCACCGGTGACATACACGACGTACATCCTCCGCTCGTCGCCGTCGAGATCGGCGAGCGGCTTGTCGGTGCCGTACACCCAGCGTGCGTCGCCGTCCGGCAGCCGGCGGCTCACGACATACGTGCCCTCGCGGGCGTCCGCGTACGTGGCGCCCCGTTCGTACGACCGGCCCGCGTGGACGAGGGCGCGTGTCAGCTCGACGGCGGGGCCGTACCAGGGCTGGAGTGCGGACGCCGGGTCCCAGCGCAAGGGGAAGAGAGCGCGCAGGGTGGCGGGGCCGTGGGCGCCCGGAGGATCGATCGCGTGGATCCACGGCGCGTCGTCGTCCGGCCCGGGGCCGTCCACGTACAGCAGGCGGGCGCTGTGTCTGACGTGCAGCGCCGGGGAGTTGGAGCGGCTGGGGGCGAGGTCGAGGCGCGCCGCCTGCTGGTGCGTGGGGGCGAGCAGCAGCGCGGCGTCTGTGTCGCGCCCTCGCGGGCGCAGGGCGAGCCAGCCTTCGTCCGCGGCGCACAGTGTGGGGGTCGACGGCACGTCCACGCAGTCCACCACACCGCCGTCCGCCGTCGATATCCGCCGAACAGTCGTCGCGCGGTCGACCAGTCGACCCGTCGCCTCGTCGCGCCGGTAGCCCTGGTACGTCACCCACGCCGACTCGTCGTCCGGGGCCGCCTCGACCCGGACGCTCCCCTCCCCGTCCGGAGGAAGAGCCCACCTCAGCGCGCCCGATGGATCCCAGCACTCGAGGTCCGTGTGCCGCCCTGTGGCGAGCACCCGGCCGTCGTTCAGTACCGCCAGGTCCCGCACCTCCGCCCGCCGCCGCCACCCGCCCTCCGTCAGCCGTGCGAGGGTGTCCTCCACCCGCGGATCGTGAAGGAGCCCGCTCTCGACCATCGGGTGACGTGTGTCGTCGGGGTCGACCAGACCGGCCGGAGCCGACAGCCAGTCGTCCACCGCGACGGCCAGCTCGAAGCCCTTGCGGAAGCCGCCGTCCTTGTCCTCGGGGGAGAGCAGCATCGCGAGCCTGCCGTCCTCCAGCCAGCGCAGGTGACGCACTTGGCGGCTCTTGCTCAGCAGGTCCGTCACGCGCCCGGTCTCCAGGTGCAGCAGGAGCAACTGTCCCTGGAAGTCCCACGAGCCGTCGTAGCGGCCGGTGCCGACGGCGACGAGCGGCAGCTCGGGGTGGGGCTCGATGGCACATACGGAGTAGCGGGAGGCGACGACGTGGCGCGGACGGAGGGTGCCGGCCTCGTACACGCCGATCCGGTGGCCGAGCCAGTGGCCCGTACCGCGCCACATGACGTGCCCGAGGTCACCGGCCGCGATGACGCAGCCGTGACGCGCGTCGGTCACCGCCCACACGGGCCGACCGATCTCGGCGAACGGCTGGTCCCCGAGTATCCGGCGGACGGTCAGCTCATCCGGCACGACAATCTCCCCCCAAGGTGGCGCACAGTCTGCCAGGCCCGGCGCTTTCCTGCGGTCTTGCGAGGGAATCGACTCATCCCGGGCCGGAACCGGTCGCGATGGTCCCGGTGGTCCAGCTGTACGCACGGGATGTGCCCGGCCTTGTCTTCCCCGTCGGAACCGACTTGTTGCAGATCCTGTGGTGCCCGCTGGTTCATGAGGACGGCCAGTGCGCGGCCAACCCCCGGCTCTATTGGCGCAGCGCGGTGCTGACGGCGGCCGGTGCCACTGTCGGGAAGCCTCCCCGCCCGCATACCGCGGACGAGGACTACCTGCCTCGCCCGTGCACCGTTTCCCCCACTCCGGCCGTGGAGTACCCGAACTGGGACCTGCCAGAGGGACTCAGCGAGGTGCTCGACCAGCGGTTCGAGGACTTGAAGGAGAAAAGGGGCTACGACTACTTCGAAGTTGCCACCACGTAAGCGGCCTGGAGGGCTCGGCCGGGAGACCGGACGATCGTGCAACGGGCACTGACTGGTGGGTGTTCGGGTATCACGGGGTGAGCGTTGGTGTCCGGGTTCGTCTGGCGGGGCTCATGCGTCCGGGATGACCGGGCACATGAGCCCGTCAGTAGGGTTCCGTGCTCAGATGCGGCTCAGTGTGTGGACCAGGTCGGTGGCGATTTGACGGTCGATGGACGTGGGCACAGCCTGTGCCCCGGTCGCGAGTGGTTGGTCGTGGCCGGTGGCGATGGCGGCGAGGCTGCGTGCCTGCAGGGTGAGACCGAGGTCCATGGCCTGGATCGGATTCCCTTTGGCCGCCGTCAGGTTGATCATCTTCGTGTCCGCGAGGATCACGATCTCGCGTCCGTCGTGCAGCCGGTGCACGGCGCGTTCCTGTCCGCTGGGGCCGGAGCGGTGCACGCCGGCCGTGTGCTCGGCGAGCACACCCGCGTCCAGTTCCCAGGGCATGTGTCCGACGCCGGCGATGACCGAGCCGTCGCGCAGGGCGCCGAGCTCTGCGGCGCCGATGACGCTCCGGTGGCCCGTGGCCAGGAAGAGGAGCTGGGTGCGGGGGAGGAGGTCGATGAGATCGCCGACCTGGTGGCCGGCCATCACGGCCTCCAGGGCGCGGTAGGGGTCGGTGTCGGCAACCGCCACACGGGCGCCGAGCCGAGCCAGGGTGTCTGCGACGCCGCGTCCGCAGGGGCCGTAGCCGACGACGGTGGCGTGGACTCCGGGGATCATGAGGTTGGTGGCGTTCATGAATCCCTGGACAACGCTCTGGCCGACGCCGAACTCGTTCTCGACCAAGAGCTTGAGGCGGCTGTCGTTGATGACGATCACCGGAAAGTCCGGCTGCCTGTCCCAGGAGCGGATGCGCAGGCCACCGGTGGTGGTCTCCTCCGTGGCGCCCACGAGCCCGGACAGGCCGCCGCGGGCGAGGACGCCCTCGATCAGGTCGGCACCGTTGTCGAGGATGAGATCAGGCCGCGCGTCGAGGACCTGTGCGATGTTCTCGCGGTGTCGATCGAGGTCGTCGGTGCGGTGGCCGACGACCTCGATGCCGTAGTCGCGCAGTGCGTCCGCCGTGTCTTCCTGGGTGGTGCCCGGGGAGCCGGTGAGGGTGATCTCGGCGCCTGCCTGGGCGAGGTAGCCGACGAGAACCGCTGTCTTTGGTTCGATGTGCAGGCAGATGCCGATGCGGCGGCCGGCAAATGCCGCCGCGTGGGTCTCCATGGTAGCCGCCAGCATCGGCATGTGGCGGGCGGCCCACTGGATGCCGTCGTGCGGGATCGGGCAGCGGGCAGGGGAAGGCTCAGGCATGACGAGTTCCTTTGGTTGAAGAGTGACGTCCATGGCACGTCAGGTGCCGTGGTCCCGAAGTCGAAGGCACACGTGTGCCTTCGACGTGGATCAACTCGTCAGCCGTAGAAGTCGCTGCGGAAGGAGTGGTCGCCGAAGATCCACAGGTGATGGCTCCCCTGGCATGCGCTCATCAGGAACCTCCTTCGTGTGATCGAGGCGTTTCGCATACTGCTCCTGCCGGGAAGTTATACGCATAACGTCGAAGAGGCAAGAACCGGAAGGCCGACTGGGCTGTGGTCATGGCTGTGGGTGTCGGTACGGGCGGGGGCCATGACGACGGGCGTCGCCCCGCGGCATCGCGTCGAACAACTGTGCGACCTCGACCACCGCCAGCGCCTGAGGCCGACCGCTCACGGCTGCCTCGTCGGCGCGACCGGAACCTGGCCTGACAGGCACTTCGAGACCGTGCGACGGTTCAGCCCAGTCACCTGGCGGGCTTCCCGCGGGCTCATCGCGCCGGACTCGTACAGCCCGCGAAACTGCCTCGGTTCAAGCGACCAGTGCGGATCCCACACCACCGTCAGCCGTTCTCCGCCATGCGGCGGAGGTGATCCAGAGTCACCTAAGGGAGTCGGTCAACGCTGCGAGCCACACGATCTGGCTCGCTCAGTCGTCCTCGCCTTCCTCGTGCTTCCCTTGCTTGTTCCCCCTCTGCTTTTGCTCGGGTTCCCGCTCCGGGTGGTCTGCGATGCTCGCCGGCAGCGATGCGGTGGATGAAGGGTCCGGCGTAACGGTCGCGGAGCCGGCCGGCTCCTGGGTCGTCGTTGGGCTCGTGATGCCGGGCGTGGGGGTTTGCGGTGTCTCTGCCGAACTACTGCCCGGGGAGAACCACAGCACCCCGGCGAGCATGGCGGCCAGGAAGGTCACCGCCGCGGCGACCAGGCCCGCGACCCTCGGCCGATGGGCCGCGAGTGTGCGGATGTTTGAACCACCCCGGCGTCGAGACGCACGTGACCGACGCGTGTGCCCGGCGGGGGAGGGCAAGGCGTAGGTGGTCGCGGGGCCGGCCTCAGTGGTGTACGGCAGCTGCGTGGAGGGGGCGTTGTGTCCTGACGACGGCACAGATCCGGGCCACAGTGCAGGGGCGGGCATCGGCTCGGAGCGGCCCTGCCAGGCGCCGGTGGCGAACCAGTCAGCGACCTGTTGTGCTTCGGGCCGATCACTTGGCTGCTTGGCGAGGAGAGCCAGGAGATAGTTCTCGAAGGCGGCCGGAATGTCCGCGCCCCGCTGCCGGGGCGGCACGGGGGCGGTGTCCAGGTGCTGGTGGAGGATCGCGACAGCGGTGTCGGCCTGGAACGGCGGGCGGCCGGTGAGGAGTTGGTAGATCACGCAGCCAAGGGCGTACACGTCGCAGGCGGGTTCGGCGGGCCGGCCGAGGGCACGCTCGGGGGCGAGGTAGAGGCTCGTGCCGACGATCTGTCCCGTCGTGGTGAGTGCGGCGGCCGGATCGTCGACGAAGCGGGCGATGCCGAAATCACCGATCTTGAGCGTGCCGTCGGCGTCCAGAAGGAGGTTGGCGGGCTTGATGTCGCGGTGCACGATGCCTTGTTGATGGGCGGCGGCGAGCCCGGCGGCGGCCTGTGCGGCGATCTGCGCCACCTGCCCGGCGGGCAGCGGGCCGGTGGTGGTGAGGTGACGGGCGAGGCTGTCGCCCTCAACCAGCTCCATCACCAGGAAGAGGCGGTCTTCGTGCTGGCCGAAGTCGAAGACACCCACCACATGGGGGTGGTTGAAGCTGCCCGCGGTCTGTGCCTCCAGGCGGAAACGTGAGGCGGCCGTTGGGTCCGTGTCCTGGGGGAGCAGGAGTTTGACGGCTACCGGTCTGTCGAGAGTCTCGTCGAAGCCTCGCCAGACCTCTCCCATCGCGCCGCGTCCGATGGGATTGTGCAGCCGGTATCGGCCCGCTATCAACACCTGTGTTTCACCCTCATGCCGTGAGATGCATCGACCGCCGCAGGCTGTCACTCACCACATGCTCTCGGGTGACGATGGGGGGACCGCAGCCGCCCAAGCCTACCGGTCAGGATGGAGAGATCTGACGAGCCGCCAACAGCGAGCACAGGCCGGCGTCGCCGCCGACCATCGCGCGGCCCGGCGCAGGCGCAGAGGCCGCAGAGCGCGGGGCGGCAGGGACCGCCAGGCGCACCCGCCGACCAACACGTGACGATGATTGCGAACAGTGTCACAACTTGTTCTTCAATCTCCGGGCCGGTCAGTCCAGCAGGGCGGAGATGAACACCTTGCGGTGGGCCACAAGCCACTCCTGGATGCGATCCCACCGTTGCCAGCCACCGCGCTCGGACAGCGCCTGTGTGAAGACCGGGTCACTGTCGGCCACGCGGCCGGTGACGAAGGTCCGGCAGGTCGCGGTGGCCTGTTCAATGACTCGGGGCAGTTCAGCGCGCTGCTGCGGGGAGAGGTCGTA
Organism: Streptomyces siamensis; assembly: GCF_039543605.1. Classification (NCBI taxonomy): domain Bacteria; kingdom Bacillati; phylum Actinomycetota; class Actinomycetes; order Kitasatosporales; family Streptomycetaceae; genus Streptomyces; species Streptomyces siamensis. The sequence continues at coordinate 206,570 of NZ_BAABKB010000023.1, read as the reverse complement.
ACCGTCGGCGAGGAGTCGCAGTCGCCTGGGGACATCCAGCCCGGCCGGGTAGAGGGCTGCCGCAGACTCGGGATCGAGCATAGGGACCCAGTAGCGGGCGGTCATGGCGACATCCCACAGTGGCCGCCCGGGCGCCGCCAGGTCGAAGTCGATCAGGGCCGTGGCACGACCGTCGCGGAAGACGACGTTTTCCAGGCACACGTCGTTGTGGCACAGCATCGTTCCTCCCTCCGGGTCGGCCAGAGCCTGGGGCCATGCGGTGAGTGTGTCCACGGTGACGGCCATGCTGGCGTCGTGCAGGCGCCGTAGCAGGCTTCCCACCGAACGCAGAGCGGTCTCCGTCATCACCCAGCGGGGAAACGGGGGCAGGGCAACGTCGCCGGGGATGTAGGTCAGCTGCTCGCGGCCCTCCGGCGTGAGCTGGACAGGGGTCGGAGCCGCGTCGAAGCCGTGCACCTTGAGCGCGCGGAGGTGGGCGTGAAGGGCGCGCGCAGTAGGCGGCGCCGGGCGTTCCACCAGGGAACCGCGACGGAGAACCGCGCCCGCGTTTGCCATGCCGCCGTCCAGGGCTTCGCCCTGTGTCGCCCCGCCCTCAGAGGTCATGCCGATCACGCTACCGGGCAGGTCGGCATTGGTTGGACCGGCTCCGAAACGCGCTTCGAATTTGGTGCCTCAGCAAGGCATTCACCGGATGTTGAGGCGGCCCTCGTCTGATCAGGTGCTCCGACCAAGGCGCCCATGACCAGGACGAAGGCCGTGAAGTTTGAGGCTTGTCACAGCGACAGGCGCCACCGGCCGCACGGTTCTGTGCGGTCGGTGGCGCCTGAGTCCGTCCCCTGTCAGAGGTCGGGGCGACAGGGAGCCGGACCGTGCGCATCCGGCCGAGCCGGACGTCCTGGCTCAGCCGAACATGCCGACCGTGTAGCTGCCCGCCGGCTGCTGGTTGATGATGTTGATGCGGTTGTAGGCGTTGATCACGGCGATCTGGGATACCAGCGCGGCGAGTTGGTCCTCGTCGAAGTGCTTGGCGACGTTCGCCCAGGCCTCGTCGGTGACGCCGCCGGCCGCGTCCGCGACGCGGGTGCCCTGTTCGGTCAGCTCCAGCACGGCGCGCTCGGCCTCGGTGAAGACCGTCGCCTCCCGCCAGGCCGCGACCAGATTGAGCCGCACCGTGGTCTCGCCGGCGTGGGCGGCCTCCTTGGTGTGCATGTCGGTGCAGAAGCCGCAGCCGTTGATCTGGCTGGCGCGGACCTCCACGAGATGCCGGATGGTGGCCGGCAGCGTCGAGTCCGACAGCACCTTGCTGGCGGAGACGAGGTGCTTCAGCACCTTGGTCCCGACGGAGTTGCCGTAGTAGTTGAGACGCGCATCCATGATTTCTCCCAGGAGAGGTGTCGTGACGCAGTACTGACCGGACAGCCCGGCAAGGTGTGACATCGCCGGGCAGCCCGGCTGCTCCGGGATGCCGAGGGCCGTGTCGGGCAGGCCGTCCACCGAGAGGGACAGGGCGGTTGCTCCGCCCCGACGACCCCTCCGGCACCGCGCGCCGGACACTCGTATCGAAGGCGTGCCGGATGAGGCGGAGACGGACCGGGCCGGTGCCGTGGCGAACCGCGTTGGCGACCAGTTCGCTGACGATCAGCGTGGTGGTGTTCTCGAGATCCTGCAGACCCCATGCGGTCGGCGGACGGGCGGCCGTGTGCCGACCGCCGCGGACAGCGGTCTCGACGCACGGCGGTGTCCAGGAGGCGACCTGGGCCGGGCTGAGCGAGCGGGGGCGCACGAGGACCCGGGTCGCGTCGTCACTCGGCGCGTGCCTCGAGTAGCTCTCCGTCGCGGGGGAGTGCAGCTCCTCCAGGGACCGGCCCGCCTCTGCCAGGGCGGTGCCCTGGCGCTCCATGCCCACATCGATGTCGTGGTCGCGGCCCTCGCCCTGGCCGCAGGTGTGACAGCGGTCTCCCGTGCAGAAGTGTCACACCAGCGGCACGAGCCCTGTCGTAGGAAACGAGTCGCTGTCCTCGTCCTCACGAATGCCAAGGGGGACAGGCCCGCCTCCCCGCCCCACCCCCACCGTCCCCGACAGGAAGACCGCCATGAGTGACCCGGTCCGGTCCGCAGAGGCCCCCACGACGAGCGAGCTCGACCAGCTGCCCGACCGCGACGCAGAGGAGACCTCCGAATGGCAGGCGTCGCTCGACGCCGTCATGAAGAACGCGGGGCCGGAACGGACGGTGTTTCTGCTGCGACGCCTCCATGAGCACGCGGCCAGATCCGGACTGGCCCTGCCCCGGCTCCTCTCCTCGGACTACATCAACACGATCCCGGTGTCGGCGCAGCCGGCCTATCCCGGGGATGTCGCCATGGAATCCCGGATCACCGCTCTGAACAGGTGGAATGCGGCAGCGATGGTGACCCGCGGATCACACCTGGGTCTCGGCGGACACATCGCCACCTACGCCTCGGCGGCATGGCTCTACGAGATCGGGTTCCAGCACTTCTTCCGCGGCAAGGACGAGGACGGCTCGGGCGATCAGCTGTTCGTCCAGGGCCATGCGTCGCCGGGCATCTACGCGCGCCTCTTTCTGGAGGGGCGCCTGCGCGAGGACCAGCTCGACGGTTTCCGGCGCGAGGCCGCTGGCCACGGCCTCCCGTCCTATCCGCACCCCAGGCGGCTGCCGTGGCTGTGGGAGTTCCCGACCGTGTCGATGGGACTCGGGCCGCTGGCCGCCATCTACCAGGCGAGGTTCAACCGCTATCTGCACGACCGGGGCATCAAGGACACCTCGCGGTCCCGGGTTTGGGCGTTCCTCGGTGACGGGGAGATGGACGAGCCCGAATCGACGGCCGCGCTGACGCTCGCCGCTCGGGAGGGTCTGGACAACCTCACCTTCGTCATCAACTGCAACCTGCAGCGCCTGGACGGTCCGGTGCGGTCGAATTCCAAGATCGTCCAGGAACTCGAGGCCCGTTTCCGAGGAGCGGGCTGGCATGTGGTGAAGTCGCTGTGGGGCGAGGCCTGGGACTCCGTGCTGCAGCAGGACACCACCGGTGCCCTCGTACACCGCCTCGGCGAGGTCCCCGACGCCCAGTTCCAGACGTACGCCGCGCGGGACGCGGCCTATGTACGCGAGCACTTCTTCACCGGTGACGCGCTTTCCGCCGTCGCCGCGAGGCTGAGCGACGCCCAGCTCACCGAGATGTTCACGAACTCGCGCGGGGGACACGAACCCCTGAAGGTCTACGCCGCCTACCGGGCCGCGGTAGAGCACAAGGGGGAGCCGACCGTGATCCTCGCCCAGACGGTGAAGGGACACACGCTGGGGCCGGACTTCGAGTCGCGCAACGCCAACCACCAGATGAAGAAGCTGACGACGGCGCAGTTCCGCCGCATGCGCGACGTGCTGGAGCTGCCCATCCCGGACAGCGCGCTGAGCGGGGACGTGGTGCCGTTCTGGCACCCTGGCGAGGACGCGCCGGAGGTGCGGTATCTGCGGGAGCGCCGCGCTGCTCTGGGAGGCTCCGTCCCGGTGCGCAGGACGGTCGCCAAGCCCCTGCCACAGCCGCCGTCCCGGCCCTTCGAAGCCCTGCAGAAGGGCTCCGGCAAGCAGGAGTTGGCCACCACCACGGCACTCGTCCGCCTGGTCAAGGATCTGATGCGCGACCCGGAGACGGGGCAGCGCTGGGTGCCCATCATCCCGGACGAGGCCCGGACGTTCGGCATGGAGTCACTGTTCCCGACAGCCGGGATCTACTCGCACGACGGCCAGAACTACGCACCCGTCGACGCGGATCAGCTTCTCTACTACCGGGAGGCCAGGACCGGCCAGCTCATCGACGAAGGCATCACCGAGGCCGGCTCCATGGCCGAGTTCACCGCAGCCGCGACCTCGTACGCCACACACGGTGAACCCATGATCCCCTTCTACATCTTCTACGCCATGTTCGGGTTCCAGCGCACCGGTGACCAGCTCTGGGCGCTGGCCGACCAGTTGGGGCGCGGTTTCGTCATCGGTGCGACGGCCGGCCGTACCACGATGACCGGCGAGGGGTTGCAGCACGCCGACGGGCATTCCCATCTGCTGTCGTCCACCAATCCGGCGGCGGTGAGCTACGACCCGGCCTTCGCGTACGAGATCGCGGTGATCGTCAGGGACGGGCTGCGGCGTATGTACGGCGAGGAGCCCGAGGACGTCTTCTACTACCTGACGGTCTACAACGAGCCCAAGTCCCAACCGCCCATGCCTGCGGGGCCGTCGATCGAGGAGGGAATCCGGCGAGGCATCTACCGCTTCAGGCGGGCCGCCTCCCACGATGCTGGGCCGGCCATCCAGCTGCTGGCGTCGGGAACGGCGATCCACTGGGCCTTGGAGGCCCAGGATCTCCTCGCGTCGCACTGGGGCGTCCACGCCGACGTGTGGTCGGTGACCTCATGGACGGAGCTGCGGCGCGACGCGCTGAGGGCCGACCGGGCGCGGCTGCGGGGTGAGCGGCGCGAACCGTACGTGACGCGCGCGCTGTCGGGTGCGCGGGGCCCGGTCCTTGCCGTGAGCGACTGGATGCGGCAGGTGCCCGACCAGATCAGTCAGTGGGTCGAGCAGGACTACTCGTCCTTGGGGACGGACGGCTTCGGCCTGTCGGACACCCGGGACGCGGTGCGCCGCTACTTCCATGTGGACGCCGAGTCGATCGTGGTGGCGGCCCTGGACCGGATGGCACAGACCGGGGCGATCGACGCGGAGACGGTCGCGAAGGCCCGCGACCGCTACGGCTGGCGGGACTGATCCGGAGCCGCGACCGCCCGCCTCACCCACCGTTCGGCACGCGCGGCGACCCTCGCCGCTCACCGTGGCCGCACAGCGCTCACAGCGGCGCGCAGCGGCTCAGGCGACGCCGGTATGACGGACAGCGCCCCCGCACACGGTTACAGGGCCGGTGTGCGGGGGCGCGGCGGCGTGTGACCGGAATCCCGTCACGCGCGCGTCAGGGCGAGGCCGTTCAGTGGCGGGTCACCTGGGGAGCGATGTCCTCGGTGAATCCCTCGCCTGTGGTGGACGCGAACGTGTCGGCCTTGGCGGGGGCGGTGCCGCAGAACGCGGCCTCCAGCGTGCCACCGAGGACGGTGTTGACGGATCCGTTGTTGGAGGTGTTCGCCATCGACGTCATGCTGCGCTTGCCGTCAGCCGTGGTGAAGGCGTACGTGTAGTAGCCCTGGACGGTGCCCGTGTGGCCGTACACCGTCACGCCGCAGGAGAGCTTGCGGCTGCGCAGGCCGAGTCCGTAGGACTGGGTGCCGTCCGCGTTGACCGGAACCATGCGCATCATGTCCTGCAGCTGCGCCTTGGGCACGAGCCGGCCGGAGACGAGGGAGGAGAAGAACCGGTTCAGGTCGGCCGCGTCGGAGATGATCGCTCCGGCCGACTGCGCCCACGAGACGGTCTGCTCGGTGGAGTCCACCAGCGGCAGCGTGGTGTCGTCCTGACGCAGGTAACCGCGGGCGTAGGAACCGGAGATGGTGGTCTGCGGGTGCACGTAGGAGGTGTGCTTGAGGTCCAGCGGCTCGAAGATGCGCTGCTGGTAGTGGGTGGCCATCGGCACACCGGTGACGTGCTCGATGAGTTGGCCCAGCACCACGAAGTTGGTGTTGGAGTAGCTGTAGGCGGCCCCCGGCTCGTTGTTCACCTGGTGGGCCGTCGAACGGTCGATCAGCTCCTGGTAGGTGAACACCTTGTTCCGCACGGACTCGAAGCCGGGAACGGTGGAGGAGAACATCTCGTTGGTGTAGTCCCACAGACCACTGCGGTGGCTGAGCAGGTGCCGCACGGTGATGCGGTCGTCCGGCAGCGGCTTCGGGAGGTAGGCGTTCGCCGGGGCGTCGAGGTCGATGCGCCCCTCGGCGACCAGCTGCATGAGCACCACCGTGGTGAACGTCTTGCTGACGCTGCCGACCCGGAACCGACGGCCGGTGTCCATCGCGGCGTGCGTGGCGGTGTCCGCCTGCCCCGACGAGATGCGGTAGGTGGAGCTGCCCGCGTCGATACGGGTGAGGGCGCCGGGCGCGCCGCCGGCCATGGCCTGCTTCTGCACCGCGAGGACCGAGGTGACAGAAGGGGTGGGGAGGGAGGAGGTGGCTGCGCTCGCCGGAGAAGCGGCCAGAGTGGCCAGCACGGCAGAGCCTGCGAGCACGACGCTCGCATTCTTGATGTACATCCGAGTCTTTCTGGTCAGGGATCGGACGGGGCGCCGTGGCCCGGTCCGATGGAGTCGACGACGGTCACTGGAGAAGAAACTGAGTGACCGTCATGCCGCAGCCCGGTACTCACGCGGGGGCGGGGGGTGACGCGACGCCACCGCCTGGGCGGCGCCGGATACATCGTAATACTGTGACAATGTCGCGCGGATCGGTGGTCATGCACGCTGCCGATGCCCCACTCGTTGTCACACTGTCCTGGGGTGTTTTGGGGCTCTTCGCGCCCAGCCGAGGTCATCGCCGCCTCAGGTGGCGGTCGGGCACCGTTCATGTGCTGCGAGCCGGCGCTGCTGCCAGCGGGTTCCACCCCAGATGGAGAACGGCCACGTCGTCTCCCAGGCCTCCGAAGGGAGCGGCCAGGGACGCGGCGGACGTGACCAGCGCGTCGATGAACTCCTGAGACGGCAGATGCGCGTACTGCGTCGCCAGTCCCAGGAGGCCCTCCTCGCCGAGGCGTGCGGAGGCGTCGGTCCTGCCCTCGAAGAGCCCGTCGGTGAACAGGACGATGCTGTCCAGGGGAGCGAGGTCGATCTGAGTCTCGGCCCAGTCGGTGCACCCGGGAAAGAGACCGAGCGCGATCCCGGCTTGCGGTTCCACCCACCGGATGTCCTCGGAACGGCGTCGCAGGAGAAGGCCCGGGTGCCCCGCGCTCACCGCCCTGACGGACGTTCCTTCGGGAGGGAACACCAGCGACACGACCGTGGCATAGGTGTCGTCGTCGGCTCTCAGGTCGATCAGGATCCTTTCGAGGAGACCCAGTTGCTCCATCTGGGACCTGCCGCAGTGAACGGCCGTCCGCCAGGCCACCCGCAGATGAACGGCGAGCGCCGCTTCGACCGCTCCGTGCCCGGAAACGTCGCCGAGGATCACGTGGACGGTCGAATCCTCGGTCTGCACCACATCGAAGAAGTCGCCGCTCAGGAGTGCGTGGGACCGCCCCGGTTCGTAACGGGAAGCCACCGTGAAGTCGTCTCCGCGCAGCACCGGGGTGGGAAGGAGACTGCGCTCCAAGGAGACACTTTCGCGCGCTATCAGCGCGTCGGCCTCCGTCTTCGCCGGCCTTCCGGCGCCGGACCAGCGGTCCGCACCGCCCCACTGCGATCCGATTCTGCGCGCCCTGCGGTCACGCGCACCCGACATACCCGCCCTCAATTCCTGTTTAGCCCTCCGTGGGCCGTACATCAGACAGCGGCGTCAGCGGATGTGTGACACGGGGCGGGCATCGGGTGCCCGGGGTCACATGCCTGGTTCGTCCGCCGACCGAGAGACGCCATGGGCGGTCACCACTCGTACGCCTTGAGCGACGTTGTTCTCTCGCCGGGTCGGAACAGTGTGAAGGTCGTCCGGTCCGGAGCGGCACCCGCCTCCCGGGGCTTGTAGCACGGCGGTCTCGAGTCGGGAAGGTGCAAGCATCGCGCTGGGGATGACGTCGGCTCCCTTGACGAGGCGACGAGGGAACGCCGTCGCCTTCACAGTGCGCGTGTCACAAAGGGTGCGGCTCGTCGGTCATCCAGTCATCCGTGACCCGTTTCCCCGAACGGAAGGACAGCCGACGCGATGAAGGACATGAACGGCACAGAGAGCCATGCCCATGGAGTGAACCCACCGGGGTCATGGGTGTCTCGGCGCTCTTGCCGCGACGCGGGAGTCCTGCGTTGAGCGACCACATCCCGTTGCCCGACCTGCCCACGGAGAAGAACTTCGAAGGCCGGTCGTTCTCCGCCATCTACACCACGACCGTGACCGTCAGCGGTGGCGCGGCCGGGCACGGACGGGCCTCGGGCAGCGCCCGGTCCTCCGACGGGGCGCTGGACCTCAGTCTGCGGGTGCCTGCCGAGCTGGGCGGGGACGGCCGGGGAACCAACCCCGAGCAGTTGTTCGCGGCCGGCTGCGCGGCCTGCTACCACGGAGCCCTGAGCCTGGTGGCGCGACAAGCGGCGCTCGATCCTGCCGCCATCACCGTGGACGCGACGGTGGCCTTCGGGCGTGATCCGCAGGACGGTGGCTACGCGCTGCGTCTCGAACTCGAGGTCATCTGGCCCGGCGTCGCTCCGGAGATCGCCACTCCCTTGCTGAAGAAGGCCGACTCGCTGAGCCCGTACACGAAGATGGCCGTGCGGGGGACGCCCGTGACGGTCACGCTGGCTCCCTGAGCCGGTGCGGCACGGTCCGCGGATCGTGCCGCGACGACGCCCGCCTCGTCGATCCCGATGTCCCCCTGGACAGCCTTCTCTCCTGACGCGACGGCCGCCGGTGGGGGGCAGAGTGACGGGATCGCGGGCCATCCCCGCCCGTCACACCCGTATCGGCCGCTCGCCGGCGTCCTCATCACGGGCAGCCGAGCCGGTGGCGTCCGCCCCCTGTCACAAACACCCAGGGCGTCCGGTCGTACTCAATGACCAACCAAGGCTTTGGGAGCAAATCGTGTCTCTCAGTGAACGGCACATCTCCACCACGGTGCTGGTGATCGGTACTGGAAGACGTCTCGGCCGAACGAAAGCTCGTCGAACAGCAGGCGTGCGTCTCTACGAGCTCATCTCACAGCATCACATTCACTTCACCGCACTGCGAAAGGTTGTTCATCATGAAGGTTGTCGTCATCGGCGGAACCGGCCTGATCGGCTCGAAGGTCGTCGGCAAGCTCGACGAACACGGTCACGAGGCGGTGCCCGCCTCACCCAACACCGGCGTCAACACACTCACGGGTGAAGGGCTGGCCGACGTCCTTAAGGGCGCCTCGGTCGTGGTCGACGTGTCGAACTCCCCCTCGTACGAACCCGACGCCGTCATGGAGTTCTTCCACACCTCGACCGCCAACCTCCTCGTGGCGGAGGCGGAGGCCGGAGTGGCTCACCACGTCGTGCTCTCCATCGTGGGCACCGACCGGCTCCCGGACAACGCATACTTCCGTGCCAAGCTGGCGCAGGAGGAGCTCGTCAAGGCGTCGGGAATCGCGTACTCCATCGTCCATGCCACGCAGTTCTTCGAGTTCGTGAAGGGCATCGCGGACTCGATGACCGAGGGCGACACGGTGCGCGTCCCCGACGCGAAGATCCAGCCGCTGTACGCCGACGACGTGGCCGCCGCCGTGGCCCGCACGGCCGTCGGCGCGCCACTCGACGGTGTGGGGGAGATCGCCGGACCCGATGCGTTCGAGTTCCGGGATTTCATCACCATGGGACTCGCCGCCGACAGCGACTCTCGCAGTGTCGTGGCGGACCCTCACGCCCCGTACTTCGGCTCCGAGCTCGAAGAGACCAGCCTCCTTCCCGGCCCCGGCGCGCACATCGCCGAGACACACTTCGCCGACTGGCTCGCGCGGCGGTAAGTCATCGAGCAGGAACCCGAGTTCAGCGGTGGGCACGGTACGCGCCGACGTCTCCGTCCCACCCCGACAGCCATCGCACAAAGGAAGCGGCCTCGCCATGCTCAGGAACCACCACCAGAAGACCCGCTCCGGAACCAGCCGGTACGCGGCACTGGCCGGTGTGTACACAGTTGATCCGGTACACAGCAGGATCGGCTTCTCCGTCCGACACGCCATGATCACGAATGTGCGCGGGACGTTCGGCACCTTCGAGGGGATCCTCCAGCTCGACGGGGCGCGACCCGCCCGGTCCAAGGCCTATCTGAGTGTCCAGACCGACAGCCTGGACACGGGCATGCGGGACCGGGACGCGCACCTCGTGGGCCCCGACATCTTCGACTCCTCGACGTTTCCCCTGATGACCTTTCGGTCCACCGGACTCGTCCCGGTCGGTGGCGACGGGTTCCGTATGTCCGGAGACCTCCGGATCAAGGACGTCGAACTACCCGTCACCGTCGACCTCGCGTTCGGCGGGACCGGCCGGGACCTCGACGGGAAGAACCGGGTCGGGTTCGAGGGCACGGCCACCCTGCAGCGGTCCGACTGGGGGCTCACCTGGAACGCGGCACTGGAGACAGGAGGCGTTCTCATCGGAGACAAGGTGAGGCTGGACCTCGACATCTCGGCAGTTCAGGTGGGCCTGGCGCCCGCTGCATGACGCCGGACCCCCTGCCGGCACATCGGACCCCCTGCCGGCACATCGGACTCCCACCCTGGGAGTCCGATCTACCCCCGATGCTTTCCGGACTCTTCCGAGAGAGGACGTCTGATGACCATGGCATCCGAGAACCGACCGGCCTTCACGGCCACGGTCGCGGCGCTGACCGCCAAGGCCACCGAGCTCGAAATCCGCGTCCACGAGCTTCACCGGGCGCTCGCCGATCTCAACGTGCAGATGCAGGAGGTGTCCAACGCGCTGTGTCAGGCCTCCCGTTCGGCAACCCCGTACGACGACGCCATCGACGGCGAAGCCGACGACCATCTGCCTGATACGGCCCCGTAATCAGAACGCGCCGCCTGGACGGGAACGAACAGACGCTCACGCCTTTCTGGACCGTACGTGCCCTCGCAACCCGGCCCGAACAGGTGGCAGGTTCCTCCGGTCGGCTCTGCTGCGGCTCCTCCTCGTCACGCTCACCTCCGCGGTTGCGGTGGCGCGCGCCGTGGAGGCCCCGCTGCCCTGCACGCTCCGACCTCGACTGAACAGTGGTCAAGGCAGCCATCGCAGCCTTTCGCACGCACGCCGTTGTGCCGTCTCGGCGATCATCGACTCCACCACGGTGCCCGGCACACCATTCTCGCCGCGCCGGCTGGTCCGACGGCCCGCTGCACGGCGAACACGGTGCCCGCGCCACGGCGGCGGGGTGGCGCAGATCAGCACCACCCCGCCACCCGCGTCAACCCGTCGGCGGACCGTGCACGTCCCCTGCTGGACGACCCGGGTGACGTCATGGGCACCGGAGACGCTCAACGCGGAGGGATTGGCTTCACGTCGCACCGGGCGCCCCCGACCTGCCGTGATACTGGAGGCGTACGGTTTCGTGGCGGCCCGGGAGAATCGCTGTCGCTGTCGTCAGGTCGTGCAGCCGGGGACGCCGCCGGTGCAGTCGTCCGGGCGGTTGTCGCGCACTGTGGAGTCGTCGAGCGTCACCGTGCCGCCGCCGTTGGAGATGCCGCCGCCACTGTTCGCCGCCGTGTTGCGCTCCACCGTCGAGTCGTTCAGCTGCATCGTGCCCTGGTTGAAGATGCCGCCGCCGTCGGTGGCCGTGTTCTCGTCCACCTTGGACTGGTCGAGCGTTGTCGTGCCGGCGTTGTAGATGCCGCCGCCGCTGGCGTCAGCGGTGTTGTTGCGCACCGTGGAGTTGTCGAGCCTCGCCGTGCCCTCGACGACGAAGATGCCGGCGGCGTAGGTGGCCGTGTTCCCGTCCACCGTGGAGTGGTTCAGCGCCAGAGTGCCCTTGCTGAAGATGCCGCCGCCGTTGGAAGCGGTGCCGTTGCCGGTTGTCGCGGTGTTGTTGCCCACCGTCGAGTTGTTCAGCGTCACCGTGCCGCCGTCGTTGTAGATGCCGCCACCGCCACTCACTGCCGTACCGTCGAGGCCGCTTGCCGCGGCGTTGTTGCCCACCGTCGAGTTGTTCAGCGTCACCGTGCCGCCGCCGTTGTAGATGCCGCCGCCACCACTGGTGCCGCTCGTCGCGGTGTTGAACCGAACCGTGGTGCGGTCCAGCGTCACCGTGCTGCCGCCGGTGTTGGAGATGCCGCCGCCCGCGACCGCGGTCCCGTCGGTGATGGTCAGGGAGGAAAGCCACACCCGGGCCGCATCGGCCACCTTCACGGTGGAGCCGGCGTGGTTGCCGTCGAGGACCGCGCGCCCCTGGCCGATCAGGGTCAGGTCGTCGGCGAGGGTGAAGGGGCCGACGCAGGTCCCCTTCACTCGTAGCGTCGCCCCTGGCGCCGCACTGGTGATCGCGCGCTGAAGGGCTTGGGGGTCGTCCTTGCAGTTCACGTCGGTGCCGTTCTTGTCCGCGGCCGCGGCGGGGCCTCCGACCACGCCGAGCACCCCCACGGTCGCCATGACTGTTGCCGCCCACCGCCGTCGGGCCGCCCCGGCTGCTCGCATCACCATCTGTGTCCTCCTGTTCGGCGCGCGGGCGCCCGGCGCTCGTCCTTGTGCAAGGGGATCGGCCTGGACACCCCGACGTCAGGGATGGTGCCCCTGGCGGGCGGGGGCCGCCCGCCAGGCTGCCGTGGCATCCGCCGAACAGCCGAAGCCGACGACCGGCATGGCTCAGGAACCGTGCTCGACGGGCCCCGCGCGAGGTGTCGTCCGGATGCCGGCACGGGCTTCGTGACCACGAACCCGAAGGGGTTCAGTGCCGGCAACGCGCGTCGGGAATCAACGTCGGTGAACGGCACGGCCGATAGATTCCGACACACCTTGGATTCAGACACCCCTTCTACGTCGGGCGGCAGCCTCCTTGCCATAAGAGGCGGTGACCTTGGCCTGGAATCCGAAAGAACACCCTTCTCTTTTGTGCAGCCGGGAGAAACGAATGAACGTCGAGTTCGCCGTCGAACGGCGCACAGCGATGCGACTGGGAGGGATGATGGCACTCGGGGCGGGCGGTTCATTCGTGGCCGCCTGCAGGGGTACGGGCTCCTCGAAAACCCATCCGACGGGAAAGCCTTTGTCGGCGCCCACGGGGAGCGACTTCATCTTCGGGTACGGTTCGCTGATCCAGCGAGCATCGCGGACGTCGACCTGGGCCAAGGCTGAGGAAGCTGCACCGGTGGTGGTCCGGGGAATCAGTCGCGGCTGGTACGACAGGGTGGACACGGTCAGTTGGAGCCCCACGTACCTTGGGGCCGTCTCCAAGAATGACGCCCGATGCAATGGCGTGATCTTCCCCGTCACTCCAGAGGAACTCAGGGCCTACGCACGACGTGAATCCGGATACCGGCCCACGCGGATCGCGTCAAGCAACATCACCATGCTGGACGGCAGCACACGTCCGCCCGTCGGCACCGTATGGTATTTCGCCAACGTCACCCGACGTTATCCGAGCGAGCGATATCCCATCGTCCAGTCCTATGTGGACGTGTGCCTGGACGGCTGCCTGGAAAACGAGGAGCGCTTTCCGGAAGCCCGAAAAGCCCAGTTCGCCAAAGAATTCATCAGAACCACTTCCGACTGGCGGGCACCCTGGTTCAACGACCGGATCTACCCCTGGCGACCCACGGTCCACGTCCCCCGGGCCAACTCCATCGACACACTGATCCGTGACGAACTCGGCGAGGACCTCTTCGACCAGATCACCCTTCCCCGTAGGTGACCCGGTGCGGCGCAAGGAGTGAGGACGGTCGGCAAAGGTGTCACAGCATCTGTGACCGTCCTGTCTGTAGGGGTGAGCGCACCAAGGTGTGGAGCGCGATCATCCTGCCGACCAGGCGTCACGTCTCCTGAAGCCTTCCCGAACACCCGGAAGGTCGATCAGCGCGGCGGCTGCGTCGAGTGGTGCCGTGTGAGAGGGAGGATGCCGTATGGACCGTGCGGATGACGCGGTGCCGATCGTGGAGCTGCTCGACGAGCGGCGGCATCTGCTGGATGTCGCGCACTGGATGCTGGGCAGCAGCAGCGAGGCCGAGAGAGTGATCGACGAGACCTATCGGCGGTGGTACGAGCTGCCTCGCCCGGCGCGGGTGCAGATTGCCGCGCCCCGTTCATGGCTCGCGCAAGTAGCCGGCGGCATCTGCCTGGCCAGACTGTCCCTGCCCGGACCGGGGAGGAGCGACACCCGGAACCAAGGTGCGACGCGGGCGAGTACCGGAAGTCCTGACGGAATGCTTCAGGAGGCGGTCGGCGAGGTTCTGCGGGGTGCGCTGGTCTCGCTGTCTGCAGCCGAGCGGGCGGCCTTCATCCTCAATGACGTCTTCGGTCGAGCGCCGGGTCGGGCCGAGGACGCCTGGGACCAGTCGGAGCGCGCCTACTCGGCCGACCACGCACTGCGCAGCCTGGGAGCACGACGCCCGCAGCGCACGGCACCGCACCAGCACGACACGGTGGCCCGCGCCTTCCAGCAGGCATGGCTGACGCCGGACGCGGCACTCCTGACCTCCTTGCTGGCACCCGATGCGGCAGCACTCTTCGACGGCGGCGGCAAGGTCCGAGCCCTGGTCACGCCCGTACACGGCAACCAGCAAGTCGCCCGCAGCCTGCTGTCACTGCTTCCCGGTTCCCCACGCACCAGCCTGGACACCCGGTCCGTCAACGGACGGACCGGTCTCGTGGCGACCTGCGACCACCAGGTCGCCGCGGTCATCAGCCTCGACATCGCCGACCACCACATCACCCACGTCTGGGCCACCCTCAACCCGGACAAGCTCCGCCCCTGGAACCGGCCACGCACCGCCCCCGGCCCGCCGAAGACGGGTGACGAGGCCGCCGAGCACCTGAGAAATGACGCGTGAGACCATTGTTCACACGTTGGTGCACGGTGCGGCGAGACGGTACGGGCAATGCCTACGGCTGTCCGATGAACATGGGATCGCACCCCCTGCGACCTGCGGATACTGCTTCCGTGGGTAACCACTTGGAGATGGCGAAACCTGTCACACCACGCGGACGGTTCCGGTCTAGAGATCAGATGCATGGGAGAAGCCGTGACCACACGAGACCACAGCACCTGGGGCAGCCAGGCAACCGACGACGGAGCGGGCCAATGCGCGGCGGCCGCATGACCACGCCGCTTCACCGAACCGACACCCGGAGGATGGGAGACAGCAGGACCATGCAGCAGGAGACGTCCCGCTCGGAAAGCACTCTCGAAGAGGCCGTTTCCGTGTTCTGGGAGCTCCGTCCGCGTCTCTTCGGTATCGCATACCGTGTGCTGGGAAGCGCGGTCGAGGCAGAAGACGTGATTCAGGAAGTGTGGCTGCGCTGGCAGAAGACCGACCGCTCGACGGTGGCCAGCCCCGTGGCGTTTCTGTCGAGTGCGACCACCCGGCTGGCCATCAACGTGGCTCAGTCCGCCCGCGTGCGCCGCGAGATCTACATCGGTCCATGGCTGCCCGAGCCCCTCGACACGAGCACCGACCCGGAGGCGGGGGCCGAGCGCGCGGAGGCCCTCGAACTGGCGCTGCTCCTCCTGATGGAGAGACTCAATCCCACCGAGCGCGCCGCGTACGTGCTCCGCGAGGCGTTCGACTACGCCTACGCCGAGATAGCGGAGATCCTTCAACTCAGCCTGGTCAACGTGCGGAAGATCGTGAGCCGGGCCCGCCGGCATCTCTCGGCCGGCCGACGAGTCACGGTGGACACGGACGAGCACCGCAGGCTCCTCGAAGCTTTCGTCGCGGCGGCGCAATCGGGAAATGTGGCCGCGCTCGAGGCCCTCCTCACGCCGGATGCCGTCAGTCTGTCCGACGGCAACGGCCTGCGAGGCGCCGCTCGCCTGCCCGTTCTGGGCCGCTCCCGCGTGGCGAACCTGGCGACGGCCACCCAGCAGTTCTGGCGCGACGCGGAGGTCCGCACCGTGCAGGCCAACGGACGGCACGCCGTGGTGATCTACCGGGACGGCCGGCCCGCGACCTTCCTGACCATCGCGGCGTCGCAACAGGGCATTCACCAGCTGATGTGGGTGTTCAGCCCCAGCAAGATCGCCGCGTTCTTCGACTCGCACTCGCGTTCCACGTCGGCACTCGACACCCGGCCTCCACGCCGGCGCTCGGCGCTCGCCCCTCTCAGGGACGCATCGTAGCCACGACGTGATCGCACCGACGGCACCGTGTTCCATGCTGCCTGTCTCACCTGTGTTCCGGAGTGCACTCCTGCATATGATGGCTCGGGGGGCACCCATCCCGGCGCTCCGGCCGAACAGCACCGCAAGCGGGTCGGCAGGGGCGTGACACGAAGGGTCGAGGATGAGAGGAACACATGGTCTCCGGCACCCGCGCTGCGCACAACATTGAGATCACCGCTGAGAGTCTCCAGGAGGAACTGGCCCGCCTGGAGGTTCAGAAGCAGGCGCTGGAGAGAGAACTGGCCGCGGTCGTAGCGCACCTCGGCTCCGTCCAGCGGGCCCTCAGCGCGCTCGAGGGCCTGATGCACACCGCCCCCGAGTCGGTCCCCGTGGGCGCTGCCCGTGTTGCGGCTGCCGGCGTGGACCAGGCATCGGCGCCCGCGAAGCCACAACCCGACCTGGCCTCCTCCACGCCGGCCGATGGCGCGCCGAAGAAGGCCGCACCGCGGATCCGGCAGCCCGAGAGCCGGCGGGACGCCAAGGAGCGTTCCGCCTCCGATGCCGCCGACGGCCAGCGGAAGTACGGGGAGCTCACCGAGCAGATCCTCGAGTATTTCGGCACGGTCGGCCAGGCGGATGTGCGTGCGCGCGACGTGGCCGCGGCTCTCGGCCGCGATGCCGACAACGGGAGTATCAACGCGGTCCGGAGCACACTCGATCGCCTGGTCGGCACCTCACGTATCCGCCGTACCGGCCGGGGGCTCTACCGCGCCACACGCTCCTGACGTCCAGCGGGGACTTCATCAACCAGCACGGAGACCTCACCGGCGTCGCTCCTGCACCGCGAACAATGTCCGGGCGCCACCCAAGGTGGTGCGGTGGCGCCCGGGACGGGTCACCTGCTCGGCTCTAGGCAGCAGGTGACGAGGCGCTCCGGAACCCTCACGGGGGGATCGTGTGACGCTGGGCCCGAAACGCTGTGTTCAGCATATCAAAACTTTGTTCCAGTCCGCACGGGCCCCTTGTCGCGGCGAACATGTTGTGTCGACAAGAGACAGTGTTACGGCTTGGACGGTCAGCCGGCGGTGCCGACGAGCACCGCAATGCACAGGCCGAACATGACCGCGGTGATGAGGGTCGCCGCGCCGTACGCACCACGGCGTAGCTGCGCGTAGCGCTTGGCGTGGTGCTTCTCCACTGCAGTGATGTGGTCTGTGATGTGCTGCGTCATCTTCCGGCACATACAGATCTGCTCTTCCACGTACCACCACTCGATCTCGGCCCTCTGTGTCTCGCTCAGCCCGGCCACACGTGCGGCGAACTCGGCAGCGCGGCAGTGGGCAGTACGGCGATGGGCTTCCCAGTACAGGAATCCTTCGATGTCGGTCAGGCCGCGCGCGGCCTCGTCGCTGGCGTCCACAGGGTCCTCACGGCGGGGAACGGGTCGTCGAAGGGCACAGCGGAAGCGCCCCCGCCGCGACAACACAGTGTGTACGGCCAAGGGCGTCCACGCCTCAACGATGGATGGCGGAACTGCGTCGGATCTGACCCCTCACGGGGCACCGGATCAATTCCGCAATTCAGCATATCCCGCTCGCGATTGCGGCAGCGGGCGGGGGCCCTGCGTGCGCTGGCCGGTCGTGTGACATGCGACTGCACACATGTCACACCTTGCGCATCAGCCCGGCGTGGACATGGGTGCCGACCGACATGTCACTGCTACCGCGCGCACTGCAGCCAATCCTCGTAGCGCTGGAGGCCACATCGGCGCCCGCCGGGGTGCGGCGCCGGCGTGTCGCGGCCCGGCTCGTCGAGCGCGAAGAGATTCCAGCCACAACTGAGCGACGGCGGCTCGACCACGTTCTGGCCTGCTGCGGACTGTCTGCATGCAGGAAGCCGTCGTTGACCGTGGCTGACCGCATGATGTGGCACGGCTGTGGCACAGGGACGTCGTCGTCCCGAATTGGGGGCGGGCTGGTCATTGAAGTCTGCTCGGCTGGTCACTTGGGCGTCTGAGGTCGATGCCAGTTGACTACGGTCGTGGTGGTTGCTGTACTCCGCTGCCGTATAGCCACGGGGGCTGGCCCCTTCATATCCGGTCTCTGTGAACCAAGGCATCCGCCAAGCTCATCAACCCGGTCCGGGGCAGTGTGCTCCCGTCGGGCACAGGGAGTTCACAGCCTTCGTGAGCGGCTCCGTCATGTCCGTGCCGGGCGGTGAGTACACGATGATGGCGTACAGCGTCCCGCCGGCGGCATGGAAACGATGGTCGACGGTCTGGGTGGCCCCGTACTGTCTACTGTCGTAGCGGTAGCTGAACTCAGTCCAGTCGGCGCCGGTCCGCCGGCCGAGGTATTGGTATCCCTTGAACCCCTCTGCGATGGACTGGGCCTGCGCCGAGGACTCCGTCGCGGAGGTCTCCTTGACCTCGAACACCATCAACCTGTCCAGGCCGTTGGGGGCCGTGTAGGTGACAACGGGTTGCAGCTTCCCCTGCGTCTCCTCGCGTGCCCATCCTCGAGGGACGCTGATCACGTAGCCAGCCGGGTCATTGACCTTGTGGTAAACAGCATCGACTGACGTGGCAGGTGTTGCGACCCCCGGAGCAGGTGGCAGCAAATGAGAAACGCCGAGGGCTACGGCCAATGCGAGCAGGGTCACAAATGCAAGGCCAGCGCCACGCCACCAACTCCCGCGGTTTGGTGGAGCGGTCCCGATGTCGACGACTGTCTCCATGTCGTAGAAGATCGTTGACGTCGGTGCTGGTGTCGGGCCCTCGGTCTGTTTCGTCTCTGTGGTGGCTCCGCAAGTCACTGGCATGTCAAGCAGAGAAGCCACGTACTTTTGCCACAGCGTCGCGTTCCTCTGCCGCCCATACTCGATCAGCAACTCCACGGATTCGACGTTCGTATCCGTCAGCGAAGCCCAGTACCGCCGCGCCAGCCTGCTCACGGCTCGATCACCTCCGCGCCGCCCGGCGGTACACCGACGTGCTCCGTCGAGGCCTCGGCGGGCTCGGGACCGGAGTATCCACCCCCGAACACTGCCTGCACGGTGCGCGCGCTGCCTAACTGACGCAGCAACGCCGGCGCCGTGGCTCCCACAGCGACTGTGGCCAAGGCTCCTGTTACTTGTGGAGAAAAAATCCATCCGGCCACGGCGCCGAGGGAAAGACGAGTCACGGCTGCCAGCATGTCGGACGGGGGATCGACGTATTTGTCGAGCCGCGGAAGTTGCTTCCGCCGTTTATTCCCTGCCAAGGCGCGATGCCGAGCCGTCTGCCATGCCGCTATCCGGCCATAGAGGACGACGATCTCCACGACAAGGCCACCCAGTGCGCCGTATGTGATGGACATCGTCCACTCCATGGCCGCTCCCCCTCAGCGATGGCGCCATATGGCTCAGTCAAGAATTTCAGACAGGTGGGTGGATCGGGGCGAAGTTGACTTAAGAGCCCCGCGGGCCCCTCTGGTGATCTTCAGCGCTGTCCCATGACAGGGCCATCCCACCCGGGTCGATCACAGGGATCTGTCGACGTCGGCCAACGGCCCCTGCGCCTATGGGTTGTCCCGTAAATGATCTTTGGTGAGGCGTCGGGCCGGGTGTTCGTCCGGCGGGCGGGTTGCTCACCCGGCGATGGCGAGGTTATGCAGTCGAGCGATGCCGAGCATGGCGTGGTGCACGCCGTCGCCCGTGAGTCGGCAGTCGCGCAGAATCTTCCAGCTCTTCATGCGAGCGAAGGCGTGTTCTACGCGGGCTCTGACCTGCTTGTGGGAGCGGTTGTGTTCCTGCTTCCAGTTCGGGAGTTCGGCCTGGCCTTTCGTGCGGCGATGTGGCATCACCAGCCCGGTGCCAGGATAGCCGCCGTCCGCGATGGTCGTCGTCTTGCCTACGGCTACCTTCGCACCGGATTCCGCCCATGCCCTGCAGTCGTTGCGGTTTCCGGGCAGCGGCCGGCCGACCGCGACGACGAGACGGGTGTCGGCGTCGATGACGACCTGGTGGTTGGTGGAGTAGCGGTAGTTCTTCGATTGGTCGGCCACCGCGTGGTCTCGGGTGTGGGCACCAGGGTGCCGTCCACGATGAGCGCGGTGTCCTTCGGGAACCGCTTGCGCGGTTGGAGGGCGAGCTCGGGGCCAAGGTGGGCGATGATCCGGTCGGCCGCCGATTTGGAGATGCCGAACAGCGGGGCGAGCTGGCGCAAGGTCAAGTTCGTGCGCCAGTACGCCGTGACCAGCAAGATGCGGTCCTCCAACGGCAGCCTCCATGGCCGCCCGGGCCGTGACTCGTTCCCGATCTCATGGCCTACCACGGTCACCAACTTGCCGAAACAGCGGGGGTTCAGCCCGGAGAACGGGGCTATCCATGACGGCTCCGACGCCGTGATCACACCAGCCACGACAAGATCATCTCAGTGGCTGTGAGCCAGCCTGCCAGAACCGCTACCCACGCCCAAGGGCCTTGGTGAACCAGTGATCTGCTTTGCCATGGCCTTCGTAGGGCGTGATCTCCGCGTACCCGTGCCGCGTGTACAAAGACCGTGCCTCAGTGAGTTGGGTGTTGGTCTCGCACACGATCCGAGCGGCGCCCAACCTTCTGGCAGCTTCTTCGACGGCGAGCAGCAGACCTCGGCCCAGCCCGGCTCCCCGTCCGGCGGGACGCACGTACATCCGCTTGAGCTCCGCGGTCTTGGGGGTGCTGCCAAACAGTCTGAGACCCGCACAGCCCAGAAACTCGCCCTCTTGACTTCGCGCGACGAGAAACTCACCGCTGGGCGGGCTGAGGTCCTGGTGCGGGTCCCTAGCGAGCACTGCTTGAAGTTCCTCGTCTGTGGCTGTGCGTCCCAGCACCCGCCGACCCATCTCCATGAAGTACTGCCGCATCACCTCGTCCACAGCCGGGCCGATGACGGGCTCGGGCTTGATCGTCCAGGTAGTCATGCAGGCCATGGTCCCGAACTCGCTGTGAGTCGTCCACAGTTCTATCGACAGGCACGGCCGCGGGCCGCAGCCAGAGATCGTTACGGGGCAGCCCTTAGGCCTCGAGTCAAGCCGACGGGGCGCCGCCCCTCAGCTGAGGATGGTGCCCCGCGGTTGAGGCCAACTGGGGAGTTTGGCCTCATCTTTATCAGGCCAATCACGGGGAGTCCTCGACGCCGGTAGGCCAGTGTTTCGCTTCGGTTGGCGGATCGCGGAAGTCCAGCGTTGTCCGGCATCGTGCGCGCTTGTTGGCGTCAGGCGCTGATGTCAGGAACGGGGTTGCCCTGGGGCCCTCGGGAGTTGAGCTTCCGCTGGGACAAGTTCTAGGCAGGTGTCAGCGTGGTCGTCGCTGAGTGCCTCGGAGTGCTGGGAGGCGGCTCAGGTCGCACGGCTGCTCCCTACCTGCTTTCGGTCCGTCGCCGGTACCAATTGTCAGCGACCCACCACAGCGTCAACGCCGACAAACACATGGCCGACCCTACAAGCGCATCGAGCCACGGCTCACCCCTGCCGAAATGGAAAATCAGTGTGAAAATGACGCCACAGACGAACAGCCTGACCAGACGCTCTGCCATGCCGATCATGCTAGCCGTGAAGAATGCCGAGATGACAGAGGCCTGACAAACTGGGCGGATGGCCGTTGAGCGTGCCAGTCGCTCTATGTGACCCGTCAGGCCGGCCTGCGGTTGCCTGCCTGCGGACTGCGGCCTGGTCGTGACTGTGCCGGACGGTCGGCGCACCCGCTACGAACTCGCCGACGAACGCCTCGGCTATGCACTCGATGATCTGCGGACCGCCGTGGTAGCCGTGGAGAGCGACCGCACCTGCCCTGACGTCGACGCAAAGGGCTGCTGCTGATGACTGCGATATCCCTGGGACCGTCGCCGTCTCGACGCGACACCCTCACCCGCCGCATACGTCTGCTGGTAGCCGCGACCATCACGTACAACGTCATCGAGGCGGTCGTTGCCATCTCGGCCGGCACCCTGGCGTCCTCGACCGCGCTGGTCGGCTTCGGCCTCGACTCGATCATTGAAGTGTCGTCAGCGGCTGCGGTCGCCTGGCAGTTCTCAGCCCGAGAGCACGCCGTGCGTCCGTAAGTCCAGTCTTTTGCAACGGCCCTTGAAAAGGGATCGCTGCAGGTGGACCGTCGGACGGTCGGGCTCGCCGCCCGACCATCGAACAGACCGACGATGCGGCTGCCCTCTGCCCAGTAAGGAACCACGCCATGGCCATCCCGCACCCCTTCCTGCTGGAACCCGCCCCGATTCATGTGTCCGACGAGGTCCTCGATGACCTGCGCGCCCGTCTCACACTG
Source organism: Streptomyces siamensis (assembly GCF_039543605.1). Lineage (NCBI taxonomy): Bacteria > Bacillati > Actinomycetota > Actinomycetes > Kitasatosporales > Streptomycetaceae > Streptomyces > Streptomyces siamensis. The sequence goes on along the minus strand of NZ_BAABKB010000023.1, from coordinate 184,420 downwards.
ACCCGCCCGCCACTGGACGAGAGGAATGGCGACTGGTCCTACGGTGTCCCGGACAGTTATCTCCGTGAGCTGGTCGCCTACTGGCGGGACGGCTACGACTGGCGCAAGGCCGAGGGCGCCATCAATGCCTATGAGCACTACCAGGTGAGCGTCGCCGGTACCCCGGTGCACTTCCTGCGCAAGCCCGGCCGAGGGCCCCGCCCGATCCCGTTGATCCTCACCCACGGCTGGCCGTGGACCTTCTGGCACTGGTCGAAGGTGATCGACCCGCTCGCCGACCCGGCCGCGTTCGGCGGCGACCCCGTCGACGCGTTCGACGTCATCGTGCCGTCCCTGCCCGGATTCGGATTCCCCGGCCCGCTCACAGGCTTTCCGGACGTCAACTTCTGGAAGGTGTCCGACCTCTGGCACACGCTGATGACCGAGACCCTGGGATACGAGAAGTACGCCGCCGGGGGCTGCGACATCGGTGCCATCGTCTCCAGCCAGCTCGGCCACAAGTACGCCGACGCGCTGTACGGCATCCACATCGGATCCGGGCTGCCGCTCGACTTCTTCACCGGCCCCCGCGCCTGGGACTTCGCCCGGAATCGGCCCCTCACCGACGACCAGCCCGTCGACATCCGCGCCCGCATCATCGAGCTGGATCACCGCTGGGCATCCCACCTCGCCGTGCACATGCTGGACGGTGCCACCCTGGCCCACGGGCTGAGCGACTCACCCGCCGGACTCCTCGCCTGGTTGCTGGAGCGTTGGAACGCCTGGAGCGACAACGGCGGCGACGTCGAGTCCGTCTTCACCAAGGACGACCTGCTCACCCACGCCACGATCTACTGGGTGAACAACTCCATCGCCACGTCCTTGCGCTATTACGCCAACGCCAACCGCTACCCCTGGGCCCCCGCCCACGACCGCACCCCGGTCGTGCAGGCCCCGGTCGGCCTCACCTTCGTCACGTACGAGAACCCGCCCGGCATCCACACCGCCGACGACCGCGTCCGGGCGTTCAAGACCGGCCCACAGGCCGAATGGTTCAACCACGTCAACGTCAACGCCCACGAGCACGGAGGCCACTTCATCCCCTGGGAGAACCCCGACGCCTGGGTGAGCGACCTGCGCCGCACCTTCCACGGTCGCAGGCCCTGACGCACCCTGCGGGCCCGTCCGGCAACGGGCCAGGCCCTTTGCCCGCCGTGTGGGAGCAGCCGGAGGGCTCATGGCTGAGAGCTGATGTCGACGGGGCGGACCTTGTACGACCGCGTACTACCTCGACGCGTCTGGGTTCTCCCCGACCCTGGCGACTGGCTTCACCTGGGGACGGATGATGTGGGGCGCCAACTGGCGGTAGAAGATCGAGAAGCCGTCCCGGTGGTCGGGGAACGTGTGCGCGAAGGAGGCGGTCAGTTGGTCCGGCACCTCGCGCAAGGGGGACCGGCCGCGTTTCAAGATCCGCTTCGATGTGGCAGTAGGTGCAGTCGCCCATGAGAGTCAGCAGCTTGGCGCGCGCAGGTTGCGTATCCGCGTGCCGCCGCCGGCCCGGCTGATTGGGCCGCAGCCTCCTTGACGCAGCCGGCCGTCATGCGGTGTGCGGAGACCTGAGCGCCCGGACCACCGACCACAGCAGGCCTACGTTCTCGGGGGCGGCGCCGCCCGGGAAGGCGTATCGGCGACGTGTGTAGGCGTAGGCGAAACCCTGACGCGGGTCGGCCAGGGCCAGGGAGCCCGCGGCGCCGCTGTGCCCGAAGGTGCCGGCGCCGAGGGAGCGGAAGTGCGGGCCGTAGGTGTGGAAGCCCAGGCCGAACGCCTGCGGCTGGCCGCTCACGAGGTCCTTGCCCTCGGAGTGGATCCGGGCGAACTCGGCGGCCGTGTCCGGTTTCAGGAGCGGGCTCCGGCCATCGAGGCCAAATGCGGCCGCCGCATACATGCCCGCCAGTCCGCGTGCGGAGCCGATGCCGCCCGCCGACGCCTGGCCGTTTGCGCGGACGGCGTGCGAGTTCGGGAAGTCGTACAGCTCGCTGTTGTCCGGCGCGTGCTCGTTGAAGGCGATGCCGCCCAGGCTGTACGGGCTCTGCGCTGCGGCCTCCATTTCGGCCGCCTGCTCCGGTGTCGGCAGCATCGGCAGGGTGGTGAGGAAGCGTGGCTCTTCGGACTCCGGGAGGCCCAGCCACAGATCGAGGCCGTGCGCGGCGCGGATCCGCTCCTCGTACCACTCCTGCAGGGTGCGTCCGGTGGCGCGGAACACCACCTCACCGACCAGCGCGCCGATCACGAACCCGTGGTACCCGAAGAACCGTCCCGGCTGCCAGAACGGGCGCTGCCCGGCCAGGCGAACCGCGATCACCCGGTCGTCGGCCAGCTCCTCCGGAGTGAAGCCGGCGTCCAGGCCGATCACTCCGGCCCGGTGCGCGAGCAGCTCGCGCAGGGTGACCTCGCCTTTGCCCTCGGCGGCGAAGTCCGGCCAGTACGAGGCCACAGTGTGGTCCAGGTCCAGGACGCCGTCCTGGACCAGGAGCGCGGTCACCAGGTACGCCGCGCCCTTGGTGGACGAGAAGACACCGAGCAGCGACTCCCCGGTCACTCCGTCCGACCACAGGTCCACCACCCGCTCGCCGCCCCGGTACACCGCCAGCTGCGAGCCCGGCGCATGCTCCTCACCCGCGAGGAAGGCAGCGAACTCCTCCCGCACCCCTTCGAAACCGGGGGCCACCGTGCCGTGGACTGCCATGAACCGCTCCCGAACTACCTTGTCGATCTTGAGTCTCGGCAACCCGTCGTGTCGAGTTGCTGGTCCTCGGCAACTTGTCGTTCCGGGCCGCTATTCCTCAGCAACCCGTCGTTATTCCTCAGCAACCCGTTGTTCCGGCCGCGCCACATCCGAGTGATCAAGCAGGCGTTGGGTCGATCCCGGGGCCGTTCGACTGTAACTGACGTTCGAGGACATGATCGAGACCCGGACCGAAGCCCTCTCAGTCCCAGCACAGTCCAGCCGCCATTGCGTTGACCTGTTCCCAGAGCGACGTGAGGCTCGGATATCAACGCGCGGCACCGGCACTGCATCACGCAATGTGGGTGGACCGGAGATCCCGGAGACTTGACGAGCCAGCACCGTGAGGTTTCGCAAAGGGGGGAGTCGGATGAGCCGTGAGGCATGTTCGACGAGGAAAGATCGGGACAAAAAATCTGTCAGTCGCCCTCGGTGAGATCTCACCTGGTGCAGGAATTCAAGAATGTTCCACCCTCACACGTGGCCACCTGTCCGCCGATGTCGACGAGGCCACGCCGTGGCGGGCAGGAAAGTCGCTATTTGCACTAAAATCGCCCTGTGAGTTTCGGTTCGCGGAAGACGGAATAGCCGTGAGCGCCCGGGCCGGGTGGGAGTCAGGCGAGCGGCGGGAGCCTGCCGCCGATCGACTGCTGCTGATGGGGGCCACGGGCGTGGACCAGGGTGTCCCGGAGGTGCTGCGGATCGCTCTGCAGCACGTGGTGGTCGAGCTCCGCGGACTGGGCGGCATGGTGCACTTGTCCGGCCTCGACTTCCCCTGGGCCCGGCTGCTCCTTCTGGCCAGCACCGGGCTGCCCCCGCCGATCACACGCATGTGGCAGGCCGTGCCTCGGAACGGTTCTACGGCGCCGGCCATGGCATTGCACGACCGTGACTACACCTGGATCCCGTCGATCGGTGGGCTCGGGCCGGAGCCGGCCGCCTCCCAGGCCCCCGGCCTGCCCGTCGATGCAGGCATGGCCGCAGTCGCTCTGCCGGCCCCCGACGGCCGCCCGCTCGGCGCGTTGTCGGTGTTGGCGCCTCCCCACCGTGAGCCCGGCCCGGCGCAACAGGCATTCCTTGAAGACGTGGCCAGGTGGGTGGCCGATCGACTGCGGTCACTGACCGCGACCGAGCCGGAGCAGGGCGGACTGTCTCCCGCACTGCTGCGGCTCGGGCGGCGATCAGGTGAGGCGCCGGAATCGGGGACAGGCACCACCGGCAACTGGGAGTGCGACCTTGCCACGGGAGAGATGCGAATCGATGCCCAGCTCCTTGACGCGTTGGGCATCGATGACTTCGACGGACAGGTCGACAGCTGGTTCTCGCTGTTTCACCCCGACGACCTGCCCCGGGCCATGGTGGCGCTCCAGCACAACCTGCGCAAGATCATTGCCGACCACGAGTGGCGGGTGCGTCGCACGGACGGCGACTACTCGTGGGTGCGCGTGCAGAGCTGGCCGCCTGAGACCACGGGCAAAGAGCCGGCGCGCAGTGTGGGCAGCATGACGGTGACCACGGCGACGCATGATGCGGCGGAATCGGCCGGCCGCACGCTTGAGCACATGACCGACGGTTTCCTGTCCGTCCGTCTGGGCAGGACCGAATCCGTCCGTCTGGGCCGGATCGAATACTTGAACCCGGCGGCCGAACATCTCCTTGGTCCCTTCCACGACGTGATCTCGCAGCGATTGTGGGAGGTGCCCGCCATGAAACAGATGCCCGGCGTGGCCGAGCAATGTCGGCAGGCCATCGCCAAGCAGGCCACTACTGAATTTGATGTGCAGTGGCCGGGCAGTGACCGCTGGTACCACGTGCGATTGCAGCCCACGGACGGGGGCCTGATGACCGTCTACATCACGGACATCACGGACAAGCGACTGCGAAAGGCCGCGGAACGCGCCGCTGCCGAACGGGAGGCGCTCGCTGAGGATCTCAACCGGACACTCGCCCAGGCCAGGACCGCCACCGATGTGGTCGCCGCGGTCGCGGACACGCTCCTGCCCGCGCTGGGGGCCGCAGGCTTGGCCGTCCTGACGCTGGACGGCGACCGGCTACAACTCCTCGGCTCCGCCGGCTATCCGCCCGAATTCCGCCGGCGCATGCACGATTCTCCCCTCAGCGCCGACACTCCCACCCCTGCCGTCCAGGCGCTGCGCACCGGAGCCCCGGTATTCATCGCATCGCCCGCGGAGCATGCACGCCGTTTCCCCGAGGTGGCCGACCTTCCCGGCCTCGACGGGAAGAGCGCGTGGGCGTTCTTGCCCTTGTGGGTCTCCGGGCGGCCCGTCGGCACCGCGGTGGTGGCGTTCGATCGACCGCATCGGCCGGTCCAGGACGAGCGCACGCTACTGACGACCCTGAGCGGCCTGATCGCCCACGCCGTCGAACGCGCCAACCTGTACGACGCGGCCATCTCGGAGGCGAAGGAACTCCAGGAGGCGCTGCTGCCGAGAGAGCTGCCGGCGCTTTCCACCGTGGACACAGCGGTCCGGTATCGGCCCTCGACCTTGCGCTCCGCGCAGCCCGCCGCCATCGGCGGGGACTGGTACGACGTCATCCGCCTGTCCGGTGGCCGAGTGGCGCTGGTCGTTGGAGACGTGATGGGGCACGGCACGCGGGAGGCGGCCACGATGGGGCAGTTGCGGACCGCAGTGCGGACCCTCTCCGGCCGTGGACTGCCCCCGGGGGAGATCCTCGCCCACCTCAACGACATCGACATGGGCAAGGACTACGAGGGCTTTACCGCGACGTGCCTCTACGGCGTCTACGACCCGGTCTCCCGCAGTTGCACCTACGCCTCCGCCGGCCACCCCCCGCCCGCCCTCGCGCTTCCTGACGGAACTGTCAGCTTCCCTCACCCGCTCCTACACATGTACCCCGACGGCACCGTCGACTTCTCCGGCCCGCCCGCCGACCCTCCGCTGGGAACCGCCACCCCGCCTCTCAGAACGCACACCTTCGACGTCCCCGAAGGCTCGCTTCTCGTCCTGTACACCGACGGCCTCGTCGAATCGGCCCAGCGCGACATCGGTGACGGAATGGGCCGCCTCGCCGGCATTTTGCGCGCCAAGCACGCGGACAGCCTTGACGCCCTGTGCGATGAAATCCTCGCGACTCTTGTGCCGCCCGGCCGGCCGGCCAGTGACGACGCTGCCCTCCTCCTCGCCCGCACCCACCCCCTGCGCCCCGAGGACATCGCCGACTGGAACCTGCCCGGGAAGCCTGAAGCCGCCGGCGAAGCTCGCAGGCATGTACGGGATCAGCTGACCGCCTGGGATCTGACCGAGCTACAGATGAACTGCGAGCTCATCGTCAGCGAACTCGTCGGCAACGTCATACGCCACGCCCCGGGCGCCAGTCAGCTGCGCCTGCTCCGCACCGACAGGCTGATCTGCGAAGTCAGCGACAACTCCCTGACCACCCCGCAGATCCGCCATCCGTCCCTCTATGCCGAAGAAGGCCGCGGGCTCTATCTCATTGCTGCCACGGCCGACCACTGGGGTACCCGTCCCACCGAGCGCGGAAAGACGATCTGGGCCGAACTGGAAATCCATGGTGAGAATCACGCCGAGATGCTCCTGAGCTTCAACGTGGACGAGATTCCCGCCCTCTGATGCGGACTCCGGCGAGGAGCTGCCGGGTGGTCCCGCCATCATCCCCAGCCGTGCTGCTGGCAATCATGATGCTGCGTGCCTTGAAGACGATCGGCCGCGGCCCCTGGCGGCGGACCCCGATTGCGGCCCAGTGCAGGCGGCGGTGTTCTCACAGCTTGTGCGCGGTGGTGAGGAAGTCCAGGACGAGGGGGCCGGCGTGGGTACGGAACTCCTCGAAGTAGGCGTGCCGGGCTTCGGGGATCAGGTGCAGTCGGGCGTTGGGGATGCGGTCGGCGAGCACAAATGCGTTGGCCGTGGGGTTCAGCAGGTCCTCCGTTCCGTGGATGACGAGCGTGGGTGCGCTGATGTCCGGCAGGAGGTCCCAGGCGTCATGCAGGTTGCTGGCCGTGAGGTGGTGGCGCCGGGCGTGAGCCGGCATGCCGGGGTCGCCGAGGGTGTGGTGCGGGCCGGGACGCGAGGCGAGCCACTGGGGGGTGTACATCAGCTCCAGCAGGGCCTGTCGCGCGGCTCCGGGCCGAGGTTGCGCCAAGGCTCGGCGGACGTTGTTGCCGCGGTCGACGCTGTGCGGGCCGCCGGGTGACGTGCAGCCGAGAACAAGGGCGCCCACCCGCTGCGGGTGGCGGGCCGCGAGCTGCTGGGCCACCCGCCCGCCCATGGACGTGCCGTAGACGTCGGCCCGGTCGATGCCGAGTTCGTCGAGGACGGCGATGACGTCCTGAGCGAACAGTTCGGTGCTGTACGGGGTGTCGGGCTTGTCGCTGTCGCCGGTGCCGCGGTAGTCGAACGTGAGGGTGCTGCGAGCCGGATGGAAGTCGCCGCGGACCACGTCCCACCAGTGGTGGTTGTTGGCCTGGCCCGCCAGCAGGACCAGCGGAGCCCCCTGGCCACGGAACTGGTAGGCGATGCGGGTTCCGTCCGGCGCCGTCGCGTGGGTCGTCGGCTCCTCGCTCGTGGCCCGGCTGTCAGACACCTGCGGCCACCGCGGCGCCCAGCCCGAGCAGAACGACACCGGTCGTCACACTCAGTCCCCGCAGGACGGCCGGTCGCGACACCAGGTCGCGCCCTCGGCCGACGGCCCAGGTGAGCAGCATGTACCAAGAGGCGCTGACGAGCGCCCACACAGCGCCCAGGGCGACGGTCGACAGGAACACCGGGCCCTTCGACGTCACGAACTGGGGGAGCACCGAGACGGCGAACACACCGGCCTTCGGGTTGCCGAGGTTCGTGCTCAGGCCGGTGAGGTATCCGCCCGCGAAGCCGGTGCGGCGCCCGCCCTCTTGGGGTGCACGGTTGGAGGCGGTGGTGAGCGCGGTCCGCAGTGTGTTCCCTCCGAGGATCATCAGCACGATGCCGCCTGCGATTCGGAGCACCGCGTATGCGGTCGGGCTGGCCAGCAGGACGGCTGACAGCCCGGCCGCGGCGGCCGTGGACCACAGGAGGAACCCGGTGGCGTTGCCCGCGAGGGTGCCTCGGAGCGTGCGGTGGCCGCCTTCCAGAACCTGCCGGATCATCAGGGCCTGACTCGCGCCGGGCAGCATCGCCAGAAGCAATGTGGTGGCGATGAAGACGGGCACATGTGTGGGCATGGGGACGGTACCCCTTCCGGGGATCGCGGTCGACGGGTGTCCCACCAGCCTTGCCGTCCCAGACTCGTAAGAGAAGTTAAAAGAGAAGGGTGCAGCGTTAGGATTTGTGAATGGTGGTGGATCCGGGACAGCTCCGGCTTCTCGCGTTGATCGAGCGGCACGGCTCCTTGACGGCGGCGGCTCACGCCCTCCGCATCACGCCCGCGGCAGTCACGCAGCAGGTGGCCAAGGCCGAGCGCGACTGGCAGGTTCCCCTGGTCGTCCGTGGTCCTCGCGGAGCAACGCTCACCGCAGCCGGTGCGCTGCTCGCCTCGCACGGTCGAACCGTGGAGGAGGCATCTGACAGGGCCCAGGCGGAACTGGCCGCACTGCTCGGCCACCTCTCCCTGCGCCTGCGGATCGGAACGTTCCAGGCGGCTGCCCTGCACCTGCTGCCACCCGCCCTGACCGCTCTGCGCCACCGCCATCCGGACGCCGATGTCTCGGTCGTGGACGTGGTGTCCGGACGCGGCGCGGACGAGATCAGCGCGGGACGCCTGGACCTGGCGATCGTCGCGTCCTGGGGCGCGCCACTCGCGCCGCCCCCGCACCTGCAGGCCCACCCGCTCCTGCTGGACCCGATGATCGTGGTTCTCCCCGACGACCACCCACTGGCCACTGGGCAGCCCGCGGACACCGAACTGCAGCTGAGACAACTGCGCGGCGAATCGTGGGTTTCCATCCTGGCGGGCCACGCCGCCCGCGAACAGTTCCACGAGGCTGCCCGCGAGGCCGGCTTCACTCCCATCGTGCGGTTCGAGACCGAGTCCTACGACGTCGCCCAGGCCCTCGTGGGCACGGGCAGCGCAGCGGCCCTGGTCTCACGCCTGGCCCTCACCCACACTCCCGGCACCACCCACCGCGAACTGGCCCACCCCAGGCCCTACCGCCAGCTCTACGCCCTGACCAAGACCGACGCCAGCCTCACACCACTTGCAGACACACTCATCGACCTCCTCCGTGATGTCGCCCGCGACATCACGGCGACCTGGGAGGCCCCCGGCAAGACTGATCCATGATCCGACCGGCTACCCAGACGCTCTGCGAACTCGGACTCCACCCGGCGCCGGCGTGATCGTCGCGGTCAGATCACAAGGTCGCTTCTGTGTATCTCGTCGAACAGGCTGGCTCAGCCCAGGGTGTGCCCGCCGTTGACCTTGATGCGCTCGCCGGTGACGAAGGCTGCCGCCGGTGAGGCGAGGAACGCCACGGCGGCGGCGACGTCCTCCGGCTGCCCCATACGTCGCAGAGGCACGTCGGCGGCGTAGGAGGCCAGCGATTCGGGGCTTGTCCCGGCATGCCGCTCAACCGGAATCCAACCAGGGGCGACGGTGTTCACCGTGATCCCGTACGGGCCGAGCGCGCGGGCCCAGCACTCGGTCAGGCTGTGCTGGGCGGCCTTGGCGGCTGCGTAAGCGGACATCTCCGGCAGTACGCGCTCCAGCACGTCCGAACCGATCTGGATGATCCGGCCACCGCCGCGCTCCCGCATGGCGGGCAGTACGGCCTGCATGAGCAGTGTGGGGCTCTTGACGAAGAAGGCAAGCTGGTCGAGGTGGTCCTGCCACGTCACCGCCGCGGGATCCTGTGCGGGCTGCGGTCCGGTGGCGTTGACAACGAGCGTGGCAACGGATCCGAGGGTGGCCGTGACATCCGTGATGAGAGCCGTGACAGCGGCCTCGTCCGTGATGTCCGCAGCAAACGCCTCAGCCTTGCCACCGGCCGCGCGGATGTCGGTCACCACCGCTCGGGCCTCGTCCGCCCCCGATCGATAGCTGACGGCGACGGCATGCCCGACTGCCGCGAGACGGCGGGCTATGACGGCGCCCAGACCGCGGGAGGCCCCGGTGACCAAGGCGGTGCCCTCTGCGCGCGTCCCCACTGCTGTTGTCATGACGCCAAGATACGTTCCGCCGGGCGCTGCCGAATTAGGGGCATGTCGACAACACGCTGAAGAACGACGGCATCCCGGCTCGGACCATCAAGGCGACCACCGCGCACGGCGACTCACCGCCCGCAGCATGGGGCCTGTTGTGTGGGTGAGGGACAAGGAACACGGTGGATCGGGCGTGGAGGCCGGTGGCGGGTCCGCCGGCGGTTGCGCGTGGAGCAACACCGGCTGGTCGTAGGGACGGTGGACGGGCGGATCCTGGACATCATCCAGTGAATCGGGAGGCGCTCTACCGACGGACCGCCGATATCAGTCCGCCGGGCCGCTCCTCACGCTGCGGCGGGGTGCTGATCGGGCGGCCGTACGCGGCAGCGCGCTCGCGCAGGGTGTGGCTGTCGGCCTCCCAGCCGTGACCGGCCAGCCAGCCCACCGGGTCGTCGGGCATCTCCGAGACCCACATGGACGCCGCCGATCCCGGCACGGCGTCCGCGCCGAAGCGCTCGATCACGCCGCGCGAGCCCAACGTCAGACCCAACCAACTGCCCGCCGCCGACTGCGCGGTGATCCGGGCCAGCAGCAACTCCACCGCGTCCTCGGGCAGATAGATCAGCAGTCCTTCCGCGATCCACACGGTCGGCACGGCCGGGTCGTGCCCCGCGGCGGCCAGCGCGCCGGGCCAGTCCTCCCGCAGATCCACCGCGACGGTGATCCGCTCGCAGCGTGCGACGGCCCGCTCCTGGCGCAGCACCGAAGCCTTGAAGTCCAGTGGCTCAGCGGTGTCGACCTCGAACAGCCGGGTGCCCTCGGGCCAGTTCATCCGAAAGGCCCGGCTGTCCATACCGGCGCCGAGCAGCACGACCTGTCGGACCCCCGACAAGGAGGCCTGCTGCAACAGGTCGTCGAGGAACTTCGTCCGGATGACGATGGAGAACGACACGGCCAGCCGACGGCGTCGCGCGGCCTCGTCATCGGGCAGCGGGGGAGAGGAGGGCCACAGGCCGCCGGCGGTGGCGAAGGCCCGTGCCAGTGGGTCGCGGAACAGAGCGTTCTCCCGCTCGGTCTCCAGCGCCCGCACCCTGGCCACCCCTACCGCCGTGGCCCACACTCCCGACGGCTGCACCCGCTCCTGCCCATCAGTCACCGCGCCAGCCTAAGTGGTCGATTCCAAGGGGTCCGGTGAGGGGTGCCAGATTCCTGCGCGGCGGGCCAGTCATGCGTGCGCTGACCGCCTACGAGCTCTTGGAAGCCGGATCAGGCGCGCAGGGTGACGCCGAAACGGGTCTTCATCCGTCGCAGTTCCCACAGCGAGACGGCGGTCACCGACAGCGGCCCGCCCAGCGTGGAGCAGAACTGGACGATGGGTGGGCCCCCTGGCAGGCCGTCGCCGATCAGGTTGAAGGCCGCGAACACCCACACCAGCGCCACGGTCAGGACGGGCGGCAGCATCGGGTGGACCTGGGCGCTGTTGAAGGCACTGCGGGCCGAGTACAGCGACGCCATGAAGAAGAAGGGAAAGCCCCACACGACCACGATCATCGCGGCGACGACCAGTACGTACTCCCACCAGTCCTTCCCGTCGTCGGCGTTGACGGTCAGGGCCGTCGGGACGAGGACTCCGCCGATGACGACCAACGTCAGCACGTACCAGCCGACCGCTTTGAGCGGAGCGCGCAGCCGGGAGCGCAGATGCGGCCGCAGGCGCGGGGGCGCGTAGTAGATGAATCCGACGATGACCAGAGGCGCGGCGACGATCAGCACGAACGGGGCGACGATGAGTTGGGCGGCACCGCCGTACGCCGCGTCCTCCCAGCGGTTCGGGTCCACGTTGTAGGCGAGGATCAGGCCGATGGTGGCGGCGGCACCGAGTACCGTGCGGGCCACCTGGACGCGGTCCACGGCACGGTCCACGATCCGGCCTTCACCCTCCTGCGCGAAGAGCCTGGTGGCGACGCGGTGCGCGGAGCGCAGGATCGCGCCGACAAGCCCGAAGGGTGAGGCGTACGACAGGCAGCCGCGGGAACGCTGGACGGCGGGCCTCGTCGGCTGGGGGCCGTAGGGGTACGGGTTCGGGTACGGAGGCTGGTTCGGGTACGGGCCCGGATCAGGTGGTGGCGGACCGTACGGGCCGCCCTGCGGTGGTCCGTAGGGAGCACCCCAGCCGCCCTGGCCTCCCGGTCCGTTGCCGCCAGGTTGACCCGGGCCGTTTCCCGGGCCCCATCCCCCCGTAGCCATGCCGCTCCCCGTTCGCGTTCGGCCAGTTGCTGTGTGTCCTGTGGTGCCACGGCGCAGTGTAGTGGCACCTCGGGTGACAGAGGCAGCGCTCGTTGCCGGTTGCCCCGCCATGTCCGTCGCGCCACATACGTGCATACCCGTCAGCGCCCCGGCGAAGCGCCGAGGCCAGTCAGGGTGCAGACCGGATCGAGGTGCCCTGCACCGTCAACTGCTCCAGCTGAGGCAGGCAGTGGGGCTGCCTGAGACGGTGAGCGCATTGCGGGAGTGCGATGTGGCGGTATGGGTGAACCACCGTGCACTGGACCGCGCCTGTCCTCGTCGAATTCGAGATCGCCCAGCGCTGCCGCGACCGCTTGCAAGTCGTGTCCGCGTTCGCCAAGGAGGCCGGGCTGCCGCGGATCGATGTGGAGATGGGGCTCAAGCGGGCTGTGCGGGATTCTCCAAAGTGATCCGCTCTCCGCCCCACACCAGACTGTCTCCGAGACTCGCGGCGACCGGCAGTTCGGTGCCGCGCTGTGCAATGACACCGACATCTCCCCAGCTGGAGATGCAGCGGTACCCGTGGCGCTCGCACCACCGTCGGGGCCCATCGGCATGCAGCGCCCCACCGAGAGTGAGCCGGTTGAGATCTGCGACGGCCCGGTTGCCGATCATGTGGCGTATGAAGTCCGCGGACCGTTGATGCTCGACGAGTGCAGCCACACGACGCTGAGGGCGTGCGAGCGGGTCGGTTTGCTGCTCATGCCGGGCAGCGAGCTCGGCGAGCGTCCTGAAGTTCGCCATGTCCCCCCATTGGGCAGCGGTCCGCCCGGATGCATCACGCCGGGGCGGGGCTTCAGATCACGCAGCCAGTATGGGCTGATGGATACGACCTTGCTGCGAGGCGCCGTCAACAACTTGGGTTCACGGTCTGATGGTTGGCGCCCCGATCGTTGGGGGCGGCGAGGTCTTTCGTGTCACCACGGCCCCCTGGCGGCGAGAGTGCAGTCGTCGCAGGTGACTTCCTGGCAGTCCAGGCAGCACGCGCCATCCAGTCCGCCTCAACCTCCTGTCGGTTGAGGTCTGGTCGACGCGGGCCTCCCAGCCGGAGCGGCGGGGCGCTACGTCGGGGGCGGGGTCGAGGCGGAACGGGTTGATGCCGAGGTCGGCGAGTGCTCGCAGGTCGCGGTGCATGGCGTTCTCCCGTCGGCTCGGGCCCCTCGTGGTGCAGGTGGGTAGCCGCAGTGCCTGGAATCGAATACATGAACGAATCTGCTACGTCTGGGCGCGACCTCCTGCGCCCACTGGAACGCGTCCAAGATCAGGACCTCGACCGCACTCGGTGGTGGATCTCAGCCGAGGAATGCCGTGAAGCCGAAGGCCAGCGCGGCGCCGAAGCCCGCCCCCCGGCACCGGACTGGCTCATCGAGCGGGGCCTCGATGGACACGCCCCCGCGCTCTACGTCCCATGTCGACGGCTGCCAGGTGGCAGGCAAGAGGCCCAGGGGTGCAGCCAGGGACCAGGCGCTGAGCGTCCTCGTCGACGGCATTCCCGCCCGCAGCCACTGTCGACCGCGTTGGGAGCTCGGGCACGTGGAGTGAGCAGCGCGGACATCCGTCCAGGCTGTCGGAGTGGGAGGCTGGGACCATGGTCGAGAGCGTGCCCGTGGTCGTACATTCGCCGGATCCCGAGGGCGGCAGGCGAGTGATGATCCGCGGCGAATCGGTCGGCACGGCCTACCACCTGCTGGACCTGGTGGAGTTCCTGCGCCTCGCGGGCCTGCCAGAGGCGGATACGGCGATCGACGACCCCGAGCTGATCGAATGGCGAGGCGGCGGACCCGACGTGTGGACGCCGCCAGATGATCCCACTCAGGACTCCTGACAAAAGTGGTGGGCCGGAGCTGGTCAGAGGTCGGTGTCGTGCACGAGGTCGCTGGGTGGCGGGGCCGCGGTCAGCCGCGTATTCGCACGCGACAAACCCGGCGACGTCGACGGTCGTCCCCGGGATACTGGGCGCCCATGGATGAGGTCGAAGTCGTCGTCGCCCATTCCGAGCGTGCGACTCTGCGTGTCGGTGACGTGTTCCTGAAAGTGGACTCCGATCAGGCGCGCATCGACGTCGAGGTCGAGGTGATGTCCCTGGCGCCGGTCCCGACCCCGGAGGTGCTGTGGCGCAACCCGCCCGTGCTCGCGATCGCAGCGGTCCCGGGGACGACGCTCGGCCGCCTCGGCGGGCCGTCGACCGGGTCGCCGGCGGCGTGGGCCGCGGCGGGCGCCGCCATCCGGAAGTTGCACGACGCGCCGCTGCCGCCCCGGCCCGGCCGGGCCGGCCGGAGCATCGACGCGCTGGCGGCGGAACTAGACGACGAGTGTGAGCGGCTCGTGACGAACGGCGTCCTGCCCGCCGACCTGGTCACCCGCAACCGCCAGGTCGCCGAGGCCGCGCTCCGGCCGTGGACTCCGGTGTTCACGCACGGCGACCTGCAGATCGCGCACGTCTTCGTCGACGGCGACGAGGTCACGGGCATCATCGACTGGTCCGAGGCGGGCCAGGGTGATGCCCTGTTCGACCTCGCCACCTTCACGCTCGGACACGAGGAGCACCTCGACGACGTTCTCGCCGGCTACGGCACCGACGTCGACCTCGACGTCATCCGCGCGTGGTGGTCGTTGCGAAGCCTGCTGATCGTTCGCTGGCTGGGCGAGCACGGCTTCGACCCCTTCGCGCCGGGCTGTGAGGTCGACGTACTGAGATCCCGGATGTGATCGGATACGGGCTCGACTGCTGCGCGTGCGTACTGACGCATCGAGCAGGCCCCCTCCTAGGTGCATCACCTGCCCTCACTCGACGTCACCCAGCTGATCCCGCTGATCCGGGCCGTGCCGGCGATCCGAGACGCTGTGTGCCTCGACGATCAGGTGCTTGCTGTCGGACTTGCACCGGTCCACCGGGGACGGACCGGCGGCCGGCCCGCCCTTCATCACGCGGATGTCGCTGAAGTCGACCGTCGATGCGTGACTCAATGGGCCTGACAGATTGTCGTCGTCGTGGTTACGATGCCGACGATGAAGAATCTCTCCTCGTATGGAACGGGGGAATCGTTCGCGCAAGGTGAGTGCTGATGGCACATCACTTTGCGAACGAGGCTCCGACCCGCTTGTTGATGTGGCAGCGCGTGCGTGAGTACGCCGTGCCACCGTCCATGATCGAGACTGCGACCGCGCGGCGTGCGGTCGGCGACTGGGCGGGGGCCTGCGCCGCCGCCCGGCTCGATGTCGATCTCGATCTGCGCGCCGTGCGCGATCGCCACGGCACCGATCTCGTCACCCGTCTTCGTGCAGATCTGCGACTCCTGGCTCCGGATCTGCTCCGCTGGCACATGCCCCGGATCGCCCCCGACGGGCGGCTTCGGCCCGGCCTGACCTTCTCCCTGGCCTGTTACCGGAGTTCCGGCACCACGCCGCTGCATCTGGTGGTGCGGACACCTCCGGCCTGGGCGGACGCAGGACAGCGGATGTCCCTGGCCCTGTGGGAGGGGTCCGGGGACGGTGTCCACAGGCATCATCCGCACCCGCATCCCGACCGGCGTTTCCGGCTCGACCTGCACCGCCATCTCTGGGATTCCGGGCGGAGCGGTGAACTGGCGCGGCGGTGTGGGGCGGGCCGGGTACCGGCGGTGGCGCCGCCCGCCCGGGCGCACGCACCCGGCCATCCCGTCCTGCCGGACCGGTCGGATCTGCCAGGTCGGGCGGATCAGCCCTACCTCCTCGATTCCGCGTGGGCGGTGGCACGTTGGGCCGCCGAGGCGGAGTTGCTGTTGCGGGCCGAGGGCCGCCCTCTCGGGGCGTTCACCGTGCGGCTCGGTGCGCGGAGCCGCACGGTGCTCGAACTCGTCGCCCTCGACGACAGCCATGCCCCGACGTTCCGGCCGCTGCGCGAGGCGCTGCCGCCGCAGGAGGTCGCGGCGCTTCCGGTGCTGCCGGAGGCGGCGGTCCGGGTGCTTCCGGACCTGGAGCTGCTGCGGGCCGGGCTGGTCGCGGCCCAGCGGCTGCATCCGCTCGTCGCCGCGGCATTGGAGACCTCCGGCTCGGTGGCAGCTTCCGGCACGGCACCGGTGGTCGGTCTCGCCCCCCAAACCGGCGATCCGCACCGGGTGCAGTGCCGGGGCGAGATCCACCGGATCGCGCTGCGGGACGGTGTGCTGACGGCGATCGATCACGACCCCGCCCAACTACGCAGGGAAGAACTGCTGGTGGCTCTCGGCGGTCCGGCGCTGCCGTGCCTGCGGGCGATCGACGCGGTGCACTGCAACCCGGAGGAACTGCCCGCGGTCCGCGAACGGCTCGCCCACGGTGACGCCGCCGGGGCGCTTGACGTGGTCGAAAGGTTGCTCGGTCCCGGTGCGATCCTGCGCGACGGACCGCTCCGGCAGGAACTGGAGTCGGCCGTGGCCCGCCGTATCGACCACGGACTCTTCCGCTCGGGGCTGGTCGCCGAACACCCCGCCGCCGGTGCGGTCGGGGACGGGAAGACCTCGAGTGCGCGGCACTCGGAGGCGGACCACCGTCCCCGGCTCAACCGTCGTACGCCACACGACATGAGCCGTAAGCGCAGCAGCCAGGCCCGGCCCCGCACCGGGCTGCACCGCTGACCGGCTGCCCCACCGACGTCACTTTCCCGCGCCGCGCATTCCGCGCCGACACCCCACGCCATCCAGGACGGGCCGTCCCGTTCCCTTATCGCACCCAGGTGATGCCATGACGACCTCCAATACGCTCCTGCCCGCCACGGTCGCGGCCGTCGGCGCGGCCGCGCCGACCTCCGCCGACACATCCGGAACCGGCACCCAACTCACCCTCGCCGACGACCTCCTGACCCTCCTGCGGTCCACCACGACCGAACCACGCCCCGACGAGCAGCTCGAAGCGCTCACCCTGGCCGTCGCAGCCGACCTGCCCGTACTGCTCTGGGGTGAGCCGGGCATCGGCAAGACCGCGGCCCTGACACAGCTCGCCACTTCCCTCGACCTGCCGCTGACCACCGTGATCGCCAGCGTCCACGAACCCTCCGACTTCTCCGGGCTGCCCATCGTGGGCGACGACCCGGCGGTGCAGGGGGTGCCGATGGCGCCACCCCAGTGGGCGGTGGACCTCGTGCGCGCCGGGCGAGGGCTGCTCTTCCTGGACGAACTCTCCACCGCCACCCCGGCCGTGCAGGCCGCACTGCTCCGGGTCGTCCTGGAGCGGAAGGTCGGTGCCCTTCAACTGCCGCCGGGCGTACGGATCGTGGCCGCCGCCAATCCACGCGCGTCGGCGGCGGACGGATGGGAGCTGAGCCCACCGCTGGCCAACCGGTTCGTGCATCTGTACTGGGTGCACGACCGGGAGGTGGTGGTACGCGGGCTGGGAGGGGTCTGGCCCCGCGCGGAACTGCCCCGGCTGGTGCAGGAGCGGCTGCCGGAAGCGGTCGCCTTCGCCCGGCGCGCGGTCTGCGGCTTCCTCGAAGCCCGGCCGACGCTGATCCACCGGATGCCGAGCACCGAGACCCGGCGCGGCGGAGCCTGGCCCTCGCCCCGGAGCTGGGAGGCCGCGTTGACCCTGCTGGCCTTCGGCACGGCGGCCTCCGTCTCCCGGGAGGTGCTGGCACTGCTGGTGCGGGGCGCGGTGGGGGACGGGCCGGGGCTCGAACTCCTCGCCCACCTGGACCGGATGGACCTGCCGGATCCGCAGTCGCTGCTGGCCGATCCGGCCTCCACAGAGCTGCCGGTGCGGGGCGATCTGCGTCAGGCGGCGCTGGAGGCGGTGGTGGCCGCCGTCGGTGCGCGGCCGGATCGGGAGCGGTGGGAGGCGGCCTGGGCAGTGCTGGTACGGGCGCTGGAGACCGGCGCCCCGGACCTGTTGGTCGCCCCTGCGACGGCGCTGGCCGCGCTGCGGCGCGACGACTGGGAGGTGCCGCAGGCGGTGGAGCGGCTAACAGGGGTGGTCGGTCTTGCCCGACGGGCGGACCGGTCGGTGGTGCGGGCCGCAGCGGCGGCCGACGCAGGCCGCGTGACGGGGGTGTCCCGATGACGGGGGCCGTGAAACGCCCGGTGCCGCGCCCGATGTCCCCACCCGCGCCACCACGCCCGGTGCGGCCCATCGTGCCGGGACCGCCGACCGGCTCAGACGAGCCGCTCGGCGGTCCCGGACTCCCTTTGGACATGGAGAAGTTGCTGGCCGCTCGACTGCACGCGGTGAAGGTCCGTCCCTACCTGGCCAGCGCGCTCTTCGCACTGCACGTGGTGGAGGACCGTTCGGTACCGACGATGGCGGTGGACGCCCACTGGCGCTGCTATGTCTCCCCGCGCTTCGTGGCGCGCACTCCGGTGGAGGAGCTGGCGGGCGTCTGGGTGCACGAGGTCTCACATCTGCTCCGGGACCACCACGGGCGGGGCGAGCGGTATGCGCGGGAGCACGAGGAGCACGGGCCGGGCGAGGGCAACGAGACGGGGGTTGCCCGGGCCGAAGGCTGGGGGAGGCTGCGGCGGAACATCGCCGCCGACTTCGAGATCAACGACGACATCTACGGTGACGGTCTGCCCCTGCCTGCCGGGGCGGTGCTGCCGTCACTGCTGCGGCTGCCCGTCGGGCTGCTGATGGAGGAGTACCTGCGGACGACGTCGATGTCCGGGCTCGACTCGGCACTGGCCTGGCTGGACTGCGGCAGTGGTGCCGACGGGCAGGACCGCCCGTGGGAGCTGGGACCCGATGGGGCACACGGGCTGACCAGGCAGCAGCGGGACGCGGTCCGTTTCCGGGTCGCGGAGGGGATCAAGGGCCGACCGGGCGACGCTCCCGAGGGGTGGCGCCGGTGGGCGGACGAGGCGTTCCATCCGCCGCAGCCGTGGCGGCAGTTGCTGGGGGCGGCGGTCCGCTCGGCGGCGGGTGCGCCGGGGGTGGGTGAGGACCACAGCTACCGGCGTCCGTCCCGGCGGTCGGCCTCGGTCCCGGGAGTGGTGCTGCCGAGCCTGCGCCGTACACCGCCCCGGGTCTGCGTCGTGATCGACACCTCCGGGTCGGTGAGCGACGCCGAACTGGGCAGCGCACTGCTGGAGGTGGCGGCGATCTCACGGGCGGTGGGCGGACGGCGCGACCTGGTCTCGGTGATCTCGTGCGACGCGGCGGCCGGGGTCGCCGTCCAGCTCTGCCGCGCGGAGAACATCGCACTGGTCGGCGGCGGAGGAACGGATCTGCGCTCCGGTTTCGCGCGGGCGCTGCGCTCTCGGCCCCGCCCCGACGTGATCGTCGCCCTCACGGACGGCCAGACGCCCTGGCCCTCCGCGCAGCCGCCCTGTCGCACCGTCGTCGGTCTCTTCCCCCGTCCCTTGCGTGCCGTGGACGAGGAGAACCCCGACTACGTCCCGGACACCCCGCCGCCCTGGGCGCGTGTCGTCACCATCGGCTGAGACAGCACCGCGGCGCGGCATCGCCGGTCCGTCACGAGCGACGTGTGGCCGTCTGTCCGGAGACGTCTGCAGCCGCCGAGGGCGGACGTGCCGCCGGGTCCCGGCGGGTGAGGTCTCCGGCCGGCTCACGCGGGCGCCGTCACCGGGGCAGCGCAGGTGCGACCTCGCCACCGCTACGACGAGCTGGCCCTGCTGCTCGCACCGCACCGTCAGGCGCCGGCACAGGGCACGAAGTGCAGTGCAGCCGGCGGGACGTTCTTGTCCTGGGTGGCGACGGTGCACCAGGAAGGGGTCTTCCAGGTGGCTGCGGCCGCCTTCTGCTCGAGGGCCGAAGCGGCCGAAGGCGGCTGGGCGACCATCAAGTCGGTAGGATCCGCGGGTCGTCTCACTGGGGGAGGGATCATGGCCGAGGGCCGCGAAGTCACCGACAATGGTGGGGAAGTTGTCGGCGGTGTAGTGGGCGGGTCGGCGGTGCAGTTGGTGTATCGCCCGCAGCCCGCCGACACGCTGGTCGGTCTGCGGGTCCGGGCGCGGATCAAGCGGTGGGGGCTGGTGCTGCGGAGCGTGTTCCTTGCACTGTGGGTGGGGCAGTGGCTGGTGGGCACCATCAACCGGGGGAGTGTCGACGTGGTCTCCACCGTTCTCTTCCTGCTCGTCGTCCTGTTGGTGGGCGCCTATCCGCGGCTGCAGGCCGCTCAGGTGCAGCGGACTGTCGGATGGCAGGGCGAGTACCGCACCACCGTGTCCTCGGCCGGGATCACCACCAGCAGTGACCATGGCACGCTCATCCAGAAGTGGTCGGTTCTTCAGGGCTACCGGGAGACGCGCGGCCATTTCGTCCTGCTCAGCAGGGACCCCAACATCATGTGTCTCGAGGTCCTGCCCAAGCACGGGCTGAGCACGCCCGACGACGTCGACCGGCTGCGGGCCCTCCTGGACCGACACACCACCCGCGTCTGACCTGCCCGCGTACACGGGCGTCCGCCCTCGGGCCGGCCGGACCGGTGTTCCGGCCGGACCGGTGTTCCGGCAGGGGCACGAACGGAGTCGCGGCGTCGGCCTCAGGGGCCGGTGTCGGCGGCTTGGCCAGGGCTGTGCAGTGGAAGTTGGGCGGTGACCCGTGTCTGGCCGTGTTCGGTGCGGGAGGTGAACTCCCCTTCGAGTGTGGTGATCCGATCGGCCAGGTCGGCGAGGTCGGGCATTCCGCCTGCCACCGTCACGTGCGTGATCAGTCGCCCGTCGCAGGTGTCGATGCGGACGGTTGTTGCCCTGCTTTCGCTCATCCGGGCCACCATCAGGTACACCGTGGATTCCAGGACATCAGGGAAGCGCACGCGGGGGAGGGCCTCGATGCGCAGGTCTCGGGTGTGGCCCAGTGCTTCGACGGCGACGGCGAGGCCGGCTTCCTTCAGCAGGACGGGGTGGAGTCCCCGCGCCAGCCGTCTGAGCTCGGCGATGGCCTGGTCGAGCTCCTGCTCGGCCCAGTCCAGCCGGTCTGGCACGGCCGTCGATCGGAGGCGGAGCAGCCGCAGTCCCAGGGCCAGGCCCACAAGGCGCTGCTGGGCGCCGTCGTGCAGGTCGCGCTCCAGACGGCGTCTCTCCTCGTCGCCCGCGGTGACGATGCGGGTGCCGGAGGCGCGCAGGCCGGCGAGTTGGGCGAGGCATTCGGCGTGGAGGCGCCCGTGTTCCAGGGCCATGTGGGTGCCGGACATGAGCTCGTTCATCGCACTCGGGTCAATGGGCAGGCCTTGACGGTGAATCAGAGTGGCGATGTGGGTGTCGCCGCGGTGGAGCGGGGTGGCGGCTCTGCCGTTGGGCGGGGGCAGGGCGACCGGGTTGGCCGCTGCGTCGACGTGATCGTTGCCGTCTCCGACTGGATAGGCGATCTGCAGGTCGGGGTCTGCGAGGCGTTCGGCTATCGCGTCGCGCAGTCTGCTCGGCGTGGCCGCGTCACCGGGGTTGATCACCATGCGGGTCAGCTCGCCGTGCCTGAGCCGGGCGCGGACCGTCTCCGCGGTCAGCGCGGCCGCCAGCAGGATCAGTGCCCCGGCCTGGGTCTGCCACAGTTGGCCGTCGAGACCGTCGGTGCCGAGGAAGCCGCGGTCGAGGCTGTGGAGGTAGGAGATGGCCACGGCCGTGAAGTAGCCGAGGGCGCACAGCGTCGTCGGGCCGGTGGACCGCTGTGCGGCGCCACCGGAGGTGAGGAGGCGGCAGACGAGGAAGATGATGAGTGCCCAGAGCCAGGCCGTACCCGCCTGCACGCCCCAGGATGCGATGCTCTGTGCGCGAGTCGGGGCGTCGGCCACTGCCCACCAGTTGCGTGGGCACTGTGAGCAGCCTTGGGCTTGAGGACGGAAGTACGTGGCCGCGCCAACGCCCTGTACGCCCACGGTGATCGCGTAGCCTGCCGCGGCGAGCGTGCGTGCGGGCCATGACCCGAGGCGGCCGCCGGGGTAGGCCAGGACCGCATGCGCCACCGCTGCCGGGCATGCCGCGTTGAGGGCGAGACCGACGGAGAACACGAGTGACGAAGTCGTGCCCGGGTTGTCCCACTCCGACAGAAACCAGGCGTAGGACGCGACGAACAGCAGCAGTCCTGTCCGTCGGTCGGAAGGTCGCCTCCTCAGAGCCAGAGCGCACATCAGCAGCGCCCAGCCGGCACCCAGCAGGGCGGTCAGGCCGTGCGGTGTCGTGAGAGCCGTGGAGAAGCCCCGCTCCGTCCGCGCAATGTCCACGGTGACCAGGCTGAGAGCGGCTCCCAGCCCGAACAGCAGCAGGCGTATCGGCATCAGGCATGCCTCCGGCAGGCGAGTCGCTTCGTTGCGCTGTGGGGACGATGGTCCCGGGACGGGCCTTGTTCTGACAGAGGGCTGTCCCTGATTCTGGCGGTGGCGTTCGGCAGGGACAGCCCCGATGTCCCGCTCTGGGGGCGTCCCTAGCGTCAGGGGCATCGATGGGAGGTGCCCCGTGAAACGGCGGAAACAAGGAACGTGGTTGGCTGCGGCGGCAGTTGGGGGAGCGTTGCTGATCTCGGCGGGGTGTTCGGCCCCGTCGACGGACCGGGCGGGGGGACACGCCGGTGCCGAGGCCACTGTGCTCACCCTCGCCAACCCCGGCGGAGCCGTCAGGGCGCCGCAGTTGGTGGCCTGGGCCGAGCGGGTCGAGCAGTTGTCCAAGAAGACGATCAGGATCAAGTTCCGGGACGAGTGGCGCGAAGGAGAGGCCCGGCCGGAAGTCGCGACCCTCGGCGACATCCGCGAAGGCAAGGCCGACATGGCCTGGGTGGGGGCCCGCTCGTTCGACCGGGTCGGCATCACGGACTTCCAGGCATTGCTGGCACCCATGCTGGTGGACAGCTACGAGCTGGAGGCGAGGGTGTTCGAGGCCGGCATTCCGGCGAAGATGCTCCGCGGAGTGCGAAAGGCCGGTGTGGTCGGCATCGGTGTCCTGCCCGGGCCTTTGGCGCGTCTGGTGGGTACTCGCACGGTCCTGGTGAATCCGGACGCCCTCAAGGGCCAGGAGATCGTCAGTCAGGATTCGGCCCTGATGGACGCAAGCCTGCGGGCCCTGGGCGCGACGGCCGTCACGGCACCCGCGAGCACCGACCTCACGTCCTATGGCGGCGTTCAGATGCAACTCGGCGCGGTCCTCGGCAGGCATCATGACCGCGATGCCAGGTACGTGACCGGCAACGTCGCCCTGTGGCCGCGCGCCCTCGTGGTCGTCATGGGCAAGGCCGCCCACGACAAGCTCTCCCCGCAGCAGAGGGCCGTCCTCGCGAAGGCGATCGAGCAGACCCTCACACAGGGCGTCGATGCCTCCCGCAACGAGGACCGGGAGGCTGCGCCCACCCTGTGCAGGCTCGGGATGAAGTTCCCCGCGGCCTCCACTGCCGATCTCAAAGCCATGGAGGCGGCCCTGAAGCCGGTCTATGCCGGACTGCGCAAGGACACGCGCACGGCGGACTGGCTCGAGCAGATCCAGTACCTCAAGGAGACCACCGGCGTAGGCCCTGACACCGCCTCATGCGCGGGCAAGTCCACCACGGCCAGTCCGCTCGAAGGGACGTGGACGCGCACGATGGCCGACTCGGACTGGCGGCACTGGCCGGGGGACGAGACCTGGACCGAACGTCCCCCGAACGGTACGTGGACCCTGAGCTTCGACCACGGCATCCTCACCAAGACCGACCCGCACGGCGAGACCGAGCGGTGGCCCTACCAGGCGTTCCGCGACCGCATCCATCTCGACGGACTGTTCACCTTCAACGCCACCTTCCGCCTCACCGGCGACCGACTCACCTTCGACAACTTCGACTTCGGCGACTGCGCGGACTGCGGAGGCTATGCCGTGACCTTCGGCGGTACCAAGCAGCCCTGGGCCAGGACGACGGTGACCCGTTGAACAGGCCCCACGGCGGCGCGACGGCGCATCGGGGGCAGCCCTGATGCGCCGCCGTCCTCCACACGGTCACCCTGGGACGATGGCCCCGACCCTTCTGATCGTGGACGATCACGCAGGCTTCCGGGCCTTCGCCAGGGCACTGTTGGAGGCGGAGGGCTTCGACGTGGTCGGGGAGGCCACGGACGGCGCGTCGGCCCTTTGTGCGGCCGAGCGGCTGAACCCCCAGATCGTGCTGCTGGACATCGTGCTGCCGGACATCGACGGGTTCGCCGTCTGCGCGCGCCTGACCGAGGGCGGGCGGGATCGGCCCGCCGTCATCCTCACGTCCAGCCGCGACGCCACCGTGTACGCGGGGCGGCTCGAGCGCAGCGCGGCCCGCGGCTTCCTCCCCAAGGACAAGCTGTCGCGCATCGCGCTGCTGGCGCTGGCGGGGTGAACGGGCCATGCCGGATGCGATGTTGTCCCTGGCCGATGCCGCGGTGGGTGCGGTGCTTCTCGCAGCGGGCGCGGTGACCTGGGCGGGCAGGCGAGGCAGCCGCGTCGGTCCGCTCATGGCGATCGCCGGGGTGTGCTGGCTCTTGGGCAGCGCATTTCCCGGCCTGGTCCTCCTCCACCGGGGTCCGCTGGTCCAGCTGCATCTGTCCTATCCGATAGGGCGGCTGCACCGGCGGCCGGCCATGGGCGTGGTCCTCGCCACCTATGGGGCGGCTCTCTACGAGGTCTCTGTCTCCGCGCCCTGGCTGACCGTGGGACTGTCAGCTCTCGTGGTCGCGGCAGCCCTCGACGTCTTCGCCCGGACGTCGGGCCCCGCCCGAAGGGCGGGCCGTTCGGCGCTGGCCGCGGCGCTGGTCTTTGCCGCCGTGCTGGCCCTGGGCAGCACCAACGTGCTGCTGGAGTGGGGCGCGGACCGCGCGGTCCTGCTGGTCTACGACACGGCCATCTGCCTGGTGGTCATCTGGCTGACCTTGGATCTGCTGTGCGGCCGCTGGAGCGAGGCCACCCTCGCCGAACTGGTCACACAACTCGGCCGCCGTACGGACGTCGCAGGGCTCCAAGGCCAACTGGCAAGGGCGTTGGGCGATCCCGGCCTGAGCCTGGGCTACTGGGTGCCCGGCCGGCAGGCGTACTGCGACGAAACCGGTCGACCGCTCGACATCGCCCAGCATTCCACTGGGCGGGTGACGACGGTTGTCGAGGACGGCGGTGAGCCCGTCGCGGTACTCATCCACGAGCCCGCGGTGCTGTCGGACCAGCAGCTGCTGCACGGCGCCATCTCGGCGCTGCGCCTGACCGTCGCCAACGCGCGCATGAGAGCGGAAGTCCACGCCCGCATGGCCGAGCTCGCCACAGCGCGCCGCCGCATCGTGGAGGCGGCGGACGCCCAGCGGCGCGCGCTGGAAGCGGAACTGGCCACAGGAGCGCAAACCCATCTGGCTCAGGCACTGCGCCACCTCCGCGCCCTCGAAGCGGAGACGGACGAGGAAGGGCGCGCCGTGCTTTCGCAGGTACTGGCCGAGGTGGCCGCCGCCCAGCGCGAACTGGCCCAGTTCGCCCAAGGCGTCAGGCCGCCCAGCCTCACCGCCGGCGGGCTCGGCGCCGCACTGCCACTGCTCGCCGACCGGGCTGGAGTGGCGGTCTCGGTGTCGGTCGACGTCGGCCGACTGCCACCTCCGATTGAAGCGGCCACGTACTTCGTGTGCGCCGAGGCGCTGACGAACGTCGCCAAGCACGCGGCCGCCACAAGGGCGAGCATCGAGGTTGTCGCTGACGCGGGCACCGTCGTGGTGCGCGTGAGCGACGACGGCCGAGGCGGCGCCGACAGCAACGGCTCGGGGCTGCGAGGGATCGCCGACCGGGTCGAGGCCCTGGGCGGCAGCGTCACTGTCGGCGACGGGGCCGCGGGCGGGACACTGCTCACAGCCAGCATCCCGGCCGAGACAGCAGAATCGAATGAAGATCACGAACGGGGGACATCCGATGAAAGTCGTGATCGCCGACGACTCGATGCTGATCCGCGACGGCCTGGCACGACTGCTCTCGGAGGCCGGCTGCGAGGTGGTGGGGACCGCCGACAACACCGCCACCCTGATGCGCGAACTTGACTCCGCGGCGCCCGACGCCGTGATCGTGGACATCAAGATGCCGCCGACGTACACGGATGAGGGCCTGGTCGCCGCCCGCACGCTGCGATCCCTGGATCCCGGCATGGGCGTCCTCGTCCTGTCGCAGTACCTCGAGGCGCACTACGCCATGCGTCTGATCAGCGAGGCGCCCGAGCATCTGGGGTATCTCCTCAAGGAGCGCGTATCGGACATCGCCCTCCTCGTCGACGCGTTGCGCCGTGTCGTCGAGGGCGAGTGCGTCATCGATCCCACGATCGTGACCACCCTGATGCGGCGGCCGCGCCGGCCCGATGTTCTCTCGGGCCTCACAGCCAGGGAACTCCAAGTCCTGGCACTCATGGCCGAAGGGCGTTCCAACGTGGCCATCTCCGGAACGCTGTCCATGAGTCCCAAGACGCTGGAAGCCCATGTCCGGCAGATCCTGCAGAAACTGAACTTGCATCAGTCGCCGGACGACCACCGACGTGTGCTGGCCGTCCTGAAGTACCTTCAGGCCGCACGCTGAGCCCCCTCCCGCCACCGTGCGAGCAACGCACCGGCGAGGACACCGGGCCATCGCGGAGCCGGCGCGGCCGCAGGCGGTCGCCACGGGCCTGCGGATGGCCGTCACCTCGCTGCGGACGAGCGCGGACCTGGAGCGCTGCGGGGTGTCGGCACGCGGAACCAGTTGCCGACGTCCTGCCCTTCCCACCGGGTGCCGGTCATGACGCCCGCGGCTGTGCTCGATCAGGATTCGCCGGACCGCTCCGCGCGGAGCATGGAGAAGATCACCTGGTCGTGCCACTGGCCGCCACGCCACTGCGCGGAGCGCAGCACGCCCTCCCTGACGAAGCCCGCCTTCTCCAACGCGCGCTGCTCGGCTAGGTTGGCGCAGTCCGTCCAGGCTTGGAGTCGTTCGGCTCTGGTGTGGTCGAAGAGGTACTCGGCCAGCAGTCGCTGGGCCCGGGTGCCTATGCCGCGGCCGTGCGCGGACGGCACCAGGCCGATCGCCAGGGTCCAGCAGGTGGAGGTGGCGGGCCGCCCCCAAGTGCTGGCGAACCACTCGACCCGGCCCACCGTCAGGCCGCCCTCCGCGACCGAGAGCACGCCGCTGTCAGGGCCGAGCAGGCCGGTCTCGGCGAACTGTCGGCGCAGGCCGGCCGGTGAACCGAAGCCGAACCACTGGTACGGGCCGGTCCCCTCCGGCCCATTGAACTCGCGCTCGAACAGGTCGAGATCGTCGGCGGTTACCGGGCGCAGCGTGATCTCATCGGGCATGGAAGGGCTCCTGATCTTCTCAACCCCAGGGCTCGACCTCATACGGCCGACGTGGGCAAGGGCGTCCGACTCTTCCACACATCACGTCAGGAAGATCGTGTTGCTCAGCCCCGATCGCACACCGCACCCGGCGGCCGGAGCCGAGCGACTCTCCCGGAAACAGTCGGTCATGGACCAGCGGTCGTATCGACCTCGACGACGCGCAACGTGCCCTTGGTCAGGATCAGTACCGTGCCCGGGCCGTGGGGGCACAGTGCGTTGATCCTGCGGCTGACGAACTTGCTGGAGCAGGGCGCCTCCAGGTCTGGATCGACCAGGCCCAGCAGTCCGTGGCGTGCGGCAAGGACGAACCCGGAGTCCACCTGGACGGGGTGACCGACGAACGGTCGCACTGTGCCGAATGCGCGCAGCGGCCTGCCCGAGTGTGCATCGATGGCCAGGGTCCCACCGCGCACGTCGGGCAGCCAGAGCATCGATCCGGTCCAGCCGACCGCCTGCGACGCAAGATCCTCGTCAGATCGGTAGAAGTCTGCGACGACTCCTGTGGAGAGCGAGATCTCGACAACCGTACGTGGCCCGGAACGGGCGAGGACCCGATCGGCATCCAGCGGTGTGAGGACCGGTTCCGCATCGCCAGAGGCCAGCGGCTCGGGCAGTAACCACCGCGACCTGGTCCGTCCGTCACGCGGGTCGATCAAGCGGATCTCGCTGCCGTGCGGCTCACCGACCAACACACCGGCGCCCGCCACGGCCGGAACCACGAGCTCGGCACTCCTGGCACTCTGCCAGAGCAACGTCCCGGTCCGCAGGTCGAAGGCCGTGAGCGGGGTGTAGCCGCGCCAACCACCGACCATCACTGTGTCCGCTGTCGCAATGAGATGCCCGGTGAACTCAGCAAGCAGTGCAGTCCACAGCAGTTCCCCGGTGCGCACGTCCAGGCAGAACAGCCGAGGGACACTCTGCGGGATCACCAAACAGCGTTCGCCGGCGATCACGATCCCCCGGGGCCACGTGCCGACTGGAACATCCCAGCGCTGCGTGCCGTCGCGGGGATCGAGACCCACCAGGCGAGTCCAGCGTTCGTGGACGACGATGCGCTCACCAGTCGCTGCCAGTCCGGCCGCACAACCGGCCTGGTGAAGATTTCGCTCCCACACCGTCCGCCCCAACATGTGCTCAGTTCAGCACCTGCGCACCAGCGCGGCAACCGACGCCGGCGCCCACGGGCGTGGGCAGCGTCTGCAGGCGTTCACGCAGACCGGCAACAATCCACACGGGCCAGACGTCCGGCGCGTACCGACCGCTCGTCTGCCGCCATCAGAGCGGCCACCAGGGTCTCCGAGACATCCTTTCAGCTCGCCCGGCAGCCCGCGTCGCAGCAGATTCCGTACTACGTTCCCGCGCGGATGCTTGTCCGGAATTTGTCCGTGCAGCCGTCGCGGTTCAGGTCTGTCGTGGCGGTGGAAGCGCCGAAGTTGCCCAAGTCGTCGAACGCTTCAGCCGTGCCCGGCACACCCGCCGTGTTCTGCGTACTGGTCGTGCGCCGGGACGGGGACAGACCGGACTTCGCTCCGTAGCGCAGGACCACGGTGCCGGCCGACGGCTTGCCGGCTGGGTCGGATCATCGGCCTGTGGGCTGCATGGTCAGTTCGAGGGTGTCGGCGCTGGCTCCTCCTCCGCAGCTCGGTGAGCCGGCGACGAAGTAGGCGCGGCCGTGCAGTTCAACAGCGCCGAACCCGTGGCGACTGCCCGGCAGTGTCGTGACGGCACACCAGCGGTCGGTGCGGGGGTCGTAGGCCGTGACGTCGTCGAAGGTGTCGGTGGTGCTGCCAGGCCTGCACTCGCCGCCCGCGTACACGATGCGTCCGTTCAGGACGACGGCAGCTCCGGCGGAGCGGGCGACGGGCAGGGGTGCAGCCTGTGTCCATCGCCGGCGGTGAATGTCGTACACGTCGTGGCGGGTGAGGTTGTCGCCCACGTCCTCCACGCGGCCGCCGACGACGTGGACGCGGTCACCGAGCACGGCAATACCGGCATGATCCCGGCTGTCGGCCGGCAAGGGCTGGGCTGCGGTGTAGGTGTTGTGCCGGGGGTCGAAGACGTGGTGGGTGCGCACGGTCCCGAACCCCAGGGAGATGGGCGAGCCTTCCGGGGTGACGACGCGATGGGAGTCCCGTCCTCCGAGCAGATGCAGTCGCCCGCAGACGGCCGCCACTCCCATCGATCCGAGCGCCAGCGGCATGTCCGGCAGGCGGCCCCAGCGGTCCAGCTGCGGGTCGTAGACGTAGGCGTCCGGCTGCGGGTTCATGTGCACCGCGCCGGTGAACCCGCCGAACACGTACAGCCGTCCGCCGTGCGCGGCCACTGCGACATGCGTGAGTGGCCTGGGCAAAGGGGCGTGGCTCGACCACTGGTCCCGTCGAGGGTCGTAACTGTGTACCGCTGTCGACGCCCACACCGGGGCCTCGCCACCTCGCTGCACGGTGCCGCCCACGACGTACACGCGCCCCCCGAGCGCGGCCACCGCGACCTCGGCCCGCTTGACCGGGAGAGAAGCCCGCGCGCGCCACACCCCCCGGGGCGTGGACCGTGCCGCCTGTGCCCGTGTCCGCGCGGCAACCGGCCACGCCATCGCGGATGCACCCGCCACCGCAACTCCGCCGGATACCAGGGCTTTGACGACACTGCGCCGCCGCCTGTCGAACTCCATGACCACATCCTTCGTACGTGAGGGCCCCGAGTGCGGCGCCCGCCGTGTGACGCCGCGCTCGGCTGCCGGCCGAGGACTCAGCGACGTCGCCGCGCGCGGTACATGGGGATCCGCCGTCCAGCACTCGTGCCTGAACAGTCGGCGTGCGGCTCTTCGATTCCACCGCCCGGCCCTGCCGCCTGTCCAAGACCTCTTCAGCAGCCCTGATACCCGACGGGTATCGTGCGGGAATGGACCTGCGCCTGCTGCGCTACTTCGTCGCCGTCGCGGAGGAACTGCATTTCGGCCGTGCCGCAGCACGCCTGCACATGCGTCAGCCGCCGCTCAGCCGCGCCATCCAGAACCTCGAAGCGGACCTCGGGACACGGCTGTTCGACCGGACCCCTGCCGGCGTGACGCTGACCCCTGCTGGGGCCGTTCTGGTCGACGAGGCCCGCTCACTGCTGGAGGCCGCCGAGCGCATCCGCGCGCGCATCGCCGCGCTCTCGGGGCCGGTCACCATGACCGTGGGCATGCTGGGCGACGGCATCGCCCCCGGCAGCCACCGCCTCGTGGAGGCCTTCCGCCGCCACCACCCGCACGTGGAAATCCAGGTACGCGAGTCGGACCTCACCGACCCCACGTGCGGGCTCGCCGCGGGCCGCGTCGACGTCGCCCTCACCCGCGGCCCGTTCGACGAAAGGGGACTGCACGTCACACGACTGCGCTGCGATCCCGTTGCCGCCCTGCTGCGCGCCGACGACGCACTGGCCGCTCGCCCCCACCTCACGCTTGCGGACCTGGACGATCGGAGCTGGTTCCGCTTTCCCGACACCACCGACACCCATTGGCGCTCCTACTGGAGCGGAGGAAGGCAACGCTCAGGACCGGTCGTGCGGGCCGTGACCGAGTGCAGGCAGGCCGTGCTGTGGAACGGCACGGTCGGCATGACGCCGATGGATCACGAACCGGACGAAGGGCTCGCCATGGTTCCCCTGCTCGACATGCCGCACAGCCCGGTGGTCGTGGCCCATGCGAAAGGCGGCGTCAGCCTCGTCGTCCGATCCTTCGTGGGCATCGTCGTCGCCGCCTTCCGCCAGTGATGCGGCTCTGCACGCGAGGCGTCAACACGCATGTGTCGGCCAGGCGTTGACGACTCCGCTCGCCCCGGCGGCCGGGCTCCGGGCCCAGACCGGATGCTTCTTCGTGGAGTTCGCGACCTCGGCGGCAGCTGACAGCGAGTCCGGCTCCGCGTGCGCCGTCCCGTGACCGAACCAACGGCCGCGTCGCCACGTAGGACTCCGTCTTGGTGGTGCCGTTGAGGTGCGCCGGGCGCGGCGAATGCGTCGCAGGTGGGGGCCCGCTTGGATCTACCGAGGTGACGATCACTCTGCTGGGCTGGGGTTCTTGCGCTGGTTGGCGTTGAAGCGCGCCTTCTTCTGGCGGTTTCCGCAGGTGTTCATGTCGCACCATTTGCGGGTGCGGCTCTGGCTGGTGTCGAAGAAGGCGGCTCGGCAGGTCGGTGATGCGCACAAGGCCAGTTTTCCGTCCCGCTCGCCTGCGATGATGCTGATCGCGTCGGCGGCGATCACGCTGAGGGCATCTTCCACGCAGGAAGCCGAGCCGAGTCGCCATTGCCGCTTGCCCTGGGGCGTCAGGATCGCGGCCGCCCGCCCCTGAGCGCTGCAGTCGTTGAGGACGTGGACAGCAGATGCAGGGAGAGCGTCCTGGACCGCGGCCGCCGTCGCGGCGGCGTGGATCGACTCCCTCAGTTCCCGGGCGAGGTCGAGCTGGGCGGCGGTGCAGGAGTCCACGGCGAGGCCGTTCACCGTCAGCCAGTCCATGAGTCGCTGTGGCGTGGGGATGCGCTCCACAGCGTTGCCGTGACGCTCCGACAGGGTCCCGGTGAAGCTGGTGGCCAGCACGTTGCCGAGGCGGAATTCGGGGAACGCAGCACGCATGGAACCACCTTAGCCGGTTGCGGCGTGGCTCGGGGCGCTGCTAGAACCGTCTTAGACGGTTCTCCGATGGCCTGGAGGTCTCATGCCCCGTCCGACCGACGACGTGCAAGCATTTGAAGCCCACGCAACTGACGCTGACCTCGACGATCTGCGCGCGCGACTGGCCGCGGCGCGACTGCCGGAGGCCGAGACGGTCCATCGCGCCGCGCCCGGCCCTCGCCGATGGGAACAGGGCGTCCCGCTCGCCGACCTCGCCGATGTCGTGAACTACTGGCGCACCGGATACGACTGGCGGTCGTTCGAAAAACGCCTGAACCAAATCGGCCAGTTCCGCACGACCATCGATGATCTGGGAATCCACTTCCTGCACCGCCGATCCGCGCGCAGATGCCACACCTCTGATCTTGACGCACGGCTGGCCGGGCAGCATCGCTGAGTTCATCGATGTGGTGGACGAGCTCGCAGACCCGAAGGACGCGGACGCGCCGGCGTTCCACGTCGTGGTTCCGTCGCTGCCGGGCTTTGGCTACAGCGACAAGCCGGCCACCACGGGATGGGGGACCGAGAAGATCGCGGCCGCGTGGGTGGAACTGATGGGACGGCTCGGCTACAGCACGTTCCTGGCCCACGGCGGCGACTGGGGCGGCAATATCACCACGGTTCTCGCCGGCCGGTTCCCGGAGCACGTTCTCGGCATCCACACCTTGTTCGCGGAGGCCCCGCCCGGGTTGTCGACGGACGGGCTGACAGCGGCCGAGCGCAAGTGGACCGAGGACACCCGCGACTTCTGGCGCCACCGCGCGGCGTACGCGAAGCAGCAGGCGACCCGACCGCAGACCATCGGCTACTCGCTCGTCGACTCACCGGTCGGGCTTCTTGCCTGGATCCTCGACAAGTTCGCCGACTGGTCGGACACCGAGGACAGCCCGTTCGAGACGATCTCCAGAGACAGGATTCTCGACGACGTCACCCTGTACTGGCTGACGCGGACCGGCGCATCGGCGGCCCGCATCTACTACGAAAGCCACAACTCGCTGGACCCTGAACTTCGCGTCGACGTCCCGTCAGCAATCAGCATGTATCCCCGCGACATCGAGAAGTGCCCGCGCCCCTGGGCACAGGAGCGGTACCGGCAGATCGTCCGATGGAGGTCGCCCGAACGCGGGGGACATTTCCCGTCGCTGGAGGTCCCCGAGTTTTTCGCCAAGGACCTGCAAGAGGGCTTCGCGGCCGTGCTGGCCGCCCATCGGTGAACGGGACTGGGCGCCGGCACTCCATCATCGCCAAGCCGATGCCGAGGTTGAGCCCGGCTGGGTGGGCATGGTGCGGGGATTCGAGGGATGGCTACGGCAGCGCCGCCATTCGGGACCATGTAGGCGTCTCGAAGTTGCAGTCCCTGTGGAGGGCAAGGGCCTCGCAGCTCGCCGGCGGAAGGCTCCTCCGCTTGGAGCTAGCTGGCCCGCTCCGGAGCACGCCCTGTTCCCGGCGCAGCCGCGATGGCGGAGACGTTGCCTGGTGGCGCGTCGGGATGCATCAGTGGTTCTGCGGGTTACATCGCGTAGGCGCAGAGTCCGGCATCGGTACCTGCGAACATGAGGCGTCCGTCCGGACTGTAGACGCATGAGGACACACTGCTGTCCGTCCGCATCATGGTCGTCGGCACGCCGCCGGCGGGATCCCATATCCGCACGGTCCCGTCGTAGCCGCCGATGGCCAGACGGGCAGGGCGTTGCGCGCACAGTAGGCACTGACGCCCCCGCCCAGCAGAAACGCCAGGAGCGCCACCATCTGCCGACCCCTGGTTGTCGAGGTGGCAGCGGGCGGTCAGGCATCAGGGTCGACTTCGCGGTGCGTGAACCGCACGGGCTTGCCCAGCGACCGGGCGTAGGCGATTTCGGCTCGGGTGCTGTCTTTGATGTAGTCGCCGACCAAAGCGCCTGGGTTCGCGATTACTGAGCGATCGGGGACGCGAACCCAGGCAGGGGGACTGATCGGGAACGTGCTCATCGTCGTCCATCCGCCCAGCAAGTGGGGCAGACGCCCCGGCCATCTCGGGTGCTGTGCCACTCCTGGGTGAGGTACCGACGAAATGGGCCTCACGAAGTGACGAAACGCAGGCATGGGCCGGTCGGGCACCGTCAGGATGTGCCTACGTTCGTCTACCGACCCTCGTGGAAGGTAATGCGAGCTCACCTGCGCGGGAACTCCACGCGTCGGAGGCCACGTTCCTGCAGGTCAACCAAATTTGTCGGTTGTCCGGGACCCTGAGCTTCGCGTACCGCCGGCGTCACGGCATGCCCGCACCGTGACGCCCCGGCTGCACACCGCGGACGGGCTACGTCATCAACTCGATGTGTGGATGCTCGGGCTTCGCCGGGCACACGAACAGATGCTGCCGGTAGCCGCTGCCTATCTGGACCCCGGTCGCGTTGTAGCCGCGGTGGCCGGGGTACGGTCCAGCACCTGGGTGGGGGGACGGAGACCAGCTATTCCCGGCGTCGTCCCCTTCCTCAAACGTGGCGACGGTCATCAGGACCTCCATGCCGGTGCCGCACTCGGAGCAGGGCTGCGGGCTGGGGTCGGTGGAGTTCCAAGCGGGCCAGCCGCCGACCTTCCAGCCGGGTGCGTTGGACAGCACACAGTCGTAGTACGTGTCCGGGTCCATGTCTTCCTCCGCTGCCTGCGGCACACTCCACTGCTTGAGCTGCTCCTGCAGTTCTTCGCTCAGCTCCAGATGGTCGGGGTACTCGGTGATCTGCTCCGGTTCGAGCACGCACGGTTCCGGTAGATAGCCGTCGAACTGCACTGCGGGCGGCTCGGGGGGCGTGTCGAGGATGTCGGTGACAGCGGCTGCGGAACGCCAGAAGAGCAGGGTCCTGGGCATGATCGGATGATCGAAGGGGCACCACAGAACCTGGAGAAGGTCCTTGCCCTCCGGCGGGCTCAGATCGGACACATCCCGTACGTACAGCTGCGCGACGGGCAGCATGGCTATGGGGCTGTCGTACGACCGGACCGCCGGCCTCACCGGATACGTCTGAGGGGGTCGGATCCGCTCGAGAGTCTCCCGTTCCTCCGACGTCATGTCCCGGCCGTGCGAGGCGGCGAAGATGCGTCGTTCCAGCCGCAGATCCGCCGGGGACTGGGCTGGGTTGATGCCATCCACCACATGCGGTTCCTCGCAGTGCGGCCACGGTTCCTCAGCGGGCCAGAGCAGCGGCCCGCCGATCGAGCTGTCGTGCCACGTCGGCACCCCAGGGCGGGGGTGCAGGCGGGTCGCCGTGCGGGCCAACGGGGCCAGTTGGGGAAAGACCGCGACAACATCGATCGGCCGTGGCGGAGTGACAGGAGTGACATTCATGGCCGCAATCTTGCCAATCGCCTCTGACAACGGCCCTCGTGGCCGCACCCCGAAGAGCTCCGCCACGGGCGCCACCCGGGAGAGCGGTTCGTCGCCTCGGGCCGGCTGGATGTTGGCGAAAACCATTGGTGCCCGGCTTGCTCCGCTGATGGAGTGACGTCCTACCGTGAGTCTGCCGCGTGACGGAGGTAGTGGTTGTGACAGGCTATGACGTGCTTGCCGAGGTGTACGAATGGCTCATCTCGGATGCAAAGTTGCCTCCAGCCGAGTTCGCTGCGTCGTTCGACGACGTCCTCAATCTCCTGCCGTCGAACGCTCACGTCCTCGACTGTTCGTGCGGAACCGGACAGTTGGCGGTTGGCCTCGCCGGTCGTGGCATGCAGGTTGTCGCAACTGACGCCAGCGAGGCGATGGTTCGTCGGACGGCAGAGTTGTCTGAGGCGTTCGGGGTATCCGTCCGGGCCGTACGGGCGAACTGGGAAGAGTTGCCCGACCATTTCCAGGACGACACGTTCGACATGGTGTTCTGCGTTGGCAACTCGCTTCACCATGCCACGGGCGCGACAGGCAGGGGTGCTGCTCTGGAGTCGATGTCACGGCTTCTGCGCCCCGGGGGGCGCTTGGTACTCACATCCCGCACCTGGGAACTCGTGAGGGCCAGAGGTTCCCGGCTGGAGATCAGTGACCGACTCGTCCGCCGGAACGGTCGCGATGCCGTCGTGGTCTACCGCTGGGAGATTGCGCCGCATTGGGAGGAGGAG
The DNA here is from genome assembly GCF_039543605.1 of Streptomyces siamensis. Lineage (NCBI taxonomy): Bacteria > Bacillati > Actinomycetota > Actinomycetes > Kitasatosporales > Streptomycetaceae > Streptomyces > Streptomyces siamensis. Next base: position 148,311 of record NZ_BAABKB010000023.1, on the reverse strand, counting down.
CACCACATCGAGATTGCGATCGCGCAAGTTGATGCGACCGGGTTGGTTCTTGTCCGCTCGGAACTGCTGTCCTGCTGGCCCTACCGGTACGAGGAACTCGAAGTCGAACTGCACCGGGTCGGACTCCAAACGGAACTGAGCACGTTCGATCTTGAGGCCGAGAACTACATGGTGGTCGCGAGCAAGGTATAAACACCGGACTCTCAGTCCCTGGCCGGACCGCGCGGTTGCCCGCACGACGCTTGCGCCCTCTCATCGGTGCGGGTTCAAGTGGTCAACGCAACGCCTCGGACGAGGAGTGCTCGTCGATCAGACGGCGGTAGATCCGAGGTGACGGTGTGGCGCTGTTTCCTGGTCGCGTCCAGATCACTGAGCAGGATCTCGTCGATCAGCAGCGTGAACGGATCCAGCTTCGACGGCCGCGCCGAAGAGGTTGTCGTGCGTGGCTGGGCTGTCACAGATCGGGAGGCTGTCCTGTCTTCACTGTGGACACTTCCTGATTGGAGAAATGCATGAGCGCTGAACAGGCACACCTGCCCCCAGGCGTCGAGGTGATCGCTACCCTGCCGCAGGCGACGACCGGGATGCCGGCCGACGCCGAGGCCAGGACCGTCCGGGTCACCCTGTCGCCCGGCGACCCCGGCGCGCCGCCGCACCGGCACCCCGGACCGCTCTTCGGCTACGTGACCCAGGGCGAGATCCTCTTCGAGCTGGAGGGGCAGCCGCCCCGAGTGCTCAAGGCCGGTGACGCCGTGTTCGAACCCGGGGGCGACGTGATCCACTACCTGGGCGCCAACAACCTTCCGGACGCGCAATCGGAGCTGGTGGTGACCATGTTCGCGCCGCCGGGTGCCCCGATTCTGACCGTGGTGAGCGCAGAGGAATTGGCCGAACGACGACACCTACGGTTCACCCAGCCTTGATGACCTCCGGTATGGCGGCTGTCTCTTTGCGCCTTGATCGAGGCATCTGAGGGCCGCCCGGAGGCTGCTGCAGCGGCGGAAGCCTTTCAATGCTCCTTGTGGCCGACTGACGCACTCAGGGGGCGCTGTTGTGTGTCGAGGCGGGGACGCCCTCGATGAGGCGTAGTGCTGGAGGGAGTTGCGGTCGCGGGCCGGTTTCTCCACCGCGGCGAGGGCCTTGTCCGGCAGGTGGAGGTCGATGATCTGCAACTGGCCGCGACTCACGGGATCCGTACCCCACACTTCTGTATCGGCGTGGTGAGGGGTGGCAGTCGGTGGTGGACCCGGTGCCGTCACGGTTCCGGGTCCTCACCGTTCGCGCATCGACCGGTGCGCGGTGCCCGATGTACGTGGCCGGGGGCGGCAGACACGTCGGTCAGGCCGGGGAGGCGGGGCGGACGATGCTCAATCAGGCCGAAGGACCGCTGAGCTTGAAAACCTGAGATCAGCGTGGCAGGCGCTGCCATAGCGCTCCAATGGAGCTTGCGCAGGAGCCGCCGGCTCTTGAGGGTGGCGTTGGCCAGCTCGCCGACGGCTCGGATCCTGTCGTGGGCGGTGTTCACGGTCCGCATCCCGGCAGGGAGCGTGCTCGAGCGGCACGCGGATCGTGCTTCGGGCTCCGTGCGGAGTCCGGGAGACCAATGCCCGGCTGCCGGAGAGCGCGGGGTCCATGCGCCTGTGCGGGGTGTCGGTCCGTGTCAGGCAGGTGGTGGGGGTCGCCTGCGCATCTTTGGCACTGAGCACCGGCGGCTTCCCGGATGGACGTGAGGCCGGCGCGGGACGGGTTCATCACGGCAGTGGCGGGCTTGATGGGGGAGCGGGGGCCGGCCGGTGGCCCGTTCTTGGGGGGGGGCGAAGGGCCAGCCGCTGCTGAAGCCGGCGATGCCGGAAGGGGCAGGCGCGGGGGATCTTTCTCGATGAGGCGTTGGCCACGTTCTGCGTGTCGTGTCCTGCAGGCTTACGTCGTTGCGCTGCTCAGGACATTTGTAGGGCTCCTTGTGTGACACCTGTACTGCCGTATGTGTGCCTCTTGACACTGCACCACGCCTGTCGCCCTCCGTAGGCTTGCGGCATGTTCAAATCTCACAAACCAGGACCGGACGATGCCTGGGAAGGCATCGTTGAGGACAAGTCGCGGGGCATGCTCGACGGCGCGAACATGTACCACTTCATCAAGGTGAGGCGATCGGACGCCCAGCTCATCAAGGTGCGCATCGACCGTGGCCTGTGGAAGTCGCTTGCAGTCGGCGATCGCATCGTGAAGAGGGCAGGGAGCGGCCCGGTCAAGGCGTAACGTCCCGGGGCGCTGTACCTCGTCGACGGAGTGCTCGTCGCCCGCGATGGGGATGGGCCGGCCATCCTGCGCTGTTCGCGCCAGGCCCTTCGCGCTGCGGTGGGCAGGTGTCGCCCGGCGGCCTGTGCGGTGTCATCGCCCCGCCTGCCTCCGGCCCCCGCTTCGGACCGGAGACACCCTTCAGCTTGAGCACCACGTACTTGCCGTCGTGATGCACCGCATAGTCCGGCTGCCAGGAGATGACCTGCTCCGCAGTGAACCCGTTGAGGCCGGCCTCGGCGATCACGTGGCCGGTAAGGAACTCCTCGGCATGCGGAACCGGTTGAAGCCGTCCTGGGACGTGGCCGCCCTCTGCGGTGAGGCTTGAGAAGAAGACCGCGTTCAGGTCCACCATCGACCGGCGCGTCCAGGGCCGGTTGTCCGGCGCGGAGGCCTCGACGGTGGTGCGCTCGGGCACCATGGGTTCGCCGGCCGCCTGCGGCAGTCGGATGTCCAGGCCGCCGACGACAGCGTTGAGCATCGGATACAAACGATGGATTCAATCGGCATCCATCCTTTGTATGGATGTCTGTACGATGCCACGGTAGGGGCATGAGCCTGAAGACACGCCCCGAAATCCTGCGCTACACCGCCTTCACCACCGACCCCGCCGGTGGCAACCCGGCCGGCGTCGTACTCGACGCGGCCGCACTGGACGATGCCGCCATGCTCGCGACCGCCGCCGAAGTCGGCTACTCGGAGACCGCGTTCGTCACCGCTGGGGACCACGCGTCGCGCCGGTTCCGACTGCGCTACTTCAGTCCGCTTGCCGAGGTCGCCTTCTGCGGCCACGCAACGGTCGCCACCGCGGTGGCCCTGGCCGAACGGATCGGCCCCGGCCCGCTCGTCTTCGACACGCCGGCGGGTGAGATCGCCCTGGACACCTCCACAGAACCCGAAGGCTCCGTGACGGCGACGCTCACCAGCGTCCCCACCCGCTCCCGACCGGCGCGCGACGAGGAGGTAGACGCCTCCCTTGCAGCCCTGCACTGGTCCCCGGAAGACCTTGACCCGGCACTCCCACCGCACGTCGCCTTCGGCGGAAACGAGCACCTGGTTCTGGCCGTGGCCACCCGCGAGCGTCTCGCGGCCCTCGACTACGACTTCGACGCTCTGGCCGAGGTGATGCACCGTCACGGCTGGACCACGCTCCAGCTCGTCTGGCGAGAAGCCCAGGAACTCTTCCACGCCCGCGCCCCCTTCCCCATCGGCGGCGTCGTCGAGGATCCTGCCACCGGCGCCGCGGCGGCCGCCTTCGGCGGCTACCTGCGCGCCCTCGGCACCCTCCCGCCCTCCGGCGCCTTCACCATCCGCCAAGGGGAGGATCTCGGTCGGCCCAGCCTGCTCCAGGTCGAGGCATCCACCACGGACCCGCGCGTGCGAGTGAGCGGACACGCGGTGGCGATCGTGGGTGCAGTCGCGAGCACCGGGATGGGAGAAGCCTGAGCGAGCGAAGGACATGACATCTGGAGGGCACCGGCGCATGGAGGCAGGCCGCCCCACGACCACGTCGGCACGACGTCACGCCCCGGCCAGGGCCGCGGCGTTGAGCACTCTGAATCCGCGACATCGCGTACCGCGATTCTCGCCCCCCGATCGTGCCGGGGTGACGGCCACCGGACGCCAGCCGGCTCACCATGACGGAGCGGCGGTCTGGGGCTCAGTACTCGAGCAAGCGCCCGGTCCGCCTCTCACCACGGTGCTCCAAGGCCGTGCAAGCGCCCACACAGGCGAGGTCACGTGAGTGAGGGCCCGAGACCGAAAAGGCGGTTCGGGCCCTCACGCGGGTACGCAACTACGGGAGGCGTGAGCCGGATGCCGGCCGGGCTGGGTGAGCGCGCATTGCCTGCGCGCGGCTCTCGGAAGGCGGTCACGGCCCATCTGCCTGAGTGGGCGAGTCGACTGGCCCCGTACGGCCTGCGGTACTTTCGCCCCGTCCCTGTATGGATCGATTTGCTGCTGTGTCCTGCAGGGCTGCGTACTACAACGGCGCGGCAGGTCTGTGGCATTGCTACGCGCCGAATCGGGAGCCGCTTCGAGGCGTCTCACGCGGGACTCTGCCGGTCGCTGAGGTTCTTGACCGTGCAGGCAGGGGGCGAGTGTGTGGATGGGTGACGATGCGTTCCGTGCCGGTGATCTACACCTGTTCGAAGTGAAAGGACCGGATGAAGCAGTCGCGCGGTTGACCGATCGCGAAAAGGACGCACTCGAGCACAGATTGGGCGGTCAGCGGGTCGTCGGCGGTCCGGGATGTGTGTTCCCAGGTGGAGTGGAGCGGGTCGCCGTCGGTGAAGTCGGGCGGGTAGAGCGAGATGACTCGGATGCCCTCGGGGCGGAGGCGATGAGAGAGGACGTCTGCGAAGCCGGCCTGGGCGGCCTTGGCCGCGTAGAACGCAGGATGCGCCTGGGACCGGTGGTTCTGGGCTTCCGCAGCCGAGGAGATCAGGTTGACCACATCTGCGCCCTCGGAAGTACGCAGCAGGGAGAGGAAGTGCTTGACGGTCAGCAGGGTGCCGGCGGCTCCGGAGGCGATGGTGTCGGTGATCGCGTCGTCGTCGGCGTCCCACAGATCGGGGCCCTCCAGATAGCGGGCACCATTGTTGATCAGTACATCTACCCGGTCGGTGCGGGCGGCGACCCCCTCCGCGAAGGCCCGCACGGTGGAAGGATCAGCCAGGTCACAGGCGAACGCTTCTGCTTCCGCGCCGCTGTCGGCCGCCACTTCGTCGGCCACCCCCTGAGCGGCAGCCAGGGTGCGCGCGGACAGGAACACGCGCGCACCCGACCTGCCCGCCTCCAACGCCAGCGCTCTTCCGAACCCGCGCCCGGCCCCGGTAACCACAACCGTCTTCTGGGCGAGATTCATACGCGCACCTCCGTCTCTCCTGTGTTGATCTTCATGAGAGTAACGGTGGCGTCGAACACGTCGAGCCCCGCCCGCGGCCAAAGCACAGGTGAGGAGATCCGCTGAGCACGACTGGGGGCCGGCGTGAGCACCGCCTGGCCGTTTCCACGACTCTGTCCGCCGCTGCGTAATCCGCCTTGATCGTCAAGACCTGAACGGTGGCACTGGCCAGGGGTGTCCATCTGGTGAGCTGTTTGCCGGCCGTCCGGCCATCACGTAGTCGTGATACTCGTCCTGGACCAGACCGGCGTCGACCCACCTTCCGCGTACTGCTCCGGTGACGTGTTCGGCGGCTGTGAGGGCGGCGAGCGGTTCCTCGCGAGTCGCCACAGGGCGATCGAACTCCTCTTCCTCGTCGTCAGGTTCAAGAGGAGGGAACTCGACCAGGTCTGCGAAGGTCTCGTTACCGACGTCTTCCAGGATGTGCAGCCAGATCTCGTAGTGGGTCTTGGCCGGCCGGACCTCTACGTAGTGGATGCCGGGACGCTCGGGTGAGCCGGCAGGACCGAGGAACTGCTCGACCGGTCGACCCCGTCCCAGGGCCCCAAGGGCGAAGGACTCCGTCAGATAGCGCACGTCAGAAGCCTAGAGGGCCATCAAGGCACTTCGGCGTGACCTCTCAGCCGATCCGGCGCTCGCGCGTGACCTGCGACGATCTCCTTGGGTGCCGGACACGACGCCGTCCGCGGGACGGACGACGCCCTTGTCCTCGCATGGGCACTCACCGGGCGACCACCGCGGACAGCCCTGCCGGCCGGCCAGTCGCACAGACCGCTGCCGAATGTGGACCCGTCACGCTCTGAAGGAGCGGGACGACACCCGCTCGTGCCACGCCAGTGGCCGGCATCAGGCCGCCGAGTTCAGCGCGGCCAGCCGTGCCGAGTCGGTGAGCAGAGCAGCCAGAGCATCGCGAGTGGCGGCCAGGTCGGCGAGTTGCGTCTCCAGCTCGGTGAGACGGTCGCGCAGCCGGTCGGCCATGCAGTCACCGACCGTCGTGCCGCGGTTCTCCACGCACGGCAGGACCTCGCGGATCGTCCGTGTGGGCAGGCCCGCCGACAGCAGCATCCGGATGTCGCGTACGACGTCCGGTGCGCACGCGTCGTACGAACGGTGACCGCCCGCCGTGCGCTGCGACACGAGCAGACCCTGCTCCTCGTAGTAACGCAGCAGCCGGACGCTGACGCCTGCCCGGGACGACAGTTCGCCGATCTTCATGGTGATCCACCTCACATGGGCTTGAATCTCTCATCAATGTCAGCTCATAGCGTCTGAGCCATGACGAACACAGACGCGAACACGAAGACGGCCACGACCTCGACCGGCACCACATTCAACCTCGGCGGCGATCTTCCCGTCAGCCGGATCGGCTACGGCACCATGCGGCTGGCCGACGGACCGGACGCTCCCGGCGGTGCCTCCGCACCGATCTGGACCCCTCCCGCCGACCGTGCCGCGGCGATCGCCCTGCTGCGAGGGGCCGTAGAACTCGGCGTCAACCTCGTCGACACGGCCGACGCCTACGCACTCGGTGCGGGCGAGGAACTGGTCGCCGATGCACTGCATCCGTACGGCGACGCGGTCGCCGTCTCCACAAAGGTCGGCGTCACCCGGCCCTCTCCCACCGAGTGGGTGCCGCTCGGCCACCCCGCCTACCTGCGCCAGCAGGCCGAGTTGAGCCTGCGCCGCCTGCGCACGGACCGTATCGACCTGCTGCATCTGCACCGTCTCGACCCTGCCTATCCCATCGCCGACCAGGTGGGCGCGCTGGCACAGCTGCAGCAGGAGGGCAAGGTCCGGCACATCGGCCTGTCCGAGGTGACCGTCGAGCAGCTGGAGGAAGCACGGCGCACCGCCCCGATCGCCGTGGTGCAGAACCTCTACAACCTGGGGGCCCGCGACCACGAGGACGTCGTCGACCACACGGCGGCGCGTGGCATCGCTTTCCTGCCGTTCTTCCCTGTGGCCATGGGCGGCCACACCGGCCCTGGCAGCCCGGTCGCCGCCGTGGCCGCGGAGCTCGGCATCACCCCGGCGCAGGCGGCGCTGGCTTGGCTCCTGCATCGTTCACCCAATCTGGTCCCGATCCCGGGAACAGGCTTGGTAACCCATCTCGCGGAGAACATGAAGGCGTTGGAGGTGGTGCTGAGTGCCGACCAGTTCGAGCGACTCGACGACGCGGCATGACGGGCGGCACCCTCACCCTCAGCACACAGTGGGGTGACATCACCACCTGTTCCGCTCACAGTGTCCGCCTCGCCGGCCGCCGCCACTGGCTACGGCCGTATCGACAACACGCCGAAGAACCACGGCACCCCGGCCCTGACCGACGAGCTTGACGGTGCGGCAGCTATCCCCGCTTACACAACCAGTCTCGCAAGCGCGGGTTCGTGTCGAGTCGAGCACACCTTCGCCCGGATGAAGTGCTGGAAGATCCTTGGAGACTGTCGCCTCAAAGGCGACGGCGTTCATCACGCCATGCGTGACATCGCCCGCCTCCACAATCTGGCACTCGCCGGAAAGAGGCTCATCGAGTGACAGCCCGCGCCGACGCCGGGCGAGTCTTTCAGAGGATGCCACGCAGGTCGACGACCGGCTGGTCCTCCAGCAGGTAGGTGCGGTAGCGGCCCTCGGCGAACATCTCCCGCAGATACATGCCGGGGAAGTCCAGGACATCTCGTCTGCCTGCCAGTGCTATCCGGACTCGATAGCGGCTGTCGCCGTCGAGGACGAGCACGTCGCACTCGTGCGGCTCCGGCGCCTCGATGCCGATCAGGGTGATGCGGTCTTCGGCCATCTGATCGATCCACGCGGCCAGATCGTCGAGCAGCCACGCCATGTTCATCCAGGCCGGCGCGTCGGCGGCGGGCTGCCAGTCGTAGGTGCGGCGTGCCTCGCGTCCAGTTGCGGGCGGCTCGCCCTCGAAGTAGACAGGCGGTTCTGACGGGCCGCTGAACTCGGTGAATTCGATGGCGCGGGATCGGAGCGTGAGCTTGGTGACGCGGAATCGGTCAAGGCCGAGGTCGAAGGCGACCTCGGCTGCATGGGTGAGGAATTCGCTGTCCTGATCGGCCACGAACGTGTCTTTCTCGGCGGTGGAGGGCCGCCCCCGACCGGCGGGGGCGGCGAGTGCGGATCGACGTCTTACCGGAGTCGGTTGTAGGACCCGGCGTAGCGGTACCGGTCTTCAGTCGCGGACACGGGGACAGTCCAGGCGAGGGGACTGTAGGAGGCTGCCAGCCTTTCACGGCCGGAGGCGGTCAGTGCGGTGGTCGGCGCTGTGACGGACACGGAGTCCGCCAGCGGCTGGTAGGAGCTCAGGTACGTCTCGGTGCCGTCGACAGCGTCACCCTCGTCTGCCGGAGCACCGCCGTCCATGGGAGTGTTCTCGTCCTCGAGGTCAGCCTCGTCCACGACCTCGTCCGATGGGGCCTGAGAATTGTCAGGAGCGTCCTCCTCCGGAACGGTCCCTTCGTCGGAAGCGGCAAGGGAGCGGTTCTCCTTGGCCAGAGTGGTGCTGACCCAGTTGGGGCACCGGACAACCCCCACGCAGTACATGGTGATGACGCCCTTGTCCTGGCCGTCACGCTGTACCTTCTCATTAACCGAAAGGATCATCTTGTACTGCTTGACGAGAGTGCATACCCCGTTGCGGCAACGGTACTTCCCCGCATACCCGGTCATGTGATAGGTCGTCGAGTTTCCGACTCGATTTCGGTTCGGGGACTTGGCGATGTACTCGACCGCGGAATACTTCGTGATGTTGTGCTTCTTCTTGACCTTGTTCCAGCCGAAGCCCTTGTCGTGCGTACGGTCGTAGTAGCCTACGCGCAACGACGCCTTGCCCGGGCCCGAGTAGTCGAGGTGCTTGAGAACCCGATAGGCCGGGTTGGCCGCTGCTTCGGCGTCGCTGCTGGTCGAGGCAGCTGCCGGAACGCTGAAGGCGCCGAGCAGGACTGTGGCTGCCATGGCACCCACTGTGTTCTTGACTCGGTTCATTGTGTTCTTCCCCCTTGCAGGTCTGTGCCGGACACAAGAAGTCGGCACAAACGCGGACTCTAAACAGAACGCGATCAAGAACCCAAGGAATATTGAAGATCATCGGCTACTTTGAGACAGCCCTCTCCCGGCCCGGCGACACCATCCAGTGCGAGTTCCCGGACATAGTGACCCGACGAAGATCGGCCATCTGCGGGCGCATCAAACATTGATCAGCCCCAGCCCCAGCCACCGCCGGACCGCGCGCCGTTCCCCTGCCGTTCGCCGCGGGTATCGACCTGCTGCCGTCCGTGGCCGAGTTCCGTGGCGGCTCCCGATGCACGTCGTTCGAGCACCGGCGATGTCGGCAGGGACGGATGGAGCGTCTGCGCCGAGGTACTCGTCACCGATTCGCGCATCGAGCCGATGAGCGGGGCGGGCTGCAAGGTGACGGTGGGGGAGTGGTGTTGGTACTACGAAGGGGTCACCGTCGCCGGCCCTTGGCGGTCCGGGCGTCGACAACAGGGTGCCGTTCCCGGAGGCCCGGGACTTTGGCGCTTTTACTTGGACCGTGGCGGGGCGGGAAGCGTGTGCCCACGAAGGGCACGGCGACCTGTTGTACCGCCTGGAGACAGATGATGTGGGGCGGCAACCGGCGGCAAATGCCCCAGAAGCCGCCCCAGTGGTCGGGGAACGCGTGCGCGAAGGAGGCGGTCAGTCGGTCCGGCTGCCCGCATGAAGACCTGGCAGATCGTGCGCGACTGGCCGCCTCCGCGGCGACGTCGTGCACCACGCGATGCGCGGCATAGCCCGCCTGCACGACCTCAACCTCGCCGGACAGGCGAACCGGCCATCCTGCGGCCGCAGACATGAGCTGCCGGTGAACGAGCCGACCCACGCCAGTCCCGAGGTCATTTCGTCTGTCGGCGGGCCTGCTTCACCTCACGGTCGACAGCCCAGGCGTCAGCGACCGGCCCGAGGTGGCCGAGCTTGTCGGGGTTGATCACCGAGCGGATGGTCTGGATCTGCCCGTCGAGCACATCGAGGGCCATGATGTGGAGCACCCTGCCGTCCCGGTCGCGGAAGATCGCTCCGGGCTGGCCGTTGACCTCGTGCGGCTCGAAGGTCACGTCGATCCAGGCCATCCGGGGGAAGACGGAGGCGAGCAGCCGGGCCACGTTCTCGGCCCCGATGACGGCCCTGGCCAGCTGCGGGGCCTTGCCGCCGCTGTCCCCGACCATCGACACGTCGGCGGCGAGCAGATCCCGCAGGCCGACGACATCGCCATCGCGGAGGGCGCCGAAGAATCGCGTCGCCAGCTCCTGCCGCTCCCGACGGTCCGCTTCGAACCGTGGCCGTCCGGCCTGCATGTGCCGCCGCGCCCGTACCAGCAGCTGTCGGCACGCCGCCTCCGACCGCTCCACCGCCGCGGCGACCTCGTCGAAGCCGAAGCCGAACACCTCCCGCAGCACGAACACCGACCGCTCCAGCGGGCTGAGCCGCTCCAGGAGCAGCAGCGCCGCCATCGACACGGAGTCGGCCAGTTCCGCCGAGCGTGCCGGATCCTGATAGGGATCGGTGAGCAGCGGCTCGGGGAACCACGGCCCGACGTACTCCTCCCGCCTCACCCGTGCGGAGCGCAGCACGTCGATCGAGATCCGCGTCACCGTGGCAGACAAAAAGGCCTTGGTCGACGTGGGCCGGGTCGCCGAGCCGTCGAAGCGCAGCCAGGTCTCCTGTACCGCGTCCTCGGCCTCACCCACGCTGCCCAGAATCCGGTAGGCGATCGAGAACAGCAGCGGCCGCAGCTCCTCGAACTCCTCGACCTTGCTCACGCCGGCTCCCCCTAGCAATCGTCCAGCCCGGCCGTACTCGTCGGCGCGGGCATCTTCTGGTGATCATCCGATCCACCGGCGACGCAGAGCAAGGCCCCATGGGCCCGGACCCCGGGCCCCGGGCCGGTCGCCGGCGACCGTTCAGTGGAACTGCCCGACCTCGTAGTCGCCGGCCGGCTGCTGGGTGATGATGTTCAGCCGGTTCACCGCGTTCATGAAGGACACCAGGGTCACCAGGGCGGTGAGCTGCTCCCCGTCGTAGTGCTCGGCCGCACGCGCCCAGACCTCGTTGCTGACCCCGCCGGCCGCGTCCGCGACCCGGGTCCCCTGCTCCGCCAGCTCCAGCGCGACGCGTTCGGCCTCGGTGAAGACTGTGGCCTCCCGCCACGCCGCAACCAGGTTCAGCCGCACCGGGGCCTCCCCGGCAGCGGTGGCCTCCTTTGTGTGCATGTCGATGCACACGGCGCAGCCGTTGATCTGGCTCACGCGCAGCGCCACCAACTCCTGCGTCGCGGCTGGCAGCGGGGATTCCTTCAGCGCCTTGCCCGCCGACATGAAGTGCTTGAGGGCCTTGCCGGGGTTCGGGCTGGCGAAGTAGTTCAGTCGCGCGTCCATCGTGTGCTCCTCCGTGGTCGTCAGTGGCTACACCCCCTGAGACGAGGTAGCGCGACGTCCTGTGACATGGCGGGCCTGGCCCTGCCCCCTTTTGAGAGCCCGGACATGTGAGCCGTCGATCGCCACGTCATCTATGTCCAGCAGGCCCGAGGCCCGCAGCTCGGTCAGCAGTACCTCGTGCAGCTGCAGCCAGACAGCAACCTCGGTCCGGTCCCGCAGACGCCGCCAGGGCGTCACGCGACTGCAGCCGACCTGTTCCGCTGGTACATCCCGCGACCTCACACTCGTGCGCAGCACATGAACCATGCCCCACAGTGCAGCCCGGTCATCCGCCGGCTATTGCCCGGGATACCGCTGCCGCCTGGGCGGACGAGGAGGTAATGGCGGGGCCGCACGTTCCCACAGGTCATCCGGCACAAGATCAGCGGACGCCCGACAGATCCTGCCGCAGTCCACCCAACTGCCAGTCCTCACAATGAACTTCATTCTGAAACGATCAGTGAGTGCGTCGGGAACGGGCGATGCGGGTGAAACCCGCGATTGCTGCCCCTGCTGTGTCCTCAGGGGTGGGCGGCATCGTGGCAGGGGAGGACGTAACGGCCGTCTGATGGCGATGAGTTGGCCGGAAAGGCCGAGGGTCACGCCAACCGCTCGCCGTGACGGAGCGGCGGTGTGGGGCTCGGTGCTCGGGTAAGCGCCGAGCCCGCCGCCTGATCGCGATTACGCTGCTCCCGCCAGCCGACTACAACTCGGCGGCCCTGCCGGCTGCAGTTGGCCCGGCCCAGCTTTTCGAGGACCTCGGCCAGTCGCCTGGCGGCTGCCCACGAGCCCGCTTCGGCCTCCACCCTCACGTACTGCTCGGCGTCCGCCGGGCGGTCCTGTGCGATCAGGAAGGAGGCAAAGTCAGTGCGTGCGGAGGAAAGACCGTGGGCGATGGGTGCGTGATACCACTGCTCCGCTTCGGCTTCCTGTCTTTTCCTCGTCAGCAGGTCGGCGAGGCGGAGCATCTCGCCTCGGGCTCCGCCGCCTGCGGCCCGGCGGAGCCAGGATTCTTCCTCGTCCGTGTCTGCGGTGATGACGGCCATGGCGCGCATCGCGCCGACACAGCCGGCTTCCGCGGCACGTCGGCACCAGCTCATCCAGGCGGCGTCGACGGCCCGCTCGTGATAGATCCACGACACATTGAACATCGCCTCCGGGTCTCCGGCCTCGGCCGAGGCCAGGAGCCACCGTTCGGCCTCCACCTGGTCGGCGTGCGGCTCGAGAGCGGTCTGGAGGTAATGGCCCATCACCCTCATCGCAGCCGGATCCCCAGCCTGCGCCGCCAACTCGATGTTCTGATCCGGCTTACCGGGCACCTTCAGCGCGGCCACGCGTCGCCTCTCTTTCTGCAGCCCGGTTCTCCATCCTCCGGACGGATACGGCTCGGGCATGCGCGCATCAGACGCTCACAGTCTGGTCGCTTGGCAGTTCGGTGGGTTGCTGACAGCAGCGCCAGAACGTGTGGCGGGACTGTCAGCGGGGGAGGCGAGCACGTAGACAATGCGCTACCTCACCGTCCTCCGCCAGGACGAACGGACCGCCCCCCTTTTCTTGTCGGCGTCTCGGCCGTCAATGTCCACGACGGTGAGGGCCTGAAGCCCGTGATCACGGGTATCCAAACGCATCATGACCCGCCCAGCCGGATGACCATATAAAAGGTCCACGGCTCGGACCACCCGTGCACCCTCAACGTGCAGCAAGGACTGGTCAATTGGCGGGGTGAGGCGGGTGATCCGACCAGCGCCGTGACCGCGTTCGCCGACGTGGTGGAACGTTGGCAACGAGTCCAGGGGCCGGGCCACCCCGACACCCTTGCGGCCTGGCACCACCTGGCGGGTGCGTTTCCCCAGGGGCATCCGCCAGCGCATGAGCGCACCCTCTCCTCGACTCTGGCGCGCGCGGACGGCCCGGCGGCTGGGTGGCTGCTGGCCGCAACGATGTGATCCCGGCGCGGAAGCGCCCGGCCTGGGCCCGCAGTTCCTCGGCCTGCTGGCGTACTCTCGCCGTCTCGACCTGGCTCTGGACGGCGTCAAAACCTACGTCCGTATGCCCGAACCCCAGATCCTGCGCCTTGCCTTCGCCCACCGGCCCACCCCGTCGACCCCTGTCGCGAGCACCTGCGCCGGCGCGCCGAGCGTAAGCACCGGCCTTCCCGGTCACCCCTCCAAGCCCGGGCGCGGACGGCCACCTGGTTCGAATAACCGCAGGCCAGTCCCACGCCGTGAAGGGGGGAGACCGTGAAACGAATCGGAACCCTCACCGAACACGGTCGCCCGAACCAGGAGAGTTGATGATCAAGTCCAGATGCAGAGGCCGGACTTCAAGGTGGTCGGGGCGGACCGTGGTGTGGGTCTGACGGGTGAGGCGACGGCATGCTGCGTTGTATGAGTTGTGATCGATTTGTGCGTAAACAATGCAGAACGCGACCGAGGTTGTTCTCTTCAAACTTTGAAATAGTCACAAGAAGATCACTATGGTGAGGGCTCGAACCTTCACGCGCATGATCGCTCGCACGAGGCGAGTGACGGTGAAGGGGCGCCGTCCAGCGGTTCTTCTGTGGGCGGTGGAGGAAGAAGGAGTTCGTCTTCGTGGCGCTTCACCGTCGACCCAAGCCGCAGAGCCGCGCCCGCGTGACTGTGCTCACCGCGACCGCCGCCGCTGCGGTGGCGCTCACCTCGCAGGCTGCCAACGCGGCCCCCAAGCCCACCAAGAGCGAGGTGAAGGCGAAGGTCGACAAGCTCTACGAAGAGGCAGAGCGGGCCACCAACCAGTACGACGGGGCCAAGGAGAAGCAGGAGAAACTGCAGAAGGAGATCGGCCTGATCCAGGACAAGGTCGCCCGCGACCAGGACGAGCTCAACGAACTGCGCACGGGCATCGGTTCGATGGCCAGCGCCCAGTACCGCTCCGGTGGCATAGATCCCTCGATCCAGCTGCTCCTCTCCGCCGACCCGGACGACTACCTGGACAAGGCGTCCACGCTTGAGTCGCTCTCGGCGCAGCAGCTGGAATCGCTGAAGAAGGTCCAGCGGAAGCAGCGCCAGCTGGCCCAGCAGCGCGCCGCAGCCACGCAGAAGCTCGAGGATCTCGCCGACACCCGTACCGAGCTCGGCAAGAAGAAGAAGGAGATCCAGGCCAAGCTGAGCAAGGCGCAAAAGCTCCTCAACTCCCTGACCGCCGCCGAACGTCAGGAGATCGCCGATGCCGAGGATCGTGCCAGCCGCACTGCCGCGGAACGCGTCGATCTCGGCAACGAGGTGGCCGCCTCCCCATTCGGTGCCGCCGCCCTGAACGCCGCCGCCACCCAGATCGGCAAGCCGTACAGCCGGGGCGGCACGGGACCCAGCTCCTACGACTGCTCGGGCCTCACACAGTGGGCTTACGCACAGGCCGGTGTCCACATATCCCGGGTCACCTACACACAGGTCAACGACGGAACCCACATCGGCATGAGTGCGCTCAAGCCCGGTGACCTCGTCTTCTTCAACAACACCGAGCACGTCGGTCTCTACGCGGGCAACAACCAGGTTCTGCACGCTCCGTACCCGGGCGCCTACGTACGCTACGAGTCGATGAGCACGATCGGATCGTTCCAGTTCGGCGTACGTGTGGCAGGCTGATCGCGCCGGCAGCCGGCAGCGTCACCCCGACCGGCCCTTCGTCCGAGGCAGAGAACCTGATCGCCGAACTCGCCGAACCCTCGGACTGGCTGCGGGACTTCGCCTCCGGCCTAGCCGCCAAGTACGGGGACGCGAGCAGTGCCCGCACCAGCTGGTGTTCCCGCGCAGATAGCCGGGCCTGTCGCCTTCGAGACGAAGGTGGCGATGGCGATGGCGATGGTCCACCGGGCCATCGCCGAGAAGATCCCGTTCGGCTGGGTGACGGCGGGGTGGCTGGTGATCTGAGTGGCCTGCCAACCCTCGGGAAGGTGATCCAGAGTCACCTGTCGCGGTCGTACCGAGATGACTGATTGCGGCAGCCGTGACGGCACTCCGGCCGCCGGCCTGGCGAGCGTCAGGTGTCGGACACTGGGATGGGCATGTTCAGCGAGACTGTTTTGCCGCGTCCGTTGGGGGAGCTGCTCCACGGTTCGGCCAGTGCCTCCACGATGAGCAGGCCTCGGCCGTGTTCGGCTTCTGAGTTGGACTCCTGGGAGGAGGCGAGGGGCGAAGGGACGGGAGGGTTGCTGTCGAAGTCCCGTACTTCCAGCCGGACATGGTCTGTGAATGCTCTCAGGCGGACATCGACGTCGCTGCCTGCGTGGATGAGGGCGTTGGTGACGATCTCGGAGATCACCAATTGGAGGGTGTCTGTCAGCTCTGCCAAACCCCAAGACGACAGTTGGTGGTCTACGAAAGTTCGTGCCGCCCTGGCGCCCTGCAGGTCGCGGCGGTGGATATGCAGGCTTCCCGTCCGCAGTGTGTCGTCGGTGCCGGCGCCCTCGTAGCGGGCGAGGAGCAGGACCGCGTCGTCGCGATGTTCCTTGGTGGCGGAAACGTCCGCGAGGATGTGGTCGGCCAGTCTTTGAAGATCGGAGTCGGCTTGTGCGTGATTGGCGGTGAGCAGCGCGTGTGCACGGAGTTCCGGGTCACCCGAATTGCCGTCGACCAGGCCGTCGGAGTACAGCATCAGGACGGAACCGGGCTCGATGGTGTGTTCGCGCCCTTGGAAGCCGTTCGGGCAGTTCGGGGAAACGCCCAGGGGGAGGTTGGACGGTGCGTCCAGGGTGCCGACGCTGCCGTTGGGCAGGTGGACCAGCGGAGCGGGGTGACCTGCCAAAGCTACCTCCGCGGTACCGTCCACCGTGTCCAGAGCGACGACGCAGCAGGTCACGATCAGAGGCGTGCCTAGCTGTTCAAGCAGGCGGCCAGCGCGGTCGAGGACCACCGCAGGGCGGTGACCTTCAGTTGCGTAGGCGGTCACTGCGGTGCGTACCTGGCCCATGACGGCGGCGCTCTCCAGACCATGGCCCTCGACGTCTCCGACGACGAGCACCGTCCGTTCGTCCGACAGCCTGGTGAGGTCATACCAGTCACCCCCCACCTTGGACGTGGCGGCGGCCGGCCGGTATCGGGCTGCGGTGGTCAGACGTTCCGTCTCGGGCAGGTCCGATGGCAGGAGTCCTACTTGGAGGTACTCGGCAATCTCACGCTGCTTTGTCCCCAGCTCGACTCGCTCTACCGCGGCTCCCAGCAACCCCGCCATCATGCTCAGGACTGCCCTCTCTTCGGGCGGGAAGTCCCGATGGCCGGGGAACAGCAGGCAGCAGACGCCGATGACGTGGGTGCTCCGGCTGACGGGGATGCTGGTCAGCTCTTTGCTCCCGGTGAGAGGAAGGTAGGCTTCCGCTGATCCGTCGAACGGGTCTGATCGGGCGTCCGAAGGCCGGCCTTCGGACAGGAACAGCGGGCGCCCGCGAAATGCTCTGGCCGCGAGGGTCGGGGTGTCCAGCCCTGTGCCGTGCAGACCGCGGGCCATCGCCCGAGATGCTCCGCAGTGGCCCAGGACCCACAGTCGGCCTTCACTGGCTGACGCGAGCACGAGGGCCCGGGCGCCGAACGGGGACACGACGCAGTACTGAGCCGCTCCCACGATGTCGTCCATCGTCGTGGCCCGATTGAGCAGGTCGGCGAGCCGCCGCAGCGGAAACATCATGCTTGTTCCCGGTGTACCCGGAACGCCGGGCACTCCCCAGCCGGGTGCGGCGATGCTGGCATCCGTCTCCAGGCCCATGGGTGCAAGCATTGGCATGGGTCCGGCCCTGACGGCGACACCATCGGCAGCGATTTTGGCGAGCGCCTCGGCGAGCCTGGAACCGATGCCTTCCAGTTCGGTGCGGTCGCCGGCGTCGTACGGGCGACGCGTTTCAAGACGCAGGACGGTGATGACGCCGAAGCGGGTGCTCCCCGCCGTTGCAGGGGCCGCCAGGGCGGCATACGGATAGGGCAGCACGTACTCCTCGTCTGCATCGTCAGAATCAGGAACGCCAGGCCCTGGAGCGTCCAAGCTCTCTGACACAGTGCCCGAGGCGACCGCAAGTGTAGAGGCGGCTGGGGTATCCAGGCAGATACGGCCCGGAACGGTGAACAGGGACGGGGGGCTGCCGGCGATCATCGCGAGCGTGAGTTCGTTGCGCTCCTCGTCCAGGAAGTAGAACGCGGCCGCCACAGCTTGCAGCCGCGCCACAGCATCCCGGACCGCAGCATGGAGCAACTCCGCCAAGTCGATATCAGGGGCTGCGGTAGCTCCTGTCGGCGCACCCTCGGCTGAACTGATGCTGGTCACGGAACGGCTCCTTTCGACACGAGGAGCGACGCAGCCGGTGACGATCTGATGCCGTTTGGTCGATATGCCATTATCCGATGTCGAGTGGCCAGGCGCGAGAATTGAGGGTCGGCCGGGCGTCACTGGCGCCGCCGAGTGAGGCTCACACCGAACGTTCCCCTCCTGCGCCTCGACACAGCAGGCGAAGGGCCGATCAAAGCCGTCCAGATCCACTGATCAGCTGCGGCCTGGGCTGTGGGCAACGGCTGCCGGCAGCGGAGAACTCCACGACTGGTCGGGACCGTCACGCAAGAGCTCTCCGTGGCTACGCGATGCGACTCAGGCGGCCCGGTTTTCCGACTCTGTCGCAGGTAGGGCGGATGGAGTGTGCGGGTGAGAGCTCGATGCCCAGCACGGCCGACGCGATCATGAACGGCACACACTGCGTGAGTGTGAACCAGTTTTTTGAGATACCCGCCAGTGGGCAGCCGCCCCTTGCACGTGAGGTGACCCGATGACGTCAGTGCTGGTCTACGCGATTTACGCGATGGTCGCGGCGTTGTACGTGTATGCCCTGGTCGACTGCGTCAGGACTCCCGCGGGCGCGGCATGCGCGGCGCCTTGGCGCCGGAGGCGACCTCGTCGGCAAGGCCGGCTGCGCGGGCTGCCAGGGGGCCCTTCACCCGAGCGGTCATCGCCGTGGTGTCAGCGCTCGACGTGGACGCTGAAGTGCCTCTCTGTCATGCCGGCGGCGAACCGTCGTGATGTAGCCGCGGGCGTTGTGGTCCAGGCCGGTTCCCCCCCCCGTGATGGCGAGGTCGACGGACTTGGGAGCCGGCAGGTGAAGCAGCGCCTGCCCGGCGAGTTGCCCCTCGGGCAGGGAGTTATGTGCCGAGGCACTGAAGCACCCCTGGCTCCACCTGGATGTAGGTGCAGACCACACTGTGGTCGCCGACCTTCTTGCCGTCACGGTAGGGGTCCTCTGCGACAACCCTCTCGTCGCCCAGGCTGACCCTCTTCTCGCCCAGATCGACCTCTTTGTACTGGGTCTGCTTGCCGACCGGTTCGAAGTCCGAGTGGTCTCGCGGGACGTTTCTCGAGTGGTCGTTCCTCGAGTGGTCACGGGCGTCATGCGCGAGATGACGATCGGCGGACGTCGCCGATGCCGGGGTCACGGCCATGGCGCCTGCGCAAGTGAGCGGGTCTGATCACGGGGGCTCGGGCCCCCGGCTGTTCAAGGGGCCGAGACGCGCCGCGGCTGGTTCAGATGAAGAGCACGCTCTCGACGTCAATGGCAACGAGTTCCGTGTCCCGCAATACGCTCCCGTCCTCTGCCACCCGGTAGACGCGACGCCGGGTCGGAACCATGATCCCGTCGAATTCCTTGTACTCGGTGGGATAGTGCGCGGCAGGACCGGCGTTGATGACCTCGGGCGTGTAGTCGTGCCTGCGCAGCAGGCCGTCTGGGCCGAAGTGGAACACCTGCTCGCGGCAGTGGGTCGCGATGTGGTCCGGGAAGGTGACCTGCAGGCGCCTCCAGGTTTCTCCCTCCTCGGTGATCGGAGACAGCTCTACTGCCGTGAACCCGCTGGAGCTGAAGGTGAACGGGGACGTCAGATAGTTCCACATGGCGTACCCGGCGAAGTAGGCGACGTGCAGATCGTCCCAGGAGGCGGTCACGTCGCTCGGGAACGAGGCGCGGGGGTTGGGCCGCTCGGCCTTCACCTTGCCGCTGACGGTCTCGACGGCCACCCGCTCGGCGGTGAAAGAGGTCCGCAGGTCGGCAGCGGTGAAGGGGTAGTGGCTGGCGTGTTGCCGGTCAAGGTCGAGCCGTACGGCCGCATGACTCAGAATCCCTTCCTGTCCCTTGAGGCGCCAGAGTGAACCGCCGAGACGGAAGTGCACTGTGGCCGAGCTGTACTGGTTGTAGCGGTCCAGGCCGCCGTGTGCCTCGATGGCAGTGGTGATCAGATCGCCCATGGGAGTCCTCCTGTCGACGCAACGCTGGATGGACGCGTTGTCGGTGGTGATGTGTAGCTGGTCGCCTGGTGGATGGATGCAGCAAGGCGAAGCAGGGCGTCAGCCGGTCGTGATGTCAGCCAGGTCCTGGTCAGTGCGGGTTCGATCCCGGTAGGTCTCGAGGAGCCGCAGCCAGACTTCGCTGATCGTGGGAAAGGCCGGAACCGCGTGCCAGAGTCTGTCCAGCGGCACCTCACCGACGACGGCGATGGTCGCGGCGTGAAGAACTTCCCCAACTCCGGGGCCTACGAGGGTGACACCTACTACGGTGCCTTGGTCCGCGTCGACCAGCATGCGCGCCCTGCCGCGGTAGCTGCGGGCGTACTGGTGGGCCCCGGAGACGCGTGCCAGGTCGTAGTCGACCACGTCGATGCGGCGCTCAGACTGCGCCGCCTCGTGCGTGGTCAGACCGACGGAAGCGACCTCCGGGTCGGTGAAGACCACCTGCGGGACGGCCGTGCCGTCGGCCGTGGCGGCGTGTCGGCCCCACCTGTCCGCCTGCGCGGGTTCGCCGTTCGCTCGGGAACCAATCGCGGCGCCGGCGATCCTCGCCTGGTACTTGCCCTGGTGTGTGAGCAGCGCGCGGCGGTTGACGTCTCCGACGGCGTACAGCCAGCCGCCGGAAACGGCCGTTACGCGGCAGGAGTCGTCGACGGCGAGCCAGTCGCCCGGTGTCAGGCCGATACTGTCGAGTCCGACGTCGGTGGTCCTCGGGCTTCGGCCGGTGGCGAAGAGGATCTCGTCCGCGACCAGGTGGCTGCCGTCGTCGAGGGTGATCGTCACCTCACCGTCGTCTCCGTCCTTGCGCTTCACCGCGGTGACTGTGACGTCGAAGCGGATGTCAACTCCCGTTTCGCGTAGGCTTTCCGTGACCAGTTCCCCGGCGAAGGGTTCCATCCGGTGCAGCAGGCCGCCGTCGCGGACGAGCATGGTTACTTCGGCGCCGAGGCCCTGCCAGGCCGTGGCCATCTCGACCGCCACGACTCCTCCGCCCACCACCGCGAGTCTGCCGGGTACGTGGTCCGCACTGGTCGCTTCGCGACTGGTCCAGTGCCGTGTGCTCTCCAGGCCCAGACCGTCGGGCACTGCGGCGGTGGTGCCGGTGCAGAGGACGACGGCGTGGCGTGCGGTCAGTACGGTGGTGTCCCCCTCCGGCGTCGTCACCGACACGCACCGGGGACCCTCCAGCCGCCCATGGCCGCGCAGGAGATCGACAGCGACCCCTCTGAGCCATTCGGCCTGCTTGGTGTCGTCCCGGTGGAACGTCATCTCGTCGCGGTGGGCGAGCACGGCGGGGATGTCCAGGGGGCCGGCCGCCGCTGCGCGCAGCCCTGGCACACGACGCGCGTCGGCGCGCGCGAGTACCGGCCTCAGCAGGGCCTTGCTCGGCTCGCAGGCCCAGTACGAGCACTCGCCACCGATGAGCTCGCTTTCGACGATGACCGTGCTGAGCCCCGCAACGCGAGTCCGGTCGGCGACGTTCTCGCCCACCGGTCCGGCGCCGATGACGATCACGTCGTAGGTTCGGCTCGTCCCGGTCGTCGCTGCTTCTCTCATTGCTCATCCTTGTTCGTCAACTATGTGGTCGTCGGGGCGCGGACCAGCGAATGCTCTTGCCCTATCGGCCGTTGTGCGTGGTACCGCCGGCGTCGTTTCCCTGCATCGCACTCACCTCGATGTCGCGGTCGACGAGCTCGGTGCGGGCTTCTTCGATGTTCGTGACGACGAGTTAGATACCCCTGGGCCGAACCGGGTACGGCCGTGATGAGGGCCTTCATCAGAGGGCGGAACCTCGCCAGGCACGTCACCGAAGGCCAACGGGGCGTCCGCCTCACTCCTCTCCGGGGCCCAGGTCTTCGTCATCTCCAGGTTTTGGCGGTCGACGTCTGAGCCTGGCAGGACGAAGAGTTGTGGCTCTGGACCCAACCCCTGCGGTGTCGGTGCCCCTTCGTTGGGGCGCAAGGGGGAGGGGCGGCACTGCTCTCTGCCTATGGGCGGGCGCGAGTGGTGTCGAGGGCCCGTGACAGGAAGTGGGGCCAGGTCATGCCTGGTCATGGCCCTGCCGGTGCGAGCGGCACGAATGGTGGGGTCTTGGCGGAGGCGGACGTCTGCGAACATCGCTGTCCGCCAAGAGAGATCGAGGCGACTCGAAAGGGACTACACCTCGGTGCGGCCCTCCTCCGCCGATGCGGAAGGCTGAGCCGACGCCTGGGTACTGCGCTCCTGCAGATTGGACCTCGGGGTACGGTCGATCTTCAGGCTGAGCAGTTCCGGTCGGCTGTAGTGGCCGCGGGCATCCATCAGGCGCTTGCGCACATTGATCAGGGAAAGGTCGAGGTCGGCAATGACCTCGCCTTCGCCGGCCGTGAGCGGCTCGCCGATGATGCGACCCTCGGGGTCGATGACGGCGGTGAAGAAGCCAGCGGAGAACACTCCGGCAGAGGCTCCCGTGTCCTTTGCGAGTTGTGCCTGCTGGTCGGCGTCGAGCCAGGCAGTGGCGTTCACTACGAAGCAGGCCGATTCCAGCGCGTGCTGGCGGATGCTGACCTCCATCTGCTCGGCGAACAGCGGGCCACCGAAGGCGCCTGGGTACATCGCGGCGTGGATCTGCTCCCCGTCTGCGATGAGCGCGTAGCGTGCAAGCGGCTGGTAGTGCTCCCAGCAGGCGAGCTGGCCGATGCGGCCGACGGCGCTGTCCACGGCTCGCAGGCCTGACCCGTCGCCCTGGCCCCACACCATCCGCTCGTGGTAGGTCGGGGTGATCTTGCGGCGGCGCTGGACCAGTGTGCCGTCTGCATCGAACAGAAGCTGCGTGTTGTAGATCGTTCCGCCATCGCGTTCGTTGACGCCGATCGAGACGACCATGTGGGCTTCCCGGGCGGCTTCGGCGATGGCATCGGTGTCGGCGGACGGCACGGTCACCGCCTCTTCGAGCAGACGCAGGTGTTCCTTGGCCTGGGCGTAGGGCGGCTGCACGAAGGAGAAGTAGGGGTAGTAGGGGATGACGGTCTCGGGGAAGACGGCGAACTCGACACCCTGACGACCAAGGTCGCGGATCTTGTTCACGACCTTCTCTATGGTGCCTGCGCGGCTGTAGAGAACCGGACTGATCTGGACTGCTGCGGCTTTGACGCTCGTCATGGTGTGACTCCTCCGAGGCAACGGTAAGGGCAGATTCGATCGTTATGCACCTATATGGGTAGGTGCTCAGCGCTAAGCGATGTGTACTCGCGGGTGCAGATGGCGGCCCGCTGTTACCGCTGGGGCTTTAGCGCCTCCCCAATAGGAGCATATGCTCCTATTGAACGCAAGCGCCGCCGTCACCGAGCTGCTGCACGAAGCCAGTGATCGCCATTTCGGCTGCGCACCGGGGGAAGTCGCCACGGCGCGCCACGCCAACAGCTTCTGTCCACGTTCTCGTCTGAGTGGCTCTGGCAAGAGTTTCGTAGCCGGAGATCATCTGGGTGGCGCATGACGCGACCGGTCCGCATAGGGGCGGCGGAGGTGGGCGATCAGGACGACGCGGTGCCGAAGGAGACGCCTGTGCGCCGGTCGTGCGGGCGGTTTCGCGCGGGGATGGTCCAGGGCCAGTCGCGCGTGGCAGGTCTCAAGCTGTACTTCGCTGTGGACGGCAGCACCGCTGGCCGCGGCAGACCGTCCAGTCGGGGTTCGCTGACCTCGATGTCCAACAGTGTGGTGAACTCACGCAGCACCATCCCCGTCGTCACCGCGCGATCGCTTGCCGCGATGTGGCGCAGCCGCGCCGACGTGCGATGCGCGGAGCCGTCGGGTAGCCGCGCCCGCAGGGCCGCCACATCCCGGTCTGTGTCTTCGGTGCCGCGATGTCGGTGGTGCTCGCGGCTTTCATCGGGTGGCCGGTGATGTGGTGATGGCGGCCTGCTGCTGATGGCGGCCGCGGTCGTCGGCGGTGCTGCGGTGTGGTGCGTGGCGGAGCGGGCGGGGCGGTAGCTGTCCGGGCCTGTTCGCGCGGCGGGGCGGGGGTGCGGGTGCGTGCTCTTCAGGGGTGATGCTCGGTGGTGTGCCGGCCGGGTGGGCCGGTGGTGGTGTGCCCGTGTTGCTCGGTGCGTGGGCGGTGGTTCGGTGTTGTTCGCCGGGTCGGCTGCTGCCGTGCCGTGCCGTGCCGTGGCGCGTCGGGGGCGTGGGTGATTCGTGGTGTGAGGCGTGTGCGGCAGGGCCTTGTGGGTGGTCGGCCTCGCGGGGTCGGGCCATACGAGAGTGGTCAGGCGGATGCGGGAAGGGCGAGGGCCTCGGAGCGGCGGTGGCGGCCGTTTGCGGGGGCGTCCAGGGCGGAGGGGCGCTCGGCGGCTGGCTGCCCGCGGTGCCGACCGGTACCGAAGTCCGTCACCGGGCGGAGGCGGCGGAGGGGCCCGAGGGTGCGGATCGACTGCTTCATCATGTTCTCTGCTCGGCCTGTCTGATCGGTTTGTCTGTTCGGGTGTTCTGCGGGGCGGGCCGGCTCAGATGCCGTAGGGGTCTTCGATGACGCGGAGGGTCCAGAGCTGGTCGAAGTGCCAGCGGTCGAAGGCGTAGGCGCGCTCGTCGGCCTGGGTGACGGCGGTCCACTGTCCGTGGTGGCGGTGGTAGACGCGGTGGCCGTCGTAGCGGAGGTGCTGGCCGTGGTCGTCGGAGCGCCAGTAGGAGTAGCCCGACTGGTCCCGCTCGCCGTGCCATTCACGCTGCCCGTCCGAGAGGGACCATCCCTGGCCGATGCGGGAGAGGCCGGCGCGCTCCGCCACGGTGGCGACGGTGCTGTGGTGAGCGTTGTGCTGGGCCGTGGGCAGGGTGGCTGCCGAGGCGGTGCCGGTGACGGCGACGCCGGTCATGGTCACGGTGGCGGCTGCGAGGGCGACGCGGGTCATCAGCTTCTTCATGGTTCTGTCTCCTTGCTTCGCCCGGTCTGTGGTGCGGGCGGTGAACGATCGACGCGTTGTGCCGAGGGGCTCGTGGCCGGTACGGCCGAACAACATCATGCGTTGACGCTAGCAGATCGTTGAGACGCATCAATGAATGAGTGGGTGTGACTGTCGACTCACCGAAACCAAGCTGCCGGGGTGTCGCGGAAACTGTCGACTCACGCCCGCCCCAACCGCCCCTCCCCACCGGCGGTCGGGGTCATGAGGTGCGGAGGCAGAGGGCCGCGGGCGCGCCCGCCACCGCACCGCCGCGGCCGCCCCGCACCGGCGGTCGGGGTCGAGGGGCGCGGCGGCAGGGGACGCGGGTCCGATGGGGCCGTCGCGCCGCCTTGGCC
Organism: Streptomyces siamensis; assembly: GCF_039543605.1. Classification (NCBI taxonomy): domain Bacteria; kingdom Bacillati; phylum Actinomycetota; class Actinomycetes; order Kitasatosporales; family Streptomycetaceae; genus Streptomyces; species Streptomyces siamensis. The sequence goes on along the minus strand of NZ_BAABKB010000023.1, from coordinate 123,092 downwards.
GGCCTTGCGGGGGACGGACCGGTCGGCGGATCGCCGGCTGGCTCCGGTCGCCGGGCGGGGAGCGGGCCGCCAGGGGCGGTGCGGCCCGAGGCGGCATGGTGCATCCGCCGGTCACCCCTCCCTGTCCGCCGCCGCGCCCCCGGTCCTGTCGGCCGTGCCCTTCGCCGCGGCCCGGACCTGCATCATTGAGTCCCTGCTATCATCGACGCCGATAGATGATTACTTTCGGGTAATAGTTTGCCGACAGGCAAGGTAAGTGGGGTGACAATGACTGCGGATCTGACCGGCACCGTCGAGGCCGAACCTCTCGACCGGCTGGGCTTTCTGCTCGCCCGGCACGGCGCCATCGCCTATGCCCGCACGGAGCACGCGTTCAAGCTGTGCGGGCTGACACCCCGCCAGGGCGCGACGCTGGTGATGCTGGGCGAGTCGGGCAACATGAGCCAGAAGGGCATGGCCGAGGTCCTGGAGGTGGATCCCAGCATCCTGTGCGGGATCCTCAACGACCTCGAGAACACGCACCTCGTCGAACGCCGGCGTGACCCGGCCGACCGGCGCCGCCATATCGTGGCACTCACCGACGAGGGCAGCCGCGTCCTGGCCAGGGCCCAGGACGCCATCACCGCCGTGGAGAAGGAGCTCTTCGCCGACTTCACCCCCGAAGAGCTCTCCACCCTGCGCAGCCTCCTCGCCCGGGTCAGGACCTCCAAGAGCGTCACGACGTCCGAGAGCGTCAGGACGCCGGGGAGCGACTCCTTCTGCACCTGACCGACCCGCCACCAGGCAGCCAGGGGCCACGGGTATTCCCGTGGCCCCTCCGCCATGCCCCCGCCCTTCCGCGCGTCCACGGATCCGTGTGTCCGCGGTATCCCGGCAGCTTCGTTGCGGTGACGGGCGCGCGCGGCCGGGTGGCCCTACGTGGCCTTCCGCGGTGTCTGTAGGTACTTCTTTGGGCTCCAGTGCACGGAGTTGTTCTGGCTCCACTGCCGGGGTGGAGGGGGCGTGTATTGGTGTGATTCGCGCCCCTGTAGCAAGGTGATGTGGCCCCACCTTGATCGGGTGGTTCCACTGGCCCGAGCAGGGGGTGTTGACGGTAGTTTCGAACCCTCGGTGGGCCTCGGTCAGCGCATCCCCGAAGCGGTCCGCCGGACAGGTCGTGTCCGGGCAATCACTCCTGGCGGGCCGGCGAACGAGTCACCGCGTGAAGAGCCGCGTCTGCGACCTTGACGTGCGTAGTCATCGCCGGGCGATCATGGTCCATGACTCGCGCTCTGCCGACGCAGCCCGTCATTCCCTCCGGCTTCCTCGCTGACTCTCCCCAACCCGTGCTTCCCGCCCACGGAGACCTGCTGCTACGCCCCTGGGAGCCGGCCGACGCACCAGCATTCCTCTCCGCTTACCAGGACCGGGAGATCCGCCGCTGGCACACGCGCCGACCCGCCACCGAGACTCAGGTCCGGAAGTGGTTCGACACATACCGCCAGGACTGGGAATGCGAGAAGGGCGGCCATTGGGCGATCACCCACGACGATGGCCAGGTGCTCGGCCGGATCGCACTTCGGGGCCTCGACTTCGACGACGGCATAGCCGACGTCGCGTACTGGGTACTCCCGGCCGCCCGCGGGTCCGGCATCGCCTCGCGCGCCCTCACGGCGCTCACTGTCTGGGCCCTGGACGAGATCGGCTTCTACCGCCTGCATCTGGACCACTCAACGCGCAACCATGCCTCCTGCAAGGTCGCCACCAAGTCCGGCTATCTCCTGGAAGGCACCAAACGCAGCGCCGCGGTCCACGACGACGGCCGACATGACATGCACCTGCATGCCCGCATCCGAGGCGATTGAGCCCTGCCCGATCAATCTGTACGAGTCAGATGACAGCCCGAGAGCCGAGTGGGGCAAGGATAACTCCGTACGCCTGGAGCCACTTCACAGCCGTGCACTGCGGTCCATAGAAAATGCTTACAAACATCCGCCGTCTGTCCGGATGAGCGCCGCGCCATCAACCATCGTTACCTGGGGTAACTCGTTGTGTCGCAACCGGCGGCCTGTGCCGGGTCCGGCCGGGTGGTGGGCCGCGCCAGCCGGTCGGCGGGCGCGGTCCGGCCGTCTGACGGATGTTGCCGCGGCGGGGCTGTCGCTGATCATGGAGCGCACGGGTCACGGCGCTTGGCCGGGCCGGGAGGAGGTTGGTCTGATGACGATCCGCCTGACGTTGGTGAGTGTGCCCGGCGGTGACGCCGCCGTGGACCCCTTCCTCGGTGACGCTCCCCTGAGCGAGTGCAGTGTGCGCATGGCCGGCAGCTTGGGAGCGGCGCTTCCTCTCCACGGGACGGCCGTCCGGGCGCCCTCGGTCCGCTGCGCCCAGACCGCGGACGCCTTCGGCCTGGTGGCAGCGGTCGAACCCGCGCTGCGCGGTCTTGACCTGGGCACATGGTGCGGTCGGACCGTCGACGACGTCGCCGCAGCCGACCCTGACGCCTTCAGTGCCTGGCTTACGGACCCGGATGCCGCGCCACACGGAGGTGAGTCGGTGCGCGGGCTGTGCCGCCGGACGGCGCGCTGGCTGGACCACGTGGCGCCCGAGGCGGGCCACGTGGTGGCGATCACGGAAGCGGCCGTGGTGCGGGCCGCGCTCGTTCACGCTTTGGCCCTGCCGGCAAGAGCCTTCTGGCATCTGGCGGTGCCGCCGCTGTCCCCGGTCTTTCTCACCTGGCGAGCCGGCCAGTGGGAGGTCCGGCCCGGCCACGTCACCGCCCAGCAGACCAGGCGGTGGTCCCTGTCGACGCCGGCGACGCCGACACGCGGCGATGGTGGTCAGTTTGCGGCGGCCCGCCGGGGCGGCGGGAGGCGATCGAGTTTGGTGCGGGAGACGGTCTGCGCCGGCTGCGGGTAGCCCCTCCCTCCACAGACCGGGCTGACCGCCTCAGTTCGCGAGCAGGGGCGCCCCGCGAGGGGCGCCCCTGCCTCGTCCACGGCCACTCACCACACCGCCTGCGGCGAAGCGCGATGAATGTCACGGAACAGGTCACCCGACCTGACGGCCGGGGCCCTGCGTGCGAGCGGGTCAGCTGTCGGGCGGCGGGGGTGGGGGAGACGCGTGGCGCAGGGTGATGCTGCCGACCCGGGAGCTGGGGATGATCCACTCCGAGGCTGCCCAGGTGCTGGGTTCCGCGCCGGGCACGGGGGCGCCCACGCGCACCGGGCGATCCGCGCGCTGCGCGTGACGCTCGTCGGCCTGGTCACCGCCCTGGTCGCGTGGACCACCTGGTTCATGACGTTCGGCAGGCGAGAGGGACGCCGACCGCGGTGCCGCCGCCGGAGTCGGCCTGTCCGGTCGGGGCCACCGCGCAGGAGTTCACCCCCGAGGTGCTCGTCAGACTCCACGAGCTGGAGGAGCGAACTGCCTGGCACGAGAAGAGCCCCCGGCCGCAGAACACCTCCGACTCCTACGCCGCCGGCTGGAAGCAGCGGGAGCGGTTCTGCGCGTTGCTCGGACTGCCCGTCACCGGCATCGCCCCCGGCTCGCTGACCGTGTTCGTCGAATGGCTGTGGGTCCGGCCCGGCTGGAAGTTGGGCACCTGCACCGCGCCTTCGATCGTCGACCGACGGCTGTCCGGCGTGGTCGTCACTGGCCGCACCGGCCACGACCCGGTCCCTGGACAAGACCGTGGCCGTCAGGTGCTGAAGGCCTGTGCCGGGTGGATCCTAGTTCTCCTCGGCGTCGTCGTGGTTCTCGGGTGTGTGGGTGATGGCCAGGAGTGCCATGTCGTCGGTTCTGCGCCCGCCGGTGTGCGTGTGCACGTCGGCCAGCAGGGCGTCGAGGAGGGTGTCCGGGCTCGTATGCCGGGATGCGGTGAACCTGTCGGCGGGGTCGTAGAAGGCGCCGTTTTCGTCGCGGGCTTCCGTGAGGCCGTCGGTGTAGAGCAGCAGGGTGGCTCCTTGGGGGAACGCCACCGTATCGATGCACACCGGGCTGGTGGCCAGGGCGGCCATGCCGAGCGGCAGTGCCGGTTGACTGGGCTCGACGTATCGCACGGTGTCTGCCAGGAACAGCGCGGGGGGCGGGTGGCCGCGGTTGACCAGGCGGACTTCGCCTCCGTGCGGGGGGACTTCCGCCACCACGCCGGTGATGAACCCTTCGAGCTCGGTCAGGTTCCCCGACTGCTGGGCCTCCAGAGCGACGGCTCGCTCCAGCCGTTCCACCAGCCTGGTCAGGCTGGGCTCCTGCAGGGCCGCTTCACGAAAGGTGCCGATGCCGGCCGCGACCGCCCGGACCGCTTCCAGTCCCTTGCCGCGCACATCGCCGATCACGCAGCGCATGCCGAACGGCGTGTCCACCACCGTGTAGAGGTCCCCGCCGATCTGCGCGTCGCTCTGAGCGGCCTCATAGCGCGCAGCGAAACGCAGCGGACCGTGCACCTTCGGCGGATCCGGCAGGACGGCCCGCTGGACGGCGACGGCGATATCGCGCGCGGACCGCAGCTGGGTCTGCAGGTGATACAGAAGGCGATTGAGGAAGACCGCGATCGCAGCCACCGTCGCGACCATGGACAGCTCGCTGATCTCGGTCGCGCTTGCGTGGTAGCCGAAGTACCCGAACATCGCCAAATCGAGGAGGAACGCGGTCACCCCGGTGACGATGGTGCCGCGAAGGGACAGCAAAGGGGCGGCTGTCAGGACCGCCGCCGCGTAGAGAGCCGCAGCGCTGAGAGTGGGCGGCGTGAAGAAGTCGATCACCACGGCCGCGAACAGCAGAACGGCCGGCAGCAGCCGCCTCCATCTCCCCAGCCGCTGCCACACCGCCACCCTCGCCACGCATCGCTCCGAATGTCGCCCGGTCTCCCTTTCGGCTCAGGTTAAGACCGCCCGCTGGCTGACCTGCCGCACTGCTCCTCGGCTCGCCCACAATGCGATAGCCGTAGCCCGAACGCCACACGCCCGGCTTGAAGGGTTGGGATGGGGGACTGGCGATCACAACCGGCGCCGCCTCGCGGCTGGGAACCGGCCCACCGTGTGACCGGCATCGACGTCGTGCCTCTACTGCTCCCGGGCGCGGGGGCGGGCGGATTCGTGACGGAGCCGGCTCAGCGCCCACCGGTCTGGCAGGCCGGGCACAGCTCATGTTGCCCGTCGTCGGTGACGACCGTTCCCCATCCCTTGCACACCTCGCAGTCCGCGGCCAGTGCCAGGTCGGCGCGGGGGACGGTGCTGGGCGCGCGGTCGGCTCCATCAGGCATAGGGCGGCGCCCTTCCGTGATCAAGCGGTGAACCCGGATGGGCTCCTCGTCCACTACGGGTACCCCGCGACCGCGGCAGATCACGCGACCATCGCCACGGCAGGTGTGGTCAAGCAGGGCAGGGACCGTCGCATCGAGCCTGCGAGAGACGACGAGCCGCGCACTGTCGTCGGCCAGGCGATGGCGTAGGCCCACCACGGCTGCCGGGTCGGCGGCGACCTTCTCGGCGAGCACGCAGGAGCGGTCCAGCGGCAACTCGACGGTGTGCCCTATGTGCTCGGCGAGGATCTGCTGCGGCTCGACCTGCCCGGCGGCCCGCGCTACCGGCATGCTGGCGGTCACCCGCTCGACGACGTCACGGACGTACCCGGTCGGTGTCGTGTCGTCCTCCAGGACAGTGCACGCTGTGCCGACCGCACCTGCGACGGCCCGGGGCCCCATGTCGCCCATCACTGCCCAGCTGTTCGAGATCGTGCCCGACATCCCCTGAACGACGCGAACCCGACGCCTCATCCTCCGGGACCGAACAGCCAGTCGCAGCCCCTCCGTGTGGCAGCCCATTCCCGGAACAGTCACCGCGTGACCGTTCCGGGAACGGGAGTAGCCACGGACGCGAGGGACCCGTGCACCTAAGTCGCTCGGGGGCCGGGCTGCGCTGGCCCGTGGGGCACGTTGCGCGCTGCCCGTCCTGATCGGGGGGCGTCGTCCGGGCCCTGGCTGCCCGCCTTCGCCGTCGTCCTGGCCGTGCTCGCCGCCTGACCCCGGTAGCTGGCCGGCGGCGCCGCTCCTGCACCCGTCCTCGCAGCCGTGATGCGGGAGCCGACGGCTACCCGAGTAGCGGACGGCAGTGCGCCGAACCCGTCGTCATTGCCCTGAGTCACCGGCTTCGAGGCCCGCTTGACGGCTGGGATCACGTTCGGTGCTCCAGCAGCGCCTTGAGGGCTGCGAGGTCCTTGCGCTGTGCGCGGCGCATGGCGGTCGCCATCACTGTGGTGCCCAGGGAGGCGAATCCGCTGGGCTCGCCATGATTGCGCAGCGTCATGCGGGTGTGGTCCGCGGCCTCGCCGTGCGGTTCCCAGGTGTACGTGGTCTGCATGGGGAATGGGCCCTCGGCCGTACGCATCACCAGCCGACGTCGGGGTTCGTATGCGGTGATCTCGTACGTGTAGGCCAAGGGCCTGCCGAGGAAGCGGGCAATGAACGCGACCTTGGAGCCGACTGTCATTGGCGGCGGGGTCCGCCATTCCACGGAAGCGATGTTGGCGTACCACTCGGGCGCGTGCGAGGGGTCGGCCGCGTAGTCGGCGACCCGTTCGCACGGGGCGGCGATGACGGCCTCGGTCAGGACGTCGACCTTCATCGAGAGCTCTCAGACGGTGAAGAAGGGATTGGGCTTGCCGGTCTCGGCGTAGTCCTTCAGCCGGGTCATCAGGATGCCCCAGGTTTCGCTGATCATCGGGACCTCCGGCTCGCCCTCCGGGAAGCCGGAGTGTGCGAACGCCACCCGAGTGCCCTCGGGCGTGCCGGTCAGGTCCCAGGTGATGGTGGTGCCGGCCCAGTGGGGCGGGAAGGCGCCGACGTTCACCCAGACGACGCGGTTCTCGTCGGCCTGGTCGCGGCGGAGCTGGAAGGGCTCGGGGACGCCGGGGAAGTTGAAGTACAGGACTTCTTCCTTGCGGTTGACGTCGTTCGTCCACCAGCCGGTCAGGCCGTCGTGGGTGTTGAGCGCTTCCAGGACCACGGACCGGGCGGTGGCGATATCGGTCTCGTAGGTGATCGAGGTCATGACGTACTCCTGATGGTGCCGGGCCCCCGTGCGGTTAATTAAGTGCAGACTAAAATAAGCCACCCCGGAACGACAAGCTGCAGGCTGGACTAAAATTCGGGGACATGGACGCGGTACAGGTGATCGCCGAACCCAGGCGGCGCGAGATTCTGCGGCTGGTCTGGGAGCACGAGCTGTCCGCGGGTGAGATCGCCGCCTGCTTCGAGGTCACCTTCGGCGCTGTCTCCCAGCACCTCAAAGTGCTTCGGGACACCGGTCTCGTCACGTTGCGCAAGGACGGGACGAAGCGGTTCTACCGGGCGGACCGGGAGGCGCTCGGCCCGCTCGCCGACTACCTTCAGACCATGTGGGGCACGAAGCTCGACACTCTGGCCCGGCTCGCCGAAGAGGCCGAACGGAACGAGAGGCCCTCATGACGACCCCCGCGAACCCTACGGACACCGTCACGTTGGAACGGCGCATCGCCGCCCGCCCCGAGACCGTCTTCGGCTTCTTCACCGACCGCGAGAAGTGGCTGTCCTGGATGGGCGCCGACGGTACGTTCTCGTTCGAACCAGGTGGCGCGTACCGAACCCGCGTCAGCGGGGAGAACGTCGCCTCCGGCCGCTTCCTCATCGTGGACCCGCCCAGGCGGCTTGTCTTCACCTGGGGTTGGGAGAGCGGCGCCATGCCCGTCCCGCCCGGCTCCTCCACGGTGGAGATCACCCTTGAACCGACCGCTGACGGCACCCTGCTCCGCCTGGTCCATCGAGGTCTTCCGTCGCCGGAAGCTTGCGCGGCGCACGAGGAGGGCTGGCGTCACTACGTCACCCGCCTGGCAGTTGTCGCCGAGGGCGGCGACCCCGGCCCGGACGGCTGGATGGAGCAGCCGCAGCAGCCCGCACACTGATCGCAGAAGAGCCCTGCTCGATGTAGGAGAACCCGCAGACGCTGAGGTCGGACGGTCCGCGTTCACGCTGACCACGCAGGAGTGGTGTCGAGTGCGGACCTTGGTTCCGATCACGTACTTCTCGGAGAGGCGAGTGGGTAGGGAGTTCGGTCGCGATACCGGAGGTGGGCCGGCGCTGCTTCGGGGTCAGAACGGGCCGTGGAGAGCGCCCAGTCTGTCGGTCAGGCGCAGGTTCTCGGAGTAGTCGACGGGGCAGGCGATCACGGAAACCCCGTCGTCGTCGAGGGCGTGGCGCAGCACGGGCAGAAGTTGCTCGGCAGCCTCGATCCTGTAGCCGCGTGCGCCGAAGCTCTCGGCGTAGGCCACCAGGTCCGGGTTGGTGAACCGGGTGTGGCTGTGGCGGCCCAGTTCGAGTTCCATCTTCCAGGTGATCAGGCCGTATTCCTGGTCCACCAGGACGAGGACGGCCAGTGGGATGCGCTCACGGACGGCCGTCTCCAGTTCCTGAGAGTTCATCAGGAACGAGCCGTCGCCCATCATCGCCAGGACGCGCCGGTCCGGCCGGGCCAGCTTTGCGGCGATGGCACCCGGCAGCGCGAACCCCATCGTGGACAGGCCGTTCGAGACCAGGCAGGTGTCCGGTTCGTAGGTCGGGTAGAGGCGGGACATCCACATCTTCCCGGCGCCGGTATCGGCGAGCACGATGTCGTGGCGGTCCAACGCGGTGCGCACATCGGTCACGACGCGCTGGGGTACCAGTGGGAAGGCGTCGTTGTCGCGCCCGTACTGGAGTTCCTCGTCGAGCAGCGCACGGATCTTCTCGCTGCTTCCCGAGTCGTAGGTGAGTTCGTCGGGCAGTGCTGCCGCGAGTGCGTCCAGCGCCTGTGAGGGGTCGCCTACGATACCCACGGTGGCCGGGTAGTGGGCGTCCACCTCGGCGGGGAAGCGGTGGATGTGCACGATCCGCTTGTCGCCGTTCGGGTTGATCTTGGCCGGGTCGAATTCCTGGATCTCGTAGCCCACGCAGAGCAGCACGTCGGCTGCGTCGAAGCCGAAGTTGCCGTAGTCGTGGCGCATGAATCCGACCGCGCCGAGGGCGTTCGGGTGGTCGTCGGGGAAGACGCCCTTGCCGTGGAACGTGGTCGCGACCGGGATGCTCAGCCGCTCGGCGAACCGCACCAGGGCGGCAGAGGCCCCGGCTCTGGCAGCACCATGACCCGCCAGCACGACCGGGTGCCGGGCGGCCGCGAGCACCTCGGCGGCCCGTGCGATCTGGGAGGGCGATGGCGCGTCGGCCCGAACCGCGTCGATCTGCAAGGGCGCCAGAGGCTCGGCGGGCCGCTGCGCTTCGATGTCCTCCGGCACCGCAAGGAACACAGCGCCGGGCCGCTCGCTCTGCGCTGTCTTGAACGCCTTGCGTGTCATCTCCGGCACGGCGTCCGGACACTCGATACGTGCCGACCACTGAGTGACGGGGGCGAACATCGACACCAGGTCGATGACCTGGTGCGACTCCTTGTGGATGCGGCGCAGGGAGCCCTGTGCGGCCAGGGCCACCATGGGCGCACTGTTGGTCATGGCGTCCGCGGTACCGAGCAGCAGGTTGATCGCGCCGGGCCCCAGTGTCGCCGAACACACCCCCGCCCGCCCGGTCAGCCGCCCGTAGATCTCCGCCATGAACGAGGCGGCCTGCTCGTGCCGCACCAGGATGTACCGGATCCCGGAACCGTTCAGCGCGTCGACGAAGCGGATGTTCTCCTCACCGGGGATCCCGAAGACGTACTCCACGCCCTCGGCCCGCAGACAACGCACCAAGAGGTGCGCGACGTCCTCGACTGCTGCCGTGTTCTGCGACTCGGTCGCTCCCTCGGTACCCATGAGACGAACGTAGGCATGGCCACCGGTCCCGGCCACTCGTCGGCAGCCGATCGGGGGCGCGGAACGCCGGGCCATTCGGAGGCGTTGCGGTGGCGGCTGCCGCGGTCGGCCTCCAGGCTGGGCGCAGTGGACGAGTCGCCGCGCACCATGCGGCGGCAGGGCTCCGGGAGGACCGTGTGACTACTTCGTCGCCTGCTACCGACGCGCCGCCGGCCCGGTACGACGACCTACGTGCTCTGGTGTTCAACTGCACGTTGAAGCGCTCGCCGGAGACGAGCAACACCGAGGGACTGATCGACTGCAGCACCGCCATCCTGGACGCACAAGGAGTGCACGTCGACGTCGTACGGGCGGTGGACCACGACATCGCCACCGGCGTGTGGCCCGACATGAGGGAGCACGGCTGGGCGACCGACGCCTGGCCCGACCTGTACCAGCAAGTCCTGGCAGCCGACATCCTCGTGCTGGCCGGCCCCATCTGGCTGGGCGACAACAGCTCCGTGATGAAGCACGTGATCGAACGCCTCTACGCATGCTCCAGCCTGCTCAACGACGCCGGCCAGTACGCCTACTACGGCCGCGTGGGCGGCTGCCTGATCACAGGCAACGAGGACGGCGTCAAACACTGCGCCATGAATGTCCTCTACAGCCTCCAGCACCTGGGCTACACCATCCCGCCCCAGGCGGACGCGGGATGGATCGGCGAGGCCGGTCCCGGCCCCTCCTACCTCGATCCCGACTCAGGCGGCCCGGAGAACGACTTCACCAACCGCAACACCACCTTCATGACCTGGAACCTGTTGCACCTGGCACGGGCGTTGAAGGATCTCGGTGGCATCCCCGCCTACGGCAACCAGCGCACCGCCTGGGACGCCGGCTGCCGCCGTGACTACGAAAACCCCGAGCACCGGTAGCGAGATGCCGAGAGCAAGTGGCGGACGGCCGTCGGGTTCGGCCCCACGCGGTGGGCCGGCGCGCCGGCGACCGGACACCAGACGCGCACGGGAGCGGCTGAGGCGTATACGGGCCGGTGGGGCGGCTGCGGTGGCGTCGGCGGCCGCCCGTACCCGTACGGCGGCGCAGCGCGTCAGCACGATGCCCGCGCCCCCGGGGCCGTTCCGGCCGGGCTTCTGGCGCAGTCCGATCCGCGGGCCCTGGCTGACGTCGGTGTTCGGACTGGTCCTCCTGATCTGCATTCCGCTGCTGTTCGTCACCGGACTGCTGTCCTACGCCTCCTACAACCCCAGCCTGAGCCCCCTCAACGACAAGACTCCCGACAAGGGCGTTCTGGGCTTCTACCTCTTCAGCTGGCCCACGCATCCGTACTGGCTCTACCGGCTGCTCCAGGGCGTGCATGTGACCTTGGGCGTGGTCCTCGTTCCGGTCCTGCTGGCCAAGTTGTGGTCGGTCATCCCGAAGCTTTTCGCATGGCTGCCCGTGCGCTCCGTCGCTCACGGACTGGAGCGGCTGTCCCTGCTGATGCTGGTCGGCGGCGTCATCTTCGAGTTCGTCACCGGCATCCTCAACATCCAGCTCTACTACGTCTTCCCGGGCTCCTTCTATCGCCTGCACTTCTACGGCGCCTGGGTGTTCATCGCCGCCTTCGTCGTCCACGTGTGCCTCAAGCTCGGCCGGATGAGACGGGCCCTGCGCTCGCGCAGTCTGAGCGCCGAGCTGCGCACCGACCTTGCCCACACCGTGCCCGAACCCCCCGACCTCGACGGCCTGGTGGCAGTCGCCCCCGCTCAGCCGACGATGACCCGCCGCGGCGCGCTGGGCACGGTGGGCGCGGGATCGCTGCTCCTCCTCGCCATGACCGCCGGACAGAGCATCGGCGGATGGCTGCGCGGCACCGCGCTCCTCGCACCACACAACCGTGACCCCGGCAGCGGCCCGAACGGCTTCCAGATCAACAAGACGGCGGCGAAGGTCGGCGTCACCCCCGCCATGGTCGGCCCCAGCTGGCGGCTGGAGGTGCACGGACGCGGAGCGCCGCAGGTCTTCACACGCGAGCAGCTTCTGACGATGCCCCAGCACGCCGCCGCGCTGCCGATCGCCTGCGTGGAGGGCTGGTCCACCGATGACCAGAACTGGAGCGGCCTCCGGCTGGCCGACCTCGCAGCCCTGGCCGGCATGACCGACGCCGAAAACGTCCTCGTCGAATCCGTCCAACCGCACGGCCCGTTCACCAAGGTGGTGCTACGGGGCAACCAGATCCGCGATTCCAGAGCGTTGCTCGCCCTCCGCGTCAACGGCGCGGACCTCTCGCTCGATCACGGCTACCCGGCCCGCGTCATCGTCCCGGCCAACCCCGGCGTGAACAACACGAAGTGGGTCCACCGAGTCACGTTCAGGGCGTGATCATGACACGATTCGTCCGCTGGTACGGCTCAGGTCCCCTGCATCTGCTGGTCCTGATCGCCTCGTTCGCCCTCACCGCCTACGCCATGGTGCGCCTGTTCGCGGTCCGGCCGCTGGAGGTGGCGATCTGGTTCGTCGGCGCGGCCATCCTCCATGACCTCATTCTGCTGCCCCTGTACTCGCTGGCCGACCTGTCTGCCCTCTCCGTACTGCGTCATCGCACCGTCGAAGGACCAGCAGTGGCGTGGATCAACCATCTGCGCGTCCCCGCCTTCCTGTCCGGCCTGCTCCTGCTGGTCTGGTTCCCTCTCGTCTTCCGGCTCGCCGCCCCCTACCCCGGTGACACCGGGCTGTCCGACAGCGTCTACCTCGGCCGATGGCTGGCGATCACCGGCGTGCTCTTCGCCGCCTCCGCAGTGGCCTTCGCGATCAGACTCCGCCGCGCACGGCGGGCCGACCGCCGCGACAAGGACCTGCCAGCCCCAGGCCACGGCACCACACCGTGACCGCCGACGAGGACAAGCCGTACGGCACCGAGCAGGACCCCTACGCGCCGGCCCAGCGACCCGGCCGTGAACCGGTGTATCTGCGGCTGGTCGACGGGGCCGGATCCGGATGCCCGCGCACCGCCGGCACGAGCAGCCCACAGCAGCTGATGTCGGGTCACCACCGGGCGATGAGTGGCGTGTCCGGTCCGCGTCCGAGGTCCTCTTGAATCCCGACCACTGGCCGGTCTTCCGGGTGCCGGCCGAAGAGGGTGACGGAGCTGTGGTGATCTACCGGGAAGTCGTACGCATAGTGTCGGCGAGGCAAGACCCGGAAGGCCGACCGGGTGGGTGCCCATGGGTAATGGTGAACGAAGAGGCCGGTTCGCCGGCTAGTTGAGGGTTCGGACGGCTCTTCCGCGTCAAGGGCGCCTACGGCGTCAGGCATCCGCTCTGAGTGCGGGTACGCAGTGGCGTTGCCGCTCTACCTGTTCGGCGCTGGTGCCGTCACCGTCGATCTCGTAGATCCGCCGTTGAAGCCGTTCACCGGCCCAGTCCAGCCCGACGCCCAGGTCAAACCAGCGCCGGTCCTTGCGGACTTCGGGAGGTGAGAGGTTCACCGCCGCCCAGGAGAACACTCCCAGGAGGATGGAACGCCCGTGCTGCGTTGCGCGCACGGACAACGCAAAGGGCGCGGCGAGTGCCGCGCGGGTGACCAACATGACCTGCTCGTCCTCAGAGTGTCGACGTCCACCGGTGAGGAAACGGGGCGTTTCAAGGATCTTGACCCACTCGACCACTGCGTCTGCCACCTGGGCGCGCAAGGACGCTTCGATGCCCTTCCGGACGGCGGTCGCGGGGTCATCGCCGAGCCAGCCGAGCCAGTGATCAGGATCAGTGAGCTTGCTGAAGTCGTCCTGCGGCACGCCGTGCCGGGGATTCTCCTCGTACTCGCCTGTCAGTTTGCCGCTGCTGTCCACCAACCACGCGCCGCGGATTGCCTCGGGAGGTACGTAGCCGTTCGGGTCGTCGACATACGTCGGGTCGATCTCGGCGACGCTGCCACCAGGGTTCTCGGCAGCCGCAGCCAGTAGCGCCGGCTCGTCCGGTATGCCGTTACGTCGGCTTCGCGAGCCAAAACGCCCCACGTTCCCACCCCCACGGTTGCCCTCCCAGTTGACCGCGATTGTGCCGCACCGGTCAGGACCATATGAGAGGGGGGCGCGTGACGGCGACGCATGGAAAGGTGCTTGTGCCGGGTTGCGCCGGCCCGGAAACGCAGCCGTCCGAAGCGGTCCTTGTCTTTGCCGGTGGATCCACTGCCCGGCCCTCAACTCACCACTGCGGAAAACCGCCTCGTCTCACGGGGACCCACTGTGGCTTGAGTCTCGCCCTATGAAACAGCTAAGGATCATCGCCCGGGACGCAACAAGTCCGCAGGCCAAAGGGCCGAGGACAGTCGCCCACGTGTGCAATGACATCGGGGGTTGGAGCAAGGGCTTCGTGCTGGCCGTTTCGCGACGATGGCACGAGCCGGAGGCCGCGTACCGGGCCTGGCACCGGTGGCGCAGTGGGAACGACTTTGGGCTCGGGGCTGTCCAACTGGTGCGCGTGAAGCCTGACATCTGGGTGGCCAACATGGTCGGTCAGCGTGGGATACGGACCGGCAGCGGGGGCCCGCCGATACGGTACGACGCCGTGAGGCGCTGCCTGGACGCTCTGGCTGGCCATACCCTCGAGCTGGGCGCAAGCGTTCACATGCCTCGGATCGGCTGCGAAGTGGCCGGCGGTACGTGGGCACGGATCGAGCCGTTGATCACCACCGCGCTGTGCGTGCAGGACGTCGACGTCACCGTCTACGACCGGTAGGCATCCGGGCCGACGGCCGTAGAGGCGGGGCGGAGCCGATGTTCGAGCCGTCTGAGTCCTGTCCGCCCCGTCCTTGGCTGCGTTGCAGGTCGCCTCCACAGCACTCTCCCGCTCTGCATCAGGGGCTGCCTGCTCGGTTCTGCGGCCGGCGAAACGAGCTTCCGTACGCGGAGATCCGACGTGATGCGCGCCGGAGCCTGTCGAACCGTGCCCTTCAAGTGCAACATCATCGAGACAGGCACCGAGTCCTACTGCCTTGCCCGGACGGGCGTTCCGCAGGCGGCGCAGATCCAACGGTTCCCGTCGGAAACCGCATCCCACGTTCCGACCTTGCGCCAGTGCTGCCGCCCAGCCGGTGGTCTTCAAGTCGTCACGCCCGCATTCTCTCCCACAGCGAGTTGCCCGGCACAGTCGTCTCGGCGAAGCCGGGGCTTGAGTAGATCGGAAACCGGGGCCAGTTCAAGGGGGCCGGCCCGGTGCGGCGCGACCGCCTGTTGTGGCAGCGGTGACCGAGATGACCGTCCGATCGGTGAAGTGTGGCCGATCACCTCCACGTGCGGCGGGAGTTCGGTCCTGATCCCGTTGGCGCTGCTCGACAGGGACGCACGGCATGCGGCGCGGGCAAGTCCGTGGTGCTGGAGGAGAAGTACGCACAGCTCATGCCCGCACCAAGTCGGCACCCGCCCCGCGGCCGTCGGCTTTGTCGTCCGAGCCACTCTCGCGTCACCCGTGCCCCCAGCGGGCCAGCCGGCCGGTTGGTCGCTCACCCGCCGTCGTCCTGGCCGGCCGTGGCCGGCACCGGCGCATCTGCTGGGGACAGTTGACTTCGAACGACTGGCCGGTCGGGTGGCTGCCGTGTTCTTCGCCCTGCGGGTGTGTGGCTGTGGCCCCCATGCCTCTGGCTGGGCGTTGTTCGGGGAGCGAGATACTGGAGCCCTGCCGGACGACGCCCGGCAGGGCATCACTGTGTGTGGGGCGGGAAGGCGACCTCAGCGGATGTCGGCCGCCCGGGGGTGCCGGTTCGTCTCCGTCGGACCAAGGCACGGTCCTCCGACGACACCCTCGAGAGCCAACTCGACACTTGTGTCAAGCTTGGATTGGATGTTCGCCGGCCCGGTCCTGCGCACGTGCAGCACGTTGCCGTCCAGGGGCAGCCGTGCCCGGCCCACCAGGGTGAGGCCCGCGTCGTCGAACAGCCGGGCGTAGTGGTCGGCGCACCGTTCGCGGCCACCGACGTTGCACATCATGTGCAGGTCCCAGGCCGTGGCCAGCGAGGCCGAGCCGTCGGTGGGCAGGACGCGTTCGACGACGAGCAGATCGGCGCTGTCGGACATCGCGCGGGCGCAGTGGCGCAGGATCTCGCGGCATCGGTCGTCATCCCAGTCATGCAGGACGCGGGAGAGGATGTAGACGTCGCCGCCGGCGGGTACGTCCGCGAAGTCGCCCGCCCGGAAGGTGCACCGTGCCGTGTGGCCGGCCGCCCCGAGGCGGCGGCGGGCGGTCTCGACGGTGTGCGGACGCTCCAGCAGGACGCCCTGCAGGCGGGGGTACGCGGAAAGGATTCGGCCGAGCAACTCCCCGTTGCCGCCCGCGATGTCGACCACGGTGGCCCCCTCGGACGCCGCGGTGAGCACGGGGTGGGCGGGCAGCGGGTCGAACATGCGTGAACCGGCGGCCATCGACCGGTCGAAGAGTTCGGCGAGTTCGGGATCGCGGGCGAAATGGTCGAAGTGGTTCTCACCGAAGCGCTGTTCGAAAGCGACCTGCCCGGTGCGCACGGTGTGCCCGAGCCCGGCGAAGGACTCGTAGAACGGTCCCCCGTACATGAGCGCCAGCGGCCGCATCGACCCTTCGGCGTCCGCGCGCAGCAACCCGCCGGTGTCCGTGAGCCGGAAACCGTCGCGGTCCTCGCTCACCACGCCGACCATGGTGAGGTAGCGCAGCAGGGTGGCCAGGTTCGGCGCGAAGGCACCTACGTCCCGCGCCAGTTCCGCCACGCCGACGGCCCGCTCCTCATGCATCGCGTCGGCCACCTCCAGCTGTGCGAACGCGGCCAGGGCCTGCGTCGTCCACGCCCCGGTCAGCAGGCGCAGCAGGGCCTCCGCGGGATGCCGCCTACGGTGCTCGTCGAGGTGGGCGACGAGGACATCGCGGTGGTCACCAGGGGCGTACAGCTCCACGCGCCGGTACCCGGCCTTGGCCTCGGCGGGCGCGGTGAAGTAGAACACCGTGCTGTTCTCGTGCGGGTTGTAGCCGCCGCCGTCCGGGGTGGCGCCGTAGCGTCCGAAGGCCGCGCACAGGCCGCGCAGCACCAACGGGTCCGGTGCGTAGACCTCGAAGGCCACATGCGCCTCGTGCTGTCGCTCCCGCTCGTGCACGGCGACCGTGTCGAGGTCCGATCCCGGCGGCACGGTCAGCGCGAACACCTCGACCGTGCGCCGCGTCCCGTCCAGGCACTGCACCGCGGGACGCAGGATGCCGACGTCGAGCTCCGCCACGGACCGCTTGTGCCGTACGGCAAGACGCTCGCGCACGACGACGCTCGGCCGCGGCGGCGCGTCCGCGACGAGCCCGCAGTCGGCGAGCGCGGCGTCCAGCGCCGCCTTGTCGGGAGGGAAGACGAGCAGCGCCGCGTGCGAGAAGGTGCAGCGTTCCACCAGGGACCGCAGCTCCGGGCCGTCGAGCCCGGGAAGCAGGAGCGGGAGCAGCGTTGCGGTGTCCTGTTCCTTGACGAAGTCGGCCGTCGCGCGCAGGCGGGACGTATCTCCCGACAATGCCGTGATCATTGCGGAGGGATCCTCATTCCGGGTTCGGATGTATGCAGACGGATGTACGCGGGTGCGCAGTCCGGGGGCGACGGGTCAGACGCCGACGTAGTGCTCGGCGAACCAGTCCTGCTTGGTGCGCGAGGTGCGCAGCGAGGCGAGGCGGGAGCGCCGCAGGGAGTTGTGGAACAGCGATTCGCCGTCCGCACCGGACGGGCCGTGCAGCAGGCCGATCATCCAGTGCGAGAACTCCTGCGCCCGCCAGATGTGCGTCAGGCACCGTGCCGAGTAGGCGTCGAGGCCCTCGGGGTCCCCGGCGGTCAGGTCGTCGATCAGGGCGTGGGCCAGGATCTCCGCTTCGAGGACCGCAAGATTGGCGCCCTTCGCGGCGGACGGGCTGATCAGGCCGGCGGCGTCACCCACGAGGAACAGCGCGCCGTGGCGCAGCGGTTCGAGGACGTCGGACTCAAGGTCGAGGACGGAACGCTGCACGACGCGCCCGCGGCGCAGCGGGCCGTACTCGCGGGTCCGCATCCGCAGCTCCAGCTCGTCCCAGATCCGCTCCTCGGACCAGGTGTCGGCCGGGGTGCCGCGCTCGCACTGCAGGTAGTAGCGGGTGACCTTGCTGGTGCGGGCCATGTGCCCGGCGAACCCGCGCTCGTGCACCGCGTACCCGACGGCGTCCAGACTGGGTGGTGCCTCGGCGAGCAGACCGAGCCAGGTCACGCCGTGATCGCGGTGGTGGCGGACCGCGCGAGCCGGCAGTGAACGCCGGGCCGCGCCGTGACGCCCGTCGCAGCCGGCCACGTAGCGCGCCCGCCACGTGCCGGGCCGCCCATCGGCCTCGCGTACGGCCACCTCGGGCCGCGCGGTGTCGGCGTCGCGCACGGTTACGGCTTCGGTGCCGAAACGGATCCGTCCGCCGCGTTCCAGGAACTGCGTCAACAGGTCGGTCACCAGTTCCTGTTGGGGGTAGACGGTGTGCCGTTCCCTCGGCCCGAGCCCGCTGTAGTCCAGCCGGAACCGGCCGTCCTCGGTACGGAACTCGCAGGTGCTGTGGATCTGTCCACGCCGGTGCAGCCCCCCGGCGAGACCGTTCCGCGTAAGGATCCGAACGGTGTTGGCGGCCAGGAACCCGGCACGTGCCCGCGTCTGCACGTGTGTGCGCTCGGCCCGCTCCAGGACGACGCAGTCGATTCCCCGGTCCAGAAGGATGTTGCCGAGTACGAGGCCGGCCGGGCCGGCCCCGAGGACGACCACATCGGTCGCGTGGGCGGCCCGTCGCGGTCTTCTGTTTCTGTATGTCATGGAACAAGATACTAAGTAGCCTAAAATCTGTGTTTGTGCAGAAATCACCTGAATGCGCGACTCGAACGGGAAAGAGATCACGACTCCGGACGGGCCCTGGCTGTGGTGCTCTGGGACGTCGGTGACATACGTGCAGGTCGCTTGAAGGGGCGTGCCTCTGGGGTCGGTGGCGATCGCGACATCTGCCGCCGAAGCTCCGTCGGCGTGACTGTGAGGCCTCGTCAGCGAGGCCGAACTGCAGTGACCGGCGGGGGCGACGCTGACGGGCCTGGTTCCCAGGGCTGTCTTTGCAGGTACCAGGCCCAGGTCCACGCACTCTCAGCGGTGCCAGGAACTGAGGGACGAAGGCGGAACTCGGGGGCTATTGCTCACCCAATGGGAGCCGACGTCGGTCGACGGGCGCGAGCCAGGCAGGAAGTAGCACCTGATCTGCGACGGGCGCGGTACCCCGTTCGGGGTCATCACCACCGCCGCCAACGTGAACGACGTTACCTGGGCCCTGCAGCTGGTCGACGGCATCCCACCCGTGGCGGGGGTCGCCCCGGACGCCCAGCCCCGACTCGTTGCTCGGAGTTGGTATCCGGAGCCTTGGGTCGTGAGGACCGGACGGGGATCGAAATTCGTTGCTCTGCCCGCCCCTTGAGGACGCAAGATGGTGCGCATGACTTTGGCCACCCCCATACTGCACACCGCTCGCCTGCGGCTGCGCCCCTTTGCCGACACCGATGCGGACCCTCTCTTCGCGCTGCACAGCAGCACCTACGTGATGCGCTACTGGGACTCCCCACCATGGACCGAACGGGCCCGCGCCGACCACTTCATCGCGATGTGCCGGAAGATGGCGGACGAAGGCACCGGGGCACGGGTTGCCATCGACCGTGCTTCCGACGGGGCCTTCGTCGGCTGGTGCGTGCTGACCGGATGGAACCCGGACTACCGCAGCGCGTCGTTGGGCTACTGCCTCGACGAGGCGATGTGGGGCCATGGCTACGCGACGGAGGCGGCGCGCGCCTTGCTGCAATGGGCATTCGACACACTGGACCTGAACCGAGTCCAGGCCGAGGCCGATACGCGCAACGCGGCATCCGCCCGGGTACTGGAGAAGATCGGATTCGTGCGTGAAGGGACGTTGCGGGAAGACTGCGTCGTGAACGGAGAGGTATCCGACTCGTGGGTGTTCGGATTGCTCAAGCGAGAATGGCGACCGACGGCCGTGCCGATCCCAGCCGGCTAGGTCCGCTTCTGGTAGCGGCCTCGACCCGGCTGGGTGAGGAAGCCTTGACGGGTGCGGCGTCCGAGGCGGCTGCGGGTGATGTTGACGGACGCTTCGGTGGTGGGCATGCCGAGGAGTTCGTGCCGTTCATGGGCGATCCTCACGTCGATGGACATGCACCGGTTCATCTCCGAGGTCGACGCCACCTGTGATCTGGTGAAGGGCAGCGGGAACGGGACATACTGCGGACGATCCGCGAGCTGGCCCAGCGTTGCGCGGAAGTCGCGAGCCTGGAACTCCACCTCCAGGGCGACTGAGGTCTGCCCATAACGATCTTGGAGTCGGGGAAGCCGGACCGGCTGCCATGTCTCCTGTCCGGCGCGGGGGAGGTTGTGCAGGCGGGCGATGCCGAGCATGCCGTGGTGAACTCCGTCGCCTCTCAGTCGGCAGTCACGCAGGAGCTTCTAGCCTTTCACGCGCGCGAAGGTGTGCTCGACGCGAGCGCGGACCTGTTTGTGCGACCCGTTGTGGTCTCACTTCCAGGCCGGGAGTTCTTCGCCCTTGCGGCGGGGGTGTGGGATGACCAACCCGTGCGACACCGGTGCGGACCCGGAACCGCGTGCCCGAGCGCTCCCGGCACTTTCTGCCCCTCCATGCCGGGATCCACGCGGACACCGTCTCCCGATGCCGGCGTGCCTTGGACGGGTACGCCGGCGTCGCCTCCGGATCGGGCGGCGGTACGTAGTCCGGCGGGCTGTGAGGTGCCCGGGCCGTAGCGGCCGGAGGGACTCACGCCGCCCACGGTGCGGTGGTCCGCTGCTCCTGGTTGGCCCCGGGGTCCGCCTGCCAGAGGGGGGCTGGTGCACATGTGCTGGACGGTGGATGCCAGTGCCTGCTTCAGCAGGTCGGCCTCGGCCTTGGCGATCGCGTCGAACGAGCCGCCTCGAAACCGACCTCACGGTTGTCGTCGACACGGTGAACGGAAGCCGCGGGCCTACTGTTTGAGGTCACTCATCAGGTCACGCATGTCGTTGACCATGGCAGGCTGGTACGCGGAAAGATCGGGAGAGTCCGGCCCGTCGCCGGCCTCCTCACCGGAACCGTCGTCGAGGTAGCTGGGTACGGCGGAAAGCTTCAGTACGAGAACGGCTCCGCCTTCCAACACCCGCAGCTCCGTGTTACCCAGATCCCGCGTGATCAGATACGCCTTCTCGCCAACGTACGGAGCGGACTTCACGTTGGCTTCCGGAACCACACCCAGATCGGACACCCGGCGCAGAGCTTCGAACTCGGTGCCAGGATCGGTCTTCTTGTGCAGCGCCACCGAGATCCCGACGGTGTAGTCGATGGACCAACCGCTCCCAGGCCCGTCTTCCGCAACCTCGTCCCGAAGATGTATCGAGCACTGGACCTGATCGAGAGCGGAATGCTTCAACAATCCCGAGTCGGTCAGATCGCCGGAACTCCTCGGCGCGATGGCTGCCGCGAGCGACACCAGCCGTACCGCACGGCAAGAGTCCTTGGTCAGGCGATACCCACCTATGTCCGGCTCCTGCTGCCCCAGCCCGAAGACGAGCACAGATGCCGCCCAGAAAGCCGACGCTGCAGCCGCGCCCCCAAGGGCCCACGCCCAAGGTCTTCGTGACCGCAGATGGCCGGCAGCACGCTGGTCGCGATCACTCACCACATCATGGGATGCAGCCGCGTCCAACTCCCCCTCCATCTCCGGCTCGGAAATCATCCTGCTCCCCTTCAACGCGGAATCGTGAGTGCTCTGATGATCGTAAAGCCGACCCCGCCGCGCGCCGTATCGGTGTGACACCCAGCCGCGGCCGGCTGATGTGGAACCAAGCGAAGTACATGCGGGCTGCCCAACGGGCCACCCATGACTACCGCGCATTGGGCGGGGGCCGCCGCTCTTGTCTGGGCCCGGGGGCGACTACCAGAGGGGGCCGGTGCACAGGTGCTGGATGGTGGATGCCAGTGCCTGCTTCAGCACGTCGGCGTCCGCCTTCGCGATCGCGTCGAACGTCAGCAGGTAGCGCCCCACGTGCAGGCCGAGCAGGTGGCTGGCGACCAGGGAGGCCCGGAGATCGGCCTGCTCGGGGCCGATGGCCGTGACGATCGGATGGACCACACACGTGGTGAACAGTTCCCGCATCAAGGTGGCCGCCTCAGGGCGCTCGCACGCCGCGTGCAGAAGGGTGAGAGCGGAGTTGGGCCGGCCGTCCTTCTCCCAGGTCTGCAGGAACACGTCGGCGAGACGCTCGCCGATGTGGTCGGGGCCCTGGGCGAGGACCTCGCGGACGACCGTGTCGGGGTCGAAGGGCCATTCGACGGTGGCGGCCAGCAGGCCTGCCTTCGAGCCGTAGAAGTGCACGATGAGTGAGGGCCTGACCCCCGCGTTCCTGGCGATCTCGCGCAGCGACGTCTCGGCGTAGCCCTTCTCGTCGAAGGCCGCGCGGGCTGCCGCCAGGATCGTGGCGCGTGTGGCCTCGCCGTCCCGGGAGCGCGTCGCACCGGGCGAGGGCGCGCTGGGGAGGCTGGTATCGAGGGGCGGGATCTTCGGCGCTGCCATAGCGGCAGTGTGGCACTCCCTGACTGAACATGTACAGTTGCTGTACTGTGCAACTGTACATGTACAGCAGGATGCGATTCCGCCGGCCGTCCCTAGCGGATCGCCTGCCCCCGCCCTTGCCGGGCGCCTTCGAGGTCCCGGCATGGTCGAGCAGGTCCGCGCCGCGACCGGCGTGCGGCCGGGAAGCTGTCTGGTCCCGTGCCGCTGGATCTTGACCGTGTGGCGCTGGACTTTGACCGGTGACCGGCGGTTGCCCAATTGATCACCGTTGATTACCGGTGTTCACGACCGGCACGGCGCCTCTGCGGGCGCGCGGGCCGGGAAAGAAGGGAGTCACCATGGAAGCCAAGGCCACTGCGCTGGTGGTGCAACCCGGTGAGGCGGCGGGGGCGTCACTCACGGACGGCGCGTTCGAGCTCCTCGCCGATGGGGGCGCGGTCAGCGCCAGTCGGCTCACCCTGGCGGCCGGCGCCGACGGGGCGCCCCCACACCATCACAAGCTCTCTCATGAGCTCTTCTATGTGCTGGACGGGACGATGCTCTTCCGTCTCGGCGATACGTTGACCACGGTGGGCAAGGGTGGCCTCGTCGTCGTACCGCCCAACCTGCCGCACGTCTTCGGGGCGGCAGAGGGCGAGGTGGCTGACGTCGTGGTCGTCCTCAGCCCGGGTATCGAACGGTTCGGCTATTTCGAACAGCTGGCCGCCATCAGCCGTGGTGAGGCGGAATTCGCGTCGCTGCTGCCCGAGCAGCACCGCTACGACGTGCACTTCGAAGACCTCCCCGACTGGCGGTCGGCCTCCTCGCGGTAATCCGTATCCGGCTGCGCGGCGATACGCATGCATCAGGCACCCTGCAGCGCCCCGCTCGGACGCGCATGCTGCAAGGGCAGTTCCGCGAACGCATGACGGTCCGCCACGCGTTCGCGGGACTGCCCAGCGGAGTGCGACTTGCGTGGGGTCGGCTCCGCGTAATCTGTAGCCTGGCCTGCTTCACGCCCGCTTCCTCGACGCCAAAGCCACCCCCGGCACGACGCCGTCGCGCCCGTGGAGATGTGACAGCCGCCGATCGGGGCCGAACCGGGTAAGGGCTGGGGGTCCGCAGGTGGTCGACCTTCCTCTAGAGTCGGCCGTATGACGCAGGCACCGGCCGAGGACCGTGGTGTGCGGTCCCGCGACGCGATTCTCGACACCGCCAGCGAGCTGATGTCGCAGCACGGCTACGCGGCCACCTCGATCTCGATGATCTCCACCGCATGCGGGCTGCCGACCAGTTCCATCTACTGGCACTTCGGCAGCAAGGAGGGGATCTACGTTGCGATGCTGTAGCGCGCCAGGATCGCTCTGCTGTCGGCCCTGCCTCCGGTCGAGGTGCCGGGCGCCGACGTCGCGCGGCGCCTGGACACCTTCCTCCAAGAGGTAGAGGACGCGCACCGGCGTCATCCGCACGGCGTGAAGTTGCTGATGGGTCTGAGTATCGTGCAACAGGACGCCAGCGCGGCGGCCGTGGCTCAGGTCCACGACTATCGCGACGCGCTGGTGTCCTGGGCCCAGGAATCGGTGAGCGCCGTCTTCGGGCTGAGCGAGCGCCCAGAGGTTTCTTACCGGGACTCTTGCAGAAAGCCTCGGCGTTCATGCCGGGGATGAATGCATCTCAAGGCTGCTCTGACGTGCACTTTAGAGCGGGCGTTTTTGCTCCTCGATGTACTGGCGGACGATCGCCAACGGTGCTCCGCCGCACGAGGCCGAGAAATACGAGGGCGACCACAGGTGTCCGTGCATGATGGCGCGGTTGGTCTGACCGGTGAACTTCTGCCGTATCCGGCGGGCGGATGCACCTTTGAGGCTGTTGACCAGCTTCGAGACGGTGACCTTGGGCGGGTAGTGCACCAGGAGATGGACGTGATCGCGTTACCCGCACTGTTGAAGATCTCTAGTGTGTTGGTGGATCAGTGAATGAAACTCCCGTCCACGCGTCGGCCGCCTGAACGGCCCCGGTGAAATCAGCACGCACAAGGCGACGTGACCGTCATTGAAGCCACTCACGGCAACCTCACCCTGAGTACGCAGATGGGCGACATCACCAGTGGCGGCGCCCACGGTGTCTCCGCCTGTCTTGACGCCAGGACCGGTTACGGCCGCATCGACAACATGCTGAAGAACGACGGCATCCCGGCCGTGACCATCAACGCGACCACCACTCACGGCGACACCAACGCCCGCAGCCTCTGACCTGCCTCATGGAGCGCAGAGACCACCAGCATGGTCGATGGCGAGCGAAGTTCTGAGAGGGCCGGGTGAAGACCCGCTCATTCGCCGATGGATGGGTCGGGTTGCGTTACCGGCGCCTGGCGGACTGGTGAGCACGACCACCACGTCGAGGCGGGCCGGCTGCAACTTCAGCACAGACGGCCCGCCGATCACTGGTGAGGCATCTCAGCAGGGAAAGACGCGTTTCCCTTTACTGACGCGCTGTCATCCAGCCGTCAGCGCGCCGCTTCGAGAATGGCCTGTGCCACCACCTGGGGCTGGGAGACCATCACCGAGTGGCTGGCGCCCACTGCGACGGTGGTCTTGGCGCCCATGCGCTCGGCGCAGAAGTGCTCGAGGGCTGGAGGGATGATCTGGTCGTTCTCGGATACCACGAAGTGCGTCGGGTGCTCGCGCCACGCCGGTGGTCCGGAGACGAAGCCGAAGCGGGCGGCGTCGCTCGGACCCTGGACGGCGGCCATGACCTTGGCCTGCTGCGGTTCGACGTCTGGGCAGAAGTACGTCGGGAAGAGGTCCTGCGGCAGCGTGAAGCGCCCCTGTTTGTCGATCTTGAAGTGGGACGCGGACTCCAGCTGCCCGAAGGGCTCGCCGAGGCTCTGCGCACTCTCGCCCTCGTCGGGGGCGAAGGCCGCGACGTAGACCAAGGCGCTCACGTTCGGAGCGTCGTGTGCGGCCTGTGTGATGACCACGCCGCCGAAGGAGTGGCCGACGATGACCACGGGGCCCGCCAGCCTGTCGAGCGCGCTGCGGACCTTGGCGACGTCGTCGGGAATCGACGAGAGGGGCTGCTGTACGGCGACGGCTTCATGCCCGGCCGCCTGCAGGAGCGGAATGACCCTGCTCCACGATGACCCGTCCGCGATAGCTCCGTGAACGAGGAGGATAGTACTCATGGAAACTGCCTCTCGTAGTAGCGGAACAGGAGACAAGCGGCATCTGCCGCCCGGGCGCATTGACGCGTACGGAGCGACCGGTGCCGAACGTCCTGTCTGCTGAGTCGGTTTCTGTCGATTGGCCTGCGGATGTGTTGCTGTACTCGAGCCCGTGAAGCGCCGAGCTGATCTCCGGAGCCGTGGCGGGCCGGCCGCCTCACTGCAGCGAGGCGGAGCTCGTGATGGTCGTCGCCGTCCGTGACTTACGGACGCGTGTTCCTGCGCGGTGTCTTGGGCGGCCTTGAAGATCCCGGTGGCCCCGGCCGCGGGTCGGATGGAACGTCCATCCGGGTGTGCAAGCAGGCGGGAGGGCTGCCGGCCGAGCTGAGGTCGCCGGACGGCGTCATGGAGGAGCGGCCGGAACGGGCTGTAGCGATGACGTCTTCAGGGCTGGTCTTGGCGATCGCCTTCTGCGACCCGAGGCCGACGACGCGGCATACTCCCCGGTGCCAACGCGTGGTGATGACGGCGCTGCCGACCGGCAGAGGGCCGTTCCGGACGGTTTGGGCGATGCGGGCCGTGGCAATGGTGTCTTCCTGACGTCTGTTGGTGTGCCGGTTTCCGGCAGGCTCGTCCGGCTCCTTGATGTGTTGACACATCGATCGCGTGCAGGGGTCGGATCTGGGTGCCGCTCGTCTTCGACCGGGTTCGCCGGACTGAGAACGTTCGCGTCGAGGCCGGTTCGGCCCCCTGAGGGATGGCAGACCGGAATGTGACCTGGTGCCACAGCCGACCACCGCGAGGGTGCGTGAGCGTTGCTGCCGTGCTGGTCCACAGTGCTGTTGCCGCCAGTGCTGCCGAGACCCAGAGGTCGGTCCGGCGGCTGATCATGTGCATCGCGAGAGGTCCTTCCGTATGCGGCGTCCTGGCGGCACGGATGCCTGCGCTGGGTGGAACGGTGCGAGACCCGGCGCAGGTCGGCGCCTCTTTCGACTGTGATCTTGCCGATCGGAAGCCCGTATGTCCGCGTCGAGTGGAGGAACGGCACCAATGGGCGGCCTTCGCAGCACTTTGGTGCACGCGGCCCCGCATCGGCCGTCGTAGCCTTCCGATGGATGCCGAAGAGTCAGGCACAGAAATGTCAGACCGTGTCGCCGGAAGCTCCGGAAGCTCCGGAAGCTCCGGAAGCTCCGGAAGCTCCGGAAGCTCCGGAAGCTCCGGAAGCTCCGATGCACGGTGATGTCGCCCTATGGATCATCAACCAACCGGCAGTCCGGCATATTCGGCAAAGTTTGACACATCCGCACAGGCCGAGGAGCACCATGACCACGCATGCGCACGCGACTGCGCCCACCCAGTACATCGAAGCGGAAGGCGTCCGCTACGCCTATCGGCGATTCGGGGCCGAGACCGGCGTTCCGCTGTTGATGCTGCCGCACTTCCGAGCCGGAATGGATCACTGGGACCCGCTGGTCACGAACGGGCTGGCGGCGAACCGTCCCGTCATTCTCTTCGACAACGCCGGCATCGGGGCATCCGGCGGGGAGACTCCCGAGAGCGCCGAGGGATTCGCCGAGAACGTTGTGTCCTTCCTGACGGCCATGGACCTGGCCGAGATCGACCTGCTCGGCTTCTCCGTGGGCGGCTACGTCAGCCAGGCGCTGGTACTCGCTCGCCCCGACCTGGTGCGGCGCCTGATCCTGGTCGGCACCAAGCCGCGCGCGGGCGAGATGGAAGGACTGGGGGAGCGGGTTCCGGAGGTGGCCAACCATGAGGTCCTGACCGAGGACGACTATCTCTACCTCTTCTTCAGTCCCTCTGAGGCGAGCCGGGCAGCCGGCAGGGAATTCTGGAAGCGCAGGCATGCCCGCACGCAGGATGTCGACCCGGAGTCGGGCTCCGACAGCGTCAGAGGGCAGAACGCGCTGCGCGCCGACTGGAACACCGCCCGTGGCGAGCGGTTCGAGGAGCTACGCGCGATCAGCCAGCCCACCTTGGTCGTCAATGGAAACAACGACATCATGGTGCCTACCATCAATTCGTGGATTCTCTCCCAGTACATTCCGAATTCACAGCTCATCATATTCCCCGACGCCGGACACGCCTCCCTTTTTCAGTACCCGGAACTCTTCTGCTTTTACGCGGCACGATTCCTCGATGGCGAAGTCCCTTTCAGCTGACCGGCGCCGGAGACGGCCCGCGAGTACGGCCGAATACGGCGCAGCGGCTGTCCCACGCCTGGCTGCCGGCAACAACGCACATCCTGCTTACCAACCACAAAGGACGCGCCAAGAGTCTCACCCGGCGAGTGCACGTCGCCCGGGGCCTGTCTCCCGTCGCGAATTACTCTTCAGGAAAGGCCCGTGCCGCAGCCGGGCCGGAAAAATAGGGAGTGCCGAGATGCGAATTGCTGTACTCGACGACTACCAGAAAGTGGCGCACCGCCATGCGGACTGGGACAGCCTCGGGGCGGACGTTGTCTTCTTCCACGACCACCTGGGCGACACGAATGCCGTGACGAAGGCCCTCGATGGTTTCGACGTGGTGGTGGCCATGCGAGAAAGGACACCGTTCACTGCCGAACGGCTTGAGGCGTTGCCCGCACTTCGACTGCTGGTGACCACGGGACCGGTCAACGCATCGATCGACACACATGCCGCCCAGAGGCTGGGGATCACCGTGTGCGGGACCGGCATGCCCGACCATGCCGCTGCCGAGCTGACATGGGGACTGATTCTCTCGCTCACCCGGAGCATTCAGCAGGAGTCGCTCGGGATGCGCGACGGGGACTGGCAGCGGACCGTCGGCGGCGACCTTGCCGGACGGACCCTCGGCATCGTCGGACTGGGGACCCTGGGCTTGCGTATTGCCGCGGTGGGCGTGGCCTTCGGCATGCGTGTGGTGGCATGGAGCAACAATCTGGATCCCGTTCATGCCGCCGATCACGGCGTCGAGGCGCTGGATAAGCACGAGTTGTTCTCGACGTCCGACATCATCACCGTCCACTACAGGCTCAGCGAACGCAGCAAAGGCATCATCGGAGCCGGGGAGTTGGGCTGGATGAAGCCCACAGCGCTGCTGATCAACACCTCCCGCGGCCCGCTGGTCGACGCGTCGGCGCTGGTTGAAGCGCTGCGTGAGGGCCGTATCGGCGGTGCGGCCCTTGACGTGTACGACACCGAGCCGCTGCCTGCGGGCGACGCGTTGCGCACGGCGCCCAATGCCTTGCTCACCCCCCACGTCGGCTACGTCACGCAGGAGACGTACGACGTGTTCTACCGCGACGCTGTCGAGGACATCGCCTCGTTCAGAGACGGAACTCCTGTGCGCGTCCTGACGCCTTGAGGGGCCGAACTCAATTGAGGACGAGGCCGCCCGTCGCCGGCCCGCAGCCGTCCCACGGTGATCGAAAAGGCGGCAGGACAAGGAAGGCATCACCAGTGACCGCGGCCCTTACCAGACGACGAACCCTCATGGCGGTGCATGCGCATCCCGATGACGAGTCCAGCCAGACCGGAGGCACACTCGCCCGCTACGCGGCCGCAGGATGCCACACTGTGCTGGTCACCTGCACGGACGGTGGCCGGGGAGACGGCGCTCCAGCCGACGGCATGACAGGTGCTGGCAACAGCACGAGCAGCCAGGTGGCGGCCGTCCGCTCGGCTGAACTGGCCGTCGCGACCGCCGCGCTGGGCGTCGATGAGGTGATCGAGTTGGGCCATCCCGACTCGGGCATGCCCGAAGACCCGGCCACGATCGCCCCCGAGGCTTTCAGCCGAATGGATTCTGAGCCGGTCGTTGCGCAACTCACCGCTCTGATGCGCGAGTTCAGGCCGAACGTGGTGATCACCTATCCACCCAACGGACTGTCCTTCCACCCGGACCACATACAGGCCCACCGAGTGACCGTGAGAGCGTTTCGGCAGTACCTGGCAACGCCCCCATGGCCGGCGACCGCAACGACAGGAGCCGGGCCCAAGCTGTACTTCACGGCAGCCTCCCGCACGCGGCTGCAGGCAGTCCGAACGCGTGGTGAGTCCCTGCTCCCGGCCGGAAGCTGGATCCCGCCGCTGGAGATCGCGATCGACGACGCCGCGGTGACCACGGTGATCGATGTCAGCGAGGTCTGGCCACGGAAGATTGCCGCCCTCGCGGCACACGGCAGTCAGGCAGACGCTGCGGCTCTGCACGCCCTGTTCAGTGTGGCCATGCCAGACGAGCAAATGGAGGAGTTCGTTCTCGCCGTGCCGGCGGGGACCCACACGGTCGTCGAGGACGATCTGTTCGCCGGGCTCCCCGGCCTCTGAGGGCTACGGGCACGGTCATCTACACCGTCGCTTGGACGACAGCCACCTTCTTGGGGTCGGTCCTGGGAGGTGCGGCGCTCGACCGCTGGGGAAGGCCGCGACCTGGGGGCACACGGGTGATCGGAGCCCTGACGGATGCCGGGTCCTGGCTGCTGCTGAGGAACCGGCGCCACGCTGCGCCACCGTTCTGCCCCGAACGTCGGGCTCCGCCTTGGTTACGCCTCGGCTTCCGAAGAAGCAGTCGCCAGGGTGTAACGGACGAACTGCCCTTCGCGCGAGCGCTCCACGGCACCCTTGGCGACCAGGGCCTCGACGGTATTGCGGACGACGACCTTGCCCGAGAGCTGCACCTTGCTGGGCAGGGCTGCAAAGATGTCGTTGACGGACACCGGGTGCTCAGATGCACGCAGGTGCTTGAGCACGGCATCCCGAACGGAGCCCCGTTTGGCGGCCGGAGCCCGGCGCCCGGCACCGGCAACCGACGACCGCGAGCGGGCGCTTGAGCTGTCGGAGGCCTCGGGCTCCGAGGAGCGCTGGCCCGGCGCTGCGGCCCCAGGATTCCCGTCCTTGACGGCGTCGCCGAGGTTCTCCCAGAGCCGGCTGAGGAGGACATGGTCCGAGCGGAGCGCCTTGAGCCGTGCCTCTGTCTGGGCGATCTCCGTCTCGACTCGCTCCAGGTCGGCCCTGACCCGGTGGGTGTACACGCTGCTCAGGGGCTCCTGGATATCTGCCTCTACGGACATCGAAAACCTCCCTTTCGGGAAGTGTATCGGACGCCCCCACACGTCATGTGTGCATGATGTGGGACGACCGGTCCGGTGCTGTCCGCGGCCGCCGGAAGTGAGTGATGCGCCAACACACCAAGCTCACAGACATTGCGGAGGGGCAGACGGTCCATGACCAGCCCGTAGCGGAAGTTCGCACATGTACCTGCCCTCTGCCCACCGCGGCCGCCAGCGCCCCGGCAACCAGCTGGTAGTTCAGGCGGTTGCGTTACCGTGTCGCCTTTGACGTGTCTCTATGAGGAGCAACTGTCTCTCGGTGTCGACGACCCAGACGTGCGGCGGCTGCGCCTCGCAGCGCCCCGTACGACCGGGGCACCGGCGTGTGGCTGCCGAGCAGCACGGTGGTCTTCACCGGTTGTGCGGCTGACGGCCCCCAAGTCCGTTGGGCGGCGCTCGAAGATGGCGGGACGCTGATGCGGGCGAGTTCTCCGCGCTGCGCGAGCCGGAGTAGCTCGTGGCCAACTTCCCGCGCGCACAGGCCGAAACGGACGGACGGCCGCTGGGGTCGCCCGTCGATCGACGTCAGCCGCAGAGATCCGCGAACCGCGCGGCGTCGATGTTCCCACCGGAGATGATCAGGCCGACGCGTCGCGGCAGCCGGGTGATGCGGCCTGCGAGCAGGGCCGCCAGCGCGCTGGCGCCGCTCGGCTCGACCACGATCTTCAGGCGCTCGAAGGCGAAACGCATGGCGGCTCGGATGTCGTCGTCGCTCACCAGCGAGATCTCGTCGACGAGCCGCTGGTTGACGGAGAAGGTGAGCTCCCCGGGCATCTCGGCAGCCTGACCGTCAGCAATGGTTCGCGGTACCGCAATGCCCACCCTGCTGCCGGCTTCCAGGGACCGCCTGGTGTCGTCCCCGTCCTCCGGCTCGACGCCGATCACCCGTGTGGCGCCGTGCATGCCCTTGGCGGCCGTGGCACTGCCGGCGATCAGCCCGCCTCCGCCGACCGGTACCACAAGCCCGCCGAGTTCGCCCGCCTCCTCGATGAGCTCCAACGCTGCGGTGCCCTGACCGGCGATGACCTCGGGGTGTTCGTACGGAGGGATGAGCGCGAGCCCCCGCTCGGCGGCCAGGGCCTCGCCCAAGGCCACGCGATCGCCGGTGTACCGGTCGTACGTCACGATCTCCGCGCCGTAGCCCGCGGTTGCTTCCAGCTTCGACCGCGGCGTGTCCTCAGGCATCAGGATCACGGCCGTGCTGCCCAGTTCCCGGGCGGCCAGCGCGACGGCCTGGGCGTGGTTGCCGGACGAGTAGGCGGCGATGCCCCTTTTCAGCTGCTCCTGCGAGAGCTGGGAGGCGGCGTTGTAGGCCCCCCGGAACTTGAAGGCGCCGATGCGTTGGAAGTTCTCGCACTTGACGTGCACTTCGGCGCCGACCGCTTCGTCCAGCGTCCGTGAGCGTAGTACCGGCGTCCGGTGGGCCACCCCTTTGATTCGGGCAGCCGCCCGACGGATGTCCCTGAGCGTCACCGAGGGCGCGTTCCTGGTGGTCATCTGTGTCTCCGTGAGTTGTACCAACCCGGGCGCCCCCGACGGGAGTCCACCACTCCCCGCGTGCTGTCTCTGCGAGAACATGACGAGAGAGGGGGCGTGGGCGTCGGATGGGTTCGGGCCCGCCACGAGAGACGACTTGGCGGCGCGGCCGCAGACGAGCGGCTTGTCGTGCCGTGGACGGTCGAGGGCGCCGACCTTGGTGTGCGAGGAAAGAACCCGGAGTGTGCGCGGGGGAGGCGCACACTCCGGACTGCAGGAAACTAGCAGGTCACCGATGGGAGCCGTCCTGCGAGAGCACGTTGGTGCAGCAAGCCGACCCCAAAGTGCATGCGCACGGCTGCTCGAGCAAGCGGTCACGCGGCGTCGCTGAGAGAGCGCGTCTCGCCGGGCGCGTCTCGAGACGCTTTCACCTCCTGGCGGGCGGCGCTCTCGGACTCGATCAGCCGGCGCGCGAGCAGCAGTTGCGCGGGGTGCGAGGTCGACGCTGCTTCGGAGTGCACTCGCCGCAGGGCAGGCAGATCACGCAGCTGCCGGCGAGGCCGATCGCTGCGAAGAGCCACCGCAGGTGCTGGTAGGTGTGCCACGCGCCCGCGTCACACATGGTCGGCGACCGGCGACGACCATGTGTGACGCGGGCGATGCAGGCCGACGAACTCAGCGTGCACGTCACCGAGGCCCCTCGGTCGCGGACCGGGTCGGTGGTGACGGCGCCTGGGCTCTGATGCGGAGGAGCACTGCCGTCGCGAGCACGGTTGGACCGTGGACGACTGCGCGATCTGGGACGTCGACGGCCGGCTGCTCGTACTGGCCCGGCAGGCCCGCTAAGGTGCGTGACGCAGCCGGGGCCTGATCGTTTCGCTGGCTCGTCCACTGGTGCGACTGACCGACTCGGCCAGCCCGCGCGGCCGCCATGAGGACCCGTCCGGGCTGGTCCCTCAGGCCGAGGTTTCGATGTGTGCCCGGGCCGCCTCAAGGATCGTGTCGGACAGCCGGGGGTCGGCGTCGGCCACGGCCCGTGAGAGAGCCAGGGCGCCGATCATGGTGGACAGAGTGGCGAAGTCGGGCTCGGGCCTCGGACCCCGGTCCGGTGCGTCCAGCTCGCGCAGACGGCTGAGCGACTCCGCCATGCCCTTGATGCCGGAAGCGAGGATGTGCTGGATCTCCGCGGAGCTTCGTCCGCCGTGGTGCGCCAGTGCTGCGACGCTGCATCCGTCCTCCGGACCGTCCCGGTGCCGGGCCGACACGTAGTCCCTGACGAACTGATGCAGCAAGGGCTCGGCATTGGGAGCGCGGCCTTCGTTGCCCTGTGGCGCCATGGCATCGACGGCCGCGACACTGTCCGCGATCCCACGCTCGCACACCGCTGCCGCCAGCGCCTCCTTGGAGGCGAAGTAGCCGTAGAAGCCACCGTGGGTCAGCCCTGCGGCCTTCATTACATCGGCGATGGTCACATCGTCGAACCCGCGCTTCCTGAACTGCTGACCTGCGCTGACGACGATGGCGTCACGATTTGCAGCCACTTGCTCACGAGAAGCACGCATGTCCACCTCCTGGGCCGGGATCGTTGCTTGACAACTTACATGATGGTCATCATGATTGAGTTATTCATGATGGTCATCATGTAAAAATTCGGGATGGTCACCCGGAAACCGCTGGGCGGCGGACTCCCCGCCCGCGGCACAGAGAGAAAGCAGCCATGAGCGCTCACACGTACCCCTCCGCACGAACCGCCCTGGTTCTGATCGACCCCCTCAACGACTTCCTGGCCGAGGACGGGAAGCTCAGTGGACAGATAGGCCCCATGCTCGACAGGACCGACCTGCACGCGCAGCTGATCCGCCTGGCGGCAGCCGCGCGTGATGCAGGTGTCACCGTCTTCTACGCACCTCATGGCCTCCACGAAGGCGTCTTCGACGACCTCAAACACGTGCTCCCGCGGTTCCAGTTCGCGGTGGACAACCAGGTCTTCTGGGAGGGCACCTACGGCGCCGACTTCTACCCGACGCTGCGCCCGCAGGAGGGCGACATCGTGGTCAGCCGCCACCACATGTTCGACTCCTTCGTCGGCACCGATCTGCACGAGCAGCTCACCGATCGCGGCATCGAGCACGTGGTCCTGGCCGGGCTGACCTCCCAGACCTGCGTCGAGGGAACCGGCCGGCACGCGCTGGAGTCCGGCTACCACGTCACCTTCCTGGCGGACGCCGTGGCGGAATTCACCGAGGAAGCCCACCGGGCCGCCCTGGAGATCTCCTACCCCACCTACGGCCACGTGGTCACGACCATCGACGAGTTCCTGGCCGCTGTCGTGCCGTCCTCGACTGCCTGACGTCCCCCCTGCAAAGCAGCAGGGCACCAGGCGGAGCACAGGCCCGACGGCCTCACGAGGGCGCTGCGCGGAGCGAACCACCGCTGGCCGCGTCGCCGTCCCCGCCCTACAGATCGCGCAACGCGATCGAAAGCACAGAGAGGTTCCCCCTTATGGCTACGGTCACTGTTGTCTACCACTCCCCGAACGGACACACCCGCACACTCGCCGAGAGCATCGCTCGCGGAGCGAAGAGCCTGCCGGACATCGACGTACGACTGGCGGAGATCACGGGACACCAGCTGCACGAAGGACGCTGGTCCGACGCAGCAATAATGGAGTTGCTGAAGAAGTCAGACGCGATCGTCTTCGGCGCGCCGACCTACATGGGCAGCGTCTCGGCCGTGTTCAAGGCATTCCTCGAGGCCGGCTTCCATCCCTTCCTCGGACAGGAGTGGAAGGACAAGCTCGCCGGCGGCTTCACCCACTCCGCCTCGCAGAACGGCGACAAGCTGTTCTCCCTGCAGCAACTCGCAGTATTCGCAGCGCAGATGAACATGCAGTGGATCTCGGTCGGCGACGCCGCAGGCAACAACTGGACGGGCGGCTCGGTGTATGACGTGAACCGACTCGGGTCCTGGCTCGGCGTCATGGGCCAGACCAACGTCGACGAGGAGCCCGGTGCCGTCAGCGCGCACGGCGACCTGGTCACGGCCGAACGCTACGGCGCCCGCGTGGCCGAGCTGACCGCCCGGTGGATCCATGGCCGCGACTACACGGTCCAGCGCCACACGCTGGAGGAGTTCCGGGAGATCTCCGCCCGCAGCGTGGCCGACGCGAAGGCCCGTACAGAACAGGCCGCAGGCGCAGCCTGACCGCATCGGTGCAGTCCCTTCGACACGCGAACACGAGTGGCGTGACACCGGTCCGCCACCGCCACTCGACCGCCTACACCCGAACCCGACTATCACTCAACAAACCCACGAACGAGGAGACATCCATGTACCTGCACGTGACTGGCACCGTCACTGCCGAGCGCGAGCGACTGGCCCCGCACGCGGAGGAAGAGGCCCGTGTGCTGCGAAGGCTGAAGGCGGACGGTGTCGTGCTCTCCTCCTTCCGCCGCACCGACAAGCCTGGGGCCTTCCTGATCGTGGAGGCCGAGAGCCTGGACAGTGCCCGTGAACATCTCAACCAACTGCCCTACGCGGCCAACGGCCTCCTGACCTTCGAGTTCATCGAGGTCGGCCGACTGTGACGCCGAGTGAGCCCGGCCGTCAACCGCCGTGATGCGGGTGTCCCGCAGTCCGCACACACCCTCACCACTGCACGACGTGGCCCCTTCGCCGAATGCGCGCGCCTCTGCGCGGACCAAGAGTGCCCGAAAGCCGGTGAACTGCAGCTCGAACGGCCTTGACTTCGACGACTTCGTTCGGCAACGGCGGGCTCGGGACAGCGCACCCCGTACATGGACCGCCATACTCAGTCCGTTGCCCATACCGAGAGCACTCAGGTGGGCATATTCATGTGTGCCTTCATGTGCGAACACCGGAGAGCACAGTGTGGTGCGGCACCGGCAGGCCAAGGCCGCTGCCGTCACTGCCCGGTTGAAGCGCCGGGCCGATGGCCGATCAGAAGGGAGGCGGCGTGGGGTTGAACGCAGATGATCCCGCAGCTATGAGCCATCATGCGTCCGATGGGCGGCGCGCACGCCCTGATCAAGCGGAGGAAACATCATCCGTCTCCGAGAGTGACGGGGCCGCCCCCGCCGAAAGTGTCCCGCTGCTCTCCGTCGCCGTCGTCTCCGAGGACCAGCTCACCTACGAGGGCGCAACTGCGGCCCTCGCCGCGTATCCGCACATCCGAGTACTACCGCGCGGACACGAGCAGGATGCGGACGTCCTCCTGGCCTTCGCCGACGACGTCTCGGACCAAGTGCTGAAACATGTGCAGCAGATATCGGCACGCCACCACGACGCGCGTGCCGTCCTGGTCACCGACTCCATCACCGAGCCGCGACTGATCCGAGCCATCAGCCTCGGAGTCGTGAGCGTGGTGCTCCGCCCGACCGCGACCTTCTCGGAGATCGCCGATGCAGCCGTCGCCGCGAGTATCGGGAACTCGGATGTCCCGCCCCACATACTAGGACCTTTGATCCGGCACATGAGGCGTATGGAACGGCACGGATCCCGCGTCGCCGCGGGGCTCAGTTCACGGGACATGACCGTTCTCAGCCTGCTCTCGGACGGGCTGGACACCGCACAGATCGCCCGTCGACTCAGTTATTCCGAAAGAACGATCAAGAGCATTGTCCACGCCATCATCAACACGCTCGGAGTGAGCAACAGAACGCATGCAGTGGCGTACATGATTCGCGCGGGTTTCCTGTAGGGCCAACACTCGACACGCTTTATGCCTGAGACCTCTGTGTGCTGCGGCTGCGTACCTTTCGCTGCGCGACCAGCCACACACGGAGATACCCTCCAAACGGAGCCCCTGTGCCCCGATTGCGCAACGACTGCATCTGTGGCTGACGGTCACATTGCTCTATTAAGCGTTGGCCTTGACCGCGATCGCCCTCGATATCCCGGACCTTGCTCGACGACCAAGAGGTTTTCATGACCAAGCCCAGCTATACACCCGAAACGACAGCCCTGCTGGTGATCGACCTGCTGAACGACTTCATGGCCGACGATGGCAAGCTCAACGGCCAGATCGGCCATATGATCAAAAAGCTTGACCTGGTCAAGCAATTGCAGCGCCTGACGGACGGCGCCCGTGAGCGGAACCTGAAGGTCTCCTTTGCCCCTCACGGCGTCGATGAGCACTCATTCGACGACGTCAAGCACATTTTGCCGCGCTTTCAATTTGGCATCGACAATCAGGTGTTCTGGAAGGGTACTTACGGAGCCCAGTTCTTTCCGCCGCTGCGACCGAAGGCCGATGACATCGTCCTCGCTCACCACCGTGGATTCGACTCCTTCTTCGGTACCGACCTCGGCGAACAGCTGACCCGTCACGGAATCGAAAAGTTGGTGCTGGCGGGATTCACCTCCGCGACCTGCGTGGAGGGAACCGGCCGGCATGCCCTCGAAGCCGGCTACCACGTCACGTTCGTCAACGACGCGGTGGGGGACTTCACTGAGCAGGCGCATCGCGCTGCCCTGGACGTGGCCTATCCCACCTTCGGGCACGAGAGCCTGACCGTCGCCGAGTTCCTGTCGTCCATCGACGCCTGACCACCCGTCGGCTTCCGTCCGCGACCGAGTCCACGCATCCATAGAAGACGCTCGGCCCCAGGGGCGCGACTGCCTCCTCGCCGCCGGGGTCGCGGGGCGTCTTCCCCTGTAACCGCACATCAATAGATAAGCAATGCACCGGAGACAGTGATGAACGATCTGCTTGAACACGTCATTTCAGCCCATGGCGGCCGTGCACGATGGTCACAGATTGGCGGCCTGCAGGTCGAGGCAACGCTCCACGGCTCCTTTTGGGCCGTGCGAGGATTCTCGGACAAGCCGTTCAAAGAGACCGTAACGATCGACACTCGACGCGAGGTGATCCGATTCAGCCCCTGGGCCAAGCCGGAGCATGACTTCATGCTCCGGGCGGAGGACGACGTAGTCGAACTGCGAGCCACGGCGGGCGACAATGTGCTGGAGACACAGTCCGGCATCAGAACGACCTACAAGGGATACGACCTCGCCTCACCGTGGAAGTCGCTTCAGGTCGGCTATTTCATCGGCTACGCCATGTGGAACTACCTGACCACCCCCTTCCTCCTTGACTACCCTGGAGTCTCCTCGCGTGAGGGAGAGTCCTGGTCGGAGAACGGAGAGGTGTGGCGAAGGCTGCATGTGGAGTTCCCCTCGTCCATCGCCACACACACCGCAGAGCAGACGTTCTACTTCGGGGACGACGGCCTCCTGCGCCGACTCGACTACAACGTCGATGTGAACGTCGGCGTCGCTGTTGCCCATTACGTCAGCGACTACAGGACGTTCGAGGGAATTCGGGTCCCGACGCGGCGGCGAGTCCACCGTCGTAACGCCGACAACTCTGCCGACGAGAACTGGTCCATCGGCATCGACATCGACAAAGTGGTGGCCGTCTGATCCAGGTGCACGACGTCGCCCCTCGGATCCGCGGCCTCGATCACAGCCCGGTGACGGCCCAGGGCAGTTCGCCACGCACCGGCCCAGGGCCTGGACGTGAGATCCGCGGCCGGCTGCAGGGCAGAAGCCGCATCACGGTGAGGGGCGGCCTCTCCGACGGCCAGGTCAACCGAGGCTGTGGGTGGCAGAGGCCGTTGTGCTGGCTGACGCGCTCACGTCGGCCGGCCCGTGACGACGAGACGCAGCCCACCGCCGGCGAGTCCGTGGTCCTGCGGGCGAAGACCATGCGCACAAGCCGCCGGCTCGGCCGTCGCACCCTCACGGTCAGGACAGCGATGTCCTGTGGCATTGAACCGTGACTGATTGCCACGGAGAGTTGACCATCCAGGGTCTCTGGGTTGGCGCGCGTTGGTGGCATCGGCCGTCGGCGCGGGACGGGTGGCGCAGGCGCGTGTCGTCCTCCCTGCGAGGATGAGGAAACCAGGCCGTGAACAGCAGGAAGGGAGCCCCATGAACGAGGTACAGGAAGGACTCTGCCTCATGGGTCCCGCCATGGTGAGCGTATTCGTCATCGGCGCGGGCAACGAACCGTTGCCGTCGGAGGCGTTCCACCACGCCGGACTCGTGCCCGACGAGGTGCAACCCTTCTTGCGGTGACACATCGTGGCAGCGGTCACCGACGTGCTGAACTCGAACGCGCCGTACTTGAACCGGGACACCGGCGAAGCGCTGCGGCTCATCAGTGAGGGAACCAGTCGCCTGAGCGGGCTGGTGAACGACCTGATGGAGATCTCCCGCTTCGACGCGGGGGCGGCCGAACTCAGCCTGGACGAGTCGACCTGGCGGAGTGTGTGCAGCGCACCCTCGCCGCTCGGGGGTGGGAACGCCATGTTGAGACCCACCTGCCCCTACCGGGTGTGCTCCGCGCGCGCGTGGACCCGCGCCGTTTCGACGTGGTGATGGCCAATCTGGTCGGCAACGCGCTGCGGCACGGGGCGCCGCCCGTGCGGCTGTCCATGGACGTAAGAGAGGAGCGGCCGGATGTGGCGTGGGCCGTCATCGAGGTGACCGACAACGGACCCGGCATCGCCGAGGAAGCCATGCCACACGTCTTCGAGCGCTTCTGCAAGGCGAGCACCACACGGACCAGAAGCGAGAGCAGCGGACCGGGCCTGGCCATCACCGCGGAAAACGTGCACCTGCACGGCGGACGCATCAGCGCCGCCAACCTTCCCGGGGGCGGAGTGACATTCACGATCGAAATCCCTCTGCACAGAGACATCGCAGCCATCGACGACTCCACCGCGGGTCCCCGATGAAGGGGCTCGCGCGTGGCGATGCTGTCGGCCGGGCTCACGGCCGCGCTCACGCTGACGGCATGCGGCGTCCCCCCGTCCGACGCCATCGAGGCCGGCGAACCGGCGAGCGGAATCTTTCCCAGGTCAGAACCCTCGGGGCAAGCCGTCGTGTCGCTCTACTTCCTCGCGGACGGAGATCCGAAGGCCTATCCCCGCAAGATCGACCATCCCGTGGACCTCAGGACCGTCGTGGGCCAACCGTTCTACGGACCGACGAGAGGCGAGGCCGTGACGGCCACCACCCAACTGCCCCACCTGACGGACACACCAGGTGTATCGGCTGACGGTGGTAGCGACGTCTCCATCAAGCTCCCCGATGATGTGGCTCCGCTCAGCCATCCGGCCATGCTGCAGTTGGCGTGCACGGTGGCTCACGTGAGTGGGTCGCTCGCCGCGTCGCCCGCGAACGCCCGTCGAAACGAAGCCCTCGCATCGACAAGTGTCCATGTGCTCGGGGACGGACGGACAACGAGTCAGACGGCCGACGACTGTCCCAGCCCTCGGCAGTCGTAGAAGGGCCCAGACACCGGCCCGATATCGGCCTGTTGGACCGGGCAGCACGTCGATCAGGCTGCCGGTCTGTTCGCGAGGGTAGCGCTACCTGATCATCGATCTTGTGGTTGTCCGGGGTGAGCCGACGGACGTGGCGGGGAGAGCGGACAGGGCCGCCACTGCCGCGTGTTGATGGCCGTGGGCGGCCATGCCGGAATCATCCCCAGGTCGTGAGCGAGGTGCTCTGGCCGTCGCGGACCTGAGCCGCTCCTTGCCGGCGCGGCCAGGCTGTTCGGGCCGATTCGGCCGGCCTTCCGACGCCTGGGCCGCGCGCAGGTCTTCCCGGTACGGCGAGTGTCCCTTCAGCGGTTCGGTGAGCGTCGCAGTGTCAGCACTGCGACGTCGTCGTGCTGGCCGCCGCCCCCGGCGAACGCACGCGCGTCGTCGTAGAGCGCACGTGGCAGGTCGGTGGGGGAGGGCGGTGTGTGCTGAGCGAGGCGTTCGGTGAGGCGCTCGGTGAGGGGGTAGAAGGCGCCGTCGGCGGCGCGGGTCTCGGTGAGTCCGTCCGTGGTCAGGAGCAGCGTCGCGCCGGGCGGGAAGACGAACCAGTCGACGGTTACGGGTTCGGCGGCGAGCTCGGCGAGTCCGAGGGGGACGCCCGAGGTGAGGACCGGTGTCGTCACGCTGCCCTGCTGCAGCACCTGAGGCAGGATGTGGCCGCAGTTGATGGCCTGTGCCTCCGCGCCCGCGTCGATGTTGAGGATGAGCGCGGTGACGAACCGTTCGTCGTCGCCGGTCTTCGCCGCGTAGGAGTTGTGCCGCACGACTGAGGCGTCCAGGGCGTCGACGAGGGCGGTCAGGGTGGGCTCGCGGTGGGCCGTTGCGCGAAAGGCGCCGATGACGGCGAACGCGGCGCCGACCGCGGGGAGTCCTTTGCCCTGGACGTCGCCGATCAGTACCCGTGTTCCCCATGGTGATTCGACGACGTCGTAGATGTCGCCGCCGACGAGCCGGTCCTCCTGTACGGGTTCGTACAGGCCATTCACCAGGACTTCGTCGGTGAGCATGGGCAAGGGGCGCAGGATGTGGCGCTGCATCGCGGCTGCGGTGGAGCGCAGCCGCAGCATCTCCTGCTCGCGGCTGATGCGGCGGTGGCAGGCGTAGACGGAGGCGGTGCCCAGGACGAGGGTGAGCAGGATCATGAGGGTCCTGTCGAGCCATGGCCGCCCGTCACCGTGCCGGACGAGCATGGTGACGATGACCACGAGTTCGGTCCAGGCGAACACGAACTTCGTCTGGCGGACGGTGCACAGCGCCGATGCGGCCCCTGGAAGGAACACGAGAAGGCCGAGAAGCCACACCGGGGATTGCGACACGGCACCCAGGATCACCACCAGCAGTGTCACCGACGCGACGACGATCACGACTTGGGCCTCGCTCGGTGGTGCGATGGCCTCGGCCGGACGCGCCTGATTCTTCGCATGCTTGCGGAGCACGGGACCTCCGGGGCAGACGGAACATTTTCTCCCATACCGTAGGCAGGCTCGGGAGGAGGGCGGCCGCGCCCCGCCGGACGACAGGTCCTGGTACGGCAGGCGATCCGGGCCCGAACTCGGCGCACCGGGCAGCCGGGATAGGGTTTCGCCGAGGGGGAACTGGATGCTGCAAGAACTGGGACTGGGCCCGGCCGAAGAGGCCGTCTACACCGCTCTGCTGCCCCGGCCGTCCGCCTCTGCCCCGGACCTCGCCCGGCAGACCGGACTGGAGCGATCCGAGACCATCCGCGTCCTGCGTGACATGGCGGCACGCGGCCTGGTCGCGGTGGTGTCCGATGCAAGCGGTGAGACTTCGGCCCCGGCCGGCCGACGGGACGAGGCCGAATCCGCCACCCGGTACCGGCTCACCCCGCCGTCCGTGGCCCTGGCCCCGCTCCTGGTCGAGCAGCGCAACGCGCTGCAGCGGGCCGAGACCGCGTTCTCGATGCTGACCGAGCAGTACCGCAGCACCGCCGTACACCCGGCGGGCAGTGTCGTGGAGGTGGTCGTCGGCACGGAGCAGGTCGCCCACCGATTCCACCAACTGGAGCACGGCGCGCAGCGGGAGTTGCTCGTCTTCCTCGTGGGCGCGCCGATCGCGGTGCCGCGCGAGGACACTGACATGGCGGAGAACTCCGCGCTGGACCGCGGGGTCGACTTCCGGGTCGTGGCCGACCAGGACTACCTCGACAGCCAGGATGTGGCACAGGACATGCGGACGGCGATCGCGTCCGGACTCGAACTCCGCCTGGCCGACACACTGCCTCTGAAGATGGTCGTGTCGGACCGGGAGCGCGCCATGGTGCCGCTGGAGGTTGCCGGCCCTTGCGGCGAACCGGGCGCCATCGTGGTGCACCGCAGCGGTCTGCTCACGGCCCTGGTCCACCTTTTTGAGCAGGAGTGGGCCCAGGCCCGGCCGCTGTACCCCACCGACTCGGGCGTACGGGTGCAGGCGGCAGCCGAGCATCGACCCACCGAGGGTGAACTCGAGGTCCTGGCCCTGCTGTTGGCGGGAGTCTCCGACAGGCGGGCGGCTTCCCAACTCGGCGTCTCCATACGGACCGTGGAGCGGCGGACCCGACGTCTGATGGACCTCGCGGGGGCTGATTCCCGCCTCCAGCTCGGGTGGCACGCAGCCCGCGCGGGCTGGCTGTGACCTGCACTCCGTCGTGACCGCATGACGGAAACCCGACATGCGGATCATCCGTCACAGCCAGTCATCCCTACACGCTGCGCACGTCTGCCAGGCTGCAGCCGCATCACGGCATCGACGGCGCCACGTAGGGAGAAACATGCGCCCCATACCCCGAATAGCCATGGTCGCGGCCACCGCCGCAACCATGGCCCTCACCGCGCTCACGCCGTCCACAGCGGCAAGCGCGCCGCAGGACGGCTCCGCCGGTGAGAGACCCCTCGTCGGAAGCGACACCGCGAAGAACCGGGCCCGGCAGACGACGGTCACTCTCGTCACCGGCGACAAGGTCCTCGTGACCACGGACACCTCGGGCCGCAGCTCTGCGGCCGTACTGCCGCACAAGGACGGCACACAGCCGACGTTCCGCACCTTCCAGTCGGGCAAGGACCTCTACGTCTACCCCGAAGACGCCGCGCAAGCCGTCGCCGAGGACAAGGCCGACGCAGAACTGTTCAACGTCACCGGGCTCGTCCGCCAGGGATACGACGACGCACACACCGACGCGCTGCCGCTGATCGCCACCTACGGCAAGGGCGTCGACGTCGCCAGGAGTGCGCCTTCGGCACCGCAAGGCTCTGAGCAGAGCCTGCTCCTGCCCGCGGTGGGCGGAGTCGGGCTCACGGCGGACAAGGACACCGCAGCCGCCTTTTGGCATGACATCACCGGCGGCCGTTCACGTTCCGCCGCCACATTGAAGAAGCTGTGGCTGGACGGCAGGGTCGAAGCCACGCTCGACCGGTCCACACGACAGGTCCACGCGCCGGAGGCCTGGGCGGCCGGCTACGACGGCCGGAACACCAAAGTCGCCGTGCTGGACACAGGCGTGGACGCCGAACACCCCGACATCGAGGACCGGGTCACCACCACCAAGAACTTCACCGACTCCAAGACCGCCGAAGACCATGTGGGCCATGGCACCCACACCGCCTCCACCGTCGGCGGGTCCGGCGCAGCGAGCGACGGCCGCAACAAGGGTGTCGCCCCAGGCGCCTCTCTGCTCATCGGCAAGGTCCTCAACGATTCCGGATCCGGGCTGGACTCATGGGTCATCGCCGGAATGCAGTGGGCCGTCGAGGAGAAGGCCGATGTCGTCTCCATGAGCCTGGGCAACCCGGCGATCAGGGACTGCACCGACCCGGTGGCGCAGGCCGCCGAGCAGCTCGCACACAACACACGCACCTTGTTCGTCGTCGCCGCGGGCAACGCCGGCCCGGGCACCGGGACCGTCTCCTCGCCCGGATGCGTACCCGACGTGCTGACCGTCGGCGCCGTCGACCGGGACGACAGCACCGCCCCGTTCTCCAGCCGCGGTCCCGTGGCCGTCACGCACACACTCAAGCCCGAGATCGCCGCCCCCGGCGTCGGCATCTCGGCAGCCAGCGCCGGCGGCCGCGGCGTCTACGCGTACCGGTCGATGTCCGGCACCTCGATGGCGACCCCGCATGTCGCCGGAGCCGCAGCCGTCCTCCGCCAGGCCCACCCCGACTGGACCGCACAGCAGATCAAGTCCGTGCTCGTCTCCTCGGCCCGCACCGGCGCAAGGGTGGCCGGCGCCGACC
This sequence comes from Streptomyces siamensis, assembly GCF_039543605.1. NCBI lineage: Bacteria > Bacillati > Actinomycetota > Actinomycetes > Kitasatosporales > Streptomycetaceae > Streptomyces > Streptomyces siamensis. The sequence goes on along the minus strand of NZ_BAABKB010000023.1, from coordinate 78,431 downwards.
AGACCGGCGGCGGTGTCCTCGACGTGTTCGCCGCAGTGAACCAGAAGGTGCTCGCAGCCCCCGCCGTCCAGGCAGGCAGCTACCCCTGGCCGCAGGACGCCTCGGACCGCACCACCGTCAACGTTCCCTTCACCAACACCAGCGGTGCCGCCCTGACCCTGAACCTGTCAGTCAGCGGCGTGCACGGCAACGACGGCAGCACCATCCGCTCCGGCATCATCGAGCCCGCACAGCGCAAGGTGACCGTCCCCGCGGGAGACACCGCTCAGGTGCCGGTACGCATCGATCCCACCGCCCGCCTCGAGGACTCCCAGTACGGTGCGGTCACCGGCCGGATCCTGGCCACCGGCCTCGACGTGCACGTCTCGGTGCCGGTGACCCTGTACGTGGAGCCGGAGACGGTCACGCTCCGGGTCAAGACCATCGACCGCAACGGCGACGCCGCAGCCGGCGCTTCCTCCCTGGACCTCGTCAGCCTCGACACCGACCGAGGGGAACGGCGCGGTAACGCCGGTGCACCCGAACAGACCTACCGTGTCCGCCCGGGCAGCTACTGCCTCAGCGGCTTCGTGACGACGTACGGCCCGGACAAGGCGCCCGAATCGATGAGTTACCTCGCACACCCGCAGCTGCGTATCACCCGGGACACGACGGTCGTCCTCGATGCCCGCAAGGCTCACCGGCTGAGCCTGGACACCGATCGGCCGGCCCACGTGGACACCACCACCTTCGGTTACGCCCGCAGCTGGGACGACACCTGGCAGGTCTCCGGATCGCTCACCACGGACGGCACTGTCCAGAAGTTCTATGCGGATGTCGACGGGCGCGCCAAGGACGGCACGTTCACGTTCCGGCCCACCTGGCGTGCGTCCGGCTCCCAGGACGGCTCGCCCTACGTCTACAACCTGACCTTCCCCACCCCTGGACCGCTCAACGCCCACCAGGCGTACCGGCCCAAGGACTCGCGGCTGGCCCGGGTCGCCGAGACCTGGAACGCCATGGGCAGGGAAGGGGACTACCTCGACGCTCTGTTCCTGCGCCCCGCGGAGGACAGTGGTGCGTACATCCCCGTCAGCCCGTTCGGCTCAGTGCACGTGCCTGGCACCCGAACCGCCTACTACACGGCGGCCGACGACGCCGTCTGGTACCACGGCGCCATGACCAGTTTCCCGTTCGCCGCGTTCATGGGAGACCAGGAGCGCGTCTACCGGCCCGGAGAGCACCGCACCGAGGAGTGGTACGGCGACCTCCTGAGGCCGTCCGCGCCGCGCGACGCCGACGGCAAGCAGCTGCTGACCGCCGAACGACAGGGCGACCTGATGGGCATTCAGACCGCCTTCTGGCTCGACGGCTCCGGGGATCACTGGTCCAACGGCGGATCCTTCGGCGACATCGGCAACCTGGCGCTCAAGCGCGACGGCGAACTGCTCGGGCGGCGCATCGACCCCTACGGTGTGTTCGAGGTGCCGGACGAGGACTCCCTCTACGAGCTGACCCAGAACCTGCAGAAGATCCCGACCTCGGACCGGAACTGGCTGCGCTCCACCGCCGTCAGCACCTCCTGGACCTTCCGTTCCCACCGGGAACCGGACGTCTTCTCCCGCGGCCTGCCGCTCCTCTTCCCGGCCTACGACCTGCCGGTGGACGGCATGAAGACCCTTCCCGCGCAGCGGGGTCTGAAGGTCGGTCTGTGGGCCGAGGGCCATGCCGGATACACCCCGGCCGCGATCACGAAGGCCACGCTGTCCTACTCCTACGACGGCGGAACCACCTGGACCCTGGCGCCGGCCGAGCACCATGACGGCCGCTGGACGGCCCTCGTCGACCACACCGGTGCCTCCGGGAAGCAGGTCACTCTGAAGGCGACCTTCACCGACGCCAAGGGCAACGCGGTCACCCAGACCATCACGCGCGCCTACGACGTCAGATAGCCGCCCGGTGTGGGCCGCAGGAGCGAGGACGATTCACCCTGCTGCCCTGCGGGGCCGGGAAGACCCAGCACGGTGCGAAGCTGGAGCCCTGCCGGACGACGACCGGCAGGGCATCACCGTGGGGAGAAGGCGACGTCGGCGGATGCCGGCGGCACGGGGTGGCGGTTCGTGTTCCGCGAGGATCGCGACCCTCCAACTCCGCGGCTCGTCGAAGCGTCGTGCTCGCCCGCAGCGATCCGGCAGCCTCCCATGGACGAGAGGTGACAGCGATCGCACCGCCGTGACTGTCGATGACAGTCCGATGACGGTGGTGAAGGCGGTGGCGGATGCACCGCCGTTGTGAAAGTTCGGCGGCATTCCGCTCGGCTCCTCACACCGTTTCGCGACCATGTCCGGTCATTCGGTGGGTACGCGAGGGGGCAATTGCCATGTCCCACCGACGAATGGAGCAACGCGTGCCTCTGGCAGAGATGGCAGCACCTCCCACCCCGCATAGCGAGCTGGCGGTCTCCTGGCCAGGCTGGGGGGAGGACAACGCCGCCCTGTTGATCGGGATACCCCTGCGGATCACCCTCATCGTCGTCGGCGTGGCGGTGATCCGGATCCTTGCGAAGCGGGCGATCACACGGGTCGTGCAGCGCATCCTCGAACCGTCGCCCGCAGTGGCGGAAACCGAGCCTTCACGCCGGGCGGGCCGCGGGCCCGCTGTACTTCAGCGTGACGCCTCCCGCTCGGGAGAGCGGCGCGAACAGAGGGCGCGGACCATCGGCTCAGTGCTCAGCAGCATCGTGACCGTCGTGCTGTTCGTGGTGGGCGTCGCCATGGTGCTCGACCAGGTCGGCATCGCCCTCGGCCCCCTGCTGGCCAGCGCCGGCGTCGTCGGTCTGGCGATCGGCTTCGGCGCGCAGAGTCTGGTGGCGGACTATCTGTCCGGCATGCTGATCATGGTCGAGGACCAGTACGGCGTCGGCGACTCCGTGGACCTCGGCGAGGCCGTGGGCGAGGTCGAGCACGTCGGCCTGCGACTGACGCACGTGCGCGACCTGAACGGCGGACTGTGGCACATCCGCAATGGCGAAATCCTGCGGGTACGCAACGACAGCCAGGAATGGGCGCGTGCCGTGCTGGACGTGGCGGTGGCCTACGACTCCAACCTCGATACGGTCTACCGGGTACTGGAGAAGACCGGGCACGAGCTTCGGCAGGACCCCGCCTTCGCCGACGACCTCCTTGAGGACCCCTCGGTGTGGGGTGTGCAGTCGCTGGACGCCGACGGCGTGGTCGTACGCGTCGCGGTCAAGACCGTTCCGCTCAAGCAATGGAGCGTGACCAGGGAACTGCGCCGCAGGACCAAGGAGGCCCTGGACGCTGCAGGCGTCGAGATCCCCTTCCCGCAGCGCACCGTCTGGCTGCGAGGCGAGGACCGCACGGACCGGGAGCCGGTCGGCCTCCACAGCTGACTCCGGCACCGGTGGCCGCCGGCCGCAGATGCCGTATGTGCCGCCGGTGGCGGACGACACGTGCCGGTCGGGAACCGGCTCACGCGCGGCCCCCGCTCGGCTCAGTTGTCGAGGTCCTGGGGATACCAGCGCAGTTCGATCCCGTTGCCGTCCGGATCCTGGATGTAGACCGACGTGGCCGTGCCGCGTGCGCCGAACCGCGGCACGGGCCCTTCGAGAACCGTGCAGGGCGCCGATGCGATGAACTCGTCCCAGTCCAGGGGATCGACGGTGAGACAGATGTGGTCGACGTTGGCCGACCCCCGGGGTCCGGCGACGAGGTCGATGATGGTCTCGGGGGTGATTCTGACCGACGGGAAGGGCGCCTTGGCCTGGCGCCACTCGTTGACGCGCACCGGCTCCAGGCCCAGGAGACCGGTGTAGAAGCTCAGGGAGCGCTCGACGTCGGCGACGTTGAGGACCAAGTGGTCGAACGCCTTGACCCGCAGGGCGGGCACCCGCGGTGTTTCGCCATGGGGCTGCGCTTGGCGGCCGTGGCTCTGCGGCGACGCGTGGGTTCCGGACGGGCTGGTGGTGGCATTCGAAGTGATCACAGCTCTTCCCTCGATGGTGGAGTCGGTGGGGTTGATCCAGGATCCGTCGGACGGATCGCGCCATCAAGGCAGCATTGCCATACGATCGTTGAGCCTGACTCAACGAATGGGGGCGACGTGCTGGAGCGGGTGGAGATCGAGACCTTCCTGGCTCTTACCGAAGAACTTCACTTCGGCCGTACCGCGGAACGCCTCGGTCTCACGACCGGCCGGGTGAGTCAGGTGATCAGGAAATTGGAGCGATACATCGGCGGTGCCTTGTTCGAGCGGACCAGCAGGACCGTTCGACTCACTCCGGTCGGCGAGCAGTTGGCCGGTGATCTGGCACCCCTCGTCGCCGCGATGGAGGCCGCACTTCGGAAAGCAGCCGACGCGAGCCGAGGTGTCACGAGCGAACTTCGGGTGGCGTTCCTCGGAGAGGGGACGGCCCCCGCACTGCTCAAGGCGGTCGCGCTGTTCGGCGAACGGCACCCCGACTGCCGGGTCGAGGTACGGGAAGTGCAGCTGTCCAACTCCCGTGCGAGCCTGGTGGACGGTTCTATCGACGTCCTCATCGCCTCGTATCCCTTCGACGGGATGGCCAGCGGCCCTGCGCTGATCACGGAGAAGCGGGTGCTCGCGGTCGGTTCCGGACATCCCCTCGCCGGTGAGCGATCTGTGTCGGTCGAGGTGCTCGCAGACCACCCCGTAGTGCAGTACCCGGAGGTCACATCGGCAGGGTTCAAGCGGGACCGCACCCCGGACCGCACCCCGTCGGGCCGGCCGATCCCGAAAGGACCGGCCGGAGCCTCGTTCTCCGAAATGCTCACACTGGTCGCGATGGGCAAAGGGGTCCTTCCGGTCGGCGAGCATTCCCGCCTCTACTATCCGCGTCCGGACGTCACCTACGTGCCCCTCCACGACGCACGCCCGATCGAACGCGGCCCGGTCTGGCGGGCGGGTAACACCGCTGCGCACATAGGGGAGTTCGTACGGGCTGTGGCAGATACGGCGAAGAGATCCTGACGACTTCGCCCGCCCTACCATCGTTCTTCGGGTACGAGGGCGGGCGGCGGCCCGCTCCGGCACTTCCGCCTCCGCCGATCGCAACGGACCATCCCTCATCCCGACAGGCCGGCGTACCGAGCCCGTCGCCGCCCCCGTGCCGTACTGATGAGCTCGCGACCGGTGGGTGGTGGGCACTGAGACTGATCACGACCGTCGCCGGTCCTTTGTGCACCTAGGATCGGGAGGGTGACGGCAAGAACCAATGACATCGAGAAGGCGGCCGGTGTGCTGCGCGCCGGCGGCCTGGTCGCCCTCCCGACCGAAACCGTCTACGGTCTGGGCGCGAACGCGGAGGACCCTGCCGCTGTTGCGCGCATCTTCCAGGTCAAGGGACGTCCGTCCTCGCACCCGCTCATCGTCCACATCGGAGGCGCGGAGCATCTGGACGGCTGGGTCGAGGACGTGCCCGCGGTGGCACGCCTGCTGGCCGAGCACTTCTGGCCGGGACCACTCACACTGGTCCTGCGGCGCGGTCCCCGCGTGCCCCTCGAAGCGACCGGCGGCCTGGACACGGTGGCCGTGCGCGTGCCCGACCACCCCGTCGCACTCGCGCTGCTGTCGGCCTTCGGCGGCGGTGTCACGGCCCCGTCCGCCAACCGTTTCGGCTCGGTCAGCCCCACGACGGCGGACCATGTTCGTGCCGAGCTCGGCGACGCCGTCGACTTCGTACTGGACGGCGGCCCCAGCGAGGTCGGCGTGGAGTCGACCATCGTCGACGCCACGGGCGATATCCCGAGCATCCTTCGGCCGGGCGGGGTGACGCGCGAGGACCTCGAAGCGGTGCTGGGGCACTCGCTCGAGGTCCCCTCGATGAGCCGTGTTCGGGTGCCGGGCCAGCATCCGTCGCACTACGCGCCGCGTGCGCGCGTCGTCCTCACCGAGCCGGAGAAGGTCGTCTCCGAAGCGGAGCTGGCGCAGGAACTCGGGCATCAGGTGGGCGTCTTTCTGCCTGCCTCCTTCGCCGACGCTCCGGTGAAAGTGCACGCCGTGGTGGCGATCCCCGGTTCGATGGCCGCCTATGCGCGCGGGCTGTACGGCTTCTTGCGTGAGCTCGACCAGCGGGGGTGCGACCTCATCATCGCGTCCTTGCCAGTGGAGGAGGGGCTGGGACTGGCGATCGCCAACCGGCTCCGGCGCGCTGCGGGGCCCCGGCCCACCGTGTGAAGGTGAGTGCCTGGCCAGCTGCTGTGCCGGTGACGCGATCCATCAGCTGTCTCGGTGACGTCGGCCGTGTCGGGCGTCTGCCCGTGAGAGCGGCAGACCTGGGTGTCGCGGGTCAGGCGGTCGCGAGAAGGGGTTGACCTTCACATTGGTGTGATGGTTGTGCAATCGGGTCATGGAAAAGGACTCGATGAATCCCGGCTCGTTTCGGCTCGGCCTGGCATTGGAGGGCACGGGTTGGCACCCCGCCTCGTGGCTGGTGTCGTCGGTGACGGATGCCGAAGAGGTCTTCAAGGGCAGCTACTGGACGAACTGGGGCCGTGCGGCCGCGTCAGGCGGCATCGACTTCGTCACGCTCGAGGACGGACTGAGCCTTCAGAGCGACCGTTTCGGTACCGCCGACCAAGCCCATGACCGGGTGCGCGGCAGGCTCGATCCCGTTGTCACCGCGGCGGTCCTGCTGGCAACGACAGACATCAGCGAGGTGGTGGTCTCGCGCAACGTGACGCACTCCAACCCGTTCCACGTCGCCGCCCAGATCGGATCCCTGGCGGCCATCGGGCCGGGCAGGGTGGTGTGGCGGCCGCAGGTCTCCGCCGACGCGCGCGACGCCGCAGCGGTCGGTGGTCCGCCCACGCCCCAGCTGCAGCCCGAGGACGTGTACGTCCCCACTCGCATCGCGCGCCGCCTGCGCGACCTCTTTCGTGATGCCGAGGACTACGTGCGCACCGTGAGCGATCTGTGGAGGACCTTTCCCGCCGACAGCCTGAGCAGCGGGGACACGTTCCTGCACCGGGACATGGTCGCCCCGTTGCAACTCACCGGGAGGGAAAGGTACCCCGCGGCCGGCCCGCTGACCGTCCCGGCGCCGAGCACCCCGAAGGTCGCGGTGCTCGCACACCACGCCCTGGAGCCGTACCGGCTCGCTGCCGCCGTCGCGGACCGGGTCTTCGTGACCCCGTCGCAGGAGTATCCGGTTCCGTCGCTCCTGACGGCGTTTCGGGAAATCGAGAGGCTGACGCCGGATGCCACGCGGACCGAGGTGTACGCGGACGTGGCGGTTGTTCTGGGCGACACTGACGAGCACGCCAAGGCCAGGCTGGCCCGGCTGAATGAGGTCGCCGGTTTCGTCTGGGCACCGGACACGCTGTTGTTCGTCGGAACTTCTGACCGTCTCGTCCAGGAACTCGCTTGCTGGCGTGCACAGTTCGGCCTGAGGGGGGTTCGGCTGCGCCCCGCGGTGCTTTCGGACGATGGCGACAGGATTGTCCAGGAGGTTGTCGTTGCTTGAGGTACTGCACAGTCCTGCGCTGCCTTCGAGAACACGACGGCGTGCCTCCACGACGGGGGTTGGCAGGGGGATCGGCGACCGCGGGATCGGTCACAGGCAGGTCCGGGGCGCCGCGGGCGAGTAATCGGCGTTACGGTCGGTGAGCCGCGGGCCGTGCGCTGGGCGGCGCGGCGCTCGTTCGTCGGGCTCTTCCTGCAGATCGCGACGCTGACCTCCGCGCCTTTCCTGTTCCGATGCCAGGGTGCGGCCTCGCCCGGTCAGGAGCCAATGTGCTGCACCAGCCCTCCGGGACCCGTCCGGTCGGGCGGGCCGTCTCTCGTCCTGGACTGGTCCGACTGGTCGGATCTTCCGGTGGGTCGTGCCGGGACGTTCCGGGTGTCGGCAGAGCCGAGGCTATTAATGCGTCACCGGACCATCCATGAGCATCAACCTCAGGAGCCACACGATGCGCGTCATCAGAGCAGCCTGCCTGGGCACGTCCACTGCGCTGGTCACCCTTCTTGCCTGCGCCCCTGTTGCGGCCGCCACGACGGACACCGATTCCGCCCACGCCAAGGGCGGAGACCGGGTCATCACACTCATCGGCCACCTCGTGCAGCAGACGCGCTTCCCCGTCAACCCCGGCGGCGCGCCCGCCCAGGGCGACCGGACCGTCTTCCGCTCGCTCCTCTTCGACAAGGACGACAAGAACCAGGTCGGCGAAACCGACGGCACCTGCACCACCACGACGGTCGAAAACGGCGGAGCGGAGGAATGCATCGTGACCTACACCCTCCCGGGCGGCCAACTCTCCGTACAGGGGATGGTCTTCGGCATCCTCACCGATGGCCGCCCGACGATCCCGCCCCCCTCGTTCGACAACGGGATCACCGGAGGAACCGGGGACTACGACCGGGCTCGTGGTTCGGTGCACGCCGACACGATCGCTACGGGCACGAGGCGCTTCACGATCGACCTCGACCGCTGACTGGCCCTTCTCCCGCCGGTGAGAAGGCGGGGACGCATCGGCCTTCGAGCAGGTCATGGCCCGGATCCGAATGCCTCGGCGGGTTGGCCGACCACGAACGACACCTGCGGCCAGAGCTTTTCGGCCGGTGGGCAGCCGCACCAAGGAACCGCACCCAGCACTGTCGACTCGACGATGCTCGAGGCCCTGAGCCGGGTTGTCGACGAACGGATCGGCCCTCGCCTGGCGGGAACTGTCCACCAGAACTCAGACGGAGCTTGCGAGGTCCTCACCGTCATCCGCGATCCCGAGCGGGCGCGTGACCTCCTTCGGCGGCGCTGCGCGCAGTGGGCGCTGATGGTGCGTGCCGCGCTGCGCCCGGACGGTGAGCGGTTCGCACTCGGCAGCGTGTGGACCACCTCCGACCGCTGCCCGGTGCCCGTGTGGCGTTTGCGCCGCTGCACGCAGACGCCACACCGGGGTGGACGTCCTGCGGCCGCGCTCCCGGTTCGCGCACAGCGGGTGGCGCGTTCACCGGCGACACGTACCTATCTGCACTGCCTGTGCTGACACTCCGCTGCCCTGAGGGATGGACGGCGGTGGTACGGCCGCGATGCAGCGGCTGCAGGACGTCTTCCACCACGGTCAGTGCCGCGCTACGCGCTGACCAGCTGAGTTACTCCGCTCAGGCGACACCGCCACCCATGTCGGCTGCCTGGCGTGCCCGGCCCGGTCCACCGTATTCCGTGCGGCAGGTCGGGCCGGGCGGCGTTCGGGGGGTCTCAGTGGGTCGGGCGCAGCGGGGGACTCGCAACCCCTGACTCCCGGCCGCTCAGCGCGGCGTCCAGAGTCTCCTGGGCCGTTCGCATCGCTTCTGCGTACTTCGGCTCGGACATGCGTTCCCAAGCCCGGTCCGGTGCGATGTTCTCGGCCCGGCTCGTCACTCACCAGATGTTGCCGAACGGGTCCCGCACCCTGCCGCCGCGATCCCCCCACACGCTGTCAGGGGCCCCGGTGATCACCTGCGCCCGTGCTCAACAGCGGCGGCCATGGCAGCGTCCGCGTCCGGGACGTAGACCCGCAGCAGCGAGGGCATAGTCGGCCAGTCGGGCCGTCGGTCGAAGGCCAGCACGACTGTGTCGCCGACTCGGATCTCGCCGTGACCGATGGTGCCGTCCTCGACCGGCACCCGGGCAAGTTGTTCGCCGTCGAACGCGACGGTGATGAAGTTGAGCAGTGCGCCGGTGTCGTCCGTGACCACTCACTGCGCAACGCTGCTGTAGCCCTCGGGTGCAGTGTGACTCATCGGTCTGTTCCCCTCCTGGAGTTCTTCAGCGACACGCGCCCGAGCGTGGTGTGGCCGCGCCGATGCCGCTGTAGACCTCCTCGAACGCCTCCGCCACCTCAGCGGTGAGCCGGGCGGTCTCCGCCTCCTTTCGTCTCGATGGGTTGGGTCCGCGCCGAGACGGAAGGAGGTGCGCGGGCGCGTCAAGGTCAATCGAATCCGGTTCGCATGCGAACAAGGTGGCCGCCTGTCAGACTCATGGGATATCGACGTACGTGGAGGCAGCATCTGATGAGCGACCCCGAGGGCGTGCCCCTGGCCGACTACATCCGCGTACTCCGCGATCAGTTGGAGACGGCGCAGCAGGAAGGGGCGGGCCACGGTGTCAAGTTCGGTGTCGGGGCTGTGGAGTTGGAGTTCGAGGTCACGATGACGCGGGAGGCAGGCGGGCGCGGCGGGCTGAAGCTGTGGGTGGTTGAGGCGAGCGCCGACGGCAAGCGCAGCGGCGGCCGGACACAGCGTGTGCGGATGACCCTTACGCCCACCGACGACGCCGGCCGGCCGCTGTCGGTCACCGATCGGCTGCCCGAGCTCCCGCGCTGAGGGCTGTGGTCGTGGACTCGCTCGCCGGGCGGTGCGTCGAGGTCCTGGTCGAGCAGGACGGCGGCACCGGGTACGGCTCGGGCCTGCGGCTGGCGAGGTCCTTGGTGGTGACGGCCGGGCATGTGGTCGAGGGCGGTGGGTCGGTCAGGTTGCGGCTGTCCGGCGGCGGCCCCGACGAGATCGTCGTCACCGGCCGGACGGTGTGGCGAGGTGCCCGGCTGGACGTCGCGCTTGTCGAACTCGCTGCGGACGTCCACCTCGACGTGGTCCCTCCGATGGCCATCGGAGTTGTACCGGACGAGGCTGACGGACGGCTTCCGTTCACCGCGATCGGCTTTCCGCGCCATCAGAGCTGGACGGACACGGACACGGCGACCTGGCGCGACAGCGACCAGATTGACGGGGTGATCCCGCTCGGGGCGAGTGTGAAGCGGGGCCGCCTGCTGCTGCATCGGGCGGATGGCCGCCGCCTGGAAGCGCGCGACTGGAGCGGTTTCTCGGGCGCGGGCGTCATCTGTGAGGGGTCGGCTGTCGGCGTCGTCGTGGAGTCGGCCCACTCGGGTGGGCTGGAGGCCGTGCGGCTGGCTGCTGTGATCGGCGCGTACGAGCCGCGCGCGGAAGGCGAGCGCGAGCCCGAGCCGAGTGCCACTGCCGCACGTGAGCTGCTGGCCTCGCACGGCGTCGTGCCGGAACGCCTGCGCGGGCAGGAGCGGCGCCGCCCGGCCTACGAGGCGATGTTGCGCCAGTACGCAGCCCGGTGCGCCGAACTGACCGGCCGCGACCGGGAGCTCGCCGGCCTCCTCGCGTTCGCGACCGGGCCGGATCCCTACCTAGTGCTCGTCGCCGGTCCCTGGGCCGGAAAGACCTCCCTGGTGACCCGCTTCGCCACAGGGTCTCACCCCGGGCTGGACGTGGTGTCGTTCGTCATCTCCCGACGCGATGGGCAGATGCGCGTCCAGCAGTTCCACCGGGCCATGTGTGACCAGCTCGCCACCCTGCTGGGTGAGTTTCCGCCCGCCGAACCGGACGCTGCCGCCTTCCTCAGCCTCTGGGAACGCGCGATGCGGATCCCCGGACGTTCCCTGCTGCTGCTCGTCGACGGCCTGGACGAGAACGACTACCGCGAGCTGGCCGAGCCCAGTATCGCCGCGCAGCTTCCGACCGCTCTCGGTCCGGCAGCACACGTCCTGGTGACGAGCCGCCATTCTGACGTGCCGCTCGACGTGGACGGCAGCCACCCGCTGCGCACCTGCCGCCGTCAGGTGTTGACACCGTTCCCCGCGGCGACGAGCCTGCTCCTGCGCGCCCGCCAAGAGCTGGATCAGGTACTCGCCGAACCCGTCCCGCGTACCGTCCTGACCACGATGACGGTCGCCGGCGGCGCGCTGAGCAGCAGAGACATCGCCTCGATCGTCAACGACTCCGCGCTGGCGGTTCGTCGGACCCTGGAACGGGGGCTCTCCCGGGTCGTGGAGCCGCGCCCCGGTACGCCGACCCGGTACACCCTCGCCCATGACACCCTGGCCGTCGCCGTCCAGGAGGACCTGGAACCGGAGGAGTTCACCCATACCCGCACCGCTATCGACGGCTGGGCCCTCGGCTTCGCCGCGGCCGGCTGGCCCGACGACACCCCGGACTACTTGACCGAGGCGTACCCGACGCTCCTGCTCACCGAAGGCGCAGGCCGGACGCTGGCGGCCCTGGCCTCCCCCGCGCGCCGATCCCTGCTCCGCCGCCGGACCGACGGCGACCTGGCCGCGCTGTCCGAACTGTCCAACGCGGCAAGGCTCCTTGAGGCAGCCCCCGACTGTGACCTCACCCTGCTGACGCGAGTGTCGCTGCTCCGCAAGCGCATCGAGGATGACAACTTCACCATGCCCTGCACGTATCCGCTGCTGCTGGTACGCCTCGGCCGAGCCGAGGAGGGCATCCAGGTCGCCCGTGCCCTGCAGAACACCTACGTGCAGGCCGACGCGCTGCTGGCGATCGGCGAGCATCTGCTGGATAGCCAGCGGACCGAGGCGCGGAACCTCATCCACGAAGCCATGGCCGTACCAGGCAGGTTGCCCCTGGAGCAGATGGCACATACGGTGCGCGCAGCCCTCGCGCTCGCGCGGCACGGCGAACCAGGCGCAGCCGACATTGCTCGCCGAGCCGTCACCGAGAGCGGCGACGAGCGAGGCTGGTCCCTCACTACCGTCGCCGAGGCACTTGCCGAGATCGATCCCGCGCTGACACGGACCCTCATCGAGGAGGCCATCGAAGGCGCCGATACGGAGGACCGCCCCGACTTCTGCGGCCTCCTCGCGCCGGCGTTCGCTGTTCTCGGCGACCTCGACCGCCTCCTCCAGCACCTGGCCGACCTGGACCTGGACGGCCGGAAACGAGCCCTCCTCACCGCCTGCAGCGAGCACGTCGCCAAGGGCGGCCGCCGAAACGTTCCCGAGCCACTCCTCACGGCCCTGAACGACGAGTTCCCCGCGTCCGAGCTCGTGGAATCGGCCGCCTACCAGGACGCGGACCGGGCCCGCCATCTGCTCGCCCTGCCCGCCTCGGACTCTCCCGATCTCGATCTCGTGGAGCTCGCCTACACCGCCCTCGCCGCCCATGGCCTCGATCCCCGACAGCCCCGGGCCACGGACGAGCTGCTCGCCGACGCTACGGCGTCTGCCCGGGCCAACGACCACCTCTCATTGGCGCTCTCCCTGGCCCAGGACATCGCCAGCCCCGGCATCCGCGCGGACCACCTCACGGAGATTGCCCTGGCGCTGCTCGACTCCGACACACCCCAGGACGCCGCTCCCGTCGTGCGCGAGGTGGAGGCGGCCCTCGATGAGATCAGGAACACGCCGCCTCCCACCGTCCTTGCAGCCTTCGCCCGGGCCGCCGGCACCGCCGGACGTACGGACCTGGCCACACCGGCCCTGGCGCTGGCCCTCCATACGGTGCTGCAGGCAGGCGACGACAGCCGTGCCACGTGGGAGGCGCGAGCTGTGGCAAGCGCAGCCACTTGGCTCGGCCACCTCGACCACACCCTGAGGATCGCGGTCAGGTTCGAGGCAGACCAGATCGACCGCATCGACATCCTCCTGGACGCCGCGAGAGCCGCCGAAGCCCACGGCGATCAACGCTCAGCCGATCGCGACATGCTCATCGCCCGGGTGGCCGAAGGCATCGAGAAGTCGACGGACCCGAGCGTGTCCGGCTGGCGTACCCGCGTCACTCACGAGCTCATCGCCCTCCACCTCCGCGCCGGGCACGCCGAAGCGGCCCTCGATCTGGCACGCCGGCTTGACAAGACCGATCTCCACGGCCGCGTACTCGAGTTCCGCGCGCACCTGCTGTCGGACGACATCCCCTCGGCGATCTCTCTGATCCGCGAAACGGCCCTGACCATGCCGTCGAGTTCCCCTCAAGACATCGCCCGAAGGCAGGAACAGGCAGCAGCGATGATCGTCGCGATGTGCGACGCCGGCCACCAGCCCCTGTGCCGCGACGTCACGGCTCAACTTGCCGGAACCGCAGACCCAGACGTAACGCTGGACAGCGGCCTGTGGGCCCGCCCCTGGCTCACCGCAGCCTGCCAGGCCACGCGCCTCACCGAGGACTTCACCCGCCTTCTGGACACGCTGCGGCACACCCTCCTGGTCACGGGCGCCCACTATGTGACGAACACCGTGCCGCTGGAAGCAGTCGTCCGCCTGCGCCTCTGGGATCGCTACCACGCCGAAGCCCGTCGGCTGACCGGGGTTCTGGCCGAGGGCGTCCTCACCGACCTGGTCAAAGCGATGCTCGACGCAGGCTTCCTGGCCGAGGCCCTCCCTCTCATCGACGACCTCCAGGACGACTACGCCGACTGCCTGGCCCTCGCCGCGGCCGTTTCCTCCTCGCCGCCCGTCGACCTGGTCAAGCGCTCCCTGGCCCACGGTTTCGCCGAGGACGTCATTGCCCCACTGGTTGCCCTGGAACCGGCGTGCCTGCAGGAGATCGCGGCCCAGCTCGGGGTGATCCAGCTGCCCGCCGAACAGGTGACGCTTCGAGCCCCCAGAGACAGCTGACCGCCCACTCGGGCGAGTAGTTGGTGGTGGTTCAGTCACTCATGGGGTGTCGTGGGCCCCGCCAGTCAGCGAGGCCCACGAGATCGCTGGCGGAGGGACGCGGGGGAAGGTGCGGGCCACTGTCTCGGCGACCGCATGGCGGCCGGCGGTCTCCGCCTGCTCGCGTGATGTAGGGAAAGTCTGACCGCGCTCGTCGGTCCGCGTGGGGCTGTTCGGTCTCGGATGACGCTTGGTATGACTGGCTGGAGACCTAGTCGGGCGGCTGTGTGACCGTTGGAGTCCGCAGTTGTGATCACTGAGAATGGGCCGTCCGAGGACGCCTCGGTCATACCGTATGGGCGGCGTCGGCTGAATGGCTGGCTCATTGTCGCGCCGTTCCTGATCGGTCTGATCGGCGGGCCGACGTGGGCGTTCCTTACGCAGGGGAACCCGGGTGTCCTCGGTTGGACCTGGGTCTGTTTCTCGCTGGTCATGGCGTGTGTGATCGTGGCGGTGGCCCTCTCCCGTTGGCGTCGTCGCCGTTGGGCGATGACCTTCGACGCCATCGGATTCTGGTGGATCACCGATGCCGGTAACGTCCTGATGCCCTGGGACTCGCTGGAAGGCGTGGGAACCTAGCGGTTCGGCAATGTGGTCACGCTCGAACTCTGCCCGCGGGGAGAGCTGGAACGCGATCATCCGTTGCTGTGGAAGTTCGTGCGAGACACGGAATCGCTGGGAGAAGGCCTGCCGCGACTGCGGTACCGCATTGACCTGGAAGCGAACCTCAATCCGTGTGAGGAGGCGTGCCAACAGTGGGTGCCGCAACTCTGGTTCGGAAGGATCGACCAGCGCCCCGGCACGCAGGGCACCCCTGACCACGCCGGCCACGCGGAGCGACTTCGCAGTCGCACGACGCGCGCCGACCAACTCCGGTGGCAGACGTCGAACGAGTTCCGGAGCCGTAGCGACAAACGCCAACTGACGGACCGGCCTGCGTCGTCGACCAGCGCCACCGCGCGAGTCTCGTCCGGCGGAGGGCAGTCGGCGTAAGTGGGGGCGTCGGGACGGGTGCGTTCGCCCAGGGTCATGAGCCAGCGTATGAGCTCACCATTCCTTCGACTCCGGCGCGCGGGACTGCCCGGCTGCGGTTGGGTCGCTGCTGGGCCTGTAACGACATGATCGCGGCGCGGAAGCCTCCGGCCCGGTCCGCAGCTCCTCGGCCTGCTCGCGGAAGTACGGGGCCTTCCACTCCATCACGCGGATCTGACGGACTAGCCAGCCGTCGACGTCGGCCACCATGAGCAGCAGGACGGGGGTGAGGGCGGTCGATGAGCCAGCGGGCGACGGTCCACCAGGCGGCCACGGCGGCCTTCCGTGCAGGCAGGGCGGCGCGCGACTCGGCGGCGTAGCGGACGGCGTCCGCCTCGTCGCGCGTGGCGCCGTGGGTGAGGAAGCGCAGCAGGCGGAGGGCCTCGCGACGGCAGGAGGCCTTCCAGCGATCTGGGGCAGGTCGGCGCGGTGGGCGACGTCTTCGGCGCTGGCGCGCAGTACGGCGGTGAGCGTCGCTGCCGTCCTCCGCAACGGTTCGTCTCCGGCGACGGACGACACCGGGCAGACGGACGTCTCGGGGCGGTCGGTGCAGCGGCTGCGGTAGAGGGTGAGACTGCCGTGGTAGTGCGTGCGGCCGCGGGTGAGCCGTGGCATTTCCTCGTCGGGGGCGGTGGTCTCGTACGCGTTGACCGGGCCGAGACAGGCGCGCAAGGCGGTGAACTGGTCCCAGTCGTGCCGGTCGTGGGTGCCGGTGACGTGCACGCTGCCGCGCATCGCACCGCTCGAACACGACGGCGTCGTTCCCGCGAGGCTGGGCGGTGGCGTGCACGCGGCCGGCGGGCGTCTCGATCGTCAGGCTCGGGTTCATGGGCGGCTGCTGTCGGTGAAGCCGACTTCGGGGTACCCCGGACAGGTGGAAACACAGCTGTCCGGGGGCCGTGCAGTTCAGGGCTGTATCCGGACAGTTGGACACCTGAGTCACTCCTGTCCGGAGTCGCGGTGCGCGTCCGATCAGGCGGCGTCGATTCGGTCGAGCAGAGCCTGAGCCTCGACTGTGCGGCGATGGTCCGGGCCGAATGAGGCGAGACAGGCTTCGTGAGCGGCTGCGGCCTGAAGTCGAGCTTCGGTGCCGCGGTGTAGTCCCAGGAGGGCGGTGGCTACGACCACCTCGATGGTGCCGGTCTCTGGGCGGATCTCGTCCGCGGGCAGGCTGCGGCACAGCTCATGGGCGTGCTCTGCCTCGGCGAGGGCCTCCTCGTGGCGGGCTTGGCCGTTGAGGCTGCGTGCCAGGCCGAGCCGCAATGCCAGAGTCAGCCGGTCCGGTTCAGGATGGGCGCCCAGGGCCTCGCGGGCGCGTGCCTCGGCTTCCGGGTGGCGCTCCTGCGCGCTGAGAGCGAAGACCAGCCCGTTGCTGGCGGCCCTGACTACGTTTTGCAACTCCCCTGTACCGCGGCTCGCCATCTGGACGACGGCCGCACACTCCGCCTCACACTCGGCGTACTGACCGAGCGCGGCCAGCGTCTGGGCGCGGTCGGAGCGCAGTTTCAACGTCTGCCAGTGATCAGCTCCGAAAGTCCTTCCGACGCCAGGCAGCACCTCGTCGTATATGGCGAGAGCATCGGCGTGGCGGCCCTGGGCGCCCGTTGCGTTTGCGGTGATGCTCAGGGCCAGCGGTGCGTACGTGTCATCGTGCGGCAGCGACCGGGCCACGGCGCGAGCCTCGGTCACCGCCTCTGCGTAGCGCCCGGCCCTGTACAGGGCCATCGCCCGCGACACGGGGATTTCAGTCGTCCGCTTGGTGCGTGATCGGAAGAGTCTCATGGTCGGAGCATATGGATATGGCACATGGTGTTCGGCGAAGGGGCGGGATTTGCTCGGCAGCACCAGATGGACCGACTGGGGTGCGCGGCGGCCGCCACGCTGAGCGATCCGCTGTCGCACGGGAGTCCACTCCCACGGAGACTGCCCGGCACATCGGCCGCCCAACTCGGTCTGTGCACTGTCTGCGAGTGCGCTGATCGCGCGCGGTGCAAGCCTTGTTGAGGTACGTCACTGAGTCTGCGGGCTAATCGCATAGGCGCAGAGTCCGGCAGTCGTGCCTGCGAATACGAGGCGTCCGTCCGGACTGTAGACGCAGCAGGACACACTGCTGTCCGTCCGCATCATGGTTGTCGGCACACCGCTGGCGGGATCCCAGATCCGCACAGTCCTGTCGCAACTGCCGGTGGCGAGGTGGGTGCCGTCGGGGCTGAACGCCACCGTGGACACCCGGCTGTTGTGACCGGTCAGGGTGCGCAGCGTCTCACCGGTGGCAAGGTTCCAGATCCGCACGGTCTTGTCGCCGCTGGCGGTGGCGAGGCGGGTGCCGTCGGGGCTGAACGCCACCGCGGTGGCCGTGTCGCTGTGGCCAGTCAAGGTGCCCAGCATCTCGCCGGTGGCGGGGTCCCAGATCCGCACGGTCTTGTCGCCGCTGGCGGTGGCCAGGCGGGTGCCGTCGGAGGTGAACGTCACCGCGGTCACCGTGCCGTTGTGGCTAGTCAAGGTGCTGACCTCGTGGGTGGCGAGATTCCAGATCCGCACGGTTTCGTCCTCACATCCGGTGGCGAGCCAGGCTGCGTTCGCGCTGCATGCCACCGTACGCACTGCGCCATGATGCCCAGTCAGGACGCGGATTATGTCGCCGCTGGTCAGGTCCCAGATCCGCGCGGTTCCGTCACTGTCGCCGGTGACTGGGAAAGGCCCGTCCGGATTCGCCACCACTGGTGGTGCTGAATGCGGGTCATCGGTGCGAGGGCCCACCGGTCTCCCGATGGCGAGGCTGGTACCTTCCGGGATGAACGCCAGGGCTAGCACCCGGCCACGGCGGCCGGTGAGGGTGCGGAGCATTTCGCCGGTGGCGGGGTCCCAGATCTGCAGGGACTGGTGGTCGTCACTCCCGGTGAAGAGGCGGCCGTCGGGGCCGAACGCCACCGCGGTTGCCGCGCTGTTGCGGCCGGTGAGGGTGCGGGTGGTTCCGTCGCCGGCGGGGTCCCAGATCCGCACGGTTGTGTCGCTGCTGGCGGTGGCGAGGCGGGTGCCGTCGGGGCTGAACGCCACCGCGTACACCCAGGCACTATGGCCGGTGAAGGTGCCTAGCGTCTCGCCGGTAGAAGGGTCCCAGATCCGCACGGTTTCATCGCCGCTGCCGGTGGCCAGGCCTGTGCCGTCGGGGCTGAACGCCACCGCCGTCACCACGCTGTTGTGGCCTGTGAGCGTCTGCAGCGTTTCTCCGTCGGCAAGGTTCCAGATCCGCACGGTTTCGTCGCCGCTGCCGGTGGCGAGGCGGGTGCCGTCGGGGCTGAACGCCACCGTGGTCACCCGGCCGCTGTGGCCGGTGAACGTGTGGAGTGTTTCGCCGGTGGCGGGGTCCCAGATCCGCGCGGTTGTGTCACTGCTGGCGGTGGCGAGGCGGGTGCCGTCGGGGCTGAACGCCACCGCGGTCACCGCGCTGTTGTGGCCGGTGAGCGTGTGCAGCGTTTCCCCGCTGCCGGGGTCCCAGATCCGCGCGGTTTCGTCGCTGCTGGCGGTGGCGAGGCGGGTGCCGTCGGGGCTGAACGCCACCGTGGTCACCCGGCCGCTGTGGCCGGTGAACGTGTGGAGTGTTTCGCCGGTGGCGGGGTCCCAGATCCGCACGGTCTTGTCAGAACTTCCGGTAACGAGGCGGCCGTCGGGGCTGAACGCCACTGCGTTCACCCAGGTGTTGTGGCCGGTGAGGGTGTGCAGCGTTTCGCCGCTGGCAAGGTCCCAGATCCGCACGGTTTCGTCGCTGCTGGCGGCGGCGAGGCGGGTGCCGTCCGGGCTGAACGCCACCGCGTACACAGCGTCGGTGTGGCTGGTCAGGGTACGGACCAGGCCAGGGTCGGGCAGGTCAGGAGGCGGCCAGTGGTTGAGGAGGCCGGGGGTCCCCGGAGGAAACGGGTTGGCAGGCCAATGGGGCGTGTTGGTGATGCGGCTGCGCAGGATCGCATCGAGAGCATCAGGGGGCTCGGTGGGGGTCAGGAGGTGGGCAGCCTGGGTGAGTTGGCGGGCCAGGCCGCCGGCGTGAGCGCCGATGCGGTCGAGGTCGCGCCAGGGTGCTGTGGGTCCGCGCTGGTGGAGTCGTGTCCGAACCCACCAGAAGCCTTCCGCCAGCCGGTGCGCCTGGAGTGCGAGGCCGGCGTCCAGGAGATGCTCGATGAGGTGGTCGAGGAGGTAGCCGTGCTGGACCTGCCACCAGGGCACCTGGCCGTCCTCGGGCATGGGCAGGCTGGCGGCGACGGCGTCGAGCAGTGCGCGGTTGGCGCTTTGGCAGCCTTCTTCTCCCAGCTCTCTGCGTAGGTAGTCGCGGACGACGTCGTGGAGGATGACGGCGCCGTCGGGCACGGTGGTGTCGATGCTGAGCAGGGACAGGTCGGCCATCTGCTTGCACAGGGAGCGGACGGCTGTTTCGTCGAGGCCGCTCGTGGCTTGCCATAGCGTCGTCACCAGTGGGATCGGGATGCTCTCGTCCTCTGCGAAGATGCCCAGTTCACTGAAACGCTTTTCGGCGTGCTCGGGTTGGAGAAGAGTCGTGGCGGCGCGGATGCTCGCCCGGACTGCGGTATTGCGGTGAGCTGGATCGTTGAGGTCGAGCGTGGTGTCGTCCGTGTCCTGGAAAGCGGGCCCGGCCGTGCGCAGCCGTTGCAGCAGGGTTCCGGCGGCGGCGGTTGCATCGGCCCCGGTGCCGGCCTGATCGGCGATGAACTTGTTGGCGATGCCCAGGAGCAGCGCCCACTGTCCCGTTGCTTTGACGAGCTGCTCCACCACCTCCGGCTCAGGCAGGGTGGGAAGACCGTGGGTGAGCAGCCGTCGGGCCTGCTCTCGCGTCATCCGGTCCACCTCGATGCGGATCGTGGTGTCGGGCAGGACGTGCGGCCGCCGGGTGGTCACCAGCCTCACACAGGACTGTTCTGCGCCGCGCATGAACGGCGTGAGCTGCTCGGGCTCCCACACATCGTCGATGATCAGCAGGGTTCGCGGCCTGTACGTCAGGAGGGCGCCGAGATGGGCGCCCGCGCGCTCGGGGTCCGAGCCGGTCTCGGTGGTGTCACCGGTGATCAGACGCGTTTCCTCCGCGACTTTCGCGGCGATGGCCGCACGACCGCGGACGTCACGGCCGATGGTGATCAGGTGCACGCCGCCAGGAAACCGCCGCTGCACCGACCGCTGGGCGGCTACATACCTTGCCAGGGTGGTCTTCCCGAACCCGCCGGCGCCATGGAGTCCGGCCGTGATCGCCACTGGAGCGCCGGACCGCCGTCGCCGGGCCCGCCTGCGTACCGCTTTGATCACGGCATCGGCTTCGTTCCGGTCGACCCACCACGGCGGCACGTCAGGAGCCGGAGGCTGTCGAAGCGCTGCTGCAGGCTCGGCAGGGGCACCACCCAGCGACACCGCCAAAGCGGCCAGTCCTGCGACAGAGCCGAGCACACTGGCCACAGGGTCCGCCTCACCCCAGCCATCGCGCAGCGCCGTCACCACCAGCCACACCCCGGCCGCCACGCACACCGCGATCGCCGTCCGCACGCCCCACCGACCACGCATCCCCATAAATGGGCATCATGCCGTTGTGAGAGGGGCGTTGATGGCTTCTTCGTGGAAGCCAGGCATCAGCCCCTGCAGCGGGGTTCGGCGAGGCTGTGTCTGCTGTTGCCCAAATGGGTGCGGGCACTTTGGTCGTCGGGGCGGCTGCATGCCACGCGTGGCCTCGTGGTCATGGATGGCAGTGGGAGAGGTGAACTCGGTCTGTGTGGATCTCCGCAGTGATCGGAATCCTAGCCTCGGGCCACGTCCCTGACGTCGACGCGTCCGAGATGGCACCGACGATACGAGCGCAAGGCCGAACATTTCTTGGCCTTCGCGGTATGGCCCAGCCCTCATCGGCTACCGCCGACTCACCCATAGGGCACGGTCTTATCCGACAAGCAGCTCCGCCGCCTGCCGGTACCGCTCGGACTGTTCCTCGGCCAGCTTCCACAGAGCGGGCAGGCCGTCCTTCCGAAGCCGCCTCCCTGCCTCCTGCTGGCAGGCCGGCTCATAGTCGGCGAGCCGCGCAAAAGAGTCTATGCGGACATCGGACGGCCATGCGGTCGCCGCCTTGAATGCGGATTCCAACCCCTGTGCGGCAACGAGCTGTTGCTGCCTCGGCCGGGTCAGCACGATTGTCACGAACACCAACAACCAAGATCGCCGAACAAGCGAGCCAGCTACGCCGCACGATCCTCGTCAGTTCCGTTCGGTGAACGACGTCAGACTGCCGGTATCGGCCAGTTGCTCGTGGACATCGGGGAGGTCCTCCGGCAGCAGACTCCAGACAATGACGTCGGTACGCACCTCACACCACTCGCCATCCGCGGTCCTGGCGCGTGCCGTCCAGGCGTTGCGCAGCACACCCTCAGAGATGCATCCGATCCTCTGGGCCACCTGCTGGGCGGCGGCGTTGTCGGTGCCGGTGCGCAGCTCCAGCCGCTCGAACTTCTGGTGATGGAAAAGCCACTTGGTGATGCCCAGGATCGCCTCGGAGGCGTAGCCCTCGCAGCGTGCCCAGGGCGCGATGACGATGGCAATCTCGGAGGAGCGGGTGCGCCAGTCGGTGTTACGCAGATGCACCATTCCGACCAGGCGTTGGGTGAGGAACTCAGTGACGGCGAAGACGATGCCGCGGCCCTGAGCGCGTTCGGCCGGAGCAAGGTCGGCAATCCAGGCGTGGGCGTCAGCCTTGGTGTAGGGCTGCGGCGCGGACGTCCAAGCAGTGATGGACTCATCGTTCATCATCTCGGCGAACGCCTCGATGTCCTCCTCATCGAGAGGGCGAAGGAACAGCCGCTCCGTGCTGATGTCGATGCTGGGGAAGGTGCCTGTCACGGCTGGCGTCGTCGCCGTCTGGACGTTGGCAGCCCGGCCGGCATCTTCCTGGGCTGCGGCCCGGAGTCGGGCCTCGGCAGTTACCTCCTCCAGGGCAGTTGACAGAGTTTCCGGGGCGGCGTAGTGCGCGACGATTCGGTTGTAGGCGGCCCCCTGATCGGCCGACTCTGACTCGCCGATGTGCGTCGGATCCATATTCACGCCTCCTTATCCATCCGCATCGCGTTCCTCAGGGTTCGCCGCGCGTGAGCGAGGTTGGCACTCGCCTGCGCCGGAGTACACCCGAGAATCTCGGCGATCTCCGAGGGAGTCATGTCAACCAGTGTCAGCGTCATGACTTCCCGCTGCCGTCGGGGCAGGGCGCCGATCGCAGTGCCCGCGGCCAGCGCGAGCTCCGCTGCGGCCAGGTCCTGCGCGGACCTCTGGTCAATGAGTTCCCATTCCGGTAGTCCGACCTGCTGTTGACTGCCTGCCAGTTGGCAGGCCAGGCGGGACGCAACCGTTCGGACCCAAGCCTGAGGTGCCTGCACTTTTCCCCAGTGCTGGATCAGCCGGGTCATCGCTTCGGCGGTCGCGTCTTGCGCGGTCACCTCGGTGAAGCGGCGGTGGACGACCAACATGGCGATCACCCGGGGATAGTGGTGCTTGAAAAAGTCCGTGAAGCTGTCGGAATCACTCTCCACTCCGATTGCCCCTCCGGCCCGGGCGGGAATCACGCCCGCTCCTGCGCTTCACGATGACAATCAGCAGGACCAGTAAAGCCGAAATGAGTGTGACGGTCACTGATCTGGTCGTCACATACAGGGTTCCCAAGCCTCCCAGAACTGTATTGATCAAGAGCACCAGGCCGGCTGTTTCGCTATGCTCCGCGCCTGGAGCCGATCCGGGCGGCGCGGGGCTTCCCGCCTCTGCGCCGGAAAGCGGCTCTGGCTGTTCGGGGGGTTGCGGGTGGATGTCCATCATGTCTACCCAGAGCTCCCAAAGCCCCTTCACATGAAATGTGATGTGAGTCACAGCCGACAGTGAGGTGGATGCGAACATCTCGCCGCTGCTCACGCCTGCCACCACAGGATGCCGCCAGGTCCAACGAGTCGGAGCGTGATGGCGGTTGGGTCAGGCCTGGCCCGGTCGTGGTCTGTATTCAGACGGTGGCTGTGCGGTCGGAGACGAGGCCGGCGACGGCCCGGTAGGTGTCGGGCAGCCGGTCGCGGCGGTGGGTCCAGCGCATGAGTTGTTTCCAGCGCTTGTGGTCGGCCAGGGCGTGCTCGACGGTGATTCGGTCGGAGGAATGTTCGTGCCTGTCGTGTTCTCACTGCTCGACTCTGCCGGCCGGCGCTCCGGGCCGTGACTTTCTGGGTGGGGTGAGGGCCTGGCCGGGATGGTCGCGGCTCAGGCCCAGGTAGCCGCCATCGAGCAGGATTTCGACCAGGTCGAAGTGGCGGAAACAGCCAGTGATACCCGCCGCACGGGCCGCGGTCACGTCGTGCATCCGTCCCGGCCTCAGGCCATCGGCTCAGGGTGCGGCCGTGGTGGTCGGCGATGACAGTGGCTTTCATGGTGTTCTGCTTCGTCTTGCCTGAGATGAAGGCACGGCGTCCGCCGCGGCCCGCGACCGGCGGACCTGGACCTCAGCGGCATCCAGACGCAGCTCGACTCCTTCGGCCTGGGCATAGGCGAACACGTCCTCCAGCGTTCGAAGCCGCAGACCAGGCCTGTCGGGAACAGCACAGCCCCGTCTCGCCAGCAGCTGGCGCACCTCACCGACAGCCCGGGTGACGGTCGAGCGTGAAGTGCTGTCGAGATGTCAGGTGACGTCTCCTCCTGCGGCCCTAGCTCGGTATCGAAGGGCGACGTCCCGTTGATGTTGGCGTAGGAGATCCGTACCCAGTGGAACTGCGGCCGAGGGCCCTGCCGTGACGGGCGCGGGCTCTGTGTCACGTGTTCGATGACCTCGATCTCATTCGCGGCGAGGGTCTCCTGCTCCATCTCCGTCACACAGTCACGGATGAAACGATGCCTGCCTGGATGGGCCGCCTGGCCACAGACGACTTGCCGAACCCGGGGTCAGCCTCGCTCAAGACCGCAAGCCGCGCACCCAGGATCTGTATATGCCCAAGGGCCAGCGCCAGCGGGGGGTATGCGCCGGTGGACTCGAGCTGCAGCATGTCGGAAAGCGCGCCGGCTGAGGAGTCCAATGCCAGGTCACGGGAGACGGCCGAGTCGGAACGGCGCCAGTTCTCAAGACCCTGGACCGCCTGGTCTGCGTCGTCGAGCTTGTCCGCTAGCGTGCTCCGGAAGATCCGCTCATTCAGCGCCCGGACCTCTTTCACGATGTTCGCCGAGGCAGCGAGGGTCGCCCGACGAGACTCCATGAGCTGTGCGTATGTGGATAGAAGCCGGTCGCGAGCCGGGTCGCTCGGGTCCTGCGAGAGTTCTTCGATGTTCTTCACGAACTGGTAGATGGAGTTGACCGTGCCCAGAACTTCGCCGATAGCCTTGAAATTGCAAGAAAAGCTGCAAAGCCCATGATTCCCCCCAACCCATTACGCGGTCTTCCAGCGTCCTCCTCCCGGAATAATCCATACAAGCGCTTCGCGAAAATCTTTCCTATATGCGGTGATACTGGGAAAGGCGATCCCACTGTGCGTCCGGTGCAAGTCGGCACGGATGAAGAGGGGCCCGGGAAAGCCTGACGAACATCAGCCGCACGGTGAGCAGGGTCTGATGCCATGTGCTCGGCTTCGCCGGGGCCGAGCACATTACGGGCCGGGGCGCGGGCGCTGGTATCGCTGACGACGCCCTACTGCCTCAGAGCCGCTCACTGCCAAGAGGCTCTTCGCCCGCGGCGTCCCCGGTGGCGTCGGTGTTCGGCGGGTCGGCGAGGACGGTGCGTCGGTACCGGGGGTGGTCGAGGTCCATCTGCTGAGAGGAGCGGAGAGGGACAGGACAACGGGTGCGGTTGGCCCAAGGCAAAGGGCTGATGGCGCAGGCCGGCCACCCGGACCGGCGCCGCGCTCCGTCCATCGGGACAAGCAGGCAAAAGGACCGACGGAATACCGCGGTCCGCCGAGCGCTGCCTGGTACGCAGCACCGACATGTCGTAGTGCAGGGGGTCCGCCCGGCTCTGGTCCAGGAAGCCGAGCACTCGGATCTCCGTGGTGTCCGGCGTCGGCAACTGCTCCAGGTCTTGGCGCGAGAGGACAAGCGTGCCGCCGTCGGGCATCTCGACGCCACGGGCGATCTCGCCTTCCGCGAGCTCCTGCCCGTCGAGCTCGCAGACGCGTCTGTACCTCAGCCGCCCCCCGCCGCCATCATGGACCATGTGGAGCGGGACCCGACGCTGGGACGTTGCGGGATACACGCTGATTGGAATGCTGACCAGCGAGAAGGTGGTCACCTTCTTGGCTGTGGCAGTCGGCACGCTTACTACCTCCAGCAGGCGCGCATCCCCTAGACCCACCAGCCCAACCCAGACAGCGAGTGATCGCCACTCCAGACCCGAGCTGCGCCCACGCGCGAGGAGCCGCAACCTGGAAGCTGTGGCAGGCGCCACACCGGCGGCTGTCCAGCCAACGGAGGCCCACCATGATCCCCGGGACGAGAACAGCAGCACTGACCGCCGCCGCACTCCTTACCGCTGCCAGCGCGGTTGGCGTAACCCACTCCGCACAAGCCGCACCCCTCACCCCGACCTGCACGGCCGCCGACTTGCGCTTGTCTCTCGGCCAGGAGGAGTACGCCGCCGGATCCATCTTCATCCCCGTGAACTTCACCAACACCTCCACGCGCGTCTGCAGCCTACGTGGATACCCCGGCGTGAGCGTCCTGGACGCCGGCCACCAACAGATCGGTAGCCCAGCAACGCACAGCAGCTCCCCCGCGACCACAGTGTCCGTAAACCCCGGCCAGACGGTCAGTGCGACGATACGCACCAACAACGCGGCAGTCGCCCCGGCTTGTCGGCCACTCCCCGACTACATCGGCATCTATGCGCCGGCCAGCTTCCAGCAGGTGCTCCTCCCTTACCAGCTGCTCATCTGCGGAGCGTTTGAGACGAGTCCTGTCCAGGTCGCCGGATGATCTGAGGCAGCGTCCATGGGCGGCGGCCCGGCGCCACGATCGCCGCCGACGAGATCGCATGCTCCTGAGCGCCGCCTCGCCTGCCTCCGCCCCGATCGCCCTGCCATCGCCGCCGGCACAGGAGAGCGGAAGCGCGCAGGGCACCAGCTCTGCGCGCATCGCCCTCCGAGGTCCTTGCGCGCGCTCGGCAGCAAAGGCGGGACTGGTCGCGTCTCAGGGCCGACATGTACAGATCCTTCACCTGCGGCAACGGGCCGCCGGACGGCACCCCGGCGCTGACGCCGCGGTGCCGTTCCAGGGACTGCCTCTCTTGGCCGTGCCGACGCGGCCGCCGCCTCAACGAGCGCCCAAAAGGCGGTGCCGGTGCTCCGGTGGAATGCTGATGACCCTGTCTTTGACGCCTTCGACATCTGTGACGCCTCCGGAGTCCCCCGTGCCGGTGGTTCCCGTGCTCGCCGAGGACGACGCGGTCGAACTCCCCGCCTACCTGGTGACCGCCGCCAGGACCCAGCTGGCCGAGGCCTCGGAGTACGCGCCCATGCGGCTGCTCACCGCAGCGGGCCGGCTGGCGGCAAACCGCCGTCTGCCGCGATCCCGTGGTCGGTGTGCTCGGTCATGAAGCGCTCGATGTCCGGCAGGCTTTCGGGTGTGAAGTCCGCCCGGTAGCCGGAGCTGTTGAGGGCGCGGGCGGTCCAGGCGGCGCTCGTGTCCACGTCGTGAAGAAGGGAGGCCATGGCCGGGTCACCTGATCTTTGCGCTGCCGCAGGTGAAGGTCGTTTCTTGAAGGAGTTCTGGTGTGATGCGGACGCCGGTCAGATGCTCGGCCAGCGCGAATGCTGCTGGTGCGGAGTGGTCCTCCGCGCTGTCGGAGGTCTCCTCCCAGAACTGGAAGCCGATGTCGTGCATGGTCTTCAGGAGTTCGTTGGGGGTGGTGCCCCATCGGCTGTCGGGGAATCCGGGTTCGAAGGTCAGACGGTTCGTCCCGTCCTCGGCCCAGAGAAACGAGTCGACGCCGTTGATGTTGACGAAGTGCGAGACCCATGTGGTGCCGGCGGATGCCGGCAGGGCCGTTTCCTCGGTGACGCCGAGATAGCCGTTGGGCTCGATCAGCAGTGTCCAGTCCCCGACGCTCGTCATAGCGATCAGCTGCCGGGTGTTGTCGGAGTCCAGGAGGTCGAAGGCCGCCTCTGTTATCTGCTTCGCCCCGGTCCGCGCAGACTCCACAGAGCCATGGAGACGGCGGAGGACCTCAGAAGGCGGCAGGCCGTGCACCAGGGTGAAGCAGTATGCCTCTGCGAGGTCGGGGAATCTCTCCTCGAACCACACGTAGTCGGCAGCAGTCGAAGTCATGCCCGAGATCCTCGCTGATGCCACTGACATCGGTGGCTGAGACTGAGACTGCGGGGGTGCGGTCTGCTCGGCGGCTTCCTGGACCCAGTGCGCGATGACGCGTAGCTGGTGCAGGAACCAGGGCACCAAGCCTGTGCCGTGGCAGCGGCGGACGAAGAAGTCTGGCGCTGCCGCACCTGCTGCCCGTCCGACCCGGCCCACGACAGTCGGAACGGCTGCGAGGCCAAGCCCGTCACCAGCGGATCGAAGTCCAGTAACATCAAGCGGTTGCGCTCCAGCCAGAATCCCTATCCCATATGCCCGCCGCAGTTCGCCGACCATTACAGGCACCGCCTGGAGCCGCGGCCGCCGCCTCCAACCCCCCGCACCACGCGCCCAGCCCCGCGGACTGTTCCGGTTCGTCGATTCCTTCGTGCTCGACGACATCGTCGGTGAACTCGCCGTCCCCGGACAGTGCGGAATCCCGGTGCGTCACCCGCTCTACAGACTGCGCACCATCGAGCACGTCACTCATCGACCATGTCAACTCCTGCTTCCTCCCGGAGACTCCCGCTACGTGGGCGTGCGTCGCGGCGAACGACGCCACCTGCACACGCAACCGCTTCTGAAGGCGCTTACGGTGCTGTCGGCGGGTACTTCCAGGCGCTATGCGTAACCGGCGCACTTTTCCTCGCGCACGGTGCTCAGGGCCACTGTCCGACTCGCTCACCGAACCGGACTGGGGCACGCTGGGAGGCGTGACCAGCGCGCCGATTGTCGTGCACCGCCCCTCTGCCACGGGCGGCCGCAAGGTCACCGCGTGCGCCCACGGTCGGGCCGGGGACCTCGGCACCGCCTTCAGCGACCACGGCCTCGTCGTGTTCCTCGAGGCTGCAGGCCTCTCTGATCCCGAGAACGTGCCGGAGGATCCCCAGTGGATCGACTGGCGTGGTTCTCCAGCCACTCTTCTCGGGCAGCTGACGCTACTTGACGGTTTGTTGCTCGCGTATCGATCGATCGCACCGACCATTCACAAATGTTCGTGTGCCTCGTCGTCGGATGCGTATAGACCACAAGAGAGAGGAACGGACAGATGCCTACCATCATCACTCCCGACGGCGTTGAGATCTTCTACAAGGACTGGGGTGCTGGCCAGCCCATCGTTTTCAGCCACGGCTGGCCCCTGTCGGCCGACGACTGGGACGCCCAGATGATGTTCTTCCTGCACAAGGGGTACCGGGTCATCGCGCACGACCGGCGCGGGCACGGCCGGTCCGCGCAGGTCGGTACCGGCAACGACATGAACCACTGGGTCGCCGACCTGGCGGCGCTGACCGAGCACCTCGGCCTGCGCGACGCGGTCCACATCGGACACTCAACCGGCGGCGGCGAGGTAGCACGCTACGTCGCCCGCTACCAGGACCGAGTCGCCAAGGCAGTGCTGGTCGCCTCCCTGACCCCGAACATGGTCAAGAGCCCCGACAACCCTGCTGGCCAGCCCCAGGAATGGTTCGATCAGGTGCGTGCGGGAACACTGGCCAACCGGGCGGAGTTCTTCCGGGCCGTGCCGGAAGGCCCGTTCTACGGATTCAACCGTCGGGGCGTCGAGCCGTCGGAGGGGGTCATTGCGAACTGGTGGCGCCAGGCCATGGCCGGCAGTATCCAGGCCCACTACGAGACCCCCCTGTCCTGGCTGGAGGACTATACTGAGGACCTCCAGAAGATCACCGTGCCGGTCCTGGTCATGCACGGCGACGACGACCAGATCGTCCCCTTCGCCAGCTCCGTGCCGCGTGCGGTCGACCTGCTCAAGAACGGCACGCAGAAGACGTATCCGGGCTACCCGCACGGCATGCTGACCACCCACGCCGACGTCCTCAACCCCGACCTGCTCGCCTTCATCCAGTCCTGACCGCCGCAACAAGACTGGCACCACCGAACACCCCCACGGGATCCTCTGCAATGCATAGCGCCCAGCAGCGCTGACATCCGCGACGCCGGTTGGCTCTAGGCGCTGTTTCTCGGACCTCCGGACGTGGGTGGGGTGTTGGGGTGAGGCTCGTTGAATGGGCCGTGGGGTCTGACGAATGCGGAGGACGAGGGCCGGCCGAACGCCCTCCGCTCACTTGTCGGCGTCGATTCCGACGAGCTCTGCCAACCCGGCGACCTGTCGGCCGGAGGCGCATCTGCCCGGCGACCGTCATCCGGGGATCATGTCTAGGCTTTCCGGGCCAGTCCGGCGGCTATGAGGTGTTCCCAGACCGTGAGCTCTCGTCTCTCGCCGCTGTTCCACGGTTTGTCGCTCTCGTCGGGACGCCACAGGGACGCCGGGACAATCCCGGGGTCGAGGATCTCCAGGCCGTCCAGCAGGGAGGCGATCTCCGCGTCGGTGCGCCACCGGCCGCGGCCGAACGTCTGCTGGAGGACCTTCTCGGCCTCCGCGCTCTCCGCGTTGTTGCCGGAACGGAAGTGGCTGATGAAGAAGTGACTTCCGGAGGGGACGTGGTCTCGCCAGTAGCGGACGATGCCAGCCGGGTCCTCGTCATCGTTGACGTGGTGGAGGATGGCGCTGAGGATGACGGCGACGGGACGAGTGAAGTCGATGATTTCCAGGGTGTCGGGGTGAGAGTGGATGCCTTCGGGGTTGCGCACATCGACCCCGACGACGCGGGTCCGGTCGTTGTTCTCCAGCAGTGCGCGGCCGTGGACCAGCACTTGAGGGTCGATGTCGACGTAGACGACCCGGGACTCGGGGGCGTGCCGTTGCGCGACCTGGTGGACGTTGTCCGCGGTCGGCAGGCCACTGCCCAGGTCGATGAACTGTCGAATGCCGGTTGTCTTCGCGATCTCCCTGACCGCCCGGGTCAGGGCCGCACGGTTGGCGAAGGCGATGGCCACCGAACCGGGCAGGTCGCGCTTGAACACGTCACCGATCTCGCGGTCCACGGCGTAGTTGTCCTTGCCGCCGAGCAGGTAGTCGTAGACGCGGGCGATGCTGGGCTTGGCCGGGTCGATGGAGGAGCCTTCGTACGTCATAGCGGCCATTATCTGCTGTCCACGACGACAGCTTCACCGAAACCCCTCAACCCCGCTGTCCGACACTGCCGAGTGACGTCCAACCTGACTTCTCCGACATCGCGACCCCGAACCCGTACGCCGCCCTGATGACCCAGATCGGCCGCTGGAACCGCCCCGCCGACATCGAGGCCGACGTGCGAGCCGCCGTGCCGCCGGGAAGGAACCGTCGCCGGACCGGACATCATCGCCGATGCCACCGGCCTGACGCTTTTTCGCGACAGTGCGGCGCGCTGACGAGCCGGGGTGATCCCCGCGGCCGGCATCGTGTTCCTCCCTGACGTGGCATCGGTCGTCAGTCGAGGCCTTCGATGATGCGGAAGTCGCGCTCGACGCCGTCGGAAAGTACTGCCAGCGCCTCCTGGTAGGTCGCACTCGCGCGTGCGGCGACCGCCTGTTCGAAGCTGTCGAACTCGATCAGGACGGTGCGCTCGGCGATTCCGGCACCGTGTGCGACGACCCGGCTGCTGCGGGAGAGCAGCCGCCCGCCCGCGGCCTTGACGGCTGGACCGGCCAGCTTGTCGTAGGCAGCAAGCCTCTGAGGGTCTGCGATGGTGCGGTAGACGCTGACCCAGTAGCCCTTGGCCACGGTACCTCCTGTGTTCGCAATTGATGATCAGAAGCATGCTCAGATCCATGGCCGGCTCGCTGTGCGTCAGCGAGCCGACGGAGACGGCGTCGAAGTTGAATGGCTTCGATCAACCGGCTGGGGCTGCGATCGGATTGGTCTCGGGTGAGCGTCGGCGGGCGAGGACGTGCCAGAGCCGGTCGAGTCGATGACTGGCCTCGCCAGAAGGGCGGCGGACCGGACTAGAACGAGAGGTGCCGACAAGTAGGTACGAGTCGCACCAGCACGACGTGATCGGCCATCAACCCTGAGCCCCTGCCACAGATGCCGCCAGAATTGGCCGGGCTCTCACAGGAGCGGTCGGACCCGCTGTGCACCGGCACCCTCGCCTTGAGCGCGCGGACCTCATCGCATGCCCCTGCGCACGATCGCTGCCTGGCCGCCGACTCGGATCCGGTGTCCCGTGCGGTCGCGGTGGACGGTTGCTGTGATGGTGGACGGGCTGCCGAGGTGGTCACCCATGTCGACAGCGAGGCGGTATGCGCCGAACCCGGCAGCATGCGCTGCCAGGCAGGCCGTGCTGTTGGCGTTGGCGATGTCCTCGGGGACGCCGATCGACGGGGCGAACATTCGGGCTGCTGCTCGGCCGTGTCGGTCCGGGAGCGAGTAGGCGTAGCAGCCCAGCAGACCGTAGCGGTCACAGGCTGCGCGCAACAGGGTCAAGTCCGGCGTGAGTTCGGCCAGTGCGGCGCGGGATCGGATGGTCAGCAGAAGCCTCGGCCGCCCGTTCGACGCCACGCAGGCGTCGTCGGCGACCGCGTTCTCCGTCAGTCCGTGGCCGCCTGCGACTGCCCTCAGTTCGGGTCCACCGGCGCTACGCAGGCTGACCGGGCCCGGATCGAACGAGGCCGTCAGGCCGTCACCGTTTCGGCTTGCCTGACCGTCGAAATTGCGGTGGGCCGTCCGCAGGTCTGGTCGTGGCGCTAGTCCGGCGAAGGGGTTCCGGAGCTGGTGGCCTGTGGGCCGCACCATTGGGTCAATGCCTGGCGCGCTGCGTCGATGCGACGTTCAGGTGACTCGTCCGATATGGCCCATGCGATGTAGGCGTCCGGTCTGACCAGAACACTTTTTTTGGTGGTGCCCTTGGGGGACACGATCTCCACCTCGCCGGACCATTCTTTGATCAGTGAGGGGAGGCGCTCGGGATCGGGTGGGGTGACAAGGACGAACCGTCGCTTGCGGAGGGCTTCGTAGAGTCTGCGTCCGTCGCTGAGGGCGACGTCAGGTGCGCGCTTGCCGACGAGGGGGTGTGCGCCGGCCGGGGCGGCGTAGGAGATGTCGATTCCTGAGATTGCTCTGGCCATTCGTCGGGCCACTGGTGGGGTTTGCAGCACCGTACGTGCTGAGAGGTCACGGAGGCCGCACAGTGCTCGTGGTGTGGTGAGGACGCCGCGCAGCAGCGCGCCGCTCATTCGCAGGACCCGCTGTCCTACCGGGTGCCGTTCGTCCTGGTAGCTGTCGAGCAGGGCCTCGGGTGCGCGGCCGCGCTGAACGGCCGCGAGTTTCCAGCTCAGGTTTGCGGAGTCCTGGATGCTGGTGTTGAGGCCCATGCCGCCGGCGGGGGAGTGGACGTGGGCGGCGTCGCCGACGAGGAACACCCGGCCCACCCGGTAGCGGGGGGACTGGCGTTCGTCGCTGTGGAATCGGGAGAGCCAGCGGGGGTCGTGCATGCCGAAGTCGCTGCCGAGCGCCTGGCGGGCGACGTCTTTGATTTCTTCCAGACCGACCGATGCGTTGTCGGGCATGGGGTGGTGGCGATTCCAGGCCATGACCCTGAACCAGCCGTCACCGAACGGGACGACGATGGCGAAGGCGTCTCCGATCGCCGCCACGGTGGGCGGCTTCTTCGGTGGGTCGGCCATACGGACGTCTGCGAGCATCATGGAGCGAATGGCGGAGCGGCCGGGGAACGGCAGGCCGAGGGACTGGCGTACGCAGCTGTTCCGTCCGTCCGCGCCGACCACGTAGTCCGCGCGCAGGGTGTGTTCAGTGCCGGCTGGCGTCTTCACGGTGACGTCGACACCGGTGGGGTCTTGCAGGACGCCGGTGACTTCGTGGGCCCGCATGATGTTCACGCCGTGGTCCAGGGCGCGGGCCAGGAGCAGCCGCTCGGTGTTGTACTGGGGTGTCACGAGGACGTGGGGGTAGCGGGTCGGCAGGCGCGAGAGATCGATCCGCAGGAATTGCAGGATCGGGTTGCGGAGGCCGGTCAGCAGCAGGTCGTCGGCCAGGCCGCGGGCGTCCAGTTGCTCCATCGTTCGGGCGTGAACGGCGAATGCGCGTGTCAGCCGGGATTCCCCTTGTCGCCGTTCCACGACGGTGCAGCGCACTCCGGCCTCGGCCAAGTCGCCTGCGAGCAGCAACCCTGCTGGACCAGCACCGACGACCAGCACGTCAACGTCGGATCCCATGCTCTGTCCTCCGCGTGCGACTGAACGAGCAGTACGGCGGGTGATTGTCAGGCTGCCGCTCGTCACCGGCGGTGCAGGTCCGGGCGGGTGGGCGAAGGCGTCCGGGAGTTCACTCGGGTGGCGTAACGCGTGGCTCCTGACGGTGCAGGTGCCGGGAGCATTTCGTATGAACCACCGTACGAGACAGGCCTCTTCCTCGCCTGTCAGGCATCGGCCGTCCCGCTCATACCGGAGCGGTGATGCCAACGCGCCGAATCCGTGCCCCGCGCATATGTTGACCGAATGCGGTGCCGTTTCCGTCACATCCTCGGAGGGCGTGACGTGCGAGGCCCGCGAGCTGACTTCGAGAGGAGCGCAACCATGCCCTTCGCCACCGCCGGGGACGGCACTCAGATCTTCTACAAGGACTGGGGCTCGGGCCAGCCCGTCGTCTTCTCCCACGGCTGGCCGCTCACCGCGGACGCCTGGGATCCCCAGATGAAGCTCATGGTGGACAACGGATTCCGGGCCATCGCCCACGACCGGCGCGGTGGCGGCCGCTCCGGTCAGCCCTGGGACGGCAACAACCTCGACACCTACGCCGACGACCTGGCGGCGGTCATCGAAGCCGAAGACCTGCACGACGTCATTCTGGTCGGGCACTCCACCGGCGGCGGCGAGGTCACCCGCTACATCGGCCGGCACGGTACGGCACGGGTCGCCAAACTGGTCCTGCTCGGCGCCATCCCTCCGCTGATGCTGAAGACGGAAGCCAACCCCGAGGGCCTGCCGATCGAGGTGTTCGACGAGATCCGCCAGGGCGTGCTCACGGACCGCTCGCAGTACTACAAGGACCTCAGCGCCCCGTTCTACGGTGCCAACCGTGAGGGCTCGACCGTCTCCCAGGGAACACGTGACGAGTTCTGGCTCTGGAGCATGACGGTCGGCATCAAGGGCGCCTACGACTGCGTCAAGGCGTTCTCCGAGACGGACACGACCGAGGACCTGAAGAAGGTCGATGTGCCGACACTGATCGTGCATGGCGACGACGACCAGATCGTGCCCATCGTCTCCGCGGGCGACAAATCATCCAAGATCGTCAAGGGCGCGCAGTACAAGGTCTACGAGGGCGCACCGCACGGCCTTGCGATGGTGCCCAAGTACGCCGAGATCTTCAACAAGGACCTGCTCGAGTTCGCGCGCAGTTAGCGGCGGCTGGTACCCGGGGAACGGGACATCCGGCAGCACTGCCGCCGACCGGGGGCACTCCGAAGCGGCGCTGCGACTGGCCGCCCAGGAGAGGGCCCGCGGGCCTTGGGCGCATGCGTAGGGGTTTCCCGGCCGGCCGTCGCAGACCTGCAACTTCAGCTGCGGCGGGCGGCGGCGCTCCCGAACCATCTCCCGGACAACTACGTTCCGAGCGGCTATACCTGGCCTGGCGGCCAGGGCGATCGCGTGCCGTCTCCACGCCCAGCGTCGGGTCATGTGCCCCGTGGATGGACTGAGCGCGATCGGTTCGCTGTGTCAGCCGACCGGGCTTGCGCCCTGCTGGAAGACGTTGATGAAATTTCCGTCGTTGTCACGGATCGCGGTCGAGATGCTGCCGTCGCCGAGGTCCATCTGCTCCCAGACGGTCGTCACGCCCAGATCATGGAAGGTGCGGGTGACGCCGGCGAGGTCCTCGACGCGGAAGACCAGGGCCTTGTTGCCGATCGGGCGGATGTGTGCGGGAGGCTCTGCCGTCAGTTCGGGGATCCGCACAGCGTCCGCGGGCTGAAGGAGTTCGAGCCGGAACCCGGGACCCTCCAGGAAGGCGACGTCCGCCCCGATGGCGTCGAAGCGGGACTTCGCCAGCAGGGTGAGGCCGAACACCCGATTCCACCACTGGATCGACGCGTCGAGGTCACTGACGGAAATCGTCACGTTGTGAAGGCTGAAGGTGAAGGGCGGCTGGGCAGCGGTGGCCATGGTGATCACTTTTCATTGAGCGTGTGCAGTCGTTTGCGGTAGGGCACGCGAGGTCCTCGCCCAGTCCCACCCGGCTT
Organism: Streptomyces siamensis; assembly: GCF_039543605.1. NCBI lineage: Bacteria > Bacillati > Actinomycetota > Actinomycetes > Kitasatosporales > Streptomycetaceae > Streptomyces > Streptomyces siamensis. The sequence goes on along the minus strand of NZ_BAABKB010000023.1, from coordinate 42,556 downwards.
CTCTCTGCCGTATTGGCGGAACAGTCTGTGCCCGTCTGCCGCCGACCCGATGCCACTTGCAGTAGCGAATCCACGGGTCGCAACTCAAAGGTAGGTCTTATGGACCGTTCAGTCAAGAACTTACGTAGTCTTCGGGTCCATTGCGAAGTTGGCGATCAATGCACCAGTTGGCAGCTTGCCGCTGGCATGCGGAAGAGAGGCGCGAACGCGGTACTGCGCGGACCTGGGCAGCTGGAGTTCTCGCCCCCAGGTCCCGTGGGCGATGGTCCGGCGTCGTCGGCTGCCACAGCGCCGTCCGGCCCGCGTTGAGGCGCCGTCGATGGCACAGCTGCGCAGCCGGAGAGCCTGCTCAAGGGCATGGCGAGAGGGGCAGGCGGTCAACTGCGCTGTTGTGGGCGCCCGGGCCACTCGTGGGGGCGTTCGGAAGGCAGGTGCGCTGGGTGCTCGCATGCCGACTCGAGCAGGACCACCCGGATCCCTGCCTGTCGGCACATCGCCTGTGAAAGGCGTCGGCCCGCGGGGTGGTCAGTGCCGGGACAGCCCCTTGAGGGCGGCCTGGCCTATCTGCAGCAGAGCCGAGCTGTCCATGTCGGTCTTGGCGAGAAACTCGATGCCCTGCATGACGGCAAGGAGCAGCCGCCCGAGCTCCTGTGCGTCCGCGCTCGGTTCGACCGCCCCCTCGTCCTGGGCTTCCTTCACGCAGGCGATGAGAAGATCTTCGACGGCTTGATAGCTGGCCCGGGCCCGGGAGGCGACATCCGGATCATTGCTGTGCAGCTCGGACGTGCTGTTGACCAGAAGACAGCCGCGTCGCTGCGGGTCCTCCGTGAATCCCTTGACCACCTCCTCGATGAGGAGGGTCAGGCGTTCGAAGGCCGTACCGGGCCCGGTGAGGACCGCCCGGACGCTGTTGAGCTGTTCGTCGCGGTAGCCGTCCAGCACGTGCAGGAACAGCTGCCGCTTGTCGCCGAATGCCCCGTACAGGCTTCCCTTGCCCAGTCCGGTGGCGTCCGTCAGGTCCTGCAGTGACGTAGCCGCGTAGCCCTGATTCCAGAACTGCTCGCGCGCAGACTCCAGCACCTGGTTCTCGTCGAAGTTCCGCGGGCGTCCCATGCTCAACAGCGTACGTCATTCTTGACCTATCGGTCCAGATCGTGAGATGCCGTCCGGGGTGCCTGCGGCGCCGCGGGGGTCGGGGCAGCCCCTGGTGTGGCCGCCGTGCAGGGAGTGGCCGGGTGATGGCGGGGGCGCGTGGTGCGCGCCCCCCCAGGGCTCTGCCGGCGCCCTCGCGGGCGGGCCGGCGTCGGCCGGCCTGTCGCCGCTCGGAGGTGTGGAGGCAGTCACGTTTTTGTCCGTGCGGTCCATAACTCAGTTCTTTACCGTACAGTCCATAACTGGGTCCGAGGCCGTCCGGTTCGGGCTGTAACACCGCAATGACAGTTGGTGCGCGACTTCTGGCGTTCGCACCGGACAGGGGTAAACGATCATGGGACAGCTTGACGGGAAGACGGCAGTCGTCACCGGAGGCAACAGCGGAATCGGACTGGCCACCGCCAAGCGATTCGCACGTGAAGGCGCGCACGTGTTCATCACCGGCCGCCGGCAGGAGGCCCTCGACGCCGCACTGGCCGAGATCGGTGGGGAAGCCACCGCCGTCCGGGGCGACGTCGCGAACCTCGCGGACATCGACCTCCTCTACGCGGCTGTCGCCGAGCGAGGCCGGCCCATCGACGTACTGTTCGCCAATGCGGGCGGCGGTGAGTTCGCCGCTCTTGAGCAGGTCACGGAGGAGCACTTCGACGCCACCTTCAACATCAACGTGCGAGGAATGCTCTTCACCGTTCAGAAGGCCATTCCGCTCCTCAACGACGGCGCCTCGGTGATCCTGACCGGATCGACCGCCGCCACCTCAGGCGGCGCCGCCTTCGGTGTGTACGCCGCGTCCAAGGCCGCGGTCCGTTCCTTCTCCCGCACCTGGGCCAACGAACTCAGGGGCCGCGCGATCCGAGTGAACACCCTGGTTCCCGGACCGATCGTCACCCCCGGCATCACCGGCCTGGCTGCCGACGCCGACCAGGCCGCAAACATGAGGGACGCCTTCGCCAGCCAGATTCCGCTGGGCCGGATGGGGCACCCGGACGAGGCCGCTGCTGCCGCACTGTTCCTGGCCAGCAGTGAGAGTAGCTTCGTCACCGGATCCGAGCTGTTCGTCGACGGCGGACTCAACCAGATCTGATCGCCGCTTGAGGATGCACCAGGCACGTCCCGGCGAAGACATGAGTCGCCGCGTCCGCGTCGCGGTCACACCGGTAGTCACACGGAACCTTCGGGTGGGCGCAGCCCCGCCGGTGTGCACCCAAGCGGTGCACCCGGAATCGACCGAGGGCGTGGAGCCGGAGCCGTTCGCATGGCTCATCACCACAGCGCTGTCGACGGTGGCTTCGGCCAGCGATGGCTTGCGTCCAGGATCGTGGGTGTCACCGCCGTCACCGAGGTCATACAGCCAGAGGAAGCGGCAGAAGACACGAGGCCTTTCTCCGGCAGGGCACCACAAGGCACGAATCTCCTCGAGTCCCTCCGCAACGAGCAGGACCCGTGACCGACGTCCATGCCCATGATGACAGCCGGCAAGTCCGCGTCCATGCCGGTGGAAAACGCCTGCTTCTGAGCGTCGGCACTGGCGCAAGCAGCATGAGTGGGGCCCGGCCGCTAGCGGCCGGGCCCCACTCCCATGGTGCGTTCGAGTCAGATGACGAACCCGAGCAGCCAGAGCACCAAGGCGGCGGCCGCTGCCCGCCAAAGGGCCTTGACTGCGAAGCCCGCACCGAACGGGACGGGTGCGAAGCAGAACGAGCAGCAGCGGAGCCACGGTTGTCGACTGCGTGTGCCGACACCTGTCGGAGCTGCACGGTGACCGGCGACGGCGTGTTCGGTTCCGACGCCGCCCTGCCCTTCGCGACCGGCGGCCGGCAGCATGCCGACCAGAAGGCCTTGCTACTACAGCGCAAGGTCAGTGAGGACCAGCACGCGCTCGTAGGTGTAATCCGCCATGGCGAACTTCACTCCTTCACGGCCGACACCAGACTGCTTGACCCCGCCGTACGGCATCTGGTCGGCGCGATAGGAGGGCACATCGCCGATCACGACTCCACCAACCTCCAGAGCCCGATGGGCCCGGAAGGCAGCCTGCAGGTCGCGCGTGAACACGCCTGTCTGCAGTCCGTACTTGGAGTCGTTCACGGCGGCGAAGGCCTCGGCCTCACCGGACACCTTGAGGACCGTGAGAACTGGCCCGAAGACCTCCTCGCAGGCCAGGGTTGTATCTGCCGGAACGTCCGCGAGGACCGTAGGCGCGTACGAGGCGCCCTCCCGCTTGCCGCCCGTGTACAGCGTGGCCCCGGAACCGACGGCTTCGTCGACCCACGACTCGACGCGGCATGCTGCGTCCTCACTGACAAGCGGACCCACATCGGTCCTGTCATCCGAAGGGTCCCCGGTGACCTGAGACTCGACGGCAGCGACGATCCGCGGCAGCAGCCGGTCGTACACCGCGGCGTCGGCCATGACACGCTGCACGGAGATACAGGACTGTCCGCCCTGGTAGTTGGAGAACACAGCGATGCGCGCGGCGGCCCAGTCAAGATCCTCGTCGCTCGCAAAGTCGGCCAACACCACGGCCGCACCGTTCCCGCCGAGCTCCAGCGTGCAGTGCTTTCTGGGAACCGAGTCCATGATGGCGTACCCGACCCTCTCGGAGCCGGTGAACGAGATAACGGGCAAGCGCTCGTCCTGCACCAGCTCTGGCATCCGGTCATTGGCGACTGGCAGGATGCTCCATGAACCGGTAGGCAATCCGGTCTCGGCAAGCAGGTCGCCGATGATCAGACCCGACAGCGGAGTATTGGGCGCCGGCTTCAGGATGATCGGGGCGCCGGCCGCGATAGCCGGAGCGACTTTGTGGGCACACTGGTTCAGCGGGAAGTTGAACGGCGTGATCCCCAGCACAACGCCTTTCGGAAAGCGGCGGGTGAGCGCCAGCCGGCCCTGGCCGCCGGCGTCAGTGTCCAGCCGCTGAGCCTCGCCGCTGTTGAAGCGGCGCGCTTCCTCCGCGGCGAATCTGAACACGGACACCGCACGGCCGACCTCACCGCGAGCCCATTTGATCGGCTTTCCGTTCTCCGCAGAGATGAGCCGCGCGATCTCCTCACTGCGCTCCACGAGACGCTTGCTCACGTGGTCGAGCGCGGCGGCACGTACATATGCCGGGGTAGCGGCGAACTCATCGCGAACGGCGTATGCCGCCGCCACCGCCTCCTCGACCTGCTCATCGGTGGGAACACTGACCTCTCCGATGATCTGGCCGGTCCAGGGGGAGGTAACCGCCAAGGTCGTCTCACCACTGGCCGGGCGTCCGGCGAGCCAGAAAGTGCGGGTGGGAATCATGTCCTGTCATGGCCTTTACATCTGAAGGTGCGCTGACGTGTATCCGCCAGCAGTTGAACCGTAGGACCGCTGAGGTGACAGACGTTTTGTACGTGGTGTAGTGCTCGCATGCATGCGCATGCCGGAAGGTAGCTTGCGGCGGCACATCCTTCGGCCGGCGACTCGCGGTTAGCGACGTTCGATACGAGACCAGCGGCCGACGCCGCTCATCTCGTCGCAGCATTGGCTCTTCGGCATCAGCTTTCCGCGGACGGGGCTGCGGAAAGGAATTCGTCAACGCTGAGTGTCGCGTGCGACATGAGCGGATACCGCAAGATCATGGCATCGTAGGCAGGGCGTCCACCGAAGGCTGCTGTCGTATCCGTGAAGGTGGTGACGTGAAATCCGTGTTCCATGCAGCTGCGCGCTGTGGACTCCACGCCGGGACTGCAGTTCCTTCCCGCCGGTACGGAGGTGGTTCGCCAGATGAGCCAGTTGCGTTCGGGGTCTTCGATCACTGGGCCGCACGCGTCGGGCCGTTCGCCGCTCATGTGCTGGACTGCGTCCATGAGGTCGACGACGGCGTAGGCCTCGGGACAGGAGGCGGTGACGACGGCGTCGAAGAACCGCTTCGGCCACGAATCGCGGATGAGCCCGTACGGCCACGATGGCAAGCCCTGGCCGGGAGCGGATCGACGACGTTCCCGATGTCTTCAAGCCCTTCGTCGAGGAGCCGTCGTTTACCGGCGAGGACGGCGTGCCCGTCGTGACGGCCTGCTTGTGGCGGGAGGCGACCGACGATCAGTGGCACCACGGGACGATCGATTTCCCCTCGAGTCATTCCGACCCTGATGGGGTGACGGAGCTGTTCCCACTACTGGTCGACCACTCACCCGAAGCGTTCCAGCGCTTCGCCGAGGACTACTACGAGGTCCCTGTAGATCTGGAAGCGGTGAGTGACGTGTATGCCTTGCGGCCATTGGACCAGGAACTCGTGTCGTCGCTGAACGCAGAAGTCACCGTGGCGGAGCTGGCTCAAGACATCTCCGAAATCGGCTATCCGCGAGCCCACAGAGAGCTGAGGCAGCTGGCAGCTCGTCCACGACTACCTGCACAAAAGGCGCACCTCGCCGCGGCCGGTGACCGTTCGTCCGCCGCCTCGGACGGTCAGCGTCTGGATTCCCGGCCGCCCCGAAACCCTCACTGAGCGCGAACCACTCCAGCTCAAGACCGTCTGCACCCACTGTCCCGAGCTCGACGCCCTCACCCTGCCGCACTGGATCGGAGCCTTCCCGCAGGACGACCTGCCCAGCCTCCACATCCTCGCCGCCGGCATCGACCGCGACCTCGACATCGTCATCGTCGGACTCGCGTTTGCCTGGAACCCAACTTCTTCGCAAGCGCGTCCTATTGGCGTGTGCGGGGCGGGCGGATTGGTCGGACGGAACTCCTCACCGACCTGTTGTGTTGACCTGGTGCCGTCCGTGGTGTTGAGCGGCTGGACACCTGTCATCCGGCTCCTCACGTGATCATTCGTAAGGCCTGGGTCGATGGGGGGCCGATGGACGTGGATGCCTGGTCGGCGATATCCAGCGTTGCGTCCGCCGCGCTGGCGTTGGCGGCGGTTGCGATCGCTGTACGGACCCACCAGACGGAGCATCGGCGGTCCAGGTTCGAGACCGCTCGTAGTCTGCTGCAAGAACTCAACTCCGGCGAGACGGTGGCCGTTCGCCACGACATGGCACGTCTCCACTACGGCCACCAACACGACATGACCCCGGATCTGAGTGATGCTGATCAGCTACGGAGCCACTTTGCCTCCTACTACACGATGTTGTGGTGCTTCGAGCGAATCGAAGCCGGGCGGACCTCCCTCGTCGCAGGCAGCCCCGGCCGTAGCGGCGACCCGGTCATCGAATACCTCGACAGCCGATTGGCCTGGCATGTCGCCGAGTTCGCCTGCGCAATCCCAACTGCCCGCGCGCAGCTGGCGACAACCGCACCCGACCGGACAGTCAAGGACAGGGATTCGATCAAAGGATTCCTCCGACCGCTGTCCGCGCTCCAGGACCGCGGGGTCGTCGATGAGGTGTTCGCGTCGGGCACCTGCCCTGGGAGTGGAGTCTGCCCGTGCGAATGCCATCGATAGCGTCCGGCCGCCCACCCACGTCAAGGCGTCCTGGCCTGTGTCTTCCCCCACGGGACTTCGTTTCCCGCTCCGGATACCTCCGGTAACTGTCACTCCGAGGGCTGTGGGACAGGCCAAGGGCGGGCTTCCGATGAGCCCGGTGATGAGGACGGCGAACGGGACAGGCCCGCCACAGTGGCCCGGACGCCTGCCCGACGGTGATCACCGGCTACAAGGCCGTCCGCAACCGGCCCCTGACCCGAGGGCCGAAACTGTCCGACAAGGCGCTGGTCGCCGCCGGGCCCCGGTCGAGCACGGCCCGCTGGCCCGGGCTGGAGAGGTGCCTGTTCCACCGTGTGCACGGTCACGGCTCGGTTCGACCGGAGTGTCACTTGTGTGCAATCCCCGCCCCCCGGGGGCGTCGGTACAGCGCTCATGTAGTGGTGAGGTGGCCGCCGGTGCGTGCGGCTTCCGGGGTGAGCCCGGTCCAGCGGCGGAAGGCACGGTAGAAGGAGTTGGTGTCGTCGTAGGCGAGGAGGTAGGCGACTTGGGAGGTGGTGAGGGATCGGTCTGCCAGGTAGCGGCGGGCGAGTTTCTCCCTGGTGTCGCTGAGGACGGCCTGGTAGCTGGTGTCTTCTGCTTGTAGTTGTCGCTGGAGGGTTCGGGGGCTGAGCATGAGCTGGCCGGCGACGGTGTTGATCGAGCTCTCGCCGGCGGGCAGGCACTCGTGGAGTGCGGCACGCACCCGATCGGCCGTGGTGGCGGACGCTTCGAGCTCGGACAGGCGGCGGCGCAGTTCTGGTGCGAAGAAGTTCCACATGGACTCGTCCTCGGTGAGGAACGGCAGCGAGGCGTCCTCGGCGGAGAAGGTGACGGCGTCGGCCTTCCCTTCGCGGATCTGCATGCCGAAGTAGGAGGTCGTCGCGGGTGAAGGCTGCGGAGCCTGTCGCATGGCGACACGGGTCGGGGTCACCTCGCGCCGCGTGCCCATGCGTGCCAGTGCAGCCCAGAACGCGAGTTCGGTGGTGACCAGCAGCGGGGGTGGCGTCGGCCCCCCAGGCCAGTGGAATGCGATCGTCAGCCCGATGTGGTCGACGGCGACACCAAGGCTCACCGGGCCGATGAGCGGCTTGAACGCGGCGATGCGCTCAGCCGCGGTGCGCAGATTCGCGCTGCAGAGCGCCGCGAAGATCGGAGGGTTGAACGCCTCGACCGACAGTGCGCGCCCGATCCTCACCGCCAGGTCGGGATCTGCCGCCTCGGCGTCCAGCGCGACCCAGAACCGGTAGTACTCCTCGGTTGTCATCGTGACCGGACCGTGCGCGAAGACGCCGGCCGGAAGCTGCGCCCGCCGCAGCACACGGGCGAGGGAGATTCCGAGGTCGTGCAGGAGCGCACGGGTACCTGGGTCCAGGGTGAACCGCTCTGATGCCATCCCTGCAGCGTAGTTCCCTGCACGCAGCGGCGGGATGCCGCATACGCCATCCGACACGCAGAAGACGCCACCCCTCGGTGGCGTGAACGGCAAGAAGGCAGGCGTCATCCGCTAGTTCTTCGTCGGGGCTGTCTGCCTAGCGTGGAAGCCACGAACCACCACAGCGGTGGGCACGACGAAGCAACGGAGGCGACCGTGACCCGGACCATCCTCATCACCGGCAGCTCAAGCGGTATCGGCAGGGCGACCGCGAAGCACTTCCACGAGCAGGGCTGGAACGTGATCGCCACGATGCGCAGCCCCGATCGGGAGACCGAGCTCACCGCCCTGAAGAACGTGCTCGTCACCCGGCTCGACGTGCAGGACTCCGACTCGATCACCTCGGCCGTCGACGCGGGCCTGGAGCGTTTCGGCCGGATCGACGTGCTGCTCAACAACGCGGGATATGGCGCCTACGGTCTGCTGGAGGCGACTCCGATGGAGAAGGCCCGCCGGCAGTTCGACGTGAACGTCATGGGCCTGCTGGAGACGACCAAGGCCGTCCTGCCGCACCTGCGTGCGAACGGCAGCGGCACCGTCATCAACATCTCCTCCATCGGCGGCAAGGTCACCTTCCCGCTCGGCACCCTGTACCACGGCAGCAAGTTCGCCGTCGAAGGACTGAGCGAGGCCCTTCACTACGAACTTGCCGCGATCGGCGTCAACGTCAAGATCGTCGAGCCGGGCATCGTCGACACAGACTTCGGCGGCCGCTCCTTCGACTTCACCAACGACGAGACCCTCGCCGAGTACCAGAAGCTCGTCGAAGCGGTCCTCGCAGCGTTCTCGCAGTTGGCCGTCGGCGGCGACGAACCCGAAGGCATCGCCGAGACCGTCTACCGAGCGGCAACCGACGGATCCGACCAACTGCGCTACCCCGCGGGCTCGTCCGCAGCCGATCTGATCGCCCACCGCGCCGCCGCGGACGACGCCTCCTTCATCGGCGGCATCAAGGCCCAGTTCGGAATCTGACAGGCCGTCCGACGAACCACAGCCCGTCCAGTGATGAGGACCCCTATGACTACCAAGACCGCCCTCGTGACCGGTGCCTCCTCCGGCATCGGCGAAGCCACCGCCCTCAAACTGATCAGCCTCGGCTACACCGTCTACGGAGCAGCCCGCCGCACCGACCGCCTGCAGAAGCTCGCCGAACACGGTCTGCGCCCGCTGGCGATGGACGTCACCGACGACGACTCCATGCGCAGCGGAGTTGACCGCGTCATCTCCGAGACCGGCCGCATCGACCTCCTGGTCAACAATGCCGGATACGGTTCCTACGGCGCCCTCGAGGACGTCTCGCAGGACGAGGCCCGCCGCCAGTTCGACGTGAACGTCTTCGGCGCCGTCCGCCTGGCCCAGATCGCCCTGCCGCACATGCGCGCCCAGCGCAGCGGCACGGTCGTCAACGTCACGTCGATGGGCGGGAAGATCTACACCCCGCTCGGCGGCTGGTACCACGGCACCAAGTTCGCCCTCGAAGCTCTCAGCGACTGCCTGCGGATCGAGGTCAAGCCCTTCGGGATCGACGTCGTCGTCATCGAACCAGGCGGCATCGCCACCGAGTGGGGCGCCATCGCCGCCGACCAGCTGGAGAAGTCCTCCGCCGCGGGTGCCTACTCCGACCAGGCCGAGGCCGTCGCCGCCGCCCTGCGCTCCGAGACCATGGCCAAGCGGCTCTCCCCGCCCACCGTCATCGCCGACGCCATCGGCAAGGCCGTCACGGCCCGCCGGCCCAAGACCCGCTATGCCACCGGCTTCAGCGCACGCCCCCTCATCGGCCTACGACGCCTCCTCCCTGACCGCGCCTTCGACTCGCTGATGTCCCGGTCCATGGGCCTTCCCCGCTGATCCCCGGGGAACGGCCGCCACGAGCAGCCCCGCCTGCGATCCGGCGCCCCTGGACCTTGGCCGACGAGCCCAGAGGGGCGTCCCGCTTCTCGCCGCGCTCTCGGCCAGGCCCTGCGGCCCACATACGTCTCCGGCGAGGGCACCGACGCCACCGGCAAGAGCCGTCAGATGTGGGCCCGCGTCAAGGGCCGTACCGAGAACGACCGCTGGCAATGCGCCGACGCCCCCTGCGATTACTTCTGTCGGCCGGACTCGTCTCCCTCACCGGCGACTGGATGCTCCGCGTCGGCCTTGCCTACTACGTCTACGCGCTCACCGCGACACGGTCGCGTCGGCCCTCATGCTGCTCGCATCGTTCATCCCGCAGATTGTGCTGGGCTCACTCGCCGGCGTGTTTGTCGACCGGTGGGACCTGCGGCGCACCATGGTCACGGCAAACGTGCTGCTGTCCCTTGGCCTGCTGCCTCTGCTCGCGGTTCACCGGCCCGGCCAGATATGGATCGTCTACGCCGTCGTCGCATCGGAGGGATGCGTTCAGCAGTTCTTCACCCCCGCCCAGCAAAGTCTGCTGCCTCGCTTGGTCGGTGACGACCACCTCGTCACCGCCAACGCGTTCAACAGCCACAACAGCGACCTGTCCCGGCTGATCGGCTCCGCCCTCGGCGGCGCCGTCGCGGCAGCCGGTGGAATCAACCTGCTCGCGCTCCTCGACACCGTGAGCTTCCTCCTCTCCGCCGCGTCGATCGCGGCCATCCCCACCGCACCGCGGGCCGAGCGGACGTCCTGTGCACACCCGGAAATCAGGGCCCGCGTCAGACAGTTGGGTGCCGAGTGGGCCGACGGAATACGGCTGTGCCTGCACCAGCACGTGCTGCGCGTCATCGTCGTCTTCCTGCTCGTGACGAGCGTCGGCGAGGGCATCATGAGCACGCTGTTCGCTCCCTTCGTCCGATCAGTGCTGCACGCGATCTCCGCAACGTATGGTCTGATCGTCGCCGCCCAGGCGATCGGCGGCATCGGCGGCGGACTGCTCGCCGCATCGATCGGCAGCCGTCTGCCCGCAACCCGGGCGATGGGCTGGGCCGCGATCGCGTTCGGGCTGATCGACCTCGCTGTCTTCCTTTACCCGCTGCACGTCGCCGCTGCCTGGCCCGCCATCGTGTTGATGATCCTGGTCGGCTTCCCCGGTGCACTGATGGTCACATCCGTGATGACCCTGTTGCAGCGCTGTACCACTGGCAGCCACCGAGGCCGCGTCTTCGGCGCACTCGGCGCCGCCGAAGGCATCGCGATCGTCTCGGGTACCTGCGCGGCCGGCTTCCTGGGCCAGTCCGTCGGCATCGTCCCCGTTCTCGCCGCTCAGGGCGTCGGTTACGTCCTCGCCGGAATGCTCGTGGTGGTGCTGCTGCGCCGTGAGAGTGCAGGACACGCCGCTCCTGAGCGTCGCATGCACGAGTCGAGGGTCGGGCGCTGAGCTGCGCCGGGCGCCACGACACCCGTGTCGGCGGAGCGCGGATGAGGAACCAAAACGGGCAGGTCTGACCAACTGCCGAGCGCATGATGGTTTTTCAAGGAGTTTCATCAGTCACCCGATGAAACAGACTGTGCTTCTCGAACGCGTCGAGGCGAACCTGGTCTTCCAGGCCGTCTCCGAGCGTGACAGAGACGAAGTCCTCCTCACGGCGGTCCTCGATCGTCTTCTCCACCACTGCAAAATGGCGGCCAAAGGCCTGAGCCACCGGCTCCAGAATCGCCTTCAGGCCGTCGGGCGGGAGGCCGAAGTGGCCTGGTAGTGGGGGATGTTCACCGTGTCCGAGCGGCCGGAATGGAGAGTGTGCCGACATCGCCTGGCCCACCGGACGATCCGCCGTGGCGCGCACTCCCGTCTCGCCGGATGCTTTTGCACCGGACAGGGGAGCCGAGGCACGGCGGTCCTGGGCCCGTAGGCTCAGCGACCGTCGGCGAAGGCCTGTTTCAACGCGGAGATGACGTGAGTGATTGCGGCGTGAGGTGCGCGCGCCGACGGTGGGGCGGGGGCGCGGACAGCTCTGTCGTAGTGCACGGTGGAGACGGCAACGCCGGCAGAGCGCAGCTTGGCCGCGTAGGTCTGTCCCGCGTCCTGCAGGACATCGGTTTCCGCAGTGACGACGAGTGCCGGGGGCAGTCCTGTCAGCCGCTGCCCGCTGGTCTCCAGTACGTCGCCGGCTTCCACATCCTGGTGCGTATCCGTCGTGTGATGGTCTCGGAAGCGGCTGGTGATATCGCGTTTCCCGGAGGGTGGGGTGGAGGCTGCGGCACTGCGATGCGGCAAGGGGTAGAGCAGAACCTGGAGAGCGAACGTAGCCACTGCTCGTTCTGTCGCCATCAGTGTCAGGGCTGCGCTCATGTTGCCGCCCGCAAAGTGGCCGACGACGGCGAGTCGGGTGGGGTCCATGCCGTGCCCGGATCCGTGCTCGGTTATCCATCTGGCCACTGTGCAGCATTCCTCCAGCGCGGTGCGGTAGCTGGTGTTGGGCGTGAGCGTGTACTCGGGGTACAGGACGGCGGCCTGCGCTCCGACGGCGAGCTCGCGTATCAGCCGGTCATGGCCACCTCTGCTGTCGGTCTCCCCGTTGCCGCCGTGCAGGTAGAGGACTGTGGGGAGGGGACCGCATGCCTGCTTGGGGCGCACCATGTGGACTGCGACGCTGCCCTGTGGGCCGCCGAAGATCGCGGCCCAGCGCTCTTCCACGTCGGCCTGCGTCCGGTTGCCGGACCCAGGCCCGCCGACGCCCGTGCCAGGCGCCCGGCCGACAGATGGCGGCAGGCAAGTGACCTTTTCCACCGCCTCGCAAGGCGGTTCTTCCGATGTAAGGACATGATCAGACATCACATACTCCTTGGCGGCGCACCTGACTGGGCACAGACGCGTCACCGCTCATGCCCCGCAACGATCGCCAGGGGACCTGCACCGGTACGGATGTGCGTGCGGTGAAGCCTCTGCGAAGCCGTGGGCGTATCGGTCATGTGGCTGTGACGTGGGCTCCCTGGCCACGGCACGCCGGCCGTCTGCTGCGCGCGGCCACGATCGTCGACCCGTCGGGACGCCCTTGCGCCACCTCGGAGATCCGTGTGATCCCGTGCGCGATGACGCAGGGACACGAGGCGGTGACGATCGACCACGGCGCCGCGAGGACCAGCCCCATGACTGCTGACTACATGACCGGCGGCGCGAGGCCGGCAGCGGACGAGCGCGTGATCGAGTGTGCTCTCTAGCGTCCGGGGAGGCGGGTCTTGACTTCCTGGAGGACCCAGCCGTTGCCGTCGGGGTCGCTGAAGGTCAGGTAGCAGCCGTAGGAGGCGCGTTCGGGATGCAGGCCGGACAGGCGCTTTTGGCCCTCGCCGTGGTGGGTGACGTCACCGGCGTGGTGGCCGTGGTGGAGGAGTCCGCCGGCGTCGTGGAAGACGTCGCTGACCTCGATGCCCCGGGCGGTGAGCTCGGCGTGGGCCTCGGCGATGTCGGACACGATCAGGTACAGGCCCTGGGTCGTGCCGGGGGTGGCGGTGGTCATTCCCTCGCCGAGGAGGATCGAGCACTCGGAGCCGGGCGGCGTGAAGTGGACGGCGCGGAAGTCGTCGGTGGCGGTGTAGTCGACGTCCAGGCGGAAGCCGAGCTGCTCGTAGAAGGCCTTGGCCCGGTCCACGTCGGAGACGGGCAGCACGATCATCTCGAGTTTCAGGTCCATGTGGGGTCCTTGATTCTTTGGTGGGGGGTGGGACCGGGTCGGTCTTGCGGTCTGCGGGAGTCGCGGGCCGAGCGGTGTCCGCAGTTCCGGAGGCCGCGGTGGCGGGGGTCCGGGGTGGGGGTTGGTCGGCCCTGGGGGGCGATCCATGACAGGAAACCTACGGCGCACGTAGCTCGTGCACAAGGTAAAAGCCGGGAAAGAAAATGTGACAAAGCCTACGCAAAGGCCCCCGCGGCGGTCGCGCCCAGCGGGGATGGAGTGCTCGCCGGCACACTCTCTGTGACCGGCTTCCATCCCGTCTGCTCGAGAAGGACACCCTGTCGAAGGAGCCATGAAGGGCGGGTCGTCTCTGCAAGCCGTGTCTTCCTGCAGGTCGCAGCCCTGTGATGGCCGGCAGCGATCGCAGCATGATCCGACCTCTGTCCGAAATTAAGCTCGTCGTCGTGAACTATGTCGCAGTGCGTCTTGAGCGCACCACAGATCAAGACATCCACGACGACCTCGAGTTGCATCTCGGCACATGGCGACATGTGTCCGACTCCTTCTATCTCGCTAACGATCCCACCGCGACCACCGCCGAGAACGTGCCACAGCAGCTCGCCCGCCTCTTGGAGCAGTGGATCGAGCAGGTCCGCGAGTTGAGGCCGGCGGGTGGTACCCGGTTTCTGCCCTTCGACTTCTCCGACGAATGCACCGGCTGGCTGCGGGTGACATCCCAGGACGGCACGCATGCTCGGGTGGAGGCTGGATGGAGCCTCATCCAGGGATGGAGCTTCAACCCCTCGGACATCGCCGACATGGCCCACCGGGTCGGCGACTTCGAACCAGAGGCAGGTGCAGCGGTGGACTGCCTCATCGACGATCTACTCGCCACGATCACCCACAACCGAAGCTTCTTTATCGAGAACAGCAATTGATCCACAGGCTTTGGCGATTGCTCGTGAACATCGCTGACGGCCTGATGCCGCTCGCCCCCGACGCCGGCCTGCCGGCCTGCCGACCGAGAAGAACACCGTCTGCCCCGTCTGCATCGACCCGGTGGTCAAGACCGCCGGCCCCGCCGGCTGGTGTCAGGAGGGTGCGATTCAGTCTCGTTTGTTGATCGCGCGTCCGTGCGGTCGCCCGGGGTTGGACGGCGGCCTGTCTTGCCTGGCTGCTGCGCGGGGGTGAAGATCGCTGGGCCGTCATGTCACCGTGACAGGGGGCAGGGGTTGGGGGCAGTGATGGCGCGACGGATGAATCTGCTGGGAGAGCCAGGGGTGGGCTTGCCGGGAGGGCCAGGCAAGGCTGTTCCGAGCCATGCGGACATACAGGGGGCCCGCGGCCGGGTGTGGGGTGTGTTGATCGTGCTGGTCCTCCTCATGATCGGCCGGGTGGTGGACTGGTACGAGTCGCAGGACGTGTTCACCGGAGCCCGCGGCTCCTTCCCGGCCGCGTTCGCCGCCGGTGGCCCGGTCGCTCCTGAACATGTGGTGCGCCGGACTTCGGATGAGCACGCTTTGGTGCACGGGCTGTTCCTGCAGGACACGGCTTTCGGCGTGAGGGCGGTGGACCTGCGCAGCGGCAAGGAGTACTGGCGCTATGAGCGGCGGGACGCGAAGGAGGTGTCGTGGGATTTCGAGGTGTCGGACCGCACGGTGGTCGTCGGTCACGGTGACGGGAGGCTCGTCGGCATCGATGTGCGTACAGGCAGGCTGTTGTGGCGTGTGGAGATCGGGGAGGACGGCTATCGGTCGGTGGAGCTTGCCGGCGGTCAGGTCGTCACCGGGGCGCCCGGCGCGGTGCGTGCCTTCGGTGAGCGGGATGGCCGGAGTCTGTGGACGGTGAAGATGCCTGAATCGTGCCCCGAGGTGCTCGCCTATTCCGTGCACGCCCTGCCGGACCATCTGAGTGTCGTCCACGCGATGTGCGACGTGGCGAGCCTGGAGCGGGACGCGTACAACCTTCTGCTCGGTGTCGACAACCGCACGGGCAAGGTCCTCTGGCGGCAGCGCACGGTGGACCCCAAGCAGACGGCCTGGGGCGACGGGCACACCCTCGTTGCTCCGGACCCGGACCGCACGCAGCACGTCCCACTGCTCGACATGAACCGTCAAGGGATCTCTCGACGCGCCGCTCTCCCCGCGGATGGATGGGACGTGGTCGCTGCGGGCAGTGGCATCGTCGTCTCCGGCACCGACCCGAAAGACGGCTCCGAGGACCACGACACTCTCCTGCACGCCTACGGCACCCGTGACGGGCAGTCCTCCTGGCGGTTGCGGGCGCCGGCCGGCCAGGAGTACGGGTTCCCCCAGATCGCCGACGGCCGGGTGTACGTCGTGCGCCAGCCTTTCCTCACTGAGGGGGAGGCAGGTCGCCGGATCCACGCGGACCTGCTCGTCCTGGACGCGGACACGGGGCGCCTGCTCCACACCCTGCGGCTGCCGTCCATGGCGACGCTGGACGACGATGACTACTTCGAGAAGCTGGACGTCCTCGATGTCGCGGACGGCGCGGTGAGCATCGGCTGGCGAGACGGCGCGGGGGATCTGCTGATTGCCACGGACTGACCTTCGCCCGCGCCACGTCACCGGCCGCTGGTGCGACCTGCGACGTGACGGTCGGCGCTTGCCGGTCTCGGTCGTCGTTGAGCACCGTCCGCCTTCGCGGCGCCGATCCACGGGGGTGCTGGATGGCGTGCACCGTCCCGCACCACGACGCCGGGGGCTGACATTGCGTACCGACGCGGTGATCGGCTCTCGGCGGTTGTCATCTCTCGTCGGGCGTCAGGCGTAGCGAGATGCTGTTGCTGCAGTAGCGCTGGTCGGTCGGGGTGGGGAAGCCCTCGCCCTCGAAGACGTGCCCGAGATGGGAGCCACAGCGGGCACAACGGACCTCGGTCTGCACCGTTCCGTAGGAGCGGTCCTCCGCCAGTTCGACCGCGTCGCTGTCCTTGGGGTCGAAGAAGGAGGGCCAGCCGCAGCCGGAGTCGAACTTCTCCGCGGAGGTGAACAGTTCAGCCCCGCAGGCGCGGCACGAGTAAACGCCCGTTGTCTTGGTGTCGGTGTACTCGCCGGTGAAGGCCATCTCCGTGGCGGCGTGGCGCAGGACCCGGTACTCGGAAGGCGTCAGCTCGGCACGCCACTGCTCGTCCGGCTTTTCAATGTCGTACGGCACAGAACTCAGTCCTCACAAAGACGTCGGGAAAGGGAAGGGGTACGGGGGAGGGAGGTCTCCCCGAGGCGAGGCCTTGCAGGACTTTGATGTTCTGCTGCAGGCCGGAGGGTCGGGCCGGACAGCTGTCCTTGCGGCACCTGCGTGCCGTTCACGGTGCACCCGTGTGACCGGGGTGCGTGTCTCGATCGGCGAGGGGTGCGGCTTGCCCAGGTGTGTTTCAATGCGGCACGCCGGTCGTTGTGGCGTGGCGGGTGTCAGGCGGCGGGGTTGTCCGGGGGGCGTAGTTCGTCGGTGTGCGAGACGGGGATGCGGCGCATCAGACCGTCCTCGGTGATGTCGTACTGGCCCATGCTCGACAGGGGTGGTGAATAGGCGTGGATGGACACCGCGTCGTCGGTGACGCCGGTGAGCCGGTGGATGTGTTCGGGGCCGAAGCAGAAGGACTCACCGGCCCCGACGGTGACGGACAGGTGGCTGCCGCCGATGCGCGGGTTGGACTCGTTCAGCGCGCCCTGCACCACGCTGACCGCGCCCGAAGAGTTGTCGTGGTCGTGCCAGCCGGTGTCGTTGGCCCGGGTCCAGCACAGCAGCCACACGTCGACGTGCTCGTCGCGGTGCAGTGAGGCGTAGTGGCGTGCCTCGTCGCTGAAGGCGACCTGCTCGTGCCAGAGGTCGGGGCGGGTGGCGAGTGTGTCGACGAGTTCCCGGAGCTCGCGTTTGTCCAGCGTGCGGTCCGGCACCAGGTCGTAGGTCATGGTGTTCCTTCTTCGGGGTTTCGTCCGTCCTGTGCGGGGCTCAGGTGCTCCTGTGCGGCAGGCGGAGGGGCGGGTGGTGTGCAGGGCGTGCCGGGCGGCGTCCGCACCGAGGTCGGGTGGGCCGGGCGCGGGTGGGATCGCCGTTGGAGATCACGTCGATGCCGGCGGCACGGACGAGGGCGTCCACGGCGCGCGTCTTGTACGAGGACATCTCACACAGGACGCCGGGACAGGGGCGGGCGAGGAGATCCCGCGGCCTCGCATGCCGGTGTTCGGCGGGGTCAGTCGAGGCTGCGCCAGATGTTGTCGAAGGCGGCCTGCTCGGCATGACGCCGTTGCCGTTCGCCTTCCAGTTCCTGGAGAGCCCCGTGGACGGCGGCCAGTACGCTCTCGACGGCGTAGTCGGTGATGTCGGGTGGATCGACGGAGTTGTGGTGTCGGATCCCGAGATATTGGGCGAGGGTGCTCAGGACGGGCTCGGCCGAGTTCCAGCGCTCGGCTGCCTGACAGCGGGGCAGCGAATCGACCAGGACCGTACGACTCTTCCGGAGGAGGTTTCCACGCCGTCGTGCGAGGACTCCCTCTGCTTCGAGGGCGGCCGTATATCTCTGGGTCAGGCCTTCGCCTCGGCGCCACAGGAAATCGCCGACCGGCTCGAACGGTTCGGCCATCACGAAGGAGGCCGCAGCCTGCTTCAGGAGTAGGTCCGCCGGGGCAGGAAGGTGGCCCGGAACGATACAGCCGCCGTCCAGGCGGATGGTCGGCGCCTTCAGAAGGTCGATCAACTCTGCCCCTGCGAGGGCGAGTGAGAATTCACCCGCACGCACGGCTCGGCCGCCCTCGTTGTCGAGGGCGATGATCAGCAGATCCCGTGGCGTTGTCATGCGGGTCCTCGCACGTGTCGTCGGCGTCCTCGACCACCCGGGCCGGGTGAGTGGTCACGCTCCGGACCCGGCCGGTGCTGCGGTCGGGCTGTCTCATGCCGTTCGCAGAGGTTGCGTGCACTCGCTTCAGCGAGCATCTGACAGATCTCCCGTTCAGTAGGTCGAACATGTTGCGGTCGCCGAAGGCGAGATGCCGGCGTGAGTGACGTAGCTGTGACGCTCGAGGTCCGGGCCGGGAATGGGGCCGTCTTTCCAGCGGAGCGGTGTGGCCCCGTGCGGCGTCCTGCCTGTTTTCGTCGTCATCTCATGATGGGCTCGGACCGGTATTGAGGGGATCAGCCGGACGACTGTGCTTCGGGGCGGGAGATGCCGGGCTTCCTAGGTCACTTGACGCGTCGGTTGCCGGTCGGACCTCTCGGTCATCGGTGTGTCTCGGCGGGCGCAGGCCTCCTGCGGCACTGGTCGAGGCGGCACTGCAGGTGGTCGGGCGCCTGTCGCAGACGGAGGCCGGGCCATGATCCTTGTGGTCCTAGGCGAGGGAGCGCAGGTTGCCGTGCAACTGCGCCATGCCGGCCGCGGCGGTCGGATCGTGGCCCGTGACGTCGCCGATGACGAGGGCGAGCGCGCCGTGCCTCAGTGGGAACGGGTCGTGTCGCGTACGTTCGGCTGTGTCCGCCTGGTCTACAACCGGGCGCTGGAGGAACGCATCCGCGCCTGGAACGTCGAGCAGCACCGCATCTCCTACGTCTGGTGCTCCGCCGCGCTCACGGAGTGGAAGAAGAGCGACGACGTGGCCGCCGAACTGAACAGCCGCCCACGCAAAACGCTCGGCTGGGAAACCCCAGCCGAGCGTCTCGCTAAGATACTGGACCTGGCCAGCTGACGAGTAGTGTTGCAACGACCCCTCGAATTCGCCCCGTGGCAGGGGGCCCTTCGGCAGACTCGGTGTCCTTGGGGGTGTCGAAGGCCCCTGTGGCTCGCCCGCCCGCAGGTTCTACGGGGCGGGCGTTGCGGGTGTCGGGGTCCGGGAGGTCGTGGCTACTTCGTCAGGTAGGCGTTGATGATGGTCTGGTTGACGGTGTTGTTCTGCCGGTCGACGGCCTCGGTCTTGAACGAGACGCTGCCGCCCGCTGCGGGGTTGGTGACCTGTATCCGGCCGTCGCGGACGGTGGCGGTCTGCCAGGTGGTGCCCTGGTTGTAGGAGACCCATACCTTCAGCGACTTCAGGTTCTGGCCCGCGGCGGCTCCCTTCACGGTGACCGGGACCCGCACCTTTGCGCCTGCTTTGGCGGTGTTGTCGAGGGACAGGTGGGGGGTGAAGCGGACGACGGAGATGGGCAGTCTGGTGGTTTTCGGGGTGTAGGCGGAGGAGAACGTCCAGTCCACGGTCAGACTGCTGGAGACGTCGGCCACCGTGCTGCGCTCGACCGAGACGTTCAGACGGTAGTCGGCTTGTTCGGTGCTGGCTGCGGCGTAGAAGAAGTCCATCGGGTAGGGGCTGCGGCGTACCAGTTCGCCGTTGCGGTAGAGGCTGGTGTCGGCAGCGTCCGCCCGTGTCTGGTTGCGGTTGGTGTTGCCGGCGCCGTCGGAGAGCAGCGGAAGGCTGCCGGTCATCGTGTTGCCCGTCCGGATCAGTTCGGCGCCTTCGGGCAGATCGGGTCCGAAGACACCCACGTTGAGCACGCGGCGGTAGGAACGGCCCGGCTTGAACGTGTTCTGGGTCGTGCTGTAGACGGTGTCGAGGCGGCCGTCGGCTCCCCACTGGCGCAGGGCCAGCCACCAGGTGTTGTCCGGTGAGAGCAGGTGAAGGGTGGGGGTGGAGGGCAGGGGACGCTCGACGGTCACGCTGCCGCCGCCCGTGCCGGCCAGCGAGAGGAATCCGGTCTTGTCCTTCCCGGCCGTCCCCAGCTGCGTGTGGACCTCGGCGAAGTCGCGGGTGCGGGGGTGGGCCTGGAAGCCGGTGACGTACCGGTTGCCCTTGGGCTCGTAGGCCGCGTCGTAGTCGTCGTGTCCCTGGGCGCCGGTGGAGAAGGAGGCCTCGATGTGCTGCTTGAGCGTGTCCTGGTCAGCGGCGTCGGGGCCGACGTGCGCGGTGCGCAGCTCCTTGGCGGCGTCGAAGAAGGCGAGGAAGGTCGGGCCGGGCCGGCCCTCCTGGTCCACGCCCGCGCGGACGAAGCCGAAGGTCTGCTGGGCGGCACGGTCGGGGACGGTGACCTTGACCGGCTTGGTGGTGCGCGCGTCCAGTGTCACCGTGGTGTCCTTGGTGACGTCGAGGTTGGGCTGGTTGAACCAGTCCTCCCCCTGCTCGTAGGAGCCGGCCGGATCCACGCGGAGCGAGGCGTTGAGATAGTACCGGCCCTTGGGGACGCGCACCGTGTACGTGTCTGCGGACAGGTAGGAGGCGCCTCCCTTGAGGGGACCGGACAGGCCGGCCAGCGTGGCGTCCCAGGCGGCGACGGGGGCGGGCTTGCCCGCACGGTCCAGGGGCTTGACGGTGACGTTGTACATCTCTTGCTCGCGCTCGACGGCCAGCGCGGTGGCGACGCTCTGCCCCCCACCGGAGGCGGTGATGCGTCCGGTGAAGCGGCCCGCCGTGTCGCCGCCGAGGCGGGTGTCGGCGGTGACCTTCACGCTCGCCTCGCCGTGCGCGGGGACGGTGACCTGGTCGTCGGCGCTGAACATGGCGCTGGGCGCGGGACTGCCATCGGGCGCGGTGGCGTCCACGGTCAGCTTCAGGGTGATCGGCGTGTCACCCGCGTTGTGGTAGGTGAGGGTCTTGGTGAGCGGCTGGTCGTCGGTGTGCGGCCAGTGGGCGAGACCGAAAGCGAGTGAGGTCTCCTTGGTGAAGACGCTCTGCTTGATCGCCTTGCGCAGATCGACGCGGCCGGAACCCTGCTCGAACGCCGTGTACGCACCGGGCGTGGTCGACGCGACGAGCGCCTGCTTGATGTCGTCGCCGTTCCAGTCGGGGTGCTGCTGGGCGAGGATGGCGGCAGCGCCCGCGACGTGCGGGGTCGCCATGGAGGTGCCGCTGAGGGCTATGTACCCGTCGGCGACCGGGGTGCCGGCGCCGGCCATGAAGCTGTCGTGCGCGGCCGCGGCCCCGATGTTTACACCGGGCGCGGTGAGGTCGGGCTTGATGCCGTCGTCCCCGACGCGCGGCCCGGTGCTGGAGAACGGGGCGAGTGCGTCCTGCTTGTCGACCGCGCCGACGGTGAGCGCGCCGTCCGCGCTGCCCGGCGTGCTGATCGATCCGGCTCCCTGCTCGCCGTTGTTGCCGGCCGCTACGACGAAGAGGGTTTTGCTCTCGGCCGACAGCTTGTTGACCGCCTCCTCCATCGGGTCGGTCTCCGGGGAGTCGTAGGCGCCCAGGCTGAGGTTGGCGACGTCCGCCTTCTGGGCCACGGCCCACTCCATGCCCGCGATGATCTCGGACATGCCGCCCTGGCCATTGTCGTTGAGCACCTTGGCGTCCAGGAGGCGGGCGCCCGGTGCCACACCCTTGTACGTGCCGCCGGACTTGGCGCCGGTGCCCGCCGCGATGGACGCCACGTGCGTGCCGTGGCCGAACCGGTCGTCCGTACTCGGCGAGTCGGAGAAGTTGTGCTCGGCTGCGACCTTGCCGGCCAGGTCGGGGTGGGTGGTGTCGATGCCGGTGTCCAGGACGGCGATACGTGTGCCGGTGCCGTCGTAACCGGCCGCCCAGGCCTCGGGTCCGCCGATCTGCGGCACGCTCTTGTCGAGCGAGGCCTCGACAACGGCGTCGAGCCACACCGACGCGATGCCGGGCGCGGCGGTGCGGCCGGTGGCGTGGGCGGACGGGTCGGTCAGGGCTGACCACAGGGTGGACGTGCCGTTCGCGGGCGCACTGATGGCGTCGGCGTTGATGCTGGCCAGCCGGTGCTGCACGGCGGCCCGGCCGGTGGTGCGCAGGGCTGTTCTGGCCGCCGGGCGGGCCCGGTCGTACATGACGATGAGCCGCAGGTCCGTGCGCTGGGCGTAGGCGGAAGCGCTCTGCGTGGTCATGTCGAACAGCCGCCGGTCCAGGTGACCGCTTTCGACCAGGTTCCGCGCGTCGCGGGGAATGGCGTAGGTGTGGCCGCCCACGGTCTCGACGCGAAGGGGTATGTTCTCGCGGCCCTTGGCGGGACGTACGGACAGGACATCGCCCTTGCCGTTGACCAGGATGCGGTCGCCGGTGATCAACGGTATCCACCGCTGTGCGGCGGCGGGCCGGGATGCGTCGGCGTCCAGGGCGGATGTGAGCGGCGATCTGGGGTGCGACGGCTGCGATGGCGGGGTCGTACTGGTGGAGCCTGCGAGCGCCAGGGACGCCGACGGCGTGGCGGCCACCAGCAGCATGCTGAGCCCCACGAACGCGCCGAACGCAGGTCTCTTGGACGTGGACTTCACGGGTTCCTCTCGCTGGACAAGTCTTTCCCTATGCCGGTCGGCATGAGAATGAGGGTGTGCAAGCAGCTTTTGGCTGCGCCCTTTTCCTTGAACGGCCGCGGGCCGCACGTGGATCGCATGGCGTCGACCCCGCACGATGGGTGGCCTGTTGCCCGACGGCATCAGTCAGCCGGCTGCCCACAGCCGTCGAAGCCGCTTCACCGCCGGCCCCCGGCGCCCATGGCGTGGATCGCCGTGCGGCCCCACCCGGTGTGCGCGCCTGTGTGCGGCGGTGGTGTGAGGGGCAGGCCCGTCAAGGGCCGCCGGTGCCCGGGTGGGTGATGAGGTGTCCGGCCCTGCACGCACGCACCCCTCCTCTCGAACAGAACGGCGGGAGCGTGCCGTGTGGTGTGTGTCCCGTGTCGGGCCTGGGGCGTCACACCGTGCCTGGGCACGCACCTGCTCGGGCCATTTACCATGTCGGATGGCTGGTGGGCTCAGCCTCCCTGTTGACCGGCACGATCTCGATCTGATTCGGCCTGGCCCGAAGAACGACATTCCGGAAGGACTGCCCCAGGCTGTCATGGTCTACCGCATACATTTCACGGTTCAGGATCTGGCCCGCACACGTGTGGCCCAGGCGCCGATGCCTCTGCACGAGCTGGAACTTGCCGCGCGAGCGCTGCAGAGCCGCAGCCGGCCCGCCCGGCTCGATGCCTGGCGCCACCGTGCGCGCGCCCGGCTGACCGCCCCGGCCCGTATGGTGCTGGCCCTCATGCCTGCCGTGGGATGTTCGCCGGACTTCCTCAGCCCGGCCCGGGCGGGCGGTGTCGAAGACCTTCTGGAACAGGTGCGCAGCACACCTCGCGCACACGTCAGGACGAACCTGCTGGAGACGGCACGCCGGCGTCCTTCGCTGCCCGCCTGGGCCCGCCGCCTGGCTGATGACGCCTCCTTGTTCGCCGAGCTCTGCACGGGACTCGGCGACCTCCACACCTGTCTGCTCGCTCCGCACTGGGACCGGTTCACCGCACACCTGGAGGCGGACCGGCCGCTGCGCCTGCAGCAGTTGCTCACCGGCGGCATCGAGCAGCTGCTGACCCGGGCCAACCCCCAGTGGATGCGGTGGAAGGCCCCGGTCCTGGAAGTCCGCATGCCCAACGGAGCCGACCGCGACGTCCGCCTGGACGGGGAAGGCCTGCTGCTCGTCCCGTCGACGTTCTGCACCCGCGCCATCGTCACCGACGGCCCGCCCGTCTCGGTGAGCTACCCCGCCAGCCCGGACCGGCACCCCGGTGACCTCACCGTCCCTGCCTCCGTGCCCGGCCGGACACGCTCCGCCGGTGCGTCGATGCTTCTGGGCCGCACCCGCACCATGGTGCTCACCACCGTGGCGGAGCACCCGGGGTGTTCCACCAAGGAACTCGCCGCCCGCGCGGGGATCGCACCCGCGAGCGCCAGCGAACACGCCACCGTTCTGCGCGAGGCCGGACTGATCCGCTCGCTGCGCCACCGCAACTCCATGCTGCACAGCCTCACCCCCCTCGGCCTGGCCCTCCTCAACACCCCGGAGGAAGGCTGAGGAGCCGCGCCGGCGGCTTCGGCCGTGACCGCACGGGATTCGCCGTGACCCGACCCGACCCGACCCGCCCCGCGCCGGCCGGCCCTGCCCGGCGGCATGCGGGCGCTCATACCAGGCCGAGGGACCACGCTCGAGATGCCCCCGGTGTGCACACCGGCCGGCGTACACCCGGCCCGGCGAACGCCTCGTGCCGGCGCACCGCCCGCGTGAGATGTCCGGGCCGCGCGAACTCCTGCGGCGCCGTGAGGGGTTCGGCGAACAGGTGTGAGACACCTGCGCCGGGCCGCGTCGTGCGCGAGCAGCCGCGCCATGGCCTGCCCGGCCGCACGCTCTTGCGGCAGACGGCCTCAAAGCCTGGCGGCGACGTGTGCGGTCGGCGCACACCACAGCGTCAACACGCCTTGCACCACCATGGCGTGAGCGTGACCGCAGGGCCGTCCTGCGCCCGGACAGGACGCCGACAGCGAAGCCGCCATGCCCTGCGACCGCGGCCCGGCCCGCGTGGCGAGACCGGGCGAGCGAGCGGGGGCCCGGGGCGTGTTTCACGGCCACGTGCAGGTCGCCCCTGGTGTCGCTGTCCCGCGTGCCTGGCCACCGCGGTGCGCCATCGAGGCAGGGCGTGCGAGGAGGACCGGCTGCGTGTGTCCGGACCTGGACGTTTCGCCGCGTCTAGGATGAATATCCCTCCTGTCGAAGATGACCCGTTTCTGCGAGGAGATCGTCCCCATGCCCGCGCGCACTGTCCTTGTCCTGCAGCACGTCGAGGTCGAAAAGCCCGGACTGATCCTGGATGTGTTGGAGGGCAGCGGTCTCGACGTCGACATCCGGAACCTGGTCGAGGGGCGGGGCGTCTCGGCGAGACATCTGCCGCCTGTAGGTGACCTGGCAGGGCTGGTCGTGATGGGCGGCCCCATGAGCGCTGACGACCTGACAGGTCATCCGGTCCTGAAGCTGGAGCGGGCGCTTCTGGCCGACGCACTGAAAGCCCGGATTCCGACGCTGGGTGTGTGCCTGGGGGCTCAACTCCTCGCCCGCGCCCAGCACCTGGCCGTACGCACAGGTGCTGAGCTCGGCCACCCGCGCGAGATCGGCTAGCAGTCATCAAGGAGCACATCAAAAACCAGAAACAACCCGCCTGAGCCGACTCAAGTCAACAGTGCAGACCCATGCGCCCGTGCGGGTCAGAGCAGAAGTAAGAAGCGGTTCCTCCCGGGCGCAAACGCACAGGGTTCCGCGCTAGATCATGCTGAACGTCCATGTCTTCGTCCACAGATCATCACCTGCGGCCGGGCAACGGACTCCCCGGCTAGCTGGTCTGGCAGGGTGGACAACGGAACCGTATCTGTGCGGCCGTGGACCCGCCCTGTTCGGTACTCCAGAGAAGGCCGCCATCCTGGTGACGCCTGCTGACTGGGAGGAGTGATGGGCGCTGTGGGGCACGCATGCGCAGCACATGGAGGACGCCGATGAACTCACGCCGAATCGCACACACCCGTGGCCTGGTGCCGACCCTCGCGGTCGGCCTGTCCATGACGGGGTGCACGAGTGCCGATCCCGGTGAAACCAGGCGCAGCGCCAACGGCCAGCAGGGCGGCCTGGCCGAGGGCGGCGACAGCGGCCGCATCGCCAGGTTCCTGGCCGACAGCCGCCTCGCCGGCGAGCACGCCCTGGCACGACGACTGGCCCGAGCCGCCGAGGAGGGCGACCTGCCGGCGGGGACCGACCCTCACGCGCTCGCCCGCTATGTCATGGTGGTCAGCGAGGGCAACGCCGTGCAGGCGGCTGCCGGCGCGGCCCGCGCCGCCCTCCATGCCACCGTCGACATCGCCCTGCAGGCGATACCTCGATCGCCGCAGATCGTGAACTGAAGCTCCTGGGCTACCAGGCCTACCAGTTCGGACATGACGAGCCGAAGGACGAGAAGCGCGCATGTCCTCTGGCTGCTGACTTCTTCAGCAGGCTCTTCAGCCGACATGACGTCAGCGGGGCCGCCAGGGATCACGTCCGCACGGCGGCGGGAGCGGGCTGAGTTACGGTTCGCCCACCTTCGACAATTCGGCGGGCGGGGAGCAACTGTGCCGGGTCGCGGACTTTTGCGCGAAGGTCCGCAGCATCTGAGCCCAGTGGGTGTCGGAGACCGGTGCCTTGCTGTACGAGCCGGGAAGCCCAAGCGTGTAGTGCGCCGTGCCCTGCCCGCGCCCGCACCGCGAGCTCATCCACAGCACCGTCTGCAGACCGGCGAAGCCGTCCTGCCGGTCCGCGTCCAGCCCCGGAAACGGGGACTCGGTCCGGCCCGGTTCGGGGAACCTGGCGGGTGCCTTTCGGGCCACACTGGCCGCAGGCCCGTGACGGGCCCGCAGCGACAGCACCAGGCCGCCTTTGGCGTCCTTGAGCACACACCCCTCGCTGAGGGCCAGCCCCGAGGCCGAGCCCTGCGCCTGGACTGCCCCGGTCACTTCCGCAAGGCTCGGCGTGATGACGCCCCGGCAGACACCGGCCGTGTGCGCCAGGTCCGTCGGGGGCGGCTCCGCCGCGGGAATCCCGCTCGGCGTACGGCCCAGCCCGCCCCTGCAGTGCCACCGGGCCGCGGTGTGGCGGGCCGCGTCGGCGGCCAGCCCGGCCAGTTTCGTGCGGAAGACGCCGGGCACCTCGCCGTGCGTATCCACCGAGTCCCTCGCCGCGACGAGCAGTCCGCCACCGGCCACCCGCGGGCAGTCCAGCAGTACCGCTACCTCGGTCCGAAACCGGTCGCCCGAGGGCCCGACTCCGCTGTTGAACGAGTCGTAGCCGCCGAGCCAGCCGTGGCCGAGCGGGACAGAGCCCTGCGCGCCCGAGAAACCCCACACGTCGCCGGGGTCCGTCCTGTGGAACTCTTTCCGGCCGGCGGCCGTGACGCTCACGAGTGCGGTCTGGGACAGCATGCACCACTGCCGCGGCGCAGGTGTGCCACCCGCCGACCCCGGCCGCGCGCCGGCGCTGCTCGTGCCGGTGTACGCCTCCGCCACAGCCTTCGTCAACAGCCCATCGCACACCGTCGCCACCGCCTTGGCACCTTGCTCCGGGCTGCTTCGGCATGCGCTCGCACCGGCACCGAGCGCGACGGCCAGCAGCAGGCCGAGTACGGTTCTTGGCAATGCACGGCGTTGCACGACGCTGCAAACCCCCTGAGCCCCATGCGGCGAATACGCCAACCTAACAGCGGCGGAAGCGGGTCAACAAGCGATCGGCCCCGCGCCTATCGCCAGCCGCACTTCGGCCACCCCCAAGCCGACCGCATCCACAGCGCCCGCGCCCGCCCGGGTCCGTACCTCGCAAGGATCTGTCGCCCTGACCGAATGGCACGACGGCGACGCAATGGTGTTGCACACAGCTGCACATCCCATCGAGGGAGGCGATCATGCCGCTACTGTTCGTCGGCATCGACCCCAACACCGGGGACAAGCAGAGCCCCACGGTGTGGGTCGACCAGGAGAAGCAGGAACTCGTCTTCCAGGGCTGGAAGCTGGATCCCGAACTGGAGGCGGAATGCGCAGCGTTCGAGATGCCCGGCCACGCGCAGGGAATCCCGGACGGCGAAGCCGTGATCCGCATGCCGGCCAGGATGGTGCACCTGATCAGGGAGGCGTGCAATGCCGTCGAGCGTGCCGACCTTCGATGAGCTGATCTCCACCTGCACTTGCTCCGCCGTCCATTTGGAGATGCGCGACGCGTACGCCGTCGACTACGAACAGGGCCCCTTCGCCGAGTGGCGCAGCGGATTCCGCCACAACCCGGCCGACCGCGCCTCCTGGTGGCGGCCCTGGCTCGACCTGATCGAAGAGACCGTGGGCCGCGGGGTCGTGGTGCGCCGCGCCCGCATCGTGTCCGAACCCGTCAGCGAGTACACGAAGTTCCTGTACGAGGGCACGTTCACCAACGTCGCGGCAGGCGAGCAGGTCCGGTGGCTTCCGCGCCGCAGGGCGTCCGACATCGCACTGCCGGGCAACGACTTCTGGCTCTTCGACGAACAGTGGATCCACTGGAACCACTTCGCCGGTGACGGGTCGTGGACGGGCGAGGAGATCACCGACGATCCGGCCACAGCCCGGCTGTGCACCAAAGCGTTCGAGACCGTGTGGTCTCGGGCCATCCCGCACGACCAGTACCAGATCCACTGACCGCACGCACCGGACAGGCCAGCTCATGCCCCTCTCCCCGTCCTCGTCCGCCCAGGCCGCGCGCGAGGTCGTCGCGCTCCGGCTGCGCGAGTTGCGCAAGAACGCCGGGCTGACGGTCGTCGAGCTGGCCGGCCGGTGCGGATGGCACCACTCCAAGACACCCCGCGTCGAGAACGCCGTCACGGCCCCAGGTAACTGCGTTGCGGTTCCCTGCTTCGCGCGCACTACTAGCGCGTCCTCTTCGGCAACCCTCACTATGCCGACATGGACAGTGCGTTGTTTGCGGCCATCATCGGCACACTGGGTGGTGGCTTAGTCACCGGGGGCGCCGCTCTGTTGCGGAACAGAACGAGTGTGCGCACTGCAGGTCGGTTGATCTACGCAGAGCTCACCAGAAACAGCGTGGCGGTCGCGTATTTTCGTCAGACCGGCCACTGGGCCGCCCCGAGCCTGTCCCGAGAAGCTTGGGATGCTCACGGCACGGTTCTGGCCCGGCGGCGAAGCGGGGCGTCTTTCGAGGCGGTCCATCGCGGGTATGAGGCGCTCGAGTTGGCGCCCTTCATAGCGGACGACACGTTGTCAGAAGTCGAACGCGACGAGTGGCTGAGTCGTGAGGCTGCCCGCCTGAGCGCGGCGATTGAGGAGATCGGCGGTATTGCTCAGGTGCCGACGGCACAGATCCGAGAATGGACCCGCCGCCTCGAAGGTCCTAGGCCCGCACACCGCACTCCGCACCCACTAGCCAGGGCAGGCCTGATCCCTCTGTCACTCCTAGAAGCGCTGACACAGGACGCTGTGCCCTCAGACGGATTTACCAACGCCGGCGTAGCACTTACGGACGAAGGACCGAAGCCACTCCCAGACGCCACATCCGTGGCGGATCTTGTGATCTTCGATGCGAAGAACGGCAAGAAGACGGTGGACCTTGCCGTCGCTCGGTACACGGGGCTGCCGCCAGTGGGTGACCTGGTCATCGATGAAACGTACGATCTGCTGATCACTACTCGCAGGTTCTTCCGAGAGGTCTACGGCCGGGCCCAACTTCCCTCGGGTGGTGGGCCGCTTGCTGCGGTTGTGCACTACGGGAAGAACTACCCCAACGGCCGCTGGGACGGCTATTCGCTCATTCTGGGCGACGGTGACGGAGCGGTATTCCAACGGTTCAGTCAGTGCCCTGAAGTCATCGCTGGGGAGGCCACCTGGGGGCTTGACGAGATGCTGTACTTCGTCTCATTCCAAGGGGAGGAAGGGGCCCTTGCACGCTCCCACTGTGACGTTTTCGGCACTCTCGTAAAACAGTGGTCCCTCGGCCAGTCCGTCGATGAGGCCGACTGGATCATGGGTGCTGGCCTGCTCGCCCCAGGCCGTCAAGGCGTCGGCCTGCGTTCTCTCAAGGCACCGGGCACCGCGTATGACGACAACGTCATGGGTAAAGATCCGCAACCGGCGCACATGGACGGCTACATAGTCACGAAGGGCAACGAAGGCAACTACATCAACTGTGGCATACCCAACCACGCCTTCTATTTGCTCGCCACAAGCCTGGGCGGCCGGGCCTGGGAACATGCCGGGCAGATCTGGTGGGACGCGTTGACCAGCGATGGACTACGAGACGGCCTGCACTTCGCGGACTGGGCCCAACGCACCGTCACTGCTGCCCGCGTACGATACGGCGAGGAGAGCAAAGAGGAGCGTGCTGTCCTTGACGCGTGGTCCGGCGTGGGTGTGATGCCGTCAGTGGCCGGGGCCGTGGCTGGCGGGGATGAGGCGTCCGGCAACCATCCGGACGCGAGGCCAACTCCCTGAGACAGGAAACCTCACCGCGCGACGGCGACCCCAATAGGTGGGGCTGCCACCGAGACTTGATCAGCCCACACCGCCCCGCATCCGCCACGACATGACCGCATCAGAAGTAGGCGCTGAGCCGGGAGCGCATCTACGCTGCTTCGCCCCGGCCGTGGGTGCTGCTCAGAGGCGGGCTTGTCGCGTCTCGGTTTGCTCCTGCTTGCCAGCCCGTCACGGTGCCAGGGGGGACAGTGACGGCGGATCGGGAACTGGGGTGAGCAACGGGGTCGTGCGCCATCAACAGCCCAGACGCGGCTTACTGGCTCTAACAAAAGCGGTTGATCATGTGACTGTCGGTTTGATCGCTCGTTGATGGGGGCATGGGGAAGCGTCAGTCGCGGCCGTGGATCGTGGACGACGACTTGTGGGCGCTGATCGAACCGTTGTTGCCGCCCTGGCCGGAGCGGTCACCCGGTCCGCGGCCGGTGTCGGACCGGCTCTGTCTCCAGGGCATTCTCTACGTCCTCTGCAACGACATAGCCTGGCAACTCCTGCCGCTGGAGCTGGGGTTCGGCTCCGGACAGACCTGCTGGCGTCGCCTGGAGCGGTGACAGCAGGCGGGAGTCTTCGACCGGCTGCACCGCATCCTGCTCGCCGAGCTGAACGCGGCCGGCCGACTCGACTGGTCGCGGGCCTGCGTGGACGGCTCCCATGTCCGCGCGAAAAAAGGGGGGTGCCGACACCGGTCCGTCGCCGGTCGACCGGCGCAAGACAGGCAGCAAACATCACCTGATCTGCGACGGACGCGGAACTCCGCTCAAGGTCATCACGACCGCGGCGAACGTCAACGACGTCACCCAGACCCTTGCCCTGGTCGACGGCATCCCACCCGTCGCCGGTCGCCCTGGTCGTCCTCGAAGGCGTCGGGAAGCCCTGCTCGGAGACAAGGGCTACGACTCCGATCCGAACCGCGAAGAGCTTCGCAAGCGGCTGATCCTGCCCGTCATCTCCCGCAAGGGCGCCCCGGACATCAAGGGCATGGGCAAGCTCCGCTACGTCGTGGAGCAGACCTTCGCCCTGCTCCACCAGTTCAAACGCCTCGCCGTGCGATGGGAACGCCGCACCGAGCTCCACGACGCCTTCGTCTCGTTGGCCTGCGGCCTCATCTGCTGGAGGCGGCTTCAAAAGCCCAAGAACGGCTGACCGGTGTCAGAGCAGGCCAGGGCCCCAGCGGGCTGCTTCAGAGCGTTGGTACTCTCCGCTTCCAGGGCGAGATGGGGGAGACGAACGTGGGAGCAGAGCCGTCGAGTCCTCCGAGCCGCTGGTCCAGCGGAATTGGCTTTGGTGTCCTCTTCGGCGGGCTGACCGCAGTGGTGACCATTGCTGCGATTGGGAGGGCATGGGCTGCTTGTGACATCGGCGTCAACGCAGCAGCCAACAGCATGACTCTGCTGTTTCTTGCGCCTCTCATATGGATCGCCACTACGGTTCCGTGGGTGATCCTGCACAGCACTCTCGGAAGACGTCATCGCAGGACAGCCCGGATGGCAGGGCTCATCTTCACCCTGTGGTTCACCTGGTTCCTTGTCACATGGCTCGGGATGCCGGACTCATACCCCGCCCCGTTTTGCCCGGGCAACGTTCCACCCTGGTGGCCGAGCTTCATCCCGACATGACTCCAGCACGGCTTGTGAACGACCTTGGCGCTGGCAGCAGCAACCTACTCAGCAGCGCCCCCGACCAGCCGCTTCACACCAGCAAGATCGTGTTACGAGCTCTTAGCCTCGATCGTTCTTGAGTCCTCGTCGATTCGATGTCGGGGACTCTGTGCTTGAGGCCACGGGCAAGGCCCTTGCCGGGGTGAGGGTTGCCGTGTCGCGGGCGGGCAGGGATTCGGTGACGGTCACGGCCGGCAGCTGCGGCGGGTACGAGGTGTGGCTGAAGGCGACCGTGCCGGCCGTCATCGTCACCGCCGGCGGCCAGGGACACGGCAAGCGCAGCAGGAAGGTGAGTGTGAAGCGGGGCAGTCCGGCGAAGGCCGATGTCGCCCTGTCGGGCAGCTGACCGGCGTCGCGGCGCTTCGGCACGACCACTGACCGTGCCGAAGCGCCGCGGCGCGCATACGGGATGCCCCCTGGAATTCGCCACTTCCGGCGGGGTATCCCGTATGCGTGATCGGACCTCGGCGAGCGTGCCTTCGGCTTTTGGTGATGCCCGGTGGTTTCCTGCGCCTGGTCGCATGGCAGCGCCCGCCCGCCGTGCTTCAGGCGGGATGCCGGGTGTCCGGGCCCCGGCCGGTCGACGGATCGGCGGTACGTGGGCGGAGTCACTGCCGGTCATCGTCGGCTCGCTGCTCGCTGCTCGCTGCTCGCTGCTCGCTGCTCGCCGGCCAGAGGCCGGCCGGGTGGGGTCGTGTGCGGTGAGCCGGTCCCTGTGCTGTCGACGGCGGTGTCCGCGGGGAGGGGGAGGGTGTTGCGGGGGGTGTTTCAGCGGTTGGTGAGGTAGTGGGGGATGGTGATCGTGGGGTCGAGGTCGGCGGCGGGTGTGGGTGTGCCGTAGGTGCGTGCCACGGGCAGGACGCCGGTCCAGTGGGGCAGGGTGAGGTCTTCGGGGTCGTCGTTGGGGTCGCCGGTGCGTACTTTGGCGCAGACTTCGTCGAGGTCGAGGGCGACGACGGCGGTGGCGGCGAGTTCTTTGGTGTTCGCGGGGCGGGTGTCGGTGGCGCGGCCGGGCACGATGTTCTCGATCAGGGCGTTGAGTGCGGTGGAGCGTTCGGCGGGGTCGGTGACCTGGCGGGCGGTGCCGTGCACGATGACGGACCGGTAGTTGATCGCGTGGTGGATGGCGGAGCGGGCCAGCACGAGCCCGTCCACGTGGGTGACGGTCAGGCACACGGCGATCCCGGTGTCCTCGCCGGCGCAGCGCAGTGGCCGGGAGCCGACGGAGCCGTGCATGTAGAGGCGTTCTGCGACGCGGGCGTAGAGGGTCGGCAGCACGACGGGGGCGCCGTCGCGGACGAAGCCGAGGTGGCAGAGGTAGTCCGCGTCGAGGATCGCGTGCACCAGTTCACGGTCGTAGGAGGCGTGCCTGCGGATGCGGGTGGGGACAGTGCGGTCCGTTGCGGTGTAGGCGTTGCCGGTGGGGGGCGGGGAAGATATGACGCAATCCTTTTGAACTAGTGCATAATGGGTGTTGTGATAGGAGAGTACACGTTCACGGGTCGGGGTGCGGCGGAGATCGCAGCGAGCGTCGAGGAGGCCATCGGGCAGGGCACCCTCGCGCCGGGTACCGCGCTCCCGCCGCTGCGGGAGCTTGCCGGCGCGCTCGGCGTCAACCCCAACACCGTCGCCGCCGCCTACCGCCTGTTGCGTGATCGTGGCGTCATCGAGACCGCGGGCCGGCGCGGCAGCCGGGTGAGGCCGCGCCCGGCCATCACCGCGCACGACGAGATCCGCCTGGAGGTGCCGCCCGGCGTGCGCGACCTGTCCGACGGCAACCCGGACACGGCGCTGCTGCCCCCGCTGGGTGAGGCGCTGGCCGAGGCTGCCGCCCGGCACGCCCGGCAGCCGATGCTGTACGGCCAGGCCCCGGTCGACGACGAGCTCGGCACTCTGGCCCGCGCGGCTTTCGACGCCGACGGCGTCCCCGACGGCCCCGTCGGGCTCAGCTCCGGATCCCTGGATGCCATGGAGCGCGCGCTCGCCGCCCACCTGCGGCCCGGCGACGCGGTGGCGGTCGAGGACCCGGGCTGGGGCAGCCTCTTCGACCTCGTCCCCGCCCTCGGCCTGCGGCCGATCCCGGTCGGTGTCGACGACGACGGCCCGCTGCCCCACGACGTGGACACCGCCCTGCGGCAGGGGGCACGGGCACTGATCGTCACCGACCGCGGCCAGAACCCCACCGGCGCCACGATCTCCGCCGCCCGCGCCCAGGACCTGCGTGCCCTCCTCGCGGAGCACCCGCAGGTCCTCGTCATCGACGACGACCATGTGCACGGACTGACCGATCTGCCGCTGCACCCGCTGGCCGGCAGCACCCGGCACTGGATGCTCGTCCGCTCGATGGCCAAGGCGTATGGCCCCGACCTGCGTCTGGCCGTCCTGACCGGCGACCCTCTCACCGTCGACCGGATCCGCGGCCGCTACCGGCTGGGCCCCGGCTGGGTCAGCCACCTGCTCCAGCACACCGTGACCCATCTGTGCCGCACCGGTGCCGTGGACGTCGCGGCGGTGTCCGCCGGCTACGCTGCGCGCCGCGACACGCTCGTGCAGGCCCTGGCCGATCGCGGGGTGACGGCGTATGGCCGCAGCAGCATGAACGTGTGGGTGCCGGTACCCGATGAGACCGGGGCGGTGACCCGGCTGCTGCAGGCCGGCTGGGCGGTCGCACCCGGCGCACGCTTCCGGCTCTCCTCACCGCCCGGCATCCGCATCACCATCTCGCCCCTGACGGCGCACGAGGTGCCGGCCCTGGCCGACGCCGTCACCGCCGCGATCCGCCCGCACCGCACCGGGCGTTTCGGCTGACGGACGGCGCCGGGCGCCCGGCGTCCTGCCCGGCCCGCGGCTGGAGGGATGGGTGGGTCAGGGACCGGTGCGCAGAGCCTGCCGGAGCGCGGTGATGGCCCGGGCCGTCGCCCTGCGGGCCGCCTCGGTGGGCGAGGGAGGACCGTGTGTCGAGCACAACGACGTCATTGGTCCCGTCGTATGGGGGCGCGGTGAGCGGCACACCCGCGGCGCGCCGTTTCGCTGCGCAGACCCTTGACCCTTGACCCTTGACCCTTGCCTTCGTCCCAGTCCCGTGCGATGTCGGCCTGTGCGGTGACGACGAGTACCGGGGGCAGAGGGGTGGACTGCTCCTGGCCGGCCCGCAGCGGGCCGGCGGTGATCTGCGTGCGGTGCGTCTCGCCGTTCGTGTCCTGGTCCCACCACTACCGCACGGCATTGCGGCGCAGGACGCAGCCTTCGGTGAACCGGTGACAGGCGCCGGCCTCGGAACCGGTGTCGGTGACGGGCGGGACCAGCGCGCAGGCACCGGAATCCGGCGCCGGGCGGGCGATGTGCTGTGACCGTCAAGGGCCGCGGCGGTGCGGCAGTCGCACGCAACTGCGTGCGCCCCGACTCCGGCGGGAGCGTCTGCGCATCAGTCATGTGACTGCGGATGGGCACCGCATTCTTCACACGCCGCCACCGCGGAGCGGTGAAACCGTCGCCCTGCGGCGTGCACCCCTTTGTTGGCAGAGCCGCGGGTTTGTTCGCAGAGTCGCGGGCGCATGCCGGTGCCACTCGTCGGTCGCGCTGCTGGCCGGCCGTGAACTCCTGCGGCCGAGAACGCGGCCGGGATCTGGCTACCCCTGGTGAGCGCGGTTTCGCCTGCCGGCTCCCGCACACGGCATGCCCGTGCACGCCTTGACCCGCAGGCTCTGTGCCGCCCGGTTTTACGGCTGATTCCGCTTTCCCTCGACGAGGGCGGCCACGCCGGCGGCCCAGTCCATCTTGTGGAACTCCGTGCCGGGGTGAACCAGGTCGAAGGTCTCCAGCAGCCATTCCTCCAGCCGTCCCCGGTCCATCTCGAGCAGGCACGAACGGCCGTGTGCCTCCAGCTTCATGTGCACCACACGGCGTCCGTGGGCGATGGACGGCCACAGCCGTACGTCACCCACGCCGCTCGGTTCCTCGGTGCCGTCGAAGAGCAGGTCGCGTGAGAGGACCCACGGGACCACCCCACCCTCTGCCGGGTGCAGTTCCATCAGCACGACGAGAGGGTCCGCCTCGGTGTAATGGAACTCGGCCGTGAGCGGGATACGGACCGACGGACAAAGAATCCTCTCGATGTGCAGGCGCAGCGGGCGCATGCGGTGAGCGGACCGGCCGCGAGCCGAAAGGCCCGGCTTCTCGTATGGCATGGGGCGACGCCCCTTTCGATGCGGGAATTTCGTCCACCTTGGCTCCACGACCACATCCTGGGCATCAGTCAGCTGACTGAAGACCGTGTCCTAGGTGATGACACGGACGACAGCAGGCAGGAGAAGAACGGCTGAGCCCGGACCCACCGGCCTGATTTTGCAGCAAATGCCCCGGAGCCGAGAGAGCCGGTGACCCAGGGCGTCGTCCCCTCTTCGGCGGGTCTACCCAGCTCCAGTTGGGGGAGGCAAACGCATCCCCGACCCGAAGACGCGCAGCGCCACAGTCCTCCGCGCCTGACGGGACTACCGACGAAACTCGCTGACCTGCGGTAATGAGATGGGTCGGTGCGCCCAAATCCCAGGCTTGCCAGCAGGTCTTCCCGCCGAGCGAGGTTGGAGGAGAGGAGCGTTGTCCCAAGGAAGGCTGTCAGTCCTCGTTCATAGGATCACGGCATGTCTGATGCCTTCACCGTTTTGTGGACCCATGACACGTGCCGTGCCCTGCGTAAGGAGGGTCGCGTGGGTGAGCGGCCGCCGGTCGCCTTCAGCGGCGTCCATTCCTCCCTGCCCGCCTGGTCGGGCGCCCGTGTTGGGGACGAGGTGTACGCGCTGCATATCAACCGGTGTGTCGTGTACGTGGTGAGCCGGATGAGGGTGATCGACATGGAGCGGCGCGACTGCTGCGGCAACGCCCCCGCGACGTGGCAGGACCCAGCGTTTCCCGGGCACGGTGACTGGTCGATGCTCGGTGCCGGCGGCTGCGGCGCCGCGGCGGTGCACGTGGACGCGACGCCTGTGCGCTTCGACATACCGATCCGCGGCGATCTTCTGGCGAGGCTTACCTGGCGTAACCGCCGAGGCCAGACCCGCGGTCTGAAGTACGTGGTGGACGGCCGTCTCGAGCGCTCGATCAGCCTCCAGGGGTTCTACCGTCTGACCTCCGAGTCGGCTGAGGAGTTGACGGAGGTAGTCGGCAACGCCGTTCCTTGATGCCGACAGACGAATGGGCAACCGGATCACACCCGCTACCGCAGTCTCTCCCGTGAGCGCCGACTCGCTTTCGTCACCCGGCACGCCGCATTTCGTCGGTTCCCGTGACGGGTAGTTGGTCCGCTTCCGGCCTTCGACGGACTGACGGATCACGGCCGGCGAGCGCCGGGGTGGACAGGGGGATCCGCGACGGTGCTTGGGTGTTTGAACGTGCCCGGTCGTCGTGTTGCGACGGTGGCACTGCCGGCGTGTCCGGGCTGGGACCGCAGCGTGTTTGCGTGCCTGTCGGCAGCCGGATGGGCCCGCCGAGGAATCCGGCGGGCCGTCACGGAAGAGTCGGGCTCATACGTCGTTTTTATGGCTGCGGTGAGGACTGGGCGGCTTTGGGGAAGCCCAGTTCATCCAGTAGTGCGTCGAACAGCTCCTCCGCGAAGGTCTCCTGAGAACGCAGCAGTTCCTCGATCCGCCACTGCTGCGCCGTGGCCGGGACACCAGCCGCTGAGGCCCACGCGAGGGCGCCTTCGGCGTCGGCCGGAACCTCCGCATCGAGCTCGGCGCGTTTGTGTCTCATGGCCTCTTCGAACTCCGGGGTGACCGTCCACAGGCTCGTGTCGTCCACGTCCTCGGGTTCCTCGAGGAGGAGGGACGCGGCGATGTCCAGGTTGAGCCATGCCTGCCAGCGTCGGCCGTTGGTGTCCAGTGCGGTCACGAGGGCGACGCTGCTGTCGGAGACGTCGGCGACGCAGGCCGGCGCGCCAGTCCATTTGACCAGGTCGGGCAGGTACTCGTGTTCCCAGATGCCGTGTTCCAACTGCAGGGTCTGCCAGCCGCCCGGTCGTGGCGGCCACTCATCCACGCTGTCCTCCAGTCCTGGATCGGTGCTGTCGAACAGGGGTGCTTCCAGCAGGGGGCGCTCGCTGCGTGCAAAGACCAGATGACCGGAAAAGCCCATGGAACCTCCTCGTCGAATACCAGCGCACCCTACGGGCCGTCACTGACACCACCGGTGTGGGCCGGCATCTGCTCCCGGCCGACTGGCTCACCGGACGAGCCGGCGGCAGCCGGTGAGGGCTGCGGCTGCGGCTGTGGCGGCGGGGGCGAGGACGTGTTCGGTCTTGCGTTGGTAGCACGGTGGAGCCTTTGGCGGCCTGCCGGCCCCGCACCGGATCACAGCGGCACCCCCGCACCGGACCGGATGCTCAACTGCCACCCTGGACACGGCCGTCATCATGGCCGAGCCGTCTCTTTGTGTGAGCCGCTGTAAGTCGAATGACTGGCCGCGGCACCCGTGACGTACCGCGTCAGGTTACCGGGGAAGAACGACACCGCCCCTTGCGGAATCTAGGTCACGTTCCGGATTACCGAGGCGGCACCCCGGGCCCATCATGGAAGTGCGCCGGAAAACAGGACCGGGTCACACGGTCCTTCGTTTCGGCCGGCGGGAGAGACGAGTTGCGGATGCATCCGAACTCGGCGTCGAATCCCGCCCCCTCTCCTGAAACCACTTCAGACATCGTGGAGACCATCATGTCCGCAATTCGTCCGTTCACGTTCGAGTTCCCCGAGGCGGAGCTCGAGGAGATGCGTGCACGCATTCAGGCGACGCGCTTTCCCGAGAAGGAGACTGTCGCAGACCATTCGCAGGGTGTGCCGCTGGAGACGGTGCAGGAACTCGCCCGCTACTGGGCCGAGGAGTACGACTGGCGCAAGGTCGAGGCGAAGCTGAAGGCGCTGCCGCACTTCATCACCGAGATCGACGGCCTGGACATCCACTTCCTCCACGTCCGCTCCAAGCACGCGGATGCCCTGCCGCTGATCGTCACGCACGGCTGGCCCGGGTCGATCATCGAGCAGCTGAAGATCATCGAACCGCTCACCAACCCGACGGCCCACGGCGGCGATGCCTCGGACGCGTTCCACCTGGTGATCCCGTCGATGCCGGGCTACGGGTTCTCCGGCAAGCCGACCGCGGCCGGCTGGGACGCCGAGCACATCGCGCGTGCCTGGGGCGAGCTGATGAAGCGCCTGGGCTACACCAAGTACGTGGCGCAGGGCGGCGACTGGGGCGCGATCATCTCGGACCTCATGGGCGTGCAGGAGCCCGAGGGCCTGGCGGGCATCCACGTCAACCTGCCCGGCACCGTTCCGCCCGCCGTCGAGCAGGCGCTCGCGGTCGGCAACCCGCTGCCCGCCGACTTCGTGGTGGCAGGCGACGAGGAGAAGCGCGCGGTCGAGCAGGTCGGCCACCTGTACCAGAACATCGCCCAGTTCCTCATGATGGCCTCGCGCCCGCAGACGCTGGCCGCCCTCGCGGACTCGCCCGTCGGCCTGGCGACCTACCTGCTCGACCACGACGCGCCGAGCCTTCAGATGATCGCCCGGGCCTTCGCCGGACAGGTCGAGGGCCTCACCCGGGACGACGTCCTGGACAACATCACGCTGTTCTGGCTGACGAACACGGGCGTGTCCGCGGCGCGTCTGTACGCGGAGAACAAGACCCCGTTCCTCGGCGCCAAGGGCGTCAAGCTCCCGGTCGCCGTCAGCGTCTTCCCCGACGAGGTCTACCAGGCCCCCAAGAGCTGGGCCGAGCAGGCGTACCCGAACCTCGTCCACTACAACAGGCTCGAGGTGGGCGGCCACTTCGCCGCCTGGGAGCAGCCGGAGCAGCTCGTGAACGAGGTCCGTGCGGGCTTCCGCTCCCTGCGCTAGTCCGTCGTCCACCAACGACTGCACGGGCGGCAACCCGCCGGGGCGATCGAGCGGCCTTTTCGCGGGCCACTCGGCCGCCCCGGGCCACCCGGCCACGCCACGCGCCCAGGCCATGAGCACCCTGACGCCGACGCCTGGATGCCGGGTACCGGGCCGACTCTCCTACGGCCCCTCGACCGGCGGGTCCCGCAACCCCCGACTCCGGCCCCGCGCCCGACAGCGGGGGACCGGAGCGCGGGACCCGTCCTCTTTTCATGAGCCCGTCACCGCCCGCGCGGGCGCGGATGAGACACCCCGGAAAGGGCGGGCAGAGCGTGTCACCCGCGACAGACACACCCCGACACAGCGGCCTGCGCCGTCCGTGCGATGCCCGGACGGCCTGCGGCGGGCTGTGCCAACGGTCCCCGACGGCCGGCGTCGGCTGCTGCGACGGATGGCCGGACCCCTCCTGGGTGTGGTCATGGGCGCAGACAGCGGCGATGTGGGGGTACGGGCCTACGGACGGGGCCTTCGTGCCGCCCTGTCTGCCACCGGCATACCGCCGGCAGGACCGCAGCAGTACGAACCGCCCCGGGTGCGTGAGCTGCCCGCAATCACCACAGGACGCCCGGGCGTTGGCCGGCCGCCGACCCTGACACGCACCGGCCCGGATGCACGGGTGTTTTCGAACATCGAAGAAAGGCGAACAGGTTATGAGTGAAGTCCGGCAAAAAGCATGGCTCGCGGGCGGCTGTTTCTGGGGCATGCAGGATCTGCTCCGCACGCTCCCCGGCGTCGTGAGTACCCGGGTGGGATACAGCGGCGGCATCATGCGCCATCCGACCTACGTCGAACACGGCAACCACGCGGAGTCGATCGAGATCGTTTTCGACCCGGCCGCCACCGACTACCGCACCGTCCTGGAGTACTTCTTCCAGATCCATGACCCGACGACGAGGTACCGGCAGGGAAACGACGTCGGCGTCGACTACCGCTCCGCCATCTTCTACCACGACGCCGAGCAGCGGCGCATCGCCGAGGACACCATCGCCGACGTCGACGCGTCGGGCCTGTGGCCGGGACGCGTGGTGACCGAAGTCGTGCCGGCCGACATCTTCTGGGAAGCCGAGCCGGAGCACCAGGACTACCTCCGCCGCTATCCGGACGGCTACACCTGTCACTTCGTGCGCCCGAACTGGCGGCTGCCGAGGCGGGCGGACTCCTGACCCTGCGGCCCTGCCGGCGGGTGCGGCACCCGCGGCGTGCCGGAGGCGGCGTCTGTACCGGGAACACCTGGGGCCGCCGCCTTCCGGCGGGTGACGGGGCAGGGCCCCTTCCCCGACACGTCGGGCATCGCCAGGGATCTCACATTCGTTCGTCGCGTCGAAGCCGAACCGTCGCGACGACCATTCCGGCACCGCCTGCGGACACACCGGCCGTGCGCAACAGGCAGACCGTCCGCGACATGAACGCACCGCGCGCGCTTCCTTTGTCCGCAACACGCGGGAAGACCCTGCGGGGGCGGGAAGCGCGCGCGGTGCGGGGCGGACTCTGACAGGGAGGGGGGCAGAACATGCACACAGCGCAGAGACAGCAGCCGGGGGAACCCGGCAACGTCACCGCCTTCGCCCGCTTCGTGCTCTGCGGCGGCGCAGTGGGACTCGCCTCCAGCTTCGCCGTGACGGCCCTGGCTTCCTTGATCGCCTGGAGTCTGGCCAACGCCCTGGTCGCCGTTCTCTCCCCGCTCCTGGCCACCGAGCTGTACGCCCGCTTCGCCTTCGGCGGGGGCACCCGCGCGACCCGGCGCCAGCATGCGCAGTCCGCCGGGTCCGCGGCGGCCGCCTACGTGGCGACCTGCGCGGCGATGTTCGTCCTGCAGCAACTCGTGGTCGAACCCGGCGTCGTGCTCGTGCAGATCGTCTACCTGTCGGCCTCCGCGCTCGTCGGCGTCGCGCGGTTCGCGGTGCTGCGCCTCGTCGTCTTCGCACGGCACCGGCCGCAGAGCGCGGCCACCGGCCGCACCGCCCGTCTCGCGCACGCGAGCGTGGCCCACGATGCCGCACCCGGCGAAGTTGTGGCCGTCCGCCACGCCGCCTGACCCTGGCTCCGGGCGGCATGCCGCGCGCCAGGCGAAGCCGGACAACGCACGGGACGGGGCCGCCACCGCCGGGTCGCCCAGAGAAGCCGTGTCCTGGCTCGCCGGATGCCGATGCCTGCACCGCCGCTACGAGCGCAAGGCCGAGCACTTCCTTGCTTTCGCCGGCACAGCCGCCGCCCTCATCGGCTCCCGCCGGCTCAGAAGCTGAGCCGGCCCAGGCCTGCCGTGTCGGTGGCAACCCATAAGGTGCGCGCAACGTCACCAAGCAACCTGCGGCGCGCTGGGACGGCATCTGAGGCATGAGGGTTGTGTCGTGTCCGCGTGAGGGGCCCCGCCTGATGGCAGGCGGGGCCCCTCACGGTGTTGCGGGCGGCTGTGGTGCAACAGAGCCGCCCGCGGTCCCTGTTCGGCCGAAGCCCGCTGCCTGCGGGGTGGGGCAGTGGGCGGCCGTCAGGCTGCGTCGGCGGCTCAACCTCCCCACCCGCACGCCTTCGCCGCGGTTCCGGTGTGCAGAGACCGTCGTTCATCGCCGCCCGGCCGTGCAGCTGCCCTGGTGTCGCATGCTCC
>NZ_BAABKB010000022.1:0-613 GCF_039543605.1 Streptomyces siamensis | reverse complement strand
GGGGCAAGTTCCATTCTTTCGCACTTCAGTGAGGCGGGCACCAAGTTTGGTTGCAAGGACATGGCTGAGGGGCATCAGCTCGGAAGTTTCATCTGTGGCATAGCCAAACATGTGACCCTGGTCACCAGCACCAATCTCCTCGGGGCGCTTAGTGAGATGACCGTGGACACCCTGGGCAATATCAGGGCTCTGTTGCTCGATGTTGACTAGAACCTTGCAATTATCAGCATCAAGACCAACATCANAGGGCTCTGTTGCTCGATGTTGACTAGAACCTTGCAATTATCAGCATCAAGACCAACATCATCGGAAACAAATCCAATGGTGCGGCATGTGTCACGCACAATCTTCTCATAGTCTACCGCGGCTTTGGTTGTGATTTCACCGAAGACCATGACCATGTTAGTCTTGGTGCAAGTCTCACAGGCAACTTTGCTGTCTTGATCTTGTTCAAGGCAGGCATCGAGAACTGCATCAGATATCTGATCACAGAGCTTGTCTGGGTGACCCTCATTCACAGATTCGGAAGTGAATAGGAAAGTTTCCATTCTCTCAAACTGAAGATGATAAAACAAGGATGCGAAGAGAGACAGAGAGAGAGAAGAGAGACCGC